>CAXIAL010000012.1:0-56570 GCA_964022435.1 uncultured Roseobacteraceae bacterium | reverse complement strand
CTTGGTGATGGGCCTGACTGCCTGTTCCGGAGAACCGCTGCCTGCGTATGTCGAACCGTCGACAGGCGCCCGCATGATGATACAGCAATCCGTTGACCCCAGTCGTTTTTCCAACAGTTCCGTTCGGATAGAAGTCGCGCGCTACATCGAAAACTGCAAAGCGGAGTATCTAGGCGAGGTCGCCGTGAAAGATGCAGCCACTGGTTTCCTACTGCCTACGGGGCAGAAATTAGTTGTGACGGCTTCGTTTGTCGAAAAAGGCTTTAATAGCTCAAGCGAGTTGAGTGAAGGACGTGTCTTCACACCTAAACGCGGTGCGACATACACGCTAGACTTGATTTACAACGACATCGGTTATGCGGTGAACGTCATCGAAAATGGCCGTAAATTGCCATTTTCACGTGCGTGTTCATACTAAGGGATCCTTAGCGCAGTTAGTAATTCCGAACCAGCATGTCCGGCAATAGTGTTGCCCAGCCAGCAAAAAAGGGCCCGCCAAATCGGTCGGCCTTTTTCGCGTAAATCGGGGTGGCCAATTGGAAGAAACGGGTGCAAAGTTTTGCCAACCACTTTGCAAGGATACCCGCTATGGCTGATACATTCGACGAAAATCTTTTCCTAAAAGGACTGGAACAACGCCGCGCAACTTTGGGTGCAGAATACGTCGATAAAAATCTGGCCGCAGCCGATGAATTCACCAAGCCGTTTCAAGAGGCGATGACCGCGTGGTGCTGGGGCTTTGGTTGGGGTGACGACGCGCTGGACGCCAAAACCCGCAGCTTGATGAATCTGTCGATGATCGGCGCGCTGGGCAAAATGACTGAATGGGAACTGCACTGTCGCGGGGCGCTGAACAACGGCGTGACCAAGGAAGAAATCCGCGCCACGATCCACGTCATCGCAATTTATTGCGGGGTGCCGCAGGCGCTGGAATGTTTCCGCGCAGCCCGTAAGGTTTTGGAGGAGGCGGGCGAGTTATGACCCGCGTTTTCATCAACGGATTTGGGCGCATCGGACGAACGATCCTGCGCGCTTGGGCGCAGGGCGGCTGGCCAGATATTGAGGTCGTCGGGATCAATGACATTGCCGCGCGCGATCTTTGTGCGCATCTGTTCGAATACGATAGCGTGTTTGGCCCGTTCGCTGGTGATATCGAACTTCGCGGTACCGACCTGCATCTGAACGGCCAAGTTATTCCGATGCATCAGACCACTGATGTGCGCGACATTGATCTGACGGGCGTCGACGTCTTTCTGGAATGTTGCGGCAAGGCGAACACCCGTGAATTTGCGCAGCGTGGTTTGCAAGCGGGCGCGAAGCGCGTGCTGATTTCTGGTCCCACGGATGCGGCCGATGTCACTATCGTGATGGGTGCCAATGATGCGGCCTTGACCGATCAGGTGATCGTCAGCAACGCGTCTTGCACGACCAATGCGCTGGCCCCGCTGGTACGTTTGCTCGATGATACTTGGGGTGTGCAGACGGGGTGGATGACGACGATCCATTGTTTCACCGGCTCACAACCATCCATTGATGCACCGCGCGGCGATATGATGCGTAGCCGTGCTGCGTCCATGTCGATGGTGCCCACAACGACCAGCGCGATGCGCCTGCTGGATCATGTGCTGCCCGATATCGCGGGCCGGATTGACGGGGCAGCGGTCCGTGTGCCCGTGGCCTCTGTCTCTGCAGTTGATTTGACCGTGACGCTGGGCCAAGCCGTGACCCGCGACGCCGTGCTGGATGTGTTATCGCAAGCGACCCCGATCATCGGGAACACCACGAAACCGCTGGTGTCATCAGATCTGCGCGCGCGATCTGAAAGCCTGATCGTCTCGCTGCCCGAAACCCGTGTCACGGCCCAAGGCTTGCTGCGTGTATTCGGATGGTATGACAACGAATGGGGGTTTTCGTGCCGGATGTTGGATATGGCGGGGCGAATGGGCTGACCCCCTTTTACTTTTGCGAGTGCCACCGTAGTGTCTGCGCAAATCAAGGGGACAGCTATGTCATCAATCGTATCAGTGCGCGATTTGCGCAAGGCCTATGACGGCGGGTTCGAGGCGCTTAAGGGCGTCAATCTCGAAATCGAAGAAGGCGAAATCCTTGCGCTTTTGGGACCAAACGGCGCGGGCAAAACCACGCTGATTTCCACGATTTGCGGGATCACTGTGCCGACGGGTGGCGAAGTATCCGTGGGCGGTTTCGACACAATGCGGGATTATCGCGACGCGCGCAGCTTGATCGGTTTGGTCCCCCAAGAGATTAACATCGAACCGTTCGAAACGGTGATGAACACGGTCCGGTTCTCTCGGGGCCTCTTCGGCAAGCCGCGCAATGACGTTTATATAGAAGAGCTTTTGAAAAAACTGTCGCTGTTCGACAAGAAAGACAGCAAGACGATGATGCTGTCGGGCGGGATGAAACGCCGTGTGCTGATTGCCAAGGCCTTGGCCCACGAACCCCGCGTCTTGTTCCTAGACGAACCCACCGCCGGTGTGGATGTGGAGTTGCGCAAGGACATGTGGGATATCGTGGCCGATCTAAAGGCCGACGGTGTCACCATCATTTTGACAACCCATTACATCGAAGAAGCCGAAGCCATTGCCGACCGCGTTGGCGTGATTTCCAAGGGTGAAATCCTGCTGATCCAAGATAAATCCGAAATGATGGCGCAGATGGGCAAGAAACAGTTGGTCATCGATCTGGCGACCCCTGTCACTGACCTGCCGAAATCGCTCGCGTCTTATGATCTAGAGGTCGGCGCGAATGGCGCGTCTGTCACCTATACCTATGACACCAATGGGGATCGCACCGGCATCACGACGCTTTTGAACGATCTGCAAAAGGCCGGTCTGCAAATGACCGATATGGCCACGCATCAAAGCAGCCTCGAAGACATCTTCGTCGACCTTGTGAAGGAAACAGCATGAACCTGTCCGCAGTCGCATCCATCTATAAATTCGAGATGGCCCGTTTCTTCCGCACGATCACGCAGTCATTGGTCTCGCCGGTTCTGTCCACGTCGCTGTACTTCGTTGTCTTCGGCACTGCCATCGGCAGCCGCATCCAAGAGGTCGAAGGCGTCAGTTACGGCGCGTTCATCGTGCCCGGCCTGATCATGTTGTCGGTCATGACCCAAGCGACAAGCAACGCGTCATTCGGCATCTATTTCCCGAAATTCACTGGCACGATTTACGAATTGCTGTCCGCGCCCGTGAATTTTCTTGAAATTACGCTGGGCTATGTGGGTGCGGCAGCGACCAAGTCGTTATTTATTGGGGTGATTATCCTGATAACGTCTTTCTTCTTTGTGGATATATCCATCGCGCATCCGTTTGCGATGCTCGCGTTTTTGGTGCTGACCTGTATCAGTTTCGCGCTACTCGGGTTCATCATCGGGATTTGGGCAGGCAATTTCGAGCAGCTTCAACTGATCCCCTTGCTGATCATCACGCCGCTCGTGTTTCTTGGCGGGTCGTTTTATTCGGTAACCATGCTGCCACCGGTCTGGCAGACAATCACGATGTTCAATCCTGTCGTTTACCTGATCTCTGGTTTTCGCTGGTCATTCTTCGGCACAGCCGACGTGTCCATTGGCGTGTCGCTGTTCGCGATTGGGTTGTTTACAGGGGCTTGTTTGGTCGCGATTTGGTGGATTTTCCGCACAGGCTGGCGTATCCGCCAGTGACGCCTTGTTGCGCCCACCGTCACACCCTAAATGGTATGATATGAAAAAGTTTATCCCCTTTATGAAGTCCGATCCCTTTGTCGCCGTTATCCGGCTGCAAGGGGCGATCACAAATGGTGGACGCGGTTTGGATGATACCAGCCTGCGGCCCGTCATCGAAAAAGCGTTCAGCAAGGGCAAGCCTGCCGCTGTTGCGCTGGAAATCAACTGTCCGGGTGGAAGCCCTGTGCAGTCGTCGCTTATCGCTGCACGCATTCGCCGTTTGGCGGACGAAAAGCAGGTGCCTGTTTTTGCATTCGTCGAGGACGTCGCGGCATCGGGCGGCTACTGGCTGGCCTGTGCGGCTGACGAGATTTTCGTCGATACATGTTCGATCACCGGATCGATTGGTGTGATCAGCGCGGGTTTCGGCTTGCAAGACGCGATTGCCAATTATGGGGTGGAGCGGCGTGTGCATACGGCCGGTAAATCCAAATCGATGATGGACCCGTTCAAGAAGGAAACCCCTGCGGATGTGAAACGCTTGCGCGGTCTGCTCGAAGATCTGCATGCGACATTCATCGGCTATGTGAAATCGCGGCGCGGGGCAAAGTTGGCTGATAACCCCGACCTGTTCACAGGCGAAGTCTTCATCGGGCAAAAGGGTTTGGAACAGGGGCTGGTCGACGGCATTGGCCATCTAGCGCCTGTGATGAAAGACCGCTTTGGCGATAAGGTGAAATTCCGGCGCTACGGTGTGAAGCGTAGCGTTCTGTCACGCTTTGGCGCGCAGATCGTTGATGATACCATCGCATCCGTCGAAGATCGCGCCGCTTTCGCACGGTTTGGACTGTAATGCTGTTCAAGGTCATCACGCTTTTTCTTGTATTCATGGCCGTTTTGGCGATGTTCGGAAAGTGGCAGTTTCCGGGGCAAGCACGTTTGGCTGCGGCCAAATGCAAATCTTGCGGACGCTTCCGTATCGGCAAGGGCCCATGCGCCTGTAAAAAGGGACTGAAGTAATATGGATTGGCTTTATGTTGGGCTTGGTCTCGTAATGCTGCTTTTGGCGGGCGACAGCCTAGTCAAAGGGGCGGTGAACCTGTCGCTGCGCCTGGGTGTACCAGCTTTGATCGTGTCGCTGACAATTGTTGCCTTTGGCACCTCGGCGCCAGAATTGCTGATCGCGGTACAAGCGATTTGGGATGGCGTTCCGGGTCTTGCACTTGGGAATGTCGTCGGGTCGAATACCGCAAACGTCTTGTTGGTGTTGGGCGTCCCTGCCTTGCTGGCGACAATGCACACCAGCGAATGCGACACGCGACACAGCTATTTGCAGATGATTGCGGCAACTGTTTTATTCATTGTTCTCTGCTTCTTTGGCCCGTTCACATGGGTCAGCGGTGTAATCTTGCTTGTGGCTTTGGCGGGTATGCTGATCCATGCGGCGTATACGGCACGCAAACACCGCAAATCTGCCTGCGATGATGAAGACGACGTCGAAGGCGCGGATCCAAACCTTGGGTGGCCGAAAATCGCGCTGTTCCTTGTGCTGGGGATGATCGGTTTGCCATTGGGCGCAAACCTGTTGGTTGAAGGATCTACAAGCATTGCGCGCGCGTTTGGCATCACGGAAACTGTTATCGGGCTGACGCTAGTGGCGATTGGCACATCGCTGCCGGAATTGGCGACCACTGTCATGGCGGCGTTGCGCCGTCAGGCAGACGTCGCCTTGGGCAATGTTATCGGGTCCAACATGTTCAACCTGTTGGGCATTATGGGTGTGGCCAGCCTTGTCGGTCAAATTCCAGTGGCATCTGAATTTCTGACCTTTGACCTTTGGGTCATGCTGGCTTCATCGCTGATCCTGATCCCGTTTGTGTTCCTGAAAGTTGATATTAACCGGATTTGGGGTGTGGCGTTGTCCGTCCTTTATGTGACCTACTTGGTCGTCGTGCTGGTCTGATGCGGGCGCTGGTAACAGGCGCAGGTGCGCGACTGGGACAGGCGATGGCGCTCTATCTTGGTGGGCGTGGTTATGATGTGGCCGTGCATTACGCCGGTTCTGCTGATGGAGCTGCGGACACTGTTGCGCAGCTTCAGGCGATGGGGCGGCAGGCAGTGGCCTTGCAAGCTGACCTGCTTGACGATGATGCGACCCAGTCCCTTTTGCCCGCGGCAGCAAATGCGCTTGGTGGATCGATCACGGTGCTGATCAACAATGCGTCGATCTTTGAATATGATAACATCACGACAGCGACCCGCGAAAGCTGGGACAGGCATATGGGGTCAAACCTGCGCGCGCCTTTTGTCTTGACCCAAGCGCTGGCGGCCCAAGTACCAGCGGGAGGTGTCGACGCGGCGGGCGAACCCATCGCATCCGGTCTTGTGGTGAACATGTTGGACCAACGCGTGCAAAAACTGACACCCGAATTTATGACCTATACGATCGCGAAGATGGGCCTGTGGGCATTGACGCAAACATCGGCCCAAGCGCTCGCTCCGCATGTGCGGGTCAATGGCATCGGGCCGGGACCGACATTGCAGGGCCACCGCCAAAGCGATGCGCATTTCACAGGCCAACGAAAATCTACGATTCTTGGCCGTGGCGCGAATGTGTCGGATATTACGGCTGCCTTGGGATATTTCTTGGATGCGCCTGCTGTGACGGGCCAAATGCTGGCCGTGGATGGTGGCCAACATCTGGGCTGGCAGACGCCGGATATTCGCGGAGTGGAGTGACTTGACGGCAAAGTTGTGCACCGCCGACCTGAAGTGTCACAAAATGTTTACAAAACATTAATGTTTTCAAGGGCTTGATAAAATGGGATAATTTTTTCCTTATAAAGCAACGAGTTAAATAACTGCCTATTTTTTAGGCAATATCCTAAAGGCCCCATGAAACAACGGAAATCTTGGACTGGCAGCGTTTTACCCACGGAGTTATCCACAGAAACCGTGGATGCCTTTCCTCTTGTCGTCAGGCGGCTACCATTGCAGCAACCCAAGAATCAGTAGGCACAGATGCCAGATCCCGAAGATGAAACAAAACTGACAGGATATGCCCGTATCACGGCCTATCTTCGCTCGCTTGATTCCTCTCCGGGGGTGTACCGGATGTTGGATAGCGAAAGCCGCGTGTTGTATGTTGGCAAGGCGCGTAACTTGAGGGCGCGGGTCAGCAATTATGCGCGCCCGAACAACCATTCTGGCCGGATCACGCGGATGATTTCGGAAACGTCGTCAATGATGTTCCTAACCACGCGGACGGAAACAGAGGCGTTGCTGTTAGAGCAGAACCTCATCAAGCAGCTCAAGCCGCGTTACAACGTCCTGCTGCGTGACGATAAATCGTTCCCGAATATTCTGGTCACGAACACCCATGATTATCCGCAGATCAAAAAGCATCGCGGAGCCAAGAAGGAAAAGGGCAGCTATTACGGCCCCTTTGCCAGTGCCGGTGCGGTCAACCGAACGCTGAACCAATTGCAGCGCGTGTTCTTGCTGCGCAATTGTTCGAACAGCGACTTTGAAACCCGCACGCGCCCGTGTCTGCAATATCAGATCAAACGATGTTCCGGTCCTTGTGTCGGGTTGATTTCGCCAGAGGACTACGCGGGCACCGTCCGTGATGCAGAGCTGTTTTTGCAAGGCAAGACCAAGGGCATTCAAGAGGCATTGGCCGATCAGATGAGTGCCGCATCCGAAGAGATGGAGTTTGAGCGCGCCGCAGCCCTGCGTGACCGGATCAAGGCGTTAACCCAAGTGCAAACTGCCCAAGGGATCAACCCCGCCGCCACGGCAGAGGCGGACGTCATCGGGCTGCATATTGATGGCGGTCAGGCCTGCGTGCAGGTGTTTTTCATTCGCGCCAATCAGAACTGGGGCAACCACGATTATTACCCGCGTATTAGCGGTGAAGAGGACCCGTCCGAGGTCATGGAAGCCTTTGTCGGCCAATTCTATTCTGACCGCGAACCGCCCAAGGCGGTGATCTTGTCACATGGGTTGGATAATGACGATTTGATGGCTGATGCGTTGGCCGAAAAGGCGGGCCGCAAGGTCGAGGTGATCGTGCCCCAACGCGGTGAAAAGGCCGAGTTGGTCCAAGGCGCGCTGCGCAATGCCCGCGAAAGTCTGGCGCGCAAGATGTCAGAGACTGCGACGCAGGGGCGCTTGTTGAAGGGTTTGGCAGAGGCGTTTGATTTGCCCAAGGTACCGCAGCGGATTGAGGTTTATGACAACAGCCACATTCAGGGTGCTTTTGCCGTTGGCGGCATGATCGTGGCTGGCCCCGAAGGGTTTGATAAAAACCAATACCGCAAGTTCAACATTAAGGGCGATGACCTAACCCCCGGCGATGATTTCGGCATGATGAAAGAGGTCATGACACGTCGTTTCAAACGTCTGTTGAAAGAAGACCCAGAGCGCACATCGGGCATGTGGCCCGATTTGTTACTGATCGATGGCGGCGCGGGGCAGGTGAGTTCCGTGCGCGAGATTATGACCGAATTGGGCGTGGGCGATGTGCCCATGGTTGGTGTCGCCAAGGGCGAGGATCGTGACGCGGGTAAGGAAGTGTTTCACCGCACAGGCAAACCGGTGTTTGCGCTGCGCCATAATGATCCAGTGCTATATTTCATTCAGCGGATGCGCGATGAGGTTCACCGTTTTGCCATTGGGACGCACCGTGCCAAACGGTCCAAGGCAATTGGTGCAACCCCATTGGATGACGTGCCCGGCGTGGGCGCTGCGCGAAAGCGCGCGTTGCTTGCGCATTTCGGGTCTGCCAAGGCGGTGGCCCGCGCGAATTTGGCGGATTTGAAAGCTGTGGTTGGTGTGTCGGCGAATATGGCCCAGACGATTTACGATTACTTTCACGAGAACGGATAGATGCCTCCGGCGGACATATTTATGCTCGGAAAAAACATTGCGGTTTTCACCGCATCGGGGAGCGCGTAGGATAGCCACATGAATATGAATATCCCAAATATCCTGACGATCTTGCGTCTAATCGCGGCCCCAGCAGTGGCGGTCATGTTTTTGTATTTCAACCGGCCCTTGGCCGATTGGTTCGCGCTGATCCTATTTGTGCTGGCTGCGTTTACCGATTTTCTGGATGGGTATTTGGCGCGGGCATGGAAGCAAGAAAGCAAGCTTGGCACGATGCTTGATCCAATTGCGGATAAGGCGATGGTCATAATTGCGTTGGTTGTCATTACCGGATTTTCCGGCATGAACCCGTGGATCCTGCTGCCTGCGATACTGATCATTTTCCGCGAGGTTTTTGTATCTGGTCTGCGCGAATTTCTGGGTGAAACGGCTGGGTTGTTGAGCGTCACGAAACTGGCGAAATGGAAGACAACCGTGCAGATGGCTGCGATTGCGGTGCTGTTCGCCAAGGGCGCGTTCGAGCACTACCTGATTGCGCAGTCTGTTGGTATGGACGCGGAAATTTATGATGCAATATTGGCGGGCGAAGTTAGCGACGAAATCAGTCTTGGCTGGAAGGCCGCTGGATACGAGATTTGTTGGTGGGGCGGCATTGTTTTGCTGTGGATCGCGATGGTGCTGACTGTGTTGAGCGGCTGGGACTATTTCCGCAAGTCGTTGCCATACCTGAAAGACGACGCATGAATGTGATGTATTTCGCTTGGGTCCGCGAACGGATCGGCGTGCCGTCAGAAGAGGTCCAAACTGGGGCCGCGACGGTTGCCGATTTGGTCGCGGAATTGTCCGCGCGCGAAGAGCGTTATGCCGCAGCCTTTGCTGATGTCACAGCGTTGCGGGTTGCATTGGATCAAGAGCTGTCGGACTTTGACGCCCCGTTGAAAGGCGTGCGCGAAGTCGCGTTTTTCCCACCGATGACGGGCGGCTGATGCCAGTTCGTGTGCAAGAGGATGCCTTTGACGCTGGGGCAGAGCTGAACGCTTTTTCCGGTGGCGATGGTGTCGGTGCGGTTGTCAGCTTTACCGGCGTTGTCCGCGACACTGACGGCACATTGGCCGCGATGGAGATAGAGCATTATCCTGGCATGACCGAACGCGCGATTGCCGCGATTGTGGATGATGCCATGGCACGCTGGAATTTGGCTGATGTGCTTGTGATCCACCGCTATGGGAGCTTGCCTGCGGGTGCGCCGATTATGATGGTTGCGACCAAATCCGCGCATCGTGCTGATGCCTTTGCTGCAGCAGACTTCCTGATGGATTATCTGAAATCCCGCGCCCCGTTTTGGAAGAAAGAAACGACTGCCGACGGGTCCGCGTGGGTCGCAGCCAAGGATGCCGACGAGGACGCGTTAAAGCGGTGGTAGCCGCGCCATGTCGCGACAAGGTGCGTGACGTGGGCAATTGGTTGGATGGTTGTTGATCAGCCCGCAGGCCTCCATGAACGCGTAAACGATGGTCGGCCCGCAGAATTTGAACCCCGCCTTTTTCAGATCTTTCGAGATTTGCGATGACAGCTCTGATTGCGTTGGCATTGCGCCGCGGTTGTCCAATGTGGTTTGCAACGGATAGCCGTCCACATAGTTCCACAGAAACTTGTCGAACCCCTGATCAGCCTCGATCCGCTGCCATGCCTGCGCATTGCTGATCGTCGCCGCGATTTTACCGCGATGCCTTATAATGCCTGTGTTCTGCAGCAATACGGCGATATCATCCTCGCCCCATGTTGCGATGATATTGGGGTCAAAACCGGCGAACGCTTCGCGGAAATTGTCTCGCTTTTTCAGGATCGTGATCCACGACAGCCCCGCCTGAAACCCGTCAAGGATCAGCTTTTCCCACAGCGCGCGGCTGTCGTATTCGGGCACGCCCCATTCGGTGTCGTGATAGTCGATGTAAATCTGTTCGGGCCCAGCCCAGCCGCAGCGATGATCCATTCTGAGAGTGTCTCGAAGTTCGTGGAAAATTGCCAGAGCTTAACCTGATTTTAGCCTTGCCGCGCGCAGATTGGTCCAGTCATTGAAGGGACCTGACCATGAATTCTGCGCAGTCACGCGAGGCTATTGAAGAGGCCGCTCAGGCGGATCCGTTCAAGGTTGCGATGGCAAGCCGTGACGCTGATGTCCTCACCCTTGTGCAAGAGGCGCTTGCCGCCAAACGCGCGAAACTGGCATTCCAACCGATTGTCACAGCGGGATCAGCGCCGCGGATCGCATTTTATGAAGGGTTGGTGCGTGTTTTGGATGACGCAGGCCGGGTGATCCCCGCCGCATAATTCATGCCGGTGATTGAAGAAACGGCATTGGGCCGCGACATTGATTGTCTGACACTTGACCTGACGATCTAAAAGCTGCGGGAAAACCCGAATTTGCGGCTTTCATTAAACGTTTCTGCCCGCTCCATTGGGGATGGGCAATGGCGGCGCATTTTGGAACGTGGATTGGCTGATCGTGGTAATCCGGGTAACCGCCTGATTTTTGAGATCAGCGAAACATCGGCGATGGTCCTGCATGAAGTTGTCATTCGTTTTATGGCCGAAATGCAGCCGCGCGGCGTTGCATTCGCCTTGGATGGCTTTGGTGCTGGTCTGACGGCGTTTCGGCATCTGAAGGATTTCTTTATCGATCTTGTGAAGATCGATAAAGGGTTCATTCACGGCATTGTTGATGATCCAGACAATCAGGTGCTGGCTGAAGCCCTGATTACTGTGGCGCAACAGTTTGAAATGCTGGTTATCGCTGATGGTATCGAAACTGCCAATGAAGCTGCGATTTTGACGAAGATGGGGGCGGATTGTTTACAGGGATATTACTTCGGTGTTCCGAAGTTCAGCACAAGTTAGGGCATTGTGCAGGTGCAGAAATTTTGTTGCACCGCAGCGTGCAATCGGTATGTTGCTAGTCAACGGCAGGGGGGAGACTGCGCGCATGCTTGGCTTTGGGCCGCTCCAACTTGCATTTGATAAAATTGCGTAGGGAGCAACATCATGACAAATATCGTAATCGCATCGGCCGCACGGACAGCTGTTGGTAGCTTTGGCGGATCATTCGCCAATACGCCCGCCCATGATCTGGGGGCCAGTGTGATCGAGGCTGTCGTGACCCGTGCAGGCATTGATAAGGCCGATGTGTCTGAAACGATTTTGGGACAAGTGTTGACCGCCGCACAGGGGCAAAACCCAGCGCGCCAAGCACATATTAACGCGGGCCTGCCCGTCGAAAGCTCTGCTTGGTCTATCAATCAGGTGTGTGGCTCGGGCCTGCGCGCCGTTGCATTGGGTGCACAGCATATTCAACTGGGTGATGCGGCCATTGTCGTTGCCGGTGGCCAAGAAAATATGACCCTGTCCCCCCATGCCGCACATTTACGTGCGGGCCAGAAAATGGGCGACATGAAATACATCGACACCATGATCCGCGACGGTTTGTGGGATGCATTCAATGGCTATCATATGGGCCAAACCGCTGAAAACGTCGCAGACCAATGGCAAATCACACGGGACATGCAGGATGAATTCGCCGTAGCGTCCCAAAACAAAGCGGAAGCCGCGCAAAAGGCGGGCAAATTTGCCGATGAAATCGCGGCGTTCACCGTGAAAACCCGCAAGGGCGACATCATTGTCGATCAAGATGAATACATCCGCCACGGCGCCAATTTGGAAGCGATGGCAAAAATGCGTCCTGCCTTTGCAAAGGACGGGTCTGTCACCGCCGCGAACGCATCTGGCTTGAACGATGGCGCGGCGGCAACATTGCTGATGTCATCGGATGAGGCGGAAAAGCGCGGGATCGAACCATTGGCGCGCATCGCATCCTATGCAACGGCTGGTTTGGATCCGTCGATCATGGGCGTCGGCCCCGTGATGGCATCGCGTAAGGCGTTGGACAAAGCAGGCTGGTCAGTTGACGATTTGGACTTGGTCGAAGCAAACGAAGCCTTCGCTGCCCAGGCCTGTGCCGTAAACAAAGAAATGGGTTGGGACCCAGAAATCGTGAACGTGAACGGCGGCGCGATTGCGATTGGTCACCCAATTGGTGCGTCAGGGTGTCGCGTCTTGAATACGCTGTTGTTTGAAATGCAACGACGCGGCGCGAAAAAGGGCCTTGCCACACTGTGTATCGGTGGCGGCATGGGTGTCGCACTTTGCGTTGAGCGTCCATAATTAAAATATTTGAATGCGCAACAATCTTGCGCATTCAAAATCCTTTGCGTAACTTGATTTCAAGTCTATCAAGTGGAGAAATTTTTAATGTCACGTGTTGCAATTGTTACTGGCGGGTCTCGCGGCATTGGCGCCGCGATCTCGACCGCGTTGAAAGATGCGGGATATTCTGTTGCTGCCACATATGCTGGCAACGATGAAAAGGCCGCGGCCTTTACTGCTGAAACTGGAATCAAAACCTACAAGTGGGACGTGTCCGATTACGAGGCATGTACCGCAGGAATCGCACAGGTCGAAGCGGACTTGGGCCCCGTTGAAATTCTTGTGAACAACGCGGGCATTACCCGCGATGCACCGTTCCACAAGATGAAGCCGGAACAATGGTCCGAAGTCATTGGCACCAACCTGTCGGGGGTTTTCAATATGACTCATCCTTGCTGGCCGGGCATGCGGGAACGCAAATTTGGCCGCATCATTACGATTTCGTCGATTAACGGACAAAAGGGGCAGTTCGCCCAAGCCAACTATGCCGCGGCAAAAGCTGGTGACATTGGTTTTACTAAGGCGCTTGCCCAAGAAGGCGCGCGTGCAGGCATCACGGTGAACGTGATTGCGCCGGGCTATATCAACACCGAAATGATGAGCACGATCCCTGAAAAGGTCATGAATGAAGTGATCTTGCCGCAAATTCCCGTTGGTCGTTTGGGCGAAGCATCCGAAATCGCGCGGGCCGTTTTGTTCCTAGCGTCTGATGACGCGGGTTTTGTTACTGGCTCCACGATTTCGGCCAATGGCGGTCAATATATGACCTAAGCCGTTGCCGCTTAGACAAAAAAGAAGGGCCGGTGATCCGGCCCTTTTTCGTTTCGTGTGGGGTATTTCGCTAGGTGGATAAGCGGCTGATTTGTTCTTTCAGCATCAGCTTTTGTTTCTTCATATGGGCGATCTCGGCACCATCGACGGCGGGACTGCGTTGCAAATTCTCCACCACATCAGACAGTTTTTGGTGCTTTTTCTTCAGCTCCTGCAGGTGTGAACTCAAACTCATTGGTCGTCCTCCTTGGATATATGATGAATACCCTCATTGCAGCATATCTCTTTCCCTGTGTCACGTTGCGGTGCAGCAATTCAGGCATTTTGTGATAATCTGGGCAAAAGGTTGCTGAAAAGTTAATCGGTCAGGGGAAGATAGTCACCGTTCCGCAAAACGCTTGCGATCTGCGGTGTGTAGTTTTCGCGATCGGCGTCATGCATGGTGCCGTCGTGCATGATTAGGGGCGGTAGCAAACGAAACGGTGCGCGGCCTGAATGGCGGGCTTGCAGGAGGAATAGATGGGGTTCTTGCCCGGCGCGAGCCGCGATGGGGCGCACGACCACCGATCCAAGGCGCAAGTGGGTCAGAACCTCTGGCAGCCGCGCGATCCGCAGGATCATAGTGAAATATCCCTTCGGCGCGAGGCGCTTGGTCGCAACATCCATCCAATCGGCCAACGGCGTGTCACCGCCCATCGCAATGTCGCGGCCCGTATTCGGTGCAGCGGATCCGGTGGTGCGGTCGAAATAGGGGGGGTTGGCGATCACGTGATGATATTGTGTGTTGCGGATTTCGGCGGGCAGGGCGCGCAGATCGGCAGTCACGACGTTCAGCCCGTTTTGCGCAGCAAGTGCCGCGTAATCGGGTTGCAGCTCGATCCCGGTGATTGCGAGGTCGGGTACACGCGCGGCCAAGCAAAGCGACGCCACACCTACGCCGCAGCCCAGTTCCAAAACGCGCTCTGCTGGTTGTGCCGGTGTGCATGCGGCCAAAAGAACCGCATCAACGCCAGCACGGTAACCGCGGGCCGGCTGCAGGGCCGTCACCTTGCCGCCTAAAAACGTATCTGATGTAGTGTCCATTTATCGGCCCAAATCGATGTCATTGTCCCGCATGATCGCTTCTGCCATGAACAAATCGCGGTCAATCACCATCAGCCGCCGCGGCATTATGCCGATTGAACCTTCGAGGACGCTCATGTTTACGTCGAATTGAAAGCAGGGTATCTCCTCGCCTTCCAAAAGGGCGGTTGCAAAGGCGATGACAGTCGGGTCATTTGTGCGCAAAAGTTCTTTCATACCTATGACGTAAGCACCGCGCGCGCGTTTGTCTATTCTGAACCGGATCACGATCATGAGCCTTGATACTGCTGCGACCAAACCACACGAACGTCTTGCTGTTGCATTGGCTGATGATATGGCCGCTGTGAACGAGATGATCCGCACGCGCATGGCATCCGAGCACGCGCCGCGCATTTCAGAGGTGACTGCCCATTTGGTAGAGGCGGGTGGTAAACGCGTGCGTCCGATGCTGAGCTTGGCGGCAGCGCGGCTGTGCGGGTATGATGGCCCGTATCACGTTCATCTGGCGGCAACGGTCGAGTTTATCCACACCGCGACCTTGCTGCATGATGATGTCGTGGATGAAAGCGATCAACGGCGGGGACGGCCCACTGCGAACCTGTTGTGGGATAATCAATCCAGCGTGCTTGTGGGCGACTACCTGTTTTCGCGGTCTTTCCAGCTCATGGTCGAAACTGGCTCATTGCGGGTGCTCGACATTTTGGCAAATGCCTCTGCGACCATTGCCGAGGGCGAGGTGTTGCAGATGACGGCTGCCGCCGATCTGGCCACGACAGAGGACATCTATTTCAAGGTCGTACGCGGCAAAACCGCGGCCCTATTTTCCGCAGCGATGGAGGTCGGCGGCGTGATCGCCGATGCCGATGATGCGATTGTACAGGCGCTGTTTGACTATGGTGATGCGCTTGGGATTTCGTTCCAGATTGTCGATGATCTTTTGGATTACGGCGGCACGGATGCGATTGGTAAAAATACTGGCGATGATTTCCGTGAACGCAAGCTGACCTTGCCCGTGATCCGCGCGATTGCCGCCGCTGATGCGGATGAACGCGCGTTCTGGGACCGCACGATTGGCAAAGGCCGCCAAGCGGATGGTGATTTGGAACAGGCAAAATCTATTCTGGTGCGTCATGGTACCATGGATACGACCCGCGCCACCGCGCTTGACTGGGCGGCAAAGGCAAAGGCGTCGTTGGATCCGCTGCCGGACCATGACTTGAAATCAATGTTAATTGACTTGGCCGACTACGTGGTCGCGCGCATCACCTAAAGCAGTCTTGCGGGCGCAACCCACCAGCCCATTTCTGTGACTTGCAAAACGCGAGCAACCTGTGCCGCGTCGGCCATATTGCGCACCAATCCATAACAAGTTGCACCCGATCCGGACATGCCTGCATGGGCCACCAGCGGCAGGGCGTTCAATTTTGCCAACACACGATCCACTGCTGGTGCGACAGCGCGTGCTGGCGGTTCAAGATCGTTGCGCTGTCCCGCAAGCCATGCCGCGAACCCGTCAAAGTCCAGCCCCTTGGGCAGCGTGGCCATGCTTGGATTGCGTTTGGAATTGAGATCATCAAATACTTGGCCCGTTGGGACGGTAACGCGCGGATTGACCAAGACCAGCGCACAATCGGGCAGCCGCGGGGCAGGAATCAAAATATCGCCGATCCCCATCATGCGCGTTGGATCAGGTGCCTGAAGGCAGACAGGCACATCCGCGCCAAGGGCCGTGACCTCTGCCGATTTGGGATCGAGTGGTGGCACATCCCAAAGCTGGGCAAGCATCGCCAAGGTGATGGCCGCATCCGATGATCCGCTGCCTATCCCAGCCGCATGAGGCAGGTTTTTGTCCAAATGCAGTTTTGCACCAGCGGTGACACCGCGCATGTCACGCAGGGTTTGCGCCGCACGCATCACCAAATTGCTATTGTCCGTTGGAACCCCGTCGCGAAAGGGACCGGAGACGCGAAGGGATAATTCTGATGCTGTGGTTGCCGTGATCTGGTCAAACACTCCCGCGAAGACGACCAAACTGTCAAGCTGGTGATACCCGTCGGTGCGCTGTCCGGTGACATGCAGCGTCAGGTTAATCTTCGCAGGTGCTGTGCCTTTAATCGTCGTCACTTTGCGCCCCAATCGGTGCCGCGCCTTCTTCGACCAAAACAGCGTCGAGCCCGACGTCTAACTTGCGACGGATGCGCGTGGCGTTAGCCTCAAGCGGGTCAAAAGACAGCGCACGGTTCCATTGAAATTGCGCTTCGACAAAACGACCAACGGCCCAGAATGCATCGCCAAGATGGTCGTTGATGATTGGATCCACCGGCAAAAGCGAAGCCGCGTTTTCCAAATGTCCAACGGCGTCGTCGTAATTTCCAAGTTGGAACAGCACCCAGCCGAGGCTGTCAACAATTGCGCCGTTGCGCGGTTCGGCGGCTACAGCGGTTTCGATCATTTGCAAGGCTTCATCCAGATTGATGCCGCGTTCCACCATGGAATACCCAAGATAGTTGAGCACCTGCGGCTGGTCCTTATTCAGCGCAAGCGCCGCGCGGAAATCAGATTCTGCTGCTGGCCAATCGTCGAGCGAATGGTTGGTGATGCCACGGGCGTAATAGATGAACCACTTGATCGGGTCAGCCGTGTCATAAAGACCCAATGCCGTGGTGTAGCTGTCCTTGGCCGCAGCTAGATCGTCGGCCTCGCGGAACAGGTCAGCTGCGGCAGCATGAACACGCGGCATGTCAGGATAGCGCGCGGTCAACCCGCTCAACACGACAATGGCTTCATCCAATTTGCCAGCTTTGCGCAATGCCTCTGAACGGCCCAGCTCTGCAGATTGGAACGCTGGATCGTCGTCCGCGATACCGGCATAGGCCGCAGTGGCCAGATCATATTGGCCCAAGTTTTCCAACAGACTTGCCGAGATCAAAAGCGCATCTGTATTGTCAGGGTTTAGCGCCATGGCAGCCCGTGCAAAACGCAAGGTATAGGCGTCGTTTCCGTCACGCAGCAAGACTTGTGCCACTGCCAAATACACTTCTGACAAGCCGTCTTGGGCGCTGCGCACGTGATTGAATGGCAGCATTTCCCCGTTAATAAGGGCGGTGCGAATATCGACCAATGTAGGGTCGGTCTGTTTGCCAAAAACGGAATCAAGCAAGGCCAACGCGTCGTCGCTGCGATCAAGGTTCGAAAGAACGCGGGTGTGTGCGATTGCGGCGCGGCGGGTGTATGACATGCCAGTTTCCGCACTCTGCGCAAACAAAACCTCCGCGTTCTCAAAGTCACCGACATAGGCAAGGGCCAACGCCTTGTGATAGGCCGTGTAGCTTGCCATGCCGTCTGTTTCAGACAATGTGTCAAAGCTCTGTAATGCAGCCGACATTTGGCCGCGTCCGACCAAGGCCCATGCCTGTGTCAAACCATCGATCAATGGGCCAATCTCTTGACCGCTTTCCAGCAATGTAGACACGCTGTCCCAGTTGTTGTTGTTGGCGGTGTTTACGCTTTGCACGATATGAGCGATTTGGCTGGCGGTGCCGGTCGCGATGAGCGTGCTGGCCAAAGGACCTGCAGTCGCGAAGTCACCGATCGACACCGCCGCATTGATCGCGTTTTCTAACAAAAACGGGTTCGTTGGGTCGCCGTCCAGCGCCTGTTCAAAATAGGTGATGCCAGCCGCAAAATCATTCGCAATGGCAGCCTGTCGTGCGGCAAGGTAATCACCGGCTTTGGGCGCGCTGACCGCAGTAATAGGCAAAAGCGCGAAAATGGCGCTGGCAAGAATGGTGGACCGCATGAACACTGTATGACCCTTTGGGTTGGCTGGATACCTCACCCTAATCAGCCCTCGCGCCCGCTGCAATCACAAGCGGCGCAAACCCTTGTGATCGCGCGAGAATGCGCCACAAAAAAGGGCCGGATGATCCGGCCCTGATTTTATTACATGTTCGGGTAGTTTGGCCCGTCGCCACCTTGGGGCACTGTCCAGTTGATGTTCTGGCTTGGGTCCTTGATGTCGCATGTTTTGCAATGCACGCAGTTTTGGAAGTTGATGACGAATTGGTTTTCGCCGTCTTTTTCCACAACCTCGTAAACGCCTGCGGGGCAGTAACGCTGCGCGGGCTCTGCGTATTTAGGCAGGTTGACCCCGATTGGCACTGTCGTGTCTTTCAGCTGCAAATGCGCAGGCTGGCTTTCTTCGTGGTTGGTAAAGGAAAACGCGACGTTGGTCAGACGGTCGAATGATAGTTTGCCGTCCGGTTTCGGATAGTCGATTTCGGCGTGGTCGGCGGCAAGGCCCGTGGCCTCTGCATCTGATTTACCGTGGGACAGGTTCAGCGGGGACCAGCCTGTCAGATTGCGCAGCCACATGTCTGCACCACCAACTGCCAAGGATGCCATCAGACCATATTTGGACCAAAGCGGTTTGACGTTTTTCACGCGGCCAAGGTCTTTGCCAATGGCACCTTCGCGGACCGATTTTTCGTATTCGACCAGAACATCGCCTTCACGCTTGGCGTTGATCGCGTCATGCGCAGCTTCGGCAGCGGCGATGCCGGACAGCATCGCGTTATGGTTGCCCTTAATGCGCGGCACGTTGACCATGCCTGCGGAACAACCCAGCAGCGCACCGCCAGGAAAGGCCAGTTTCGGCATGGATTGCAGCCCACCTTCGGTGATGGCGCGCGCGCCATATGCGATGCGCTTGCCACCCTTCAGCAGCTCGGCGACCATTGGGTGATGCTTAAACCGCTGGAATTCCATGTAGGGGAAGGTGTGCGGATTTTTATAGCCCAAGTGCACAACAAAGCCGACATAGACCTGATTGTTTTCGAGGTGGTAGATGAACGAACCACCGCCTGCGCCGGATTCCTGCAATGGCCAGCCCATGGTGTGGGTCACGGTGCCTTCGGAATGTTTGGCAGGCTCGATTTCCCAGATCTCTTTCATGCCAAGACCGAATTTCTGCACGTCGCTGTCGGCAGCCAGATCGTATTTCGCGATTGCCTCTTTGGACAATGACCCGCGCACGCCTTCGGACAGGAACACATATTTGCCATTCAACACCATGCCGGGTTCGTAGTTGGGGCCGTGGGACCCATCGGCCTCTTTGCCAAACTCACCCGCAACAACGCCCTTGAGTTCACCGCTATCGCCGTAAACCAATTCAGAACAGGCCATGCCAGGGAAGATTTCGACGCCCAGCTCTTCGGCTTGTTCGGCCATCCAGCGGCAGACGTTGCCCATCGACACGATATAATTGTGGTGGTTGTTCATCAGCGGCGGCATCACGATATTCGGGATGCGCAATTTGCCGGCTTCACCAAGCATATAGAAATTGTCTTCCTTGACGGGAACATTGATTGGCGCGCCTTTGGCTTTCCAATCGGGGATCAGCGCGTCGATGCCGGAAGTGTCCAGAACCGCGCCAGACAAGATATGCGCACCCACTTCGGACCCTTTTTCAAGGATAACGACTTCGAGGTCAGCATTCAGCTGTTTCAGGCGGATCGCCGCTGACAAGCCAGCAGGGCCTGCGCCCACGATGACAACATCATAGTCCATTGTTTCGCGTTCGATTTCAGACATGCGGCTTTCCTTTGTTTCTGGCGGGATTTTCGCCCCGAAATATTCTTGCGCTGTGGGTAAACCAAGCCAAGCGTGTCAGGTCAATCACGACACGGCGTAAAAAGTCTATTTGCGACGTCATAACGCGCTTGCACTTGACTTATATCCGGCCAAATAGGGTATGAACGACCGATTAGATTATTTCGGCCTCGAGGAGGGGAAATTGCGATGGAAAAAATACCACTGACCAAACCAGGTTACGACAAGATGAATGTCGAGCTAAAGCACCTAAAATCGGTGGAACGCCCTGCGATTATTCGCGCCATCGCCGAAGCCCGCGAGCATGGCGATTTGTCAGAGAATGCTGAATACCATTCCGCAAAGGAAAAGCAGTCCTTCATCGAAGGCCGCGTCAAAGAGCTGGAAAGCATTATTTCCTTGGCCGACGTCATCGACCTGACCAAACTGTCAGGCACGGTAAAATTTGGTGCGCAGGTGGAATTGGTCGACGAAGAAACCGATGAAGAAAAGACCTATCAGATTGTCGGCGAGTACGAGGCCAATATCGAAGAGGGTTTGCTCAACATCAAATCCCCGCTGGCCCGCGCCTTGATCGGCAAAGACGAAGGCGATAGCGTCGAAGTGCGCACCCCTGGCGGTGTCCGATCCTACGAAATTCTCGGCATTACATATAGCTAAGGCGGCGATCATGGCCCAAGGCCCACAGAACAACAAATCGGAAGGCCGCACAGCAGGTGAAGTCATCGCGCTGGTATTGTCCGTCGGTTGGATGATCATGGTAGGATTGTTCTTCTATTTCCTGCCGCCTAATGATTCAGTTGGGGATCGGTTCGATAGTCTTAGCTTTGTGTTGATCCTGATCGCTATTTTCATGCCTGTCGCGATGATTTGGGTCGCGGCTTCTGCCAGCCGTTCAGCGCGGGTGATGAAAGATGAATCCAGCCGCCTTCAGGCCGCGATTGAAGGCATGCGGAAAACCTATATCGAAAACCGCGCTGCCCCCGCAGGTGGGTTGCAGCCAACGGTCGAGAAGAAACTTAACGAGATTGCGCAAGCGACCCGTAAAACCGAAAACACGCTGGCCACATTCGCGTCGAGCAGACCCGAGCAGAAGCTGCAAATTACGTCCGTGAAAACGACCCCTGTGGATGACCAACCTGCTCTCGCACTTGGCACCACCGCAGAAGATATTTCCGCCCCATTACCGAACCCTGATCTGATCCGAGCGCTGAATTTTCCAGATAACGATCAAGACACCCGCGGGTTCGAGGCCTTGGCCCGCGCGTTAAAAGACCGGAACGCCCGCCAGCTTGTTCAGGCGTCCCAAGATATCCTAACGCTGATGTCTCAAGATGGTATCTATATGGACGACCTGCGCCCCGACCGTGCGCGCCCTGAAATCTGGCGCCGTTTTGCCCGTGGGGAACGTGGTCGGACTATGGCGTCTTTGGGTGGTGTGCGGGATCGGTCGTCGCTTGCGCTGACATCTGGCCGGATGCGCGAAGATGCGATTTTCCGTGATGCGGCCCACCACTTTCTGCGCCGGTTCGACAAGACGCTGATTGCGTTTGAACCCGGTGCGACGGACGAAGAAATGAGCGCCATGTCGGAAACCCGCACTGCGCGCGCATTTATGCTGCTTGGTCGTGTGACCGGCGCGTTTGACTAACATAAAATCGGCAACTGGTAAGGACGCCTGACCCATGAAAACTATTTCCGAAAACCGCAGCTTTGGCGGCACCCAAGGCGTCTATTCACACACATCAACCGCATGTTCCTGCGACATGACATTCGCCGTGTTCCTGCCAGAAGAGGCGCAGCACGGCCCCGTTCCTGTCTTGTGGTTTCTGTCTGGCCTGACCTGCACCCACGAAAACGCGATGGTCAAGGCGGGCGCGCAAGCTTGGGCCGCCGAACAGGGTATCGCATTGGTATTCCCTGACACATCCCCACGCGGCGACGACGTGCCAAATGACGAAGCCTATGATCTGGGTCAGGGCGCTGGGTTCTACATCGATGCGACCAATGCGCCATGGGACAAACACTTCAAAATGTGGACCTATGTGGCCGAAGAATTGCCCGCACTTTTGGCAGAAAACTTCCCCGTCGATATGGAACGCCAGTCGATCACCGGCCATTCCATGGGCGGTCACGGCGCGTTGACCATGGCAATGGCGCTGCCGGATCGGTTCAAATCCGTGTCCGCATTCGCGCCAATCTGTAACCCGACGCAATCCGATTGGGGCCGCAAACAGTTCAGCGCCTATTGGGGAGACGAGGCAAATTGGGGCCCGCATGACGCGACCATGTTGATGGCTGATGGCGGTTTTGACGGACCGATCCTGATTGACACCGGCACCGACGATCAGTTCGGCGAATTGCTTGGCACCGAAGCCTTGGCGGCGGCCATGGTCGCATCTTGCCAAGAGGGCACGATCCGGATGCAAAAGGGATATGACCATTCATATTTCTTCATCTCGACCTTCATCGAAGACCACATCGCCTTCCACGCAGAGGCGCTGTATTCGTGATCTATGTGGATGCGGACGCATGCCCTGTGAAGGCAGAGGTGGAACGCGTCGGCACCCGCCACAAGGTCAAGATGTTCGTCGTCTCCAACGGCGGCATTCGCCCGTCGATGAACTCGCTTGTTGAAACCGTGGTCGTGCCTGATGGGCCGAACGTGGCCGATATGTGGATCGCGGACCGTGCCAAGGCGGGCGATGTGGTCATCACGAACGACATCCCGCTTGCCGCGAGGTGTATTGAAGGCGGGGCGCTTGTGCTCAAGCATAACGGCGAACCACTGACGACAGCCAATATTGGGAATGTGCTGGCCACGCGCGATTTGATGACGGATATGCGCGCCGCAGATCCATTCAGGCAAGGCGGTGGTAAGCCGTTTTCCAAGGCCGATAGGTCACGGTTTTTGGATGGGTTGGAAAAGGCGCTCCGCCAAGCGTCGCGAATGGGCTAGACCAGCGCCAGATTTGCTGCGACGGGTGGAGCATGATGAATTTTCGCACCCTTACGCCGCTGCAAATCGGCAGCATTTCCGCCGCTGTTGCGGTCACCCTGTTTTCGATCAACGATACGGCGATCAAGTTTCTGAGCGGCGGCTACCCGCTGCATGAAATCGTGCTGATCCGGTCGTTTCTTGGACTGGTGCTGATCTGCGTTCTTATCGCGCCGCTGACCGATGGGTTTGCGATTATGCGGACCAAGCGCCTGCCGCTTCACCTGCTACGCGGGCTGTTCGTGGTCATTGCGAATATGCTGTTTTTCCTTGGTTTGGCGGCGATGCCCTTGGCCGATGCAGTCGCAATCTTCTTTGTCAGCCCATTGGTGATCACCGTGTTTTCAGTGATCTTCTTGGGGGAAACGGTTGGGCCTCGGCGTTGGACCGCGATCCTCGTGGGATTCATCGGCGTTGTGGTGATGATGCGGCCGGGCACGGATGCGTTCCAATTCGCGTCACTCTTCCCATTGGTCGCTGCCGTCAGCTATGCTGGTCTGCACATGCTCACAAGCGTGATTGGGCGCACCGAAAGTGCGGCGACCATGGTATTCTACATCCAGATCACATTCATCTTGGTCTGTGTTTTCGTCGGACTGACCGTGGGCGATGGGCGCTTTGGCAACCAGACCGATCCGTCATTGGAATTCTTATTGCGCGCTTGGGTCTGGCCTGATCCGGCTGATTTTCCTGTCATGATGTTGCTCGGCGTTGGCGTCGGCATCGGCGGCTATTGTATCAGCCAAGCCTACCGCGTCGCACCCGCCGCCGTGGTCGCGCCCTATGAATATCTGGCGCTGCCGTTGTCAGTTCTTTGGGGTGTGATCGTATTTGACGAATGGCCCGATGCAGTGGCGTTTTTCGGCATGGCGCTGATCCTTGGTGCGGGGTTGTTCACCGTCTGGAGAGAGGGCAAGCTGGGCGCAGAACCGCCCGTGCCCAACCCGCGCGTGCGCCGCTAAGGAGAAATGCCAATGACCATCAACGCCGTGATTTTCGACATCGGAAATGTCCTGATCGAATGGCAGCCCGAACGGTTCTTTGACGCGAAAATCGGCGAGGATCGCAGGCGGGCGATGTTCGCTGCCGTCGATCTGCATGGCATCAATGACGAGGTCGATCGCGGGTCGAATTTTCGCGACACGATCTATGCCGCCGCTGATGCAAACCCCGAATTTGCCGATGAAATCCGTATGTGGCACGATCACTGGATCGAACTCGCGGCCCCTGCGATCCCACAATCTGTGCGCATTCTGCGGGCCTTGCGGGCCAATGGGATACCCGTTTTCGCACTAACGAATTTTGGCATCCAGACCTTTGAAATTGCGGAACCGGTTTATCCGTTCTTGGGCGAATTCGACCGGCGCTATATTTCTGGCCATATGGGTGTGATCAAACCCGACGTCGAAATCTATGAACGGCTAGAGGCAGATTGCGGCGTCGATCCAACAACGCTGCTATTTGCCGATGACCGGATCGACAACATCAACGCCGCCAAGGCGCGGGGTTGGCAGACGCATTTGTTTGAGCACCCGCAAGGCTGGGCAGATTGCATCGTGTCTCACAGGCTCTTAACCGCGAACGAAGCACAATGACCGTGATGATCCCTTTCGAGGCGGACGGCCTGTTGGATTGGATCGCGTTGACCGATGCGCTCGCTGCGGGACATGATCTGCCAAAGGCCGAAGTCAAAGATGTGTTGCTGTATCAAGGTAACCGAACATTACTGAACCGATCTGCTTGGATCGACGGCATGGGCTTGGCCGTGAAATGCGCAACGGTATTTCCCGATAATCGCGATATGGGCAAGCCAATGGTTGGCGGAGCAGTGAACCTGTTTTCCGATATAGACGGTGGGCTAGATGCCATTCTAGATTTCCATCTCGTCACCAAGTGGAAAACCGCAGCCGACAGTCTTTTGGCGGCGCGTCGTTTGGCGCGGCCCGACAGCTCTGAAATTCTAATTGTGGGGGCAGGAACCGTGGGGCGGTCGCTCTACGCCGCCTATAAAACGGTGTTTCCGCATGCACATTTTACAGTCTGGAACCGCTCTCCTGCGGGTGCTGCCGCGTTTCAAACTGATCTGCCGGATGTGGCCATTGCGCCCGATCTAGAAGCCGCGGTGCGGGCCGCCGACATCGTGACTTGTGCCACCATGTCCACTGATCCACTGATCCAAGGTGCGTGGTTGCAGCCCGGCCAACATGTGGATCTGATCGGTGCATACCGGCCAGACATGCGCGAAGTTGATGACGCGGCATTGCGGCGCGCGCGCGTGTTTGTGGACAATATGCATACAACCGCTGAACATATTGGCGAACTTAAAATACCAATTGCGCAAGGCGTGATTGATCGGTCCCACATCGTGGCCGACTATTATGATTTGGCAAAATTTGAACGCCATTCGGATACTGAAATCACATTGTTCAAAAACGGTGGCGGTGCGCATTTGGATCTGATGACCGCCAATTATATTTTGAAAGCATGGACCACAAAATGATGACACCTGAACAGATTGCAGATTTTCAAAATGACGGTGTCGTCGTCGTGCGTGGTGCGCTCAAAGATTGGGTCGCGGAGATGGCGCAGGGCGTAGCTGAAAACATGGCGAACCCCAGCGAATATGCGTCCGAGAACCAAGTCTCTGAAGGACGGTTTTTCGATGACTATTGCAATTGGACTCGCATTCCTGCGTTCGAAAATCTAGTCCGCAACAGCCCCGCTGCCGCGCTGGCTGCGCAGGCCATGCAAAGCCAAACCGCGCAGTTTTTTCATGATCATGTGTTGGTCAAAGAACCAGGCACGCCAAAGCCGACGCCGTGGCATCAAGATGCGCCATACTACTTCGTCGAAGGCCAGCAAACTGTCAGCCTTTGGGCACCGCTTGATCCGGTGGAGCAAGCGTCGCTTCGTTTTGTTGCGGGCTCTCATAAGTGGGACAAAATGGTACGACCGGTAAGCTGGGCAGACGACAGCGATTTTTACAAAACTGGCGATTGGACGCCGGTCCCCGATCCGGATGCTGACCCTGATCAGATGCGGGTTTTGGAATGGCCGATGGAACCGGGGGATGTTGTGTTGTTTGATTTTCGCACGGTGCATGGCGCGCGAGGGAATGGGTCAGCAATCCGCAGGCGCGCATTGTCGTTACGCTGGGTTGGGGATGATGCACGTTATGTCGCACGCCCGGGCCGCACGTCGCCGCCGTTCCCCGGACATAATATGACGGACGGGCAGCGGCTGCGCGAAGACTGGTTTCCGGTAGTCTTTCCAAAGACGTGATGTGGCTGGCGGTCATAGGAACGATCTGCGTGATCGCTGTTGCGCCGTTCTTGTTTGAAGCGCAACGGGTTACGATTTCGCAAGCCGTGCGGGATCGGTCGGGCGGGCATTTCGCGCGTCTCAAAGATGGGGTGACCCATTATCGATGGCACGGGCCAGATACCGGACCGGTCGTGGTGGCGATCCACGGTCTGACGACGCCCGCGGTCGTTTGGGATGCGATCATTCCGACCTTCACGGACCGCGGGTTTCGTGTGTTGAGCTATGATTTATATGGTCGCGGGTTGTCGGACGCGCCGAAAGCACCGCAAAGCGTGGACTTTTTTGTATCGCAGTTGGTTGCGCTGCTTGACGATCAGGCCATTGAAGCGCCCGCGACTTTCGTCGGCTATTCCATGGGGGCAAATATCTCTGCCAGCTTTGCTGCGGAAAAACCTGCGCGTGTTGATCGTATGATCGTGGTGGCGCCTGCGGGGATTGAACCGACAAGGACGTTGTTTGACCGCCTTGCCTGCAGTGTTCCGCCTCTTGGGGACTGGTTGTTCGCGGCATGCGCCACTGGACGTATGAGACGACAATCGCTGGGTTCTGCAAAACCCAAACCCATCGAGGACATGCAGCGGTTTCAATTGTCCCGTCGCGGGTATTTGCCGGCTGTCTTGTCGAGCATGCGCGGCGCCTTGGCGCGGTCATTGCGACAAGAGCATATAGCGATTTCCAATGCGGGCATTCCGATGCTGGCCATCTGGGGGCGCGATGATACTGCGGTGCCTTTACGCGGATTGGGCACCTTGGCCACTTGGAATCGCGGGGCAGAGCATGTTGATGTCGCCGGTGCTGGGCATGGTTTGCCCTATACACATTCTGCGCAGGTTAATGATGCAATCGCTGGATGGTTGGATGCCGGTGCTAAGCGGCGGTAATCACAGGTCGTTTGGTAAAGTCATGTTTGCCGTTGAACGCCGTGCAATCGCGCCCCGCCGTTTTCGCCTGATAGAGTGCGGCATCGGCTGCATTGCGGAAGGCTGAAAATTCTTCTGACTTATTGGACCAGACAGACCCAACGCTAATCGAAGCTTGAATATGCATGCCATTGGTCGCGATTGGCGCGCGCGAGATGATTTTGCGACAGCGGTCTGCAATGGCGAGTGCTTCGTCGCTGGATACATTGGTCAAAACCACAAGAAATTCGTCACCGCTCATCCGCGCGAACAAATCAGTTGGGCGAAGACAAGACGAAATGCGTCTCGATATTTCGACCCGAACCTGATCGCCCGGCAAATGCCCGAACGTGTCATTGATTGCCTTGAAATGATCCACGTCGATGCAAACCATCGCGACGCCGCGCCTGAAAATCGCCTGATCATGGATTTCTCCATATTTGTCGATCACAGAGCGCCGGTTTAGAATTTTCGTCAGCGGATCAGTTGATGCCGCCTTGAGCAACGAATTTTCTTTTCCAAGCATCGTCATTTCGCGTGTGATCAGCAGTGTGAATATGACCGTACCAAAGAAATTCAGCGCGAACATCAAAGGGGCCATCGTTTGGAAAAAGACAACAGACACATCATGTGGCAGCATGAATGCCGAAACCATATTTACCGAGATTAGCGACGATAGCGCGATCAAGGATAAGATGCTGCTTTTGATGCGTGCCTCTACTTTTCGGCGCCAAAAAAGCCCTGCAATAGCCGCGATGACAATTCCAAATATGCCAGGAATCATACCGATGCCGCCGATTTCAATCCGGAAACCAACGGCCATGACCGTTGTGATCAATGCTGCGCGCCAGCCGAAAAAGGCCGCAGAAATCCCTACGAACAAGGCGCGCAAATCGACGATAACGCCATCATCAAGTTGAATAGGTGCCGCCATCGCGACCCATGCCGCCAACCCCAAAAGGAACCCCATGGTGATACTGATCCGCAAGGGGGACGGAAACGCGCGGCTAAAAATGCCAAAGCAATAGACGAGAATGATGGTCATCCCGATTGGGTTCAGGAACGTCACCAATTGCGCAATCACGTTTGACATAAAAAGACACCTCTTTGCTCGACGCGACCATAGGCGCGAGGTGTAATCAAAAGATTGATTGAATTTCGTTATTCCCAAAACCCTGCGGCGAGGGGCAGTCCAATTCGTTTATGCAGGCGTTGGGTGTGGCCTGTTTTCCCGAATGGGAAGATGCACAATCGCGCTGAACGCGCCAATGCCCACGCCAACCCACCAGACATAGGTGTAGGTGCCATAGAGATCATAAAGTGTGCCACCAAGCCAAACGCCGAGGAAAGACCCGAGTTGATGTGAGAAGAACACGATCCCATAAAGCGTGCCCATATAGCGCAGCCCATAAAGATGCGCGACCAAACCGGATGTGAGCGGCACAGTCGCCAGCCACAGGCTGCCCATACAAATCGAAAACAGGATAACTGTCGTCGGTGTCATGGGGGTCAGGATAAAGGCCGCGGCGATAATCGTGCGCCCTGCATAGATACCTGCGAGCAGATATTTCTTGGAATAGCGTTTGCCCAGATATCCTGCGAGCAGCGTGCCACCAATATTGGCAAGCCCGATCAGCGAAATTGCAACCGCGCCAAGGGCGCTTGTTGTTGTGATGCCCATGCCGGCAAGCAAGCTGCCCTGCGCAATTGGCCCGCACATTTCGGTGACGAATGCCGGAAAATGCGCAGTGACAAATGCTAGCTGGTAGCCGCAGGAAAAGAAGCCGAGGAAGATTAATGTGTAAGAGGGATCCTTGAACGCGCGTTTCAAGATGGTGCCCATGGATTCTTCGAGCTCTGCCTTGGAGGCTGGCGCGGGGCTGCGCATCATTGGAAGAACCATCAAGACGCCGAGGATCAGCGCGGCAAAGGTCGCGAATGTTTGCTGCCATGTCAGGAAGGTCAGCAAATATTCTGCCAATGGCGCGCCGAACACTTGGCCCGCAGAACCCGCTGCTGTCGCAATGGCCAGCGACATGGACCGGTTTTCGTCTGAAGACGCGCGCCCGACGACGGCGAGGATCACGCCAAACCCAGTGCCGGCAATGCCAAAACCGACGAGGACTTCATACATCTGATGCGCGATGGGTGTCGTGGCACCTGCTGATAGCAACAACCCTGCGGCGTAAAACAATGCGCCCGCAATGATCGCCTTGCGGTCGCCAATTTTTTCCGCGATCGCCCCAAAGATGGGTTGCCCGATGCCCCAAGCAAGGTTCTGGATCGCGATGGCAAGGCTGAAATCTGCGCGCATCCAGCCAAATTCAGACGCAATCGGGATTTGAAACACCCCGAATGATGCCCGAATGGCAAAGCCTGTCATGATAATCAGGCAGCCGGCAATCAGGACAGGGTTCATCAACGCGTTTTGTTTCATGGTCTCAGTTGCTCTGGGAATCGCGTTGGTGTCAACGCAAATGCGTTGATGCCTTCGGCGAGAGTATTTGGAAAAATGCGAGGGCTGGCGGTGGGAATTAGAATGGTGATATCGGTGGTTTTATGACCATGCATGAGATTTATGATGCCGCTGTTACCAGTGGCCGGTTACGCCGCGATGCCGATCAAGTGGCCGTGTTGCCAGAGCTAGAGCGCGTGCGCGCGGGATTGGCGGAGCCAGTAAAAAAGGCTGGACTGTTTCGCAAGGCCCCTCCGCCAATGCGCGGTCTTTATATGTGGGGCGGCGTGGGGCGCGGTAAATCCATGATGATGGATATGTTGTTTGACGCCGTTGACGCGCCCAAACAGCGGTCGCATTTTCATGCCTTTATGCAGTGGGTCCATGCCGAAATCGCGATTGCCCGCCAGAGCGGTGTGGATGATGCCATCGCACCTGTTGCGGCCAAGCTGGCAGGGGACGTCCGTTTCCTTGCCTTTGACGAAATGCAGATCACCGACATCACGGACGCCATGATTGTGGGGCGATTGTTCGAGGCGCTGTTTGCTGCAGGGGTTGTCGTGGTGACGACATCAAACCGCGTGCCGGATGACTTATATAAAAACGGATTGAACCGCGCATTGTTCGTGCCGTTCATTGATTTGATCAAAGAGCGGATGGTGATCCAACCGCTCGACAGCGATACCGATTACCGTCAAGGCCGATTGGCTGGGGCAAAAGTGTATTTCACGCCCGCCGATGGCGCCGCAACGGCGCAGATAGATGCGCTATGGGCGGATCTGACGGGGGGGCAAGATGCAGCACTGACACTGACAGTTAAGGGGCGGGCTGTTGTCATCCCGCGGTTCCACAATGGGGCAGGGCGGGTAAGCTTTTTCGACCTTTGTGGTGCGTTCTTGGGACCTGCGGATTATTTGGCGGTGGCGGACGCAGTGCGGGTTCTAGTGCTTGAAAACATCCCCCGCTTGTCGCGCCAAAACTTCAACGAGGCGAAACGCTTTGTCACGTTGATCGACGCATTATACGAGGCCAAGGTCCGGCTAATCTGCTCGGCTGCGGCCTTGCCCGAAATGCTTTACCTCGAGGGTGAAGGCACATTCGAATTTGAACGCACTGCCAGCCGGTTACGCGAAATGCAATCGGATGACTGGGCCGCGGCTTAGACGTCTGGAATGGTCAGGCGCTGGCCGATGCGCAGTTCGTTGGGGCTGCTTAATGTGCTGCGGTTCGCATCGTAAATCAGTTTGTATTTATCTACGTTGCCAAAGAAATTCACTGCAATCGCACCAAGGCTGTCGCCGCGTTTCACCGTGTAAAACCGATACTGCTGGGATTCCGTTGCACGTTGCACAACACGCACCTCAACGCCCTCGGGGCGCTCTGGCACTGCGGGCGCTTCACCGCCTGCGGCAATTTTTGCCTTTGTCACGATGGATGTCAGCAACACATGCGTGTCAACGCGCCCTTCAGATGTCACAAGAATTTTGGGCACACGGATCGTGCCCGCATTCGCAGCCTCGTTGACCATTGCGTCGATATAGGCGTCGTTCTTACCTTCTTGCAGTGCTTTGACGACCAAGAGTTCAAGATCGGATTCCGGCTCTGGGGTTTGCGGGCCTGCGGTAATGGTTTCACCGGTCAGCGCGCCAATACCGGACAGAATGCCTGTGGTCATTTCGAGCATTGGGTCAGCGCCGGTTGGGCTGGTGTCTTGGGCCGTGTTCAGTCCCAGACCAGCCAAAACATTCGCGGCGGTTGAATCCATGCCGGCGTCCGTTGTGGCGACCAATGCACCTGGCGCTGTAGTACGCTGTGGGGCTTGGATCACAGCAGCGTTGGTCAGCTCTGCGGTTTTGGTGACGGGTGCCAGAATGGTATCTGTCTGGGCGCGGGTGACGGCCAAATCATCGGCCCCAACGGGTTGGGCCGGTGCCACGTCAGCAGGGCGCAGCACGATATAGCCACAAAGCAGCACGGAAAAGACAAACAAGGCAACAACAGAACGGATCATATTAGGGCGACTTTCGTTTCAACAGCTTATGGCAGGACGGTGGACAAACCGAGGTGGAGCCAATCTTCAAGCCCGCCGCGATAATTTTGAATGAGATTTGCGGGATAACCCGCATCGATTAACGACCGGACAGCACGGCTGGATTGTGCGTCCCACGGACCGTTGCCATACACAAGCAACGCCCGCGCATTCGCGAAATCCAATCCGGTTTCGGACGTTTTAGCGCCAAGCGCTTGTAAGATTTCCGCTTGATAGGGATTGTCGGCATTCAATGCGGCAAACGGCACATTCACGGCACCGGGCAACGCGCCCTTGGCGAACCCGTCGGGCAGTCGCGCATTTATCAACAAGCCAGTGTTATTCGCGACGTCGTCTTGCAAAAACTGGATCACTTCCAGCTCACCTACGGGCGTGACGCCGGATACTGGCACCATTGGCTGGATGCAAAAATCGGGGCACGGGCGGCTGGTCTGCGCAAACTCTCCCGTCAATGTGGCGGTGTTGTCTTGGACGCGCGCAATGTTGAATTCAGTGTCATTGATGGTGAAACTGGCAACCATCTGACCATCTGTGATCTGGACTTCTTGAGCCCCAGACGATGTTGCCACAATAGCCGCCAAAACCGTGGCGGTCCCAATCCGAACACGCGTTGTCATGCCTTATCCTCTATCGAGCTGCTAGATTTTGTTAAAACCGCTGTATAACGCGGTGCGTCAGCCCTTTTTTACAACATTTAGTGCAATTTCAGGGTGTAAGTCGAAGACTGATTCGTAACTGATTCGAATTTTGGAAAATGGGGGTAGAAACAAGAAGACAGGCTTGATGCCTGCCCCCTCGCCCTGCCAAGAGCGCAGCGAAACGCCTGTTTTTGTAGGGGCGTACGCGGTTGGCATGAATCTGAAGCATAAGTGATTCGCAGTCAATCGAATTGATTCGTTTCTAGCGAATAGCTTTGCTGACGACGGCGGCATTGCGGCAATCGGGGGAAACTGGATCCAAGGTCGCCAACAAGGGTGCGTCAGGTGCGATGCTGCTTTCGGCGATATAGACGCCGTTGACGCAAATATCTTGGCCATAGTTGCCAGTGTTAAAACCGAAACCAACCGTGCCGCAATTGGTCACCTCACCGTTTGCGTTCCACCCTTGGGATGAAAAACCGGCAAAGCGCCCGCCGGTCAAAAACACCATGCCAGCCGGGTCAAATCGCAGATGCCACGTTGTATCGGTATTGCGGGTCGCGGCGTCCCAGTTTCCGATTAACTTTCCACGGTGGTAGCCTGAAATCTTAAATGCCGTCACATCGTCTTCGGTGACAATGGTTTTGAACATGGCTGAATCGGGCAGGGTCATGCGCCCCGTCATCGTATAGCCGCCCGCGCCGCGCCAACACAGGTTCACTGACGCCGCCTGCAGCGACCCCGCCCAAGCGAGGGCTGTAACGGTCGCCAATGTCAGCGGTTTGAACATCAATCAAATATTCTCGCGCATGACATGGCCTGCCAGATACAGCGATCCGCAAATGAGAATGCGGGCATTCGGTGCTGTTGCCACGATCTGATTGATCGCGGTTGTCACATCCGGTGCGGTGGTCGCATCCATTCCAACCTTTGCGGCCGCGGCTGCGGTGTCTTCTGCGGGGACCGTATTGATCTCGTCAGGGATTGATACGGCCGTTAGGGATGCTGCGATATCAGCCAAGGGTTGCAGATAGCCGCCAATGTCTTTGGTGTTCAGCATCCCGCAGATCAGATGTGTCGGGCGCGGCGGTTGTGCGCGCAGCGTCGCGGCCAAGGCACGCCCCGCTGCGGGGTTATGCCCGCCATCAAGCCACAGCTCTGCGGGTTTCGCCATTTCAACCAGCGCACCAGTTGTCAGCTTTTCCATCCGTGCGGGCCAATAGGCGTCGGTCACAGCAGCTTCGCAAGCTGCCCCATCGCGCCCCAAATGGCGCAGCGTTGCAATCGCGGCACCGGCGTTTTGCACCTGATGCGGGCCGGGCAGGGCGGGCAGGGGCAGATCAAGCAGCCCTGTTTCGTCTTGGTAAATCAGCCGGTCGCGTTCCACGCTGACGTGCCAGTGCTGCCCATGGGCCAACAGTGGCGCGCCAAGTCGTGCTGCGGTGGTTTCGATCACATCCATCGCCTCGTCATGTTGCGGGCCCACAATGCAGGTCACGCCGCGCTTAATGATGCCCGCCTTTTCGCCCGCAATAGCAGTCAGCGTATCGCCAAGGAATTGTTGGTGGTCCAGATCAATCGGTGTGATGACCGTGGCGGCAGGTTGGTCGACCACATTGGTCGCATCCAACCGCCCGCCAAGCCCGACCTCAAGCAATGTGAAATCTGCGGGGGTTTCCGCAAATGCCAGAATGCCCGCAATGGTCGTGATCTCAAAATAGGTCATCGCGTCGGTGCCATTGGCGACATAGCAGCGGTCGAGGATTTCGGTTAGCGCGTCTTCCGAAATCAACTCACCCGCCAGCCGGATGCGTTCGTGGAACCGCGCCAGATGTGGCGATGTATAGGCGTGCACGGATGCGCCCGATGCCTCGAGCCCTGCGCTGATCATGGCTTGGGTTGACCCTTTGCCATTGGTGCCAGCCAGATGGATCACAGGCGGTAGCTTGGTCTGCGGGTTGTCGAGCTTGGCCAACAATGCCCATGTCCGATCCAGCGTCAGGTCGATGATTTTCGGATGCAGCGCCATCATGCGCGCCAGAATTGCGTCGGAACCAGTCGTCATGCGGGTATCTTTCGTGTGTAAAGAAGGCGCAGCAAAATGCCACCTGCGACCACGTCAAAGGCCGCGCAGAAAATGGGCCACCACGCGGGGCCGGGGGCGCCGATGGCCAACATGCCAAGGTCGAAAATGCCGTGTGCGATCAGTCCCGCCGCAATGAGGCGGGTGCCGCCGCGAAAGCCGGCCATCGCAAAGGCGCAGAACACCAAGAACACCGCACCATGCACGATGACTTCGCCAAGGTTTCCCTCTTGTGCGGCAAAGACCGGAAAGAACAGGGCGACAGCGGCCAGCATGACCGCCATGCCGGATCGTTCAGCCAATACGCCAGCGCGGAACAGGGCGAGCATTGCACCCAGTGCCAATAACGCGCCGACGAGGGCCGGGATCACTTAGCGCTATCCGTCTGCGCCTCTGCCTCGTCCATCGCATGCGATGGAATTTCAGGGGCAGGCAAGTCGCCTTTAATTGGCGCGTCAAGCTTGGTCAGCAGGCGCACAATCGTCACCAGCTCGTCCTTGAGGTTGGTGCGTTTTGTCACGCGGTCCAGCATCCCGTGGTCGAGTAAATATTCGGCGCGTTGGAAACCTTCTGGCAGTTTTTCACCGATGGTCTGTTCGATCACCCGCGCACCGGCAAAGCCGATCAACGCATTAGGTTCCGCAATCTGCACATCGCCAAGCATCGCATAGGATGCCGTCACGCCACCTGTGGTCGGGTGGGTCAATACAACGATATAGGGCAGGCCCGCTTCTTTGAGCATTTGCACAGCGATTGTCGTGCGCGGCATTTGCATCAGGCCAAGGATGCCCTCTTGCATCCGCGCGCCTCCAGCGGCGGAAAATAGGATCAGCGGACGCTTGAGTTTAATCGCACGTTCGGCAGCAGCCACAATCGCGTTGCCCACATACATGGACATTGATCCGCCCATGAAAGAGAAATCTTGCACCGCGACGACAACGCCAGTGCGCCCCATGTCACCTTCGGCCACAAGCATCGCGTCTTTTTCGCCGGTTTTCTTGCGGGCGTCTTTCATGCGATCCGTGTATTTCTTTTGGTCGCGGAATTGCAGCGGGTCGGCCAGCGGCTCTGGCACCTCAACTTCGACAAACACACCGCCGTCAAAAATGGAGGTCAGGCGGTCACGCGCGCCAATCGGCATATGGTGGTCGCAAGACCCACAAACATTCAGGTTTTCGGCCAATTCACGGTGGAACAACATGGTTCCGCATTCAGGGCATTTCGTCCAAAGATTGTCAGGCACTTCGCGGCGTGAAAACAGCGAATTGATGGTAGGGCGGACGTAGTTGCTGATCCAGTTCATGGGCGACCTCTTAGATTTCCTAACCCAAATATGACGCGGCGGCATGAATTGCAATCAGGCGCGTATCGCAACCCGTGCAGCAAGCCACATCACCCCGACAGAAAGCATCAAAATTAGCAGTTCCGGGATCACCCATGGGTCGATCAATGTGTGCAGTCCGTAGTCAAACGCGCTGTAATCTGTCGCTGGATATAAAAACAGCGCCAAGCCGTTGGATGGCATATCGGCTTCGCCGACGATAATATAGGCAAACAAGTTGTTGGACACATGCAAACCCACGGCTGCCCCGATGTTGCCAGTGCGCGCGGTCAAATCCGCGCAAGCCATGCCCAACAGTGTCGCCCACACCGCGTAAAGCACGCCGTCGGCTGGCCCCATCCCATTTACGTAATGCCCGATACCGAACAATAGCGACGGTACACCCATCCACACCCAAGTCTTGTCGGAAACGGCGGCGAATTGTTGTTGTAGATAACCGCGAAAATACAGCTCTTCTGTGCCGGCTTGAATGACCAATGCGCCGATGGTTGGGATGATCCAAACCGCCCATCCAATGATTGGGCGGGTCAGTTCCAATTCTGCGAATGCGATCCATGGCGGCAGGAATTGCTGAGCAAGCATCAACCAAAACACAGCGACGCCCGCGATTTTCAGGTTTTGCAATGTTGGTGTGACGGGGCCGACCATGGACCAAAACCCGCGCCCATGCTGCCATTTCACCAGCGCCAGCAAGGTCGCCGCAATCAGCCCAAAACTGATCAGCTGCAAAATCGCGCCAAATGGTGTCATGCCGCTTTCATAGGATTGCTGCAAACTTTCGAGCAAAAACCACCCGAACACATATGGCGTCGACATAAACGTAAGCTCGATCACAACCATGATCAGCAAAACAGAGCCAAACGCCGCCCCGATGGCTGGCGCGACAAAGCGTTCGTGTGGGGCGTAAGGATGCATCAAAATTGGAATTTCGGTCGTAGGATGCGGCGTAAAATCCACCAAGACAGGACTGTGAAGACAAAATCAGGTGCTATGTAAATCAGGGTCAGGTCTTCGGGGCCAAATGGTGTCACCTTCCACGCGAACCCCGTCAGCGATCCTTGCAATGTGAAGAAATTGAGCAGCAAGAAGTTGTTCATGAAATGCCAGCCCCACGCCGCGCCGATATTGCCCGTGATTCTTGTCAGGTCGGCCCATGCCAATCCAGTCAGGGTTAGCGATGCGATGATCGGCCAAATCATGTCGCCCATGGATGCCGGATCATAGTGGATCAGGCCGAATGTAACGGCAGGCAGAACGAACCAAATGATCGGGCTGGCGAACCGTGCTGCCAGCTGCTGTATCAGATAACCGCGAAACAAGAATTCCTCTGCGCCGGTCTGGATTAACAGCAAAGCAGCCCCAAGTGGCAAGAAAATCAGCACCGATGCAAATGCGACATTCGGTATAGTTCCCCATACAAACGCCGAGGCGATCAGCCACGATCCGTTGATCACCGCAACCACACCTGCTGCAATTAGAAAATGCCGCGCAACTGGCCCGCTGCCTAGCAAACTGCCAAAGCTGCGGCGGTGCAAAAACCTGACCACGATCCACAGCCCGATGATGCCCCCGCTAAACCCAAGCAGACCTTCGATCATGCTAGGTCTTGTGTTCAAGTCCAGCTCTGCACTGTTCATGCCGACCCAACCCAATTCACCGGTCACCCATGCTGACACAATGATCCAACCGATCAACATTGCAACTGTGACGATCACACCGACGACAATGCGCCAAATTTGCGGGTGGGCACGGGCGGGCGCGATATAGGCTTCAAACTGGTCGGTGCGAAATGCCATCTCTATATCCTTGGGCTCTGAATTCCCCATTGGTAACGGAAGCAGGCCGCCGCCCGCAAGGATGTTGCGTCTTGTCATGGGCTGCCTTGCCAATTAGACCGTTTCCAACAGAATTCTAGCGAAATGGACCCTTCCCATGACTGACAAGACAAACCTGCCAAGCCGCCACGTCACCGAGGGCCCATCACGCGCCCCGCACCGGTCGTATTTCTACGCGATGGGTTTGGATGACGAGGCGATCAAACAGCCTTGGGTTGGTGTGGCGACATGCTGGAACGAGGCCGCGCCTTGTAACATCTCGCTGAACCGTCAGGCACAGTCAGTGAAACTGGGCGTGAAAAAAGGCATGGGTACACCACGCGAATTCACAACCATCACCGTGACCGACGGGATTGCCATGGGCCACGAAGGCATGCGGTCTTCTTTGGCATCCCGCGAAGCGATTGCGGATACAGTAGAGCTGACAATGCGTGGCCACTGCTATGACGCGATTGTGGGTCTGGCGGGCTGCGACAAATCCTTGCCGGGCATGATGATGGCGATGGTGCGTTTGAACGTGCCGTCTGTGTTCATCTACGGCGGGTCGATCCTGCCGGGCCGTTTGGACGGCAAGGACGTGACAGTTCAGGATGTGTTTGAAGCGGTTGGTCAGCATCAGGCTGGCAACTTGTCCGACGAAGCTTTGGCGGCACTCGAGCGCGTGGCTTGCCCATCTGCGGGTGCATGTGGCGGCCAGTTCACTGCGAACACGATGGCTTGCGTATCCGAGGCAATCGGCCTTGCGCTGATGAACTCTTCCGGCGCGCCAGCACCTTACGAATCCCGCGATCAATACGGCGTGGCATCTGGTGAAGCGGTCATGCAGTTGATCGAGAAAAACATCCGTGCGCGGGATGTTGTCACCCGCAAGTCGCTTGAAAATGCGGCACGTGTTGTGGCCTGCACAGGTGGCTCCACCAACGCGGGTCTGCACCTGCCTGCGATTGCCCATGAGGCCGGTATCGATTTTGACCTGATGGATGTCTGCGAGATCTTCAAAGACACGCCCTATTTTGTCGACCTGAAACCAGGTGGGCAGTATGTGGCGAAAGACCTGTATGAAGTTGGCGGCGTGCCAGTCGTTCTGAAAGAGCTGCGCAAAGCTGGCCTCATCCACGAAGATTGCATGACAGCATCTGGCCGCGTTATCGGTGAAGAACTGGACCTAATCGAAGGCGAAGCAGATGGCCGCGTCATCTATCCAGTTGAGACGCCGATCACCAAAACTGGTGGTGTTGTTGGTCTGAAGGGCAACCTTGCCCCAGAAGGCGCGATCGTGAAGGTCGCAGGCATGTCCGAAGAAGAGCAGACATTCACCGGCCCAGCTCGCGTGTTTGAATGCGAAGAAGACGCGTTTGAAGCAGTGAAAGCACGTCAGTATGAAGAAGGCGAAGTGCTCGTGATCCGCAACGAAGGTCCCGCTGGCGGTCCAGGTATGCGCGAAATGTTGTCCACAACTGCGGCGCTGTCCGGTCAGGGTATGGGTAAGAAAGTGGCGCTCATCACTGATGGTCGTTTCTCTGGTGCGACTCGTGGGTTCTGCGTCGGCCACGTTGGTCCGGAATCTGCACATGGTGGTCCAATTGGTCTGCTGCAAAATGGCGACATGATCACAATGAATGCGATTACAGGCGAGCTGTCAGTGGATGTGTCCGACGCTGATATGACTGCACGCCGCGAGGCATGGAAAGGCCCGCGCGAAACAATCTATGCATCCGGTGCGTTGTGGAAATACAGCCAACTGGTTGGCGGTGCACGTTTGGGGGCAACAACGCACCCGGGCGCACGCGACGAACGCCACATCTATATGGATCTGTAAGCAGGCCATGATGTTGCGTGTCACAAGTATAGGGGCAATGTTTGCCCTTGCGGGATGCTCTGGCGGGCTCGGTAATCTGAGCCTGCCATCCTTGCCTAGCTTCCCTGCGTTCTTTGAAAAACAACAAGACGCGCCAGCCATTTCGCCAAAACTGGCGTTGCTGGGTGGCGATTTTGTCGCGGTGGGGCCAGATCGCTATTGCGCTGACACCGCTGCGAGCAATCCGTCCAAAGGCTTTGCAATTTTTGTGGCTTGTAAAACGCTGGGTGTCGAGGATGCGGAACCTGCGATGGCAGGCATTGTGACGATCCAAGTAGGCGATGCTGGGTCTGCGATTGTGGCGGACAATCCTGCGGCCTTTGCCGCTGTGCTAAGTGGTGACGCTGGTGCCGCTATCCTTGCGCGGGGTGGAGACGCCGATACGATCGATATCCAATCGGTTGAACACAAGGCTGACCGCGTTTCGGTGCATTTCAAAGATGAAGCCGACGCGCATATCGTGGGCGCACAACACGCCGAATGGCGCAACTTTGTCGATGTCGCAGGGCGTTTGGTGACGATTACGGTGCGTGGATTTGATTCAGCTCCACTGGGCGAAGCCGTGGGCGCAGGGTTGCTGGCACAAGCAACTGATGCCGTTTTGGCAGCAAATGCGGACACTTCAGCAACAGACGGTTAAGGATTGTTTCTTTTTCGTCAACAGTTTGGCAAAGATGACAAAGGGTTGTAACTTGCCCCAAGTCTAAAAGGTATTTGAACGCGATGGCGCAAAAAAAAAGACAGTATTGTCAGTCGTATTCTGCAAAACGGTGCGATTTTGCGCTGGGCAAGGGCAGCGCGCAATGCGCCAACGGCTGATCTTGATGCGCTACGACACCAGCGCCAGCGCGCCCGCCGCGTGCGGACCCATATCGATGAACTGATCCATGTTGCCGATACCCGTTTGGCCTTGCCGCGGATTGGTTCAAATGCATTCACACGCCCCGGCGGCACGGAATGGTCATGGCGTCCGCGTCTGTGGCGCGGTCCACTTAGTTCCAAGGGCATGTCGGCGGTGCCGAGCAAAACGGCCTTGGGCGAAGAGGTCACGCTGTTTCACGACTGTAAGGTTTCCGAACTGACCCTGCGCCAAATTAGAAACACACGTGAAGCCGATCTTGCACCATTTGCCCTACGCATGGATGTGTTTCGCTTTGACGGTAGCTTTTTGTCGGTTGTGATTGATGCACCAGATGACGCCTGCGAAAATCTTCAGCGTCGCCACATCGTACGGGTGAATGCGATCATCGACGTCGAAAAGCCGCTCGAAATTTTTGCGCGATTGAACGTCAAACATGGTCCCAATACAGAACAGCTTGTGCTGGAACTGCCATTGGGCCAACAAGATTGCATGGTTGAATTTGACCTAGGTTATTCGGACCTGAACGAAAAGCGCATTGAACGCATGTGGCTTGATCTGATTTTTGAAGGCCCCGAAATGAACCAAGTCACAATTCGCGATATGACGTTCTGCCGTTATCCACGCGCTGAACTATAATTTCCATAGGAGCCCGCTTATGACAGTCACATTGACAAAAACACGTTTGGTAGCCGGCGTCTGGGAGGGTGTGTTTTCGGATGTGAAGGGCACGCCACCTGATATTGTGGTCACCCATTTAGGCGATGCGATTGATGGCGTTGTGGTCAAAAAGGCCGCGCAATCCGATGACTGGGTCGTGCATGTGCCAGTGCCTGCCGAGCTTTTGTCCGACGGCTTGCAGACCTTCGTTATTTCCGACGTGGAAACGGAAACCGTTCTCAATAGCTTTACTATTCTGTCAGGCGAAGGCCTGTCAGAGGATATTCGTGCTGAAATGACTTTGCTACGCGAAGAACTTGATATGTTAAAAAGCGCGTTTCGCCGCCATTGTGTCGAAACCATGTGATATGGTCGGGGCGCTGCCCCCGGCCTGCGGCCTCCCCCGAGGTATTTTAAGCCAGAAGAAGTGCTGACGTTGCGTTCTAGGTGACGTTCACGTCAATTTGTGGGCAGTCTGGGGCGAGTTTTTATCGGGAGCGTTTGCATGACCACCTATCCACATCTTTTGGCCCCGCTTGATCTGGGATTTACGACGCTGAAGAACCGCGTGTTGATGGGGTCGATGCACACTGGTCTGGAAGAGACCCGCGACTGGAACCGTGTTGCTGAATTCTACGCGACCCGTGCCCGTGGTGGTGTGGCCTTGATGGTCACGGGCGGCATGGCGCCGAACAAAGAGGGTGGCGTGTTTCCGGGCGCCGCGGGTCTGTTTTCGGAAGAGGATATTGCAAACCACCGCATCGTGACTGACCGCGTGCATGATGCTGGCGGCAAAATTGCGATGCAGATTTTGCATGCGGGGCGCTATGCTTATTCGCCTGATTGTGTGTCGGCCAGTGCAGTCAAATCGCCGATTTCTCCGTTCCCGCCCAAGGAGCTGGATGCGGATGGGATTGAGCAACAGATTTCTGACATTGTGACCGCTGCTGTTCGTGCCCGCGAGGCTGGTTATGACGGTGTAGAGGTGATGGGGTCCGAAGGGTATTTCCTGAACCAGTTCCTCGTCACCCATGTCAACAAGCGCGAGGACGAATGGGGCGGAAGCTATGAGAACCGTATGCGCTTGCCTGTCGAGGTTGTGCGCCGCGTTCGCGAAGCCGTCGGGCCTGATTTCATCTTGATTTACCGCCTGTCGATGATCGACTTGATCCCGAACGGATCAACTTGGGCCGAGGTCGTGCAATTGGCCAAGGCGATTGAGGCCGCAGGGGCAACGATTTTCAACACAGGCATCGGCTGGCACGAGGCGCGCATTCCGACAATCGCAACATCCGTGCCGCGCCGCGCCTTTGCTTGGGTCACCAAAAAGCTGATGGGCGAGGTGTCCATTCCCGTCATCACGTCCAACCGGATCAACACGCCCGACGTCGCCGAAAGTGTTTTGGCCGAGGGCTGCGCCGATATGGTCAGCATGGCCCGCCCGTTTTTGGCAGACCCTGATTTTGTCGCCAAAGCCGCCGCAGGGCAGGCCGCACAGATTGCCCCGTGTATTGCTTGTAACCAAGCCTGTTTGGACCACACGTTCAGCGGCAAGATGTCGACATGTCTGGTCAACCCGCGTGCGTGTTTTGAAACGGAACTGGTGTTGTCGCCTGCTGCAGCCGTTAAAAACGTTGCTGTTGTGGGTGCCGGACCTGCTGGGCTATCGACGGCGTTGGCGCTGGCAGAGCGCGGTCATAAGGTGAGTATCTTCGACAAAGCGACCCAAATCGGTGGTCAGTTGAATATGGCCAAGCAGGTGCCGGGCAAGGAAGAGTTCTGGGGGCTTGTAGAGTATTACGAGGCCATGGTTGCGCAGGCTGGCATTGATTTGCGCTTGGGTGTGACGGCAGGTGTTGATGACTTGGCTGGATTTGACGAGGTGGTGATTGCCACCGGCGTTGTCCCGCGTGATCCGCAGATTGAAGGCCAAGATGGTCCGAATGTCTTGTCCTATATTGATGTGTTGCGTGGCAAGATGCCTGTGGGCAAACGTGTCGCGGTGATTGGTGCGGGCGGCATTGGGTTCGATATTGCGGAATACCTTGTGACCGGAGACAGTCCGACGGAAGACCTGCAGGCGTGGCTCACCGAATGGGGCGTCGCTGATCCATCTGATGTGCGCGGCGGTATCGCTGCCGCAGGACCACAGCCAGAAGCACCGGAGCGTGAGGTAACCCTGTTACAGCGCAAGGCGCAGAAGCTGGGCAAGAACCTTGGCAAGACCACGGGTTGGATTCACCGCGCCGCATTGCAAATGAAGAACGTCAAGATGATCGGCGGTGTGAACTATGAACGCATTGATGCGGACGGGCTGCACGTGTCTTACGGCGAGGCGCGCGAGAACCCGACGTTGATTGCGGTTGATACCATTGTTCTATGTGCGGGCCAGTTGCCAGAACGCAGCTTGGCCGATGCGCTGATTGCGGCGGGCCGCACACCGCATGTGATTGGCGGGGCCGATGTCGCGGCAGAGCTGGACGCCAAACGCGCGATTGATCAAGGCACGCGATTGGCCGCGACACTATAACAGTTGCGCAAATAGAAACCCTTTGCCGTCTCGTCTGCGATCAATAGCCAATCCATTGGGGACACATGGGCGATAAGCCGTGTTTGCGCGTCACGCCCTTGGCCACATCCGACATCCAGCACCCGTGCAACGGGATTCGCAAATGTTTCGAAAAACTGGACAAACGCAGGGGTCGGTGCCCCAAGCGCATTTGGTTCGGTCGCGTATAAAGCGTCATAATTGTATGCCATGCCCCATGAAACAAGGGATATAAGCCGAAGTCCAACTGAATTTGGTTGTTTCTCTGCCTTCACCAGTTCGCGACAAAACCCCCCTATTGTCGCGGCAGTGTCCCATTCCTGCCCGATTTGACCTGCAGATATGGCTGCAAGAAATTTGAGTAGACAGAGGAGCGAGCATGGATCGCCTCACAGAAATGGAAGCCTTCGCCACGGTTGTGGATCAAGGTGGATTTACAGATGCGGCAAAGAAAATGGGGATTTCAAAATCCGCAGTTTCAAAGCACGTCTCATCATTAGAAGCACGCCTTGGCGCGCGGCTTTTGAACCGGACGACACGACGCGTAAGCCCGACAGAAATTGGTCTGGCCTATTATGACCGCGCACGGCGGGTCTTAAATGACGCCGGTGAAGCCGACGCGCTTGTCACATCGATGCAATCAGCCCCGTCTGGGTTGTTGCGCATCTCTGTTGCAACCGACTTTGGTGTAAACCACCTGTCGCCAGTCTTGGATGACTTCTTGACGGAGTTTCCGGACATCACGGTGAACATGGTCCTGAACAACCGCTATGTGGAATTGATTTCCGAAGGGTTCGACATGGCCGTGCGGATTGGTGAGTTGGAAGACAGCACATTGCGGGCTCGCAAGCTGACTGAAACCTCTAAACGTATGATCGCAAGTCCGGCGTATTTCGAAAAATACGGTCGCCCTGAAAAGATCGACGATTTGAACGACCACAAGTTACTTCATTATTCCAACCAGTCCAATTCAGCTGTGTGGAAACTGACAGCGCCATCGGGTGAAAAACGCCAAGTGCGCACCGCTGGCTGGCTGACAGTGAATGATGGACAATCGCTGCTGAACGCTTGTGTTGGTGGGCTGGGCATCGCGTATTTGCCAAGCTTCCTTTACGCGGATGCCATGGCCCAAGGGCTGGTCGAGGATGTTATCCCCGATCTGCCTGTCGAAACCCAAGGCGTTTATGCCGTCTACCCACCGGGGCGGTTTACCCAGCCCAAGGTGCGGGCATTTATTGATTTCCTTGTCCATGAACTGGCTGAAAAAGGCCCAGACAACTGGACATAAACAAGTTCCCAACGGTGTGAAAACGCCCTCCTGGCGCGGCCCTTCAATGTGGTCGCGTTTTTTTCGTTGGTGATCGTTAATCCCTTCGAAAGATAGACAGCATAGCCTTTGCAAAGATGAGGTGACTGCGTGAACACTTTCCTTCGATTTCTGGTGCCGCGCCATGCCCGCGGGATTGCCGCGCTTGGCAGCGTTGTCGTTTGCCTGATCGTGCTAAGCAATCTTGGTTTCGTCTACGCGGTTTATGGCTACTTTCCGCAACCTGTCCTGTTCTATGGGATGCAGGCCATTGCCGTTGGCACGCCGTTTGTCATCACATTTACTTGGGTGTCCGTATATCAGGTGAAATTACAGCGTGACCTGTCGTTGTTGTCGCGCAAGGATGGTCTGACCGGACTAAACAACCGCCGGACGTTTTTGGAGCTCGCTGAAAAGCGGTTGAAACAAGATTTTTCTGGTGTGCTTTTGCTGCTGGATGCGGATCATTTCAAGAAGATCAACGACACTTGGGGCCATGCCGCTGGGGATGTTTGCCTTGAGGAAATTGCGCATCGGATGAAATGGAATTTGCGTCCCGATGATGTTGCAGGGCGGGTCGGCGGCGAAGAGTTTGGGGTCTTACTGTCTGGCGCGACGCTGCATCAGGCCCGCGTGATTGCACACCGTATTGGGCAACCCATCACTTTTGTCGCGGGGAAAGGGGACCGACATCAGTCCGTGACCCTTTCAATCGGGGGTGTCCAAATTGAAAAGGGCGTATCACTAGAAACCCATATCAACCGGGCTGATGACGCACTCTATAAGGCGAAAAAAGAGGGGCGAGCTTGCTTGCGGATCTGGGCGCCGCCAACGCATTTGGCCCAACGATCAGCTTAGTTCGTGGAGGTGATAATGACTTCGACACGCCGATTGGCAGTTCGACCTGCTTCGTCGAGATTTGACCGGATTGGGGCCAGATACCCCATGCCTTGGGCATCAAGCTGTTTGCGGGGAACGGCATAGTCGGCAACCAAACGTTCCAACACTGAACCTGCGCGGCGTTTTGACAAGGTGATATTGCCTTCAAGCGAACCAGAGCTATCCGTATGCCCGACCAATGCGACCTGTAATGTGGGTTGGGCAGCCAGAAATGTCGCCAAAGCATCCAGAACCGGATAGGGCCCCGCGCCCAAGCGCGATGAACCGGTTTCAAAATCAAGCCCGACCAAGACGGCGCGGCCTTGGGTCACGAGCGTTTCGGACAATTCGCCCGTTGTGGCGATGTTGACCGCCCCACGGATCGCGGCTCCCGACGCCTCTGGTGCAGTGGGTGCATTTGCGCCAACACGTGATATTTGCACATGGCCGGCGCGCGCGGATCGACTGGCAAGCAGACTGATCAAAACCGGTCCATCATCGGTATCCTTGCGCGCCGCAAGATACCGAAAATCGCCAAGGTTCACCTGCATTTCAGGTGGGGGCAGAACCGATATCGCAAATCGAAAATCAAAACCACCGCATGCTCTATCGCGGCACTCGAACAACACCTCGAACCCGTCATTGCGCAACTGATCCCGCAACGGGCGTACCAGTTGCAAGGTGCTAAGCCCGGACGCCGCAATCGTCCACGCCTGCTGTGTGAATTGGCCTTCATGCAGTTCCGAGGGCATGGTTCCATCGGCCCAAGGGCCAACAGGCATCGCGAAGCTGTCGATTGTTGGCGGTGTGCTGCGGGTCAACTTTGCATTGCTCGGGAACGTCAGATCCTGCGCCGCAGCGGCACTGTGCCAAAGAACCAGAATAAGGCAGAAGGCAAGGCGGATCATCGTGCTAGCGCGTGGTATTCGTCGTTTGGCCGCATATCTGTGGCTGATGCCATACGGTTTGTCATGTTGTAAAAACTTGCCGTTGCCGCGATGTCCCAGATGTCGCGATCCGTAAAGCCGACTTGGCGCAACGCGTCGCGGTCTTTTTCTTCGATAGCGGCAGAGGCAAGGGTCATTTGTTCCGCAAACAATAGCATCGCATGTTGGCGCGCATCCAGATCGGCAACGCGCCAGTTCATGACCAAAGCCTCGCCAAGTTTCGGGTCACCCGACAACTGCCGCACCGCCGCGCCATGGGCGGTTAGGCAATAGAAACATTTGTTGATCGACGACACCGTCACGGCAATCATTTCGCGTTCCAGTTTGGACAGACCCGATTCCGCCAACATCACATCATTATAAAGCGCGCTAAATGCGTTAAGCTTATCAATATCAAAGGCATAGGCCTGCAAGACATGCGGGACCAGTCCCAGCTTTTCATTACAAACATCAAAGAACTTTTGGGTGGCATCGGGCAGCGGATCAACCATCGGCAGGTCAAGTGCAGTGGGGGATTTGGTCACAGGCAGCTACTTCTCTGATTTGATACGGTAATGATAGTGTCCCACAACCTGCATCCCGAGGGAAGTATAGAGCGCATTGGCCCCCACATTTGCCTGCGTCGTGATCAACGCGAGGTGTTGCGCGCCCAAGGATTGCCCCCATTGCGCGACACCACGTGTCAGATGGCGGCCCAAGCCGTTCCTGCGCAACGCTGGATCAATTTCCAAAGCATGCAACATGGCAATACCGTCGTGAATACCAGCATAAACCGTGCCCGCTGGCGTATCGCCGACCCGCCCCAAGATACTGGTTTTCGGTCCCCGTGCCCGCTCCATAATCGCCAATCGCGCGGGGCCAACACCACCTTTGGCCCAGATGTCAGCTTGGGCCGCAAGTGGGGGGTAGGCTGGAAAACAGGTTTTATGTGGCGGGCGATCTTGGGCAATTGGCGCCGCATATAGATTGCATGGGTCCTTGATCACATAGCCGTCAGCAGAAAGCTGTGCGTCAAAATCATCCTGCCCGTCTTTGACCATGAACAACAATGGTTGCCCCAAATCGCAAAGCATTTGTTCCGCGGCGCGTAGGTCAGCGATAGCGGCGGAGGTGTTTAAGGTTGCAGCACTGACCCGACTGCCGCCGCCCGCGCCTTGGCGTATCGTAAACGGACCATGGTCGTGCCTCGCAGCCGCTGGCCACGTGTGGTCAATCACATCATAAAGTCGAGTGATCGAGGGCAGGGTCATGCAAAAATGCGACCAAGTTCGGTCATGGCTGCGTCGAGCAGGGCCGCATCTTTGCCCCGGACCACCAAATTGGCGCCATAAATGCCATCCGTTTGGAACGGATAAGACCCGACAGACAGTGATGGGTGGCGCGCCGCAAATTCACCCAGTGGACCCGCGATATCACCTTCACCGCGCACAACGCGCAAGCTACGCGATAAAAGCTGCTCGCCGCCTGAAAGCGTGGGCAGGATAGAGGCGACCATGGCTTGAAATACCGATGGCACACCGGCCATCACATGCACGTTTTGAAGCGTGAAACCCGGTGCGATGCTGACTGGGTTATCGATTAAGGTCGCCCCATCGGGGATGCGGGCCATACGTTGGCGGGCCGTGTTAAACTCTTGCCCCTTGCTGTCGTAATGGGCTTGTAGCAAGGCTGCTGCATCCGCCCGCACGTCGATGGACGCGCCAAAGGCCGCAGCGATGCAATCGGCTGTGATGTCGTCGTGGGTTGGCCCGATGCCACCGGACGTGAACACATGGGTGTAGGCGTCTGACAGCGCCTTAACCGCGGCCACAATTGCGGGGGCGTCATCGGACACGATGCGCACCTCGGTCAGGTCAATGCCTGCTTCGGTCAACTGCCCTGCAAGGTGATGCATATTGGCGTCGCGCGTCCGCCCTGACAGGATTTCGTCACCGATCACGAGCATTGCGGCGGTTGGGTTCGTCATTGGTGTTTCTCCTGTTTGGTTGGGTTTGTTATAGGTCGTGGTATGAAATTTGCCACGCCCCTTATCCCCGCTCGTCTGATCCGCCGCTATAAACGGTTTCTGGCCGATGTGCGTTTACCCGATGGGTCCGAGGCCGTCGCCCATTGCCCCAACCCTAGGTCGATGATGGGGATGGCGGACGAGGGGATCAAGCTGTGGTTGGAACCGAATGATGACCCCAAGAAAAAGCTGAAATACGGTTGGCGTTTGATCGAACAAGATGACGGGCATTTTGTTGGGGTGGATACGGGCGTGCCGAACCGGGTTGTTGGGCCTGCTTTGGCGGCTGGTCAGATCGCGGGCTTGCCCGCCCATGACGCCGTGCGTCCAGAGGTGAAATATGCCGAGAAAAGCCGCATCGATTTTCTGCTGACGGGGGAGGTGGAGACCTATCTCGAGGTCAAAAGCGTGACCTTATCGCGGACGTCGGGGCTGGCCGAATTTCCCGACAGTGTCACCGCGCGAGGTGCCAAACATCTGGAGGCCTTGGCGCAGATGGTATCGCAAGGGCGCCGCGCTGTGATGTTTTACGTGGTGCAACGGACCGATTGCGCGGCGGTCACGCTGGCCGCGGACATCGACCCGAAATATGCCGCAGCTTTTGCGCGCGCAATGCAGGCTGGTGTGCAGGTGCTGGCCTATGATTGTGCGATTGATCCCAGCGGTGTCGCGCTGCGGCGGCCATTGCCGTTTGTGTGGGATGGCAGCGCCTCTGGCAGGGATATTTGACAACGAAAGAGGGGTGGGTGGTTTTTGCCCCAGAAGTGTCTTATGTCGTCGGGGACGTAGAAAAAGGAATGCGCTGTGCAGACGAATAAGGGCCGTGTCACCAAGGATGGAATTCGCATTTATGAGGCGGATGATTTTGCCGGAATGAATGTGGCGGGCCGTTTGGCCGCGCAGATTTTGGATGATATTGCTGCCCATGTTTTTGTTGGTCAGACAACGGCGGAAATTGATCGCGTGATCACCCAGATGGTTGATGATGCCGGTGCGACCTCTGCCACGATTGGCTATAAGGGCTATCAACACGCGAGCTGCATTTCGATCAATCATGTTGTGTGTCACGGCATTCCTGGTGAAAAGGCGCTGAAAGACGGCGATATTTTGAATATCGATGTCACAGTCATCGTTGATGGCTGGTTCGGCGACACATCGCGCATGTATGTCGCGGGCAAGCTGTCACGCAAGGCAGAGCGTTTGATCCAAGTCACCCATGACGCACTGATGTTGGGGATCGAGGCGGCCAAGCCGGGCAATACATTTGGCGATATCGGTCATGCCATTCAGGTTTACGCTGAAAGCCAGCGCATGTCTGTTGTCCGCGATTTTTGTGGTCACGGGTTGGGTCGTGTGTTCCATGCCCCGCCGAATGTTTTGCATTATGGCCGTGCTGGCACTGGGGCTGTTTTGGAAGAAGGCATGTTCTTCACCATTGAGCCGATGATCAATTTGGGCCGTCCGGACACCAAGGTTTTGGCCGATGATTGGACAGCCGTGACCCGCGATAAATCACTGTCTGCGCAGTTTGAGCATTCCATTGGAATCACAGCAAACGGTGCCGAGATTTTCACCCAATCGCCCGGTGGCATGTATCACCCGACCTATCAGGTCTAAAGCCCGAGCAGTTTTTGCACCTGCGCCATTGTGTGCGCGACGGGATGGCCGGTAGCGCCGAGTAGCTCTGCGTTGCTCGCCGCTGCAAAGCCGATGGCACGCATGCCAGCAGCATCTGCGGCCGCAGTGCCGACGGGCGTGTCGTCGGTCATCACTGCGTTTGCGGGGCTGACATTATTGGCTGCACAAGCCGCGAGCAGCATGTCGGGGGCAGGTTTGGGTGCGTAGTTTTCGCGCGAATAGATCCGGCCTTGCAGGCGGTCCCACAACCCTGATGGGCTTAGGCTGACCTTCATTTTTGCCATGGGTCCGTTGGACGCCACCGCGACGGGGATGCCTTGTGCATCCAATGTGTCGAGCAGGTCGATAAGGCCGGGAAAGACCATCACGCCTTCGCCAAGCTTTGCGAACATCGCGGCGTAGATGTCATTGAGCCAATTAGGGGGCAGTGTCGCGCCAAGTTTAATGGCGGCTTCGCCTGCTCCTTCCATTGTGCCACCGGCGAAGAGCGCGTGTACTTTTGCGGGGGTAATTGGGGCGCCATGGGCGGTGAAATAGGCCGAGAGGACTTGATCTGTAACGGATTCTGTTTCGACCAAAACGCCGTCGCAATCAAAGATGACAAGTTCGGGGGTCATTGATCTGCCCTTAGAAAAGTGACCCAAGTGTCGCCGTATTTCCGGCTGTCGAGACTGGTGAAACCGCGTGGGGCGGGTTGGGCTGTGCTTTCTTCCCAAACGATCGTAGCACCTTTGGCGATCCAGCCCATTTTCAGTGCTGCGTTCAGCGCCTTGATCCCGAGGCCCTTGCCGTAGGGCGGGTCAAGGAAGACGAGGTCGGCGCAGTCGGCCTTGTTGGCCATGCCGATTTGAGTGGCGTCAACTTTGACGATTGTGGTGTCGCCACGCCGTTTGAGTTTCGCGATATTGGCTTGAATTAACTTACTGCCAACTGCGCCGTTTTCCACGAATGTGACGTGTTTTGCACCGCGTGATAGCGCCTCTAACCCTAATGCGCCCGTGCCTGCAAACAGATCAAGCACGACCTTGCCGCGGATTACTTCGCCAAAACGGCCGCCTTGTAGGACGTTAAACAGGCTTTCACGCACGCGGTCTGATGTGGGGCGCAGGTGGGCTTTGGCATCGCCTTCGCCAACGTCTGCCAAGACTGTGCCGCGGTGGGTCCCGCCGATGATCCTCATGGTTTTAGCAGCGCTTTCATATCCGTCGCGGGGTCGGTGATTTGCGCAGGCGCTGGGCTGCGCCCTGCTTCGATCAATCGTTTGCCGATCATATAGTTGCGCGGATCGTTCATCGCGTCGACGGCCAACAGCGTGTCGCCGTCATAATACCAATGCGATTGCCCGCCGTCGCCCATGCGGACATGCACATCTGTATAGCCGATGTTCAGCCCCGCAATCTGCAGTTTGCAGTCGTATTGATCCGACCAGAACCATGGTTTTGGCGTATAGGTCACATCGCCACCGCCCATGTTTTGCGCCGCCACTTCGGCTTGATCAATCGCATTGCCAACGCTTTCAAGCCGGATGGTTTCGCCCTTGAACGTCAGCGTGGCGCAGTCGCCAGCGGCATAGATGTCGGGGTCCGATGTTTGCGCGTGGTCATTGGTCACGATCCCGTTGTCCACGGTCACGCCTGCGGTTTTAGCAAGTGCTGTGGCCGGCATGATGCCGACGCCGACGACTGCGAAATCAATGTCCAGTTCGGTCCCGTCTGTCAGCCGTGCGCCGGTCACATGGGTGTCGCCAAGCAAGCGGTCGAGGCCGACGCCTTCGCGGATGTCGACGCCGTGGGACGTGTGTAGATCGCGAAAGAAATCGGATGTTTGCGGGGCCGCGACTCGTTGCAAAATGCGATCGCCCATTTCGACCAATGTGACCTCTAGGCCGAGTTTTGATGCGACCGCCGCCGCCTCTAACCCGATGTAGCCGCCGCCGATGATCAGCACCTTTTTGCCAGCGGTGAAGGCAGGGACCATGGCGTCCGCGTCCTTTAGATCGCGCACGCTGAACACGCCGTCCAATGTGCCGCCGATGGCCGCGGGCAAGGTCCGCGGGATTGATCCTGTGGTCAGCGCCAGCTTGTCATAGCTGATTGTGCCGCCGTCGGATAACGTGATGGTCTTGGTCGCCGCATCCACGCTGCTCGCGTTGCAATCCAGACGCAAATCAATTTTGTTGTCGGCGTAAAATGCGGCGGGGCGCAGGTAAAGCCGCTCTTCGACCATATCGCCAAGCAGATAGGCCTTGGACAATGGCGGGCGCTGGTAGGGCGGCACGGCCTCTGCACCGATCAGCGTGATGTCCCCGTCGAACCCTGTTGCGCGCAGTTTGGCCACAAGTGATGAACCAGCCTGACCAGCCCCGATGACAACCATATGGGTCATGTCGTATTCCGCCTTTTGTTTGCTTGTGCCAATCCTATATGGTCAGGCAAGACAGACGCAATTCCAAACAAGGAAAATAGCATGACAATGACGACAGGAACAACGTTGCCGGACGCAACCCTTTGTAAAATGGGTGAAAATGGGCCGGAGACGGTGCAACTTTCCGAACTTCTGAAGGGCCGCAAGGTCGTGATCTTCGGTTTGCCGGGCGCTTATACGGGCACATGCACGACGGCGCATGTTCCTTCGTTTATGCGGTCCATGGATGCGCTGAATGCAAAAGGCGTCGACGAGGTGATTTGCCTGTCGGTCAACGACCCGTTTGTGATGGACGCTTGGTCCAAAGATACCGGTGCGGGTGCTGCTGGCATCACGATGCTGGGCGATGCGGCGTCAGAATTTACCAAAGCGGTTGGCATGGATTTTGACGCGCCGCCAGTCGGTTTTGTCAGCCGGTCCAAGCGTTATGCACTTTGTGCTGAAGATGGTGTTGTGACCGTGCTGAACGCCGAAGCTTCCCCAGGCGAATGCGAGACTTCTGCGGGCGAAACCATGGTCGCCGCACTCTAAAACACCGGCCTCTGCCTTGTGTAGGCGGGGGCCACCTATCCGCGGGCAGTAAGCGTGTCCATCTTGGCGGCAAGTTTCGCATCCAGCTCTGACAGCCCATCCACGTCATGAGTGATCAAGGTCACATCGACACGGCCATAAACATTCGACCACTCGGGATGATGGTTCAGTTTTTCCGCCCAAATCGCGGCCTGCGTCATGAAACCGATGGCCTCGACGAAATTCCGAAACTTATAAGTTTTGCGGATCGCATCGCGGCCTTCCACTATCGCCCAGCCACTGGCCAAAAGCGGATCAATCATATCGCGGCGCTGTGCGGCATCCAATGTCATGGCTGTTCCTTTGGGTTGGATTTACGAAACGGCCCATAGCTCGTCAGCACTTCAATCTCATGGTCCACTGCGTCGCGCTCTTCGGCCAAATATCGGCCCACGGCATCCCGAAAACCCGGATCGCCAAACCAGTGCAGTGAATGCGTCGGCGTCGGCAAATAGCCACGCGCGATCTTGTGTTCGCCCTGCGCGCCCGCCTCGACGCGCGACATGCCGTTTGCAATCGCGTAGTCGATCGCGGTGTAATAACACAGCTCGAAATGCAAACAGTCGTGGTGTTCCGTGCAACCCCAATAGCGCCCGTAAAGCGTATCACGCCCAATGAAGTTCAACGCCCCTGCAATCGGCCGCCCGTTGCGTACCGCCAGCACCAGCAGGATATCATCGCGCATCGTTTCATGTGCGATGTCGAAAAACGCGCGCGTCAGATAGGGGGTGCCCCATTTGCGGCTGCCAGTGTCTTGGTAAAATTCCCAGAATGCATCCCAGTGTTCCGGCGCGATGGCGTCGCCGGTCAGCATGACAATCTCGCCACCAAACCCTTGGGCCGCCGCGCGCTCACGTCGGATGTTTTTGCGTTTCCGGCTCGCCAATGTCGCCAGAAAGCCGTCGAAATCGGCGTAACCGTCGTTCACCCAATGATACTGCTGCCCAAGCCGCGACATCAGCCCCATTTCTTCGCCCGCCAGCGCTTCTGCCTGCGTGCAGAATGTGGCGTGTATTGACGAGATTTCATTGTCGGCGGTAATCTGAACAGCGCCTTGGATCAACGCGCTCATGCCTGCTGCGTCATGGCCTTCGCGGGTCAAAAACCGCCGCCCGGTTGCTGGCGTAAACGGCACAGCGATCTGCAATTTCGGGTAATACCGCCCACCCGCATTTTCATAGGCATGGGCCCAATTATGGTCGAACATATATTCGCCCTGACTGTGCCCCTTGGCATAAAGCGGGGCGACGGCGATGGTTTTGCCGTCCTCTTGGGCGCGTAAGTACTGCGGTTGCCAACCGGTGCCCGGGCCGACTGATCCGCTGACCTCTAGCGCGTGCAGGAACCTGTAGGTCGTGAATGGATCAACGCCACCCCCCGCGCAGGCATCCCAATCATCCGCGCCGATATCGGCGATGGACGCGTGGGTGCTGACGGTGACGGTAGGCTGGGTCAAGCCAGATAGCCCTCGAAGGTGATGTTCTGCGCCACCTTTCGGGCGCGGGCTTCATGTTCGGGCGATTTCACCGTCCAGCACAAAACCTGCGCGCCGCGCTCTTTCAATGCTGTCACAGCGGCGGCATCCAGATCGGCCTGATTGTGGCTGATAAAACAAGAACCCGTCCGGTCGTAATCGGGAATGTTGCGCAAGGCGTCACATCTGGCTGCAGGCAAGGTCGGCCAGTCATCGCTGCGATAAGGATCGGTAACGATCCCACGCGGGGCGTCCGGCAAAAGCATTTGCAGCTCGGCCACCGCATGCGGGTTGAAGGACATGACCGCATAGGGGCCGTCATAATCGCGCAAGATGTCGGCGGCGGCCTTACCAAGCGCACCGACATTCGGCCCCATTTGACCGTCTTGATCCTTGAACTCGATTAACAGGGGCACGCGACCATCTACTTGCGCCAAAACCTGCGCCAATGTCGGCATTGGGTCGCCATCGTGACGCAGCGCGAAACCCTGCAGTTCGGCGGCGGTATGTTGCGCCACCGCGCCTTTGCCATTGGTTAGACGCGCCAGATGATAGTCGTGGAACACCATGGGCACGTCATCCGACGACAGCTGTAAATCAATCTCGATTCCGTAGCCTGCATCAATCGCGGCAGCGATTGCGCGGGTGCTGTTTTCGGCACGGCCATTGGTCACATCATGCAAGGCACGATGCGCGATGGGGCGAGTGAAAAAGACGGCAGGTAGGGTCATTTGATTGTAAAAATGGCTTCGATTTCGACGGCGACACCCAAGGGCAGGCTGGCAGCACTAACAGCGGATCGCGTATGGCGACCTTGATCGCCCAATGCTTCGACAAGAAAATCGGACGCGCCGTTGATGACCTTGGGCTGATCGGTGAAATCCGCGGTCGAGTTCACGAAGCCCACGAGTTTGATCACACGATCAAGGCGATCAATGTCACCGCCACAGGCTGCTTTCAATTGCGCCAAAAGGCTGATCGCACAGGCCCGCGCGGCAGCGGCGCCATCTTCGGCGGTCAGGTCATCGCCCAGTTTGCCGGTGATCAGGCCGTCTGCATTCGCCGAAATCTGACCGGACACATAGACCGTGTTCCCATCCACAACAAAGGGCACATAATTGGCCGCAGGCGCGGGGGCGTCGGGCAGGGTAACACCCAGCGTTGCGAGTTTGGCTTCGATGGCGGACATGCGACTTCTCCTGAAACTGTTTGGCACAACGCTATCGGGCAATCACAGACGGCGCAATCACTGCTCGCGGAATGCCTTGGCGAAATAATCGGCCAGCGGTTTCAGCAGATAATCCATCGGGCTGCGATCCGCAGTGCGCACGAATGCCTCTACCGGCATGCCGGGGATCAGGACCATGTCGTCGGGGAGTTTTTCGATCTCGCCGTCGTCCAATTGGACCTCTGCTTGATAAAACGACAATTGCGTCGCCTCGTCGCGGAAAATATCGGCGGACACAAGCGTTACAGTCCCCAACAATTCGG
>CAXIAL010000011.1:0-58499 GCA_964022435.1 uncultured Roseobacteraceae bacterium | reverse complement strand
AAGTCTTTTCCACGACCGTCTTCGGTTTCCACGAAGGTCTGATAAAGCTGCGTCGCTGCGGCGCCCATGGGGGTATCTGCATCAACGCCTTGTGCGGCCATCTGGCTTAACAAGAGGTCCTTGAGCATGAGTTCGGACGCAAAACCCGGTGCGTATCCGTTGTCCGCGGGCGAGGCTGGGCCAATCCCTGGGGCAGGGCAATAGGCATTCATCGACCAACTGTAACCAGACGAGGTACTGACCACGTCGAACATGGCCTGACGGTCCAAACCCAATTTGTCAGCGAGGACGAATGCTTCGCTGGTTGCAATCATGGTCGCGCCAAGGATCATATTGTTGCAAATCTTGGCAGCTTGCCCATTGCCTGCTGGCCCACAATGCACAGTCCTTTGCCCCATGACATCCAGCAGTGGTTGAACAGTTTTCACTGCCGCTGCTTCGCCGCCGACCATAAAGGTTAATGTGCCATTTGCCGCACCAGAAATACCGCCGGACACGCGGGCGTCTATTGGACGTAACCCTTTGGTATCAGCGCTTTGCGCGACGATCTTCGCGCTTTCGACATCAACGGTTGAACAGTCTAGATGCACCGCGTTCGGCGACATGACTACATGAATCTGATTTGCGACGGATTGCAAAATTGCCCCATCAGGTAACATTGTAATCACGACATCCGCATCACGCGCCGCGCTGGCGGCATCTGCTGCAATTGGCACGCTATCCGGCTGCGCCAATGGGTCATATCCCGTGACATCATGGCCCGCAGCAGCAAGGTTTACAGCCATCGGTGCACCCATATTCCCAAGGCCAATAAATCCAATTTTCATAGTTCGTCTTCTGAAATCTGCAAAGCTTCGGCGCCCAATGGTGCAACCATTTTTGCCGTGGCCTTTGATGAAAGCGGCTGCCAACGCGGCGCGCGATCTTTGTCGATGATCGCAGCGCGGATACCTTCGATAAAGTCGGACTCTGCCACCGCACGGTGCGTGAAACGGTATTCTTGTTCCAGCGCCGCATCCAATGTTCCGTTTTGGCGCGCCCGATTGATTAAGATCAGGCCGCAGGCCATCGCGAGTGGGGAGTTGCGCGACAGTGGCTTGGCGATGCTGTCAGGCAATTTTTGTGCCAAGATGTCAGTCAAGCTATCGTGCGAAAACAAGCTGTCAATTTCTGTGCGTTGCTCTGCAAGTCGGGCAATCGGTGGCGCATGCTGGGGTAGGGTCATCACATCGCCTGTGTCAATCAACTGCGCCTTGATCGTGTCCCAATCGGCATGTGGAATGTAGTGGTCTGCGAAACCCGCATAGATCGCGTCACCCGCTGACATCCTTGCACCCGTTGACCCAAGGTATGGTCCAACATAGCCCGGCGCGCGGGCAAGCAAATAGGTCCCGCCCACATCAGGCACCAGCCCGATGGTGCATTCTGGCATAGCAACTTGAGAGTTTTCGCAGACAATTCGGTGGCTTGCATGGCATCCCACACCGACGCCGCCACCCATCGTGAACCCTTGCAAGAAGGTGACAATCGGTTTGGAATAGTGCGCGATTTTACTGTTTAGTCGATATTCATCCCGCCAAAATCTGCGCCCATAATCCAGATCGCCGGACAGGCCACTGGCATACATATCCGCAATGTCCCCGCCAGAGCAGAAGGCCCGATCCTCCGCGCTGTCGATGATCACGACCGCCACGTCAGGGTCGGCGCCCCAATCGTCGAGGGCCGCTTCAATCGCCAAACACATTTCCCATGTCAGGGCGTTCAGCGCCTTGGGGCGGTTCAGTGTGATATGTCCAGCGCGCCCTGATTTGCGGATCACAATATCGGTCATATCAGCATGAGCCGTGTTGCAGTGCGTTGAAACATGCAACGCCAATTCCTTGGGTGTCGTGTTCTTGGGGAAAGGCGAAATCCATTGGATGATCCTTTGAACGTTGTCGGTCAAAGGCTAGCGGGCGGATTTCGGATCGTCACGTAAAAACGCAAAGGGCCCGCCAAAACGGCGAGCCCTGCGGAACATGCGAACAGCAATTAGCTGATTGTGATCGTGCCGCGCATTTTGGCATGTGGCGTGCAACGATATTCGAACTGTCCCGCCCCGCTCAATGTCAGAGTGGCCTCTTCGCCCTTTTTCAGCAGGCCGGTGTCAAAGGCACCGTTCAGGTCAGTGGCGGAATGGCGTGCGCCGTCTTCATTGATCCAAGTAATTGAATCCCCAGCCTTAATTTCGATGTTTGCTGGATTAAAGGCAAAGTCTTTGATCACAACGGTATGCGTGGTGGCATGGCCATCTGCGCGGGCAATCGCTGCGGTCAGGGGGAGAGCAACAAGAGCTGCACCAAGGCGAAGCGCGTCGCGGCGTGTCGGGTTTGTCATGTGTGGTTCCTTTCATGTGGACGCATTGGTTTGAACCAATGTCACATGAAACCACGTGCGGCGGGCAAAATAGTTTCACCCGCCGCAAGATTTTTTAGAAATTATTCCATTGGCTTAAAGTTGAACTCTCCACCCTGACGAATGCCAGACGGCCAGCGCGACGTGATTGTTTTCGTGCGCGTGTAGAATTTGAACGCATCTGGACCGTGCTGGTTCAGATCGCCAAAGACCGATTTTTTCCAACCGCCAAAGGTGTGATAGGCCAGCGGCACAGGGATCGGCACGTTGATACCAACCATGCCGATGTTGATCCGGTTCGCGAAATCACGTGCCGTGTCGCCATCGCGGGTAAAGATCGCGGTGCCATTGCCATATTCGTGGTCCATCGCCAGCCCGATCGCTGTTTCATAGTCGTCCGCACGCACAACCGACAGCACAGGGCCAAAGATTTCTTGGGTGTAGATGTCCATATCCTTGGTGACATTGTCGAACAGATGCGGCCCGACAAAGAACCCGTCCTCATAGCCTTGCAGTTTGAAATCGCGCCCATCGACGGCCAACGTAGCGCCTTGATCAACACCAGTTTCGACCAAACGAAGAATGTTCGCCTTGGCCGCAGCCGTGACAACGGGACCATAGTCAACGTCGTTGCCTGCGGTGTATGGGCCAACCTTCAGGCTTTCGATACGTGGGATCAGCTTCTCGACCAGCGCGTCAGCGGTGGCTTGGCCAACTGGCACAGCCACGGAAATCGCCATGCAGCGTTCGCCAGCAGCACCGTAACCGGCACCAATCAGTGCATCGGCAGCTTGGTTCAGATCGGCGTCTGGCATGATGATCATGTGGTTTTTCGCACCGCCAAAACACTGCACGCGTTTCCCCTGCGCACAGCCTGTGCCATAGATGTATTCGGCGATTGGGGTAGAGCCGACAAAGCCGATGGATTGCACCGTGTCGTGGTAAAGCAGCGCGTTGACGGCTTCTTTGTCGCCGTTCACGACTTGCAGAATGCCCTTGGGCAGGCCCGCTTCTTCCATCAGTTCGGCGAGCATTAGCGGCACGGATGGGTCACGTTCGGATGGTTTGAGGATGAAAGCGTTGCCACAAGCGATGGCAGGCGCGAACATCCACATGGGGATCATGGCCGGAAAGTTGAACGGCGTGATGCCTGCGCAAACGCCAAGCGCCTGTTTCATCGAATACATGTCGATGCCGGGGCCGGCACTGTCGGTATAGTCACCTTTGAGCATTTCAGGCGCACCGATGCAGTATTCCACGACCTCGAGGCCGCGTTGCACGTCGCCTGCGGCGTCTGGGAGGGTCTTGCCATGCTCGCGGGACAGGGCTTCGGACAGTTTGTCCATATTGTCGTTCAAAAGGCCCACGAATTTCATCATGACGCGCGCGCGGCGCTGTGGGTTCACGGCGGCCCAAGCGGGTTGGGCGGCTTCGGCAACTTTTACCGCGATGTCCATTTCTTCGGCGTTTGCGAGCGGCAGTTTGGCCTGCACTTCGCCTGTCGCTGGGTTGAAAACATCTGCGAAACGGCCTGATGTGCCTTTGACGTGTTCGCCGTTGATGTAATGGGTCAGTTCTTGCATGGGGATCCTCCTAAGATTTGGCGGCAATATACCCTTGCGGTTTTGTGCGTAAAAGCATCAATATATCAAAACCATTTTGCATAAATGTAAGGATGCGCCATGAATTGGGACGATATGCGGGTGTTTCTGGCTGTCGCGCGAGCAGAGGGGCTCACGGCCGCAGCCCCCGTGCTGAAAATGGACCCTGCGACTTTAGGCAGGCGCGTTGCGCGGTTGGAAACGGCAGTGGGGGCTGCGTTGTTCGTCAAATCACCCCAAGGTTACGCGCTGACCGATCTGGGGATGCAGATGCGCGATCGTGCCGAACAGGCGGAGGCCGCGTTTAGCTTGACCGTGGATGCAGGGCAGGGCCTGTCGGGGCAAATTCGAATTGGTGCGCCTGATGGGGCCGCAAATTTCCTGTTGCCGCAGGTCTGCGCGGATATTCAGGCCGCACATCCTGATCTTGAGGTGCAAATTCTGGCGCTGCCCCGCGTGGTAAACCTGTCGCGGCGCGAGGCGGATATGGCGATTACTGTGAGCCCGCCAGCGGCAGGACGGCTGACAGTGCAACGCATCGCGGATTATCAGCTGCATCTGGCAACCCGCCGCGATGCGCCGCCGATTGCGACGCGCGCCGATCTAAAGGGGCGGGCGGTTGTTGGCTATATCCCTGATATGATTTTCGACAAAGAATTGGATTACCTCGGCGACCTTGGGGCGGATGGGGTGCAGCTTGCGTCCAATTCCGTGGCTGTACAGATGCAGATGTTGCGCCGAGCTGGCGTTGGGATTGTACATGATTTTGCCTTGCCAAGCGCGCCAGAACTGACGCGTGTTCTGCCTGATGAGGTAGCCTTGTCACGTTCGTTTTATCTGGTTCGGCATACGTCCGACAGGCAGTCGGAACGGCTGGGGCGGTTTGCGGCAGCGCTAACATCAGGATTACGCGCAGAAATTGCACGGTTAGAGGGTTTGGTGGCCTAGGTGGCCTTGCATTCTTGGGCGCAATAATGTTGCGTGCGACTACGTTACAAACACAAGAGGTGCGCCATGCGCGTTGGACTTTACCCCGGCACTTTTGATCCCGTCACCAACGGCCATATGGATATTATCCGGCGCGGTTGCACGCTTGTGGATCGTTTGGTGATTGGCGTGGCGATCAATGGTGCGAAGGGGCCATTGTTCAGTCTTGAAGAACGTGTCGAGATGGTCAAAGCAGAATGTGTGCCCTTGGGCGAAGAGGTCGGCTGCGAGGTCGTCGTGCATCCGTTCGAAAACCTGTTGATCGATTGCGCCCGCGATGTCGGTGCGAGTGTGATTATTCGGGGTTTGCGCGCTGTGGCCGATTTTGAATATGAATTTCAGATGGTTGGCATGAACCGGTCGATGGATAATTCCATTGAAACCGTGTTTCTGATGGCTGACGCCAAGAACCAAGCAATCGCGTCCAAGCTAGTGAAAGAAATCGCCAAACTTGATGGTGATGTGACAAAATTTGTCCCACCTGCGGTCAAGGCTGCTTTGATGGAGAAGCTACGCTAAAATGCAAAAAGCCGCCCCGATCGGGACGGCTGGAACGGTATTGCGCGTGGCTTAGCCGTAGACGGCCTTGTATGCGGTCTTGGCAGCATCTTCGCGGAACATGCCAAGATCCATGGCGACTTCTGGCGGCATAGAGCGGAGTTCAGATTTAATACGCAGATAAGCCATACGTTTCTGGAACGACTGTTGTGCAGTTTTGAATGCGGACATTTGCGGTGCTCCTTTGTGGGCGTTGCGGTTTCTATACAAAGGAATTTAGCCATGCTGCGCGTGCAAACAACGCACAACATGGCCTTGGCGCTATGCGTTTTTTGCATGGCTTGGGCGGAAAATGCAAAAGGGCCGCTCAAAATTTGAGCGGCCCTTTCGTAAAATCGTTTTAAATAAGAGGCTTAGATAAGCTTGCCCATTGCGACAGCGGTATCAGCCATGCGGTTAGAGAAACCCCATTCGTTGTCATACCACGTCAGGATACGCACCATATTACCGTCCAAGACCTTGGTTTGGTCGTTGTGGAAGGTGGATGAATGCGGGTCGTGGTTGAAATCACAGCTGACCATTGGCAGGTCTGTGTAGGCCAAAACGCCTTTCAGCGGGCCATCTGCTGCTGCTTTGATAGCGGCGTTGATTTCTTCGACTGTGGTGTCGCGGGATGCTTCGAATGTCAGGTCAACAACGGAAACGTTTGGCGTTGGCACGCGGATCGCAACGCCGTCCAGCTTGCCGTTTAGTTCTGGCAATACCAGACCAACGGCTTTGGCGGCACCGGTGGATGTTGGGATCATGGACAGGGCAGCGGCGCGTGCGCGATACAGATCCTTGTGCATGGTATCCAATGTCGGCTGGTCGCCTGTGTAGCTGTGGATCGTCGTCATAAAGCCCTTGGTGATGCCAACAGCGTCGTTGAGGACTTTGGCAACAGGGGACAGACAGTTGGTTGTGCAAGATGCGTTGGACACAACAATGTCGTCAGATGTCAGAACATCATGGTTTACACCGTAAACGATGGTTGCGTCTGCATCTTTGCCAGGCGCAGAGATCAGAACACGCGAAGAGCCGTTGTCGAGGTGTGCTTGGCACGCTTCTTTGGATGTAAAGATGCCTGTGCATTCCATCACGATGTCCACGTCAGACCATGGCAGGTCAGCGGGGTTACGGATCGCGGTCACACGGATCGGGCCGCGGCCCACGTCAATGCTATTTTCGGTTGTGGTTACTGTCGCAGGGAAGCGGCCGTGCACAGAGTCAAAGCGCAACAAATGCGCGTTTGTTTCAACTGGACCAAGATCGTTAATCGCGATGACTTCGATGTCTGTGCGGCCAGATTCGATGATTGCGCGTAGAACGTTACGCCCGATGCGTCCAAAACCGTTGATTGCTACTTTGACTGCCATGTGATGCGGCCTCCTAATAGGGAAATGGTGGGGAAACACCCACTGTTGGCGCTAACATTGCGATTTATGCGGAAAGGTCAAGGTGATCTGGCGGAAAATACCACCCATCTATCGCCAGAATGCGACTTTCCCAATCACGTCCAGCAAACCACGCAGCACAACGTTGATTGCATCCCAATGCAACACAAAATGGTCGAGCACGAAGAAACCGATGATGAGCAGGCCGAGCCAGATCGCGAGGGTGTTTGTCATGCCGCCAACCTAGTGCCGGTGGCAGCCATGTGCAATTACTGCAAACGGCCCATGGTGCCAGCTACATCGGCCATACGCGCCGAAAAGCCCCATTCGTTGTCGTACCACGCCAACACGCGCACCGTGCGCCCGCCGACGACCTTTGTCTGGTCTGGGGCAAAGATGCAGGATTCTGTGGTGTGGTTGAAATCGATGCTGACCTTGGCCTCGTCGTCGTAGGACATGACCATGCCCATATATCCGCCCGCTGCTTCGGCCACGATGGCGTTCACATCTGCGACAGTCACGGATTTACCAGCCTCGAATGTCAGATCGACAGCCGACACATTCGGGGTCGGGATGCGCATGGCGGTGCCGTCGAGCTTGCCTGCCATTTCCGGCAGGACTTCGGACAGGGCTTTGGCTGCGCCTGTTGAGGTCGGGATCATCGCCATGGCCGCAGCGCGTGCGCGATATAGATCGTCGTGGCGACGGTCCAGCGTGGGCTGATCGCCGGTATAGCTGTGGATTGTGGTCATGATGCCGCGTTCAATCCCAATGCTGTCGTTGAGCACCTTTACCAATGGGGCGAGGCAATTTGTGGTGCAGGACCCGTTGGAAATCATCCGTTCATTGGCCAGCATGTCGCGGTGGTTCACACCGTAAACCACGGTGCGGTCGACGTTTTTGGCAGGCGCAGAGATAAGGACTTTCTTTGCGCCGCGGGACAGGTGCACATCGGCCTTGGTGCCGTCATTAAACTTGCCCGTGCATTCCAGAACAACATCACAGCCGTCCCAGTCAAGTTCCTCGGGGTTGTAGGTCGACATGACGTCAATCGGGCCGCGGCCAAGATCCATCGTATTGCCGTTTACAACGATTGGACTGCCAAAGCGGCCGTGCACACTGTCGTATTTCAGCAGATGCGCATTGGTGGCAATGGGGCCGGTTGCGTTAATCTTGACCACTTGCACATCGTTGCGCGCGGCTTCGGTGATATGGGCCAAAGTGGACCGCCCAATGCGGCCAAAGCCGTTGATCCCGATAGTGACAGTCATGGTGTGATCCTTGTGCAAGCGTCCTGTGGTTGCCCGTGGTTATAACGGGCATTGGATGCTGCGGCTAAGGGAAAAGCGGTTTTTTGTCAGTGTGTTAGCGTTAACTTGCGTGGAATTTTTATGGTGGCGCTAACTGTTTTCGCTAACGTTTTGCGGCCAATGCCGGAGCGCACGAATCGTTCAAACGCAATCGGGGCGCACATGATGTGCGCCCCGACCAAGGTGATGGGTTAAAACCCATCCTACTTATTTGATCAGCGATTTCACCTGTGCCGCCACATTATCAGCTGTGATGCCGAATTTTTCAAACAGGGTTTCGGCTGGTGCGGATGCCCCGAAGCCTTCCATGCCCACAAAGGTCGCCTTGCGCGGGTTGCCGCGTTCGCCGTAGAGCCACTGGTCCCAGCTCATTTGCACGCCAGCCTCGACTGCGACGCGCACAGGACCACCTGGCAGAACGCGCTTGCGGTAGCTTTCTTCTTGCTGTGCGAACAGCTCGTGGCATGGCATGGACACAACGCGTGTTCCGATGCCTTCTGCGTGCAGCAGGTCGCGGGCTGCAAGTGCCACTTCAACTTCAGAGCCGGACGCCATGATGATCGCTTGGCGTTTGCCATCAGCATCAGCCAACACATAGCCACCCATGGCCGTCTGGTTGTTGTTCTTATGCGTTGTACGCACCAATGGCAGGTTCTGACGCGACAGGCACAGCACGGATGGAGTGGACTGTGATGTCAGGGCCAATTCCCATGCTTCGGCTGTTTCCACGGTATCCGCAGGGCGGAACACGTTGGTGTTTGGCGTCGCACGCAGCATGGCGAGGTGCTCAACTGGCTGGTGCGTTGGGCCATCTTCGCCCAAACCGATGCTGTCGTGCGTCATGACATATGTCACTGGCACGCCCATCAGCGCAGACAAACGCATGGAACCGCGGGCGTAATCGGTGAAGCACATGAATGTGCCGCCGTAAGCGCGCGCGCCGCCGTGCAATGCAATGCCGTTCATAGCTGCTGCCATGCCGTGTTCGCGCACACCGTAGTAAATATAGCGCCCTTCACGTGTGTCTGGGTGGAACACGCCCATATCGGATGTTTTTGTGTTGTTGGACCCAGTCAGGTCAGCAGAGCCGCCGACAGTTTCGGTCATGATCGGGTTGATCGCGCCCAGCACCAACTCTGACGACTTGCGTGTTGCCACGGCTTTGCCTTCTTGGGTTGCTGCCTTTTTGAACGATTTGATCGTTGCCGATAGTTTCTTTGGTGCTTCGCCAGCATAGGCGCGGTTGAATTCGGCCTGTTTGGTCGCCGAAAGTTTCGCGAAACGTTCGGACCATTCCGCATGAGCGTCTTGGCCGCGCTTGGCCATAGCTTCCCAGCCGGATTTGACGTCAGCAGGAATTTCAAACGGGGCAGAGGTCCAGCCATAAGCTTCTTTGGCTGCTTTCATTTGGTCCGCGTCGGCCAATGCGCCGTGGCCCTTGGATGTGTCTTGCGCGGCGTGTCCCAATGCGATGTGCGTTTTGCACGCAATCATTGATGGGCGCGGATCGTTTTTCGCAGCCGTGATCGCCTCGTCAATCGCAACCGGATCGTGACCGTCGATTTCCAGCACATGCCAGCCAGAGGCCGCAAAGCGCATCGGCTGGTTGGTTTTATCCGCAATGTCGACTGTACCGTCGATGGTGATGTTGTTGTTGTCCCAGAACACGATCAGATTGCCGAGTTCTTGCATGCCGGCAAGGCCGATGGCCTCTTGGGACACGCCTTCCATCAGGCAACCATCGCCAGCGATCACATATGTATAGTGATTGACGATGTTCTTACCGTAGCGCGCACGCTGAATTTCTTCGGCGATGGCGAAGCCCACGGAATTGGCAATGCCTTGGCCCAACGGACCAGTTGTGGTTTCGATCCCACGTGCGTGGCCGTATTCAGGGTGGCCCGCAGTCTTTGCGCCCCACTGACGGAAATCTTTGATTTCTTGTAGGGTGATATCTTCGTAACCCGTCAGATACATCAGGGCGTAAAGCAGCATCGACCCGTGGCCCGCGGACAGGATGAAACGGTCGCGGTCGGCCCAATCTGGTGCCGTTGGATCAAAGTTCAGGTGGTTTTGATACAAAACCGTCGCCACATCGGCCATGCCCATTGGCATGCCAGAGTGGCCGGAATTCGCAGCGGCAACCGCATCAAGCGTCAATGTGCGGATGGCGGCGGCTTTCATCCAATGGTCGGGGTGTGCGGTGCGTAGGGCGGCGATATCCACGTGAAAGGTCCTATCTTTTAGTCATTTTTTTTGCTTAGCACCGACATATCAGGGTCTTGAGCAAGATCAAGCTGTCCGCGCAAGTCTTTCATTTTGTTGGTATCTGCCTATTTGATGCCGTGGGGGCGATCCCTTAGGCTATTCAAAACGACGCGCGATTCGGTTTGAAAAGGCAAACACTGCGAAATGTGGCCCTTTTCGCGCGATCAAAACGTCGCTTCGCGCGGCACAGGAGGACGAGTAGATGAGTGAAATTGGTCAACTAGAAGGGCGGATCACCGCCGCACTGGACCGCATTCGTGCGGGCATGGCCCAACAGCGTGACGCGGCCATGGCAGTCGCCGCTGCAGCCACGCCAGTTGAAGACGTGTCCGCCGTGCAAGCATTGTTAGATGCGGAACGCGAGGCCAATGCCCAGTTAGAAGACCGTGTGCGTGTTTTGAAAGAGCGCCAAGACAGCACGGTAACCGATTTGGAAAATCGCGCTGCTGGTCATACGGCGCAGTTGGCCAAGATGGAGACTGAATTGCAGCGTGTGCGCGCATCAAATGCTGAATTGCGGGAGCTGACCGCGCAACTGCGCAGTGCCGCCGCGGATGGCGCCACATCGCCAGAGCTGATCAATCGCGCCACGATGGCCGAAGTTGATGCATTGCAGGCCCAACGTGCTGCAGAGGCCGCCGAAGTCGACGCGATTGTCACGACGCTCAAACCCCTGATCGAGGAGGTATAAGATGCCACAGATTGATATCGCCATTGGTGGCCGCACGTTCGAGGTCGCCTGCCAAGAGGGTGAAGAGCATTACCTGCATTCTGCCGCCGCGATGCTCGATGCAGAGGCGACACATTTGTCGTCACAAATTGGCCGGATGCCAGAGGCCCGTATGCTGTTGATGTCGGGTTTGATGCTGGCGGATAAAACGGCGGGTCTGGAAGACAAGGTCAAAGAAGCCGAAGCCGCGATTGCGCAGCTTCAGGCGCAAATTGATACGCTGGAATCACGGCCCGCCACCCGCGTAGAAGTGCCCGTAGTTCCCGCCGAAGTCACTGATACGCTTGCAGAAATTGCCGCACGTGCTGAAAGCCTCGCGGATCAGATTGATGGTGGCGCTGCCTAAATAGGCGCAGCCAGACAGAAAATGGGCCGCTGCAAATCAATGCAGCGGCCCATTTTGTTTTAACCGTTTGCTTCGCGGATTTTGTCGGCCGCGTCTTTGTCAAAGCCGACGCCGTTTTCGGCGAACAATGTGTCCAGTTCGCCCGACAGGGTCATTTCGGTGATGATGTCGCAACCGCCAACAAATTCACCTTTGACGTAAAGCTGCGGGACGGTTGGCCAGTCGGAATAGTCTTTGATGCCTTGGCGGATTTCTTCATCGGCCAGCACGTTTACATCGGCAAATTCGACGCCCATGAAGTTCAGAACGCCAGCGACACGGGACGAAAACCCGCATTGCGGCATGGATTTTGTGCCCTTCATGAAAAGCACGACGTCATTGGTAGTGACGGTTTCTTTGATTTGGGTCTCAACTGTCATAATCGTGTCCTATTCAGGTGCTTTTGTTGTCAGGGCGAGTGCGTGGAGTTCGCCGTTGGATCCGTCCATTTTACCCTTCAGAGCGGCATAGACGGCGCGTTGTTGTTGCACGCGGTTTTTGCCGGCGAAGCTTGCGTCGATGACCTCGGCGGCGAAATGTGCGCCGTCGTCGCCTTGGACGGTGATTTTAGCGTCGGGGAAGCCGTCGCGCAGCAGCGTTTCGATTTCTTGGGCGGTGATTGGCATCGCTTATCCTTTATCGTTATCCCATATTTATGGGCGCATGCGCCTTGCGGCAAGTGGTGGAGCCTCCGGCGGGAGTATTTTCCGAAAATGCGAGGGCTTAGGCCACGGCGGCGGCAAAGCTTGTGCGGAAGGTGTCGCCGAGGTCTGCGAGTGCGTCGTTATAGTTCCCGAATGTGATCTGGTCGCCGCCAACCTTGCCGACCATCGCGATGGGCACACCTGCGTTTGAGGCGCTGAGCATCAGGTCTTCGGCTTGGTCAAAATTGCAGGCGATCAGGTAGCGGGCTTGGTCTTCACCAAACAATGTCGGCGTATCGTCAGCGTCGAGTGTGATGCCGATGCCCGCGGATTCTGCCAGCTCGAACGCGGCAAGTGCGAGGCCGCCATCGGACAGGTCAGTGCAGGCGCGGATCATGGCGTGGTTTTCGCGGATGAAATCGCCGTTGCGCTTTTCCGCTGCCAGATCGACAGCAGGTGCGTCACCTTCGGCGCGGCCGTATACTTCTGCGAGTAGGGCGGATTGGCCAAGATGGCCGTCGGTTTCGCCAACGAGAAGGAGCACGTGTCCTTCGCGGATGTCGCCGGTGATCATGTGGTCGGGGTGGTTGATGATGCCGACCGCGCCGATTGTCGGTGTGGGCAGGATGCCAGTACCGTCAGTTTCATTGTAAAGTGACACGTTGCCGGACACGATTGGCATGTCGAGGGCTGATACCGCTTCGCCGATGCCTTGGATTGCACCGACGAATTGGCCCATGATTTCAGGCTTTTCTGGGTTGCCGAAATTCATGTTGTCTGTTGTGGCCAAAGGTTTAGCGCCCACGGCTGTCAGGTTGCGATATGCTTCGGCGACGGCTTGTTTGCCGCCTTCAACTGGGTTCGCTTTGACATAGCGCGGGGTGACGTCAGAGGTGAAGGCCAGCGATTTATCGGTGCCGTGCACGCGTACGATGCCGGAACCCGCACCCGGTGTGCGGGCCGTGTCGCCCATGACTTGTTGGTCATATTGTTCGTAGACCCACTGTTTACCCGCGTAATTTGGGCTGCTGATCAAGGCGCGCAAGCCGTCGATTGGATTCACGCCGACAACGTCGTCGAGCGGTTCAGCCGCAGGTGTCGGCACCCAAGGGCGGTCGTATTCAGGGGCGGAACCGGACAGCGTGGCCAGCGGCAGGTCGGCTTTGACCTCGCCATTGTGCAACACGAGGAACCGGTCTTCGGCGATAGTTTCGCCGACGATGGCAAAGTCGAGGTCCCATTTGATGAACACGGCGCGGGCTTCTGCCTCTAGCTCTGGTTTCAAAACCATCAACATGCGTTCTTGGGATTCTGACAGCATCATTTCGTAGGCTGTCATGTTGTCTTCGCGCTGTGGTACGGATTCGAGGTTGAGTTTGACGCCCAAGCCGCCCTTATCGCCCATTTCCACGGCTGAACATGTCAGGCCGGCGGCGCCCATGTCTTGGATCGAGATCACAGCGCCAGTGGCCATGAGTTCCAACGTGGCTTCCATCAGGCGTTTTTCGGTGAACGGATCGCCGACTTGCACGGTGGGGCGTTTGTCTTCGATGGTGTCATCGAATTCGGCCGATGCCATTGTTGCACCGCCAACGCCGTCGCGGCCGGTTTTCGCGCCAAGGTAAACGACGGGCATGCCGACGCCGGAAGCTGCAGAGTAGAAGATTTTATCGGTGTCTGCGATGCCAGCAGCGAATGCGTTCACAAGGCAGTTGCCGTTATAAGCAGGGTCAAAGCGGACTTCGCCGCCGACCATTGGCACGCCAAAGCAGTTGCCATAACCGCCAACGCCTGCGACCACGCCGTTCACCAATTGGCGGGTTTTGTGGTGATCGGGTTCGCCAAACGACAGAGAGTTCATCGCGGCAACTGGGCGCGCGCCCATGGTAAATACGTCACGCAAAATGCCGCCAACGCCTGTGGCCGCACCTTGGTAAGGTTCGATGTAAGACGGGTGGTTGTGGCTTTCCATTTTGAAAACCACGCATTGGCCGTCGCCGATATCTACGATGCCCGCGTTTTCACCTGGGCCGCAGATAACCTGTGGGCCTTCTGTCGGCAGCGTACGCAGCCATTTCTTGGACGACTTATAAGAGCAATGCTCGTTCCACATGGCCGAAAAGATGCCGAGTTCGGTGAATGTCGGCTCGCGGCCAATAATCTCTAGGATGCGCTGATATTCATCAGGCGACAGCCCGTGTGCGGCGATCAGGTCTTCGGTGATTGTTGGCTCGGTCATGGCAGTCCCCTTTGGCGTTAGGGGGCTTTTATGACAGCGCGGCCCTAAGGGGAAGTGGTGTGCGGCTTTTTTGAGCAAACTGGGTGTCAGACAGAAAAATGCCGGGCACAAAGGCCCGGCGAAGTCCAACAGGGAGGTTGAAAGTGATGAGCGTAGAAGCATCATCGCCTTCTGATCTTCACTTAGTGCGCGGTATTTGAGCGTTCAAGAAAAAAGGTCGAATCTTTTTGCAATGCCGATATGCGCTTGACGCATGGCTCGCTTAACCCGTTGCGGAATCACGCATTAAGCGACGCTGCTCGAAGATTTCTTCTTGGACAAAATCGCGGAATGCGCTGATCCGTTTCGATTGGCGCAATTCTTCAGGGTAGGCAAGAAAGACTGGCACTTCGCCAGATTCGATTTCAGGAAGGACACGGACCAGATCGGGGAAGTCTTGGGTTAGGTAATCGGGCAAGACGCCGACGCCAAGATTATGAATAACGCCTTGTAGCACACCAAAGTAATTGTTGACCGTAAACAAACTCGGCACGTCATAAGACATGAGGTGCTGCACCAGTGATGCGCCCGCGGCCACTTGGGCTGAAGTCGGGCTTTGGCAGATTAAACGATGCTTTCCGACATCTTCGATATCTTCAATCGCGCCATGGCTTTCGAGATAGCTGCGAGATGCATAAAGCCGCATCCGCACAGACATCAAACGTTTGCGGATCAAATCTGCCTGAGATGGTTCTTTCATGCGAATAGCCACATCCGCCTCGCGCATGGGCAAATCCAAGACCCGCTCTTCGAGCATGAGATCGATTTTCAGGTCGGGGTACTTTTCATAGAGCTTAGGCAAGCGGGGCGCGAGCCAGAGTGTACCAAGGCCAGTTGTGGTCGTGACGCGCAATTCGCCGAATACTTCTTCTTCGCTGTCTTTGATTCGCGCTGACGCCGCCTCTAGCCGTTTGTTCATGGATTTGGTGGCGTCAAACAGCAGTTCGCCTTGTTCGGTCAGGATCAAGCCGCGGGCATGGCGGTGGAACAACGTTGTGTTAAACGCTTCTTCCAATGCTCGGATTTGGCGGCTGACCGCAGATTGCGACAGATGTAGCGTGTCGCCAGCATGTGTGAGGCTGCCTGCATCGGCGACGGCGTGAAATACCCGTAACTTATCCCAATCCATCAAAGACCTCTTTTCGCAATTATTTCACGTTGTTGCATCTTGTCTAAGTCATAGTGTGGGGGTGTGGCAATTGTTTGCGCAGGGAAATTGCGCGGTAATGCGTCACATATGGTTCCTGTGGATTTCCCGCCCAAAGCCATTTATGCCAGATCAGGATATGTGAACTTGCAAAGGTGCAGTGATGGCCGTCGGAATTTTAGATAGCAGTTTGGGCGGATTGACCTTGGTCGATGCCGTGATGTCGCAGCTGCCTGATGTGCCATTGGTTTATTTAAGTGACGATGCACATGCACCATACGGTGTGGCCACAGCGGACGTTATTTTTGAAAAGACGACGGCGGCAACCCAACGGCTGTTCGACGCTGGCTGCGATTTGGTTGTTTTGGCGTCTGGTACATCAAGTGCGGTCGCGCTGCGCAAAATGCAAGAATCGTGGGTGCCGCAGGGCAAACGCGTTTTGGGTGCTTATGTCCCGTTGATCGAATCTTTGGTTGGACGCGCCTGGGGCGATAATTCGGCGCCACGGCCCGCTGCATTGCGTCATGTGGCCCATTTCACCACACCTGCCGCCGCCCAAAGTCGCGCGTTTCAGCGCGAGTTGGCGTTTCGGGCGACAGGTATTGATGTCGAAACCCAAGCCTGCGCGGGCGTGGTTGACGCATTGGAGGACGGTGATGGGATCCTGGCCGAGGCCATAGTGCGCAGTCATGTCGCAGCATTATTGCGCCGGATGCCTGCACCTGATGCCGCAGTTTTAGGGTGCAGCCATGCAGCGTCACTGGTGGACGTGTTCCAAGATGCTTTGGGGACTAACGTCAAAATTTTGCGCCAAATGGATGTCGTCGCCGATAGTCTTGCAGATTATTTGGAACGTCGTCCCGAAATGGTGGGCGCGGGGGAAGGGACCGTGTTTTTGACAACGGGTGATCCTGTGGTTGCGTCGGATCGTGCAACGGCTGCGTTGCGACGACAAATCGCGTTTGAAGCGGCCTGAACCTTTCCCTATATACATCCTGACCAAAGGATTTTGAAATGACCCACAATATCGCCATTCTTGGCGCATCCGGCTACACCGGTGCAGAGCTTGTGCGCTTAATCGCCACGCATCCATCGTTGAATATTGCGGCACTGTCCGGCAATTCCAAGGCCGGCATGACGATGGCCCAAGTCTATCCGCATCTGCGCCATCTGGACTTGCCAGTTCTGACGAAAATCGAAGACGTAGATTTTTCTACGATTGATCTGGTGTTTTGCGCATTGCCGCATGCCACATCGCAAGAGGTGATTTCAGGCCTACCGCCCCATGTGAAAATCGTTGATCTCTCCGCTGATTTCCGCCTTCGGGACACGGCAGCCTATCGCAAATGGTATGGCCAAGATCACGCAGCACCTGATTTACAAAAGACAGCTGTATACGGTCTGACAGAATTTTACCGCGACGACATTCGCGCAGCTCGTTTGGTGGCTGGCACTGGCTGTAATGCCGCAACGGGCCAGTATGCGCTGCGCCCACTGATCGCGGCGGGGGTCATTGATCTGGACCGGATCGTGATTGATCTAAAAGCGGCGGTATCCGGTGCGGGCCGTGCGTTGAAGGAAAACCTGCTGCATGCTGAACTGTCTGAAAACCTGCATGGGTATGCGGTTGGTGGCACACATCGGCATTTGGGCGAGTTTGACCAAGAGTTTTCGGCGATTGCTGGGCGCGATGTCCAAGTGCAGTTCACGCCGCATTTGATCCCCGCGAACCGTGGTATTCTGGCGACTGTTTATGTAGATGGTGATGCAGATGTGATCCACCAAACGCTTGCAGATGCCTATGCGTCGGAAAGCTTTGTGACTGTTTTGCCGATGGGCGAAACGCCTGCGATCAAGCATATTCGTGCCAGTAATTTCTGTCATATCGGTGTGGTCGCAGACCGCATTGCAGGGCGCGCGATTGTTGTGGCCACTTTGGATAACCTGACCAAGGGATCATCTGGGCAAGCGTTGCAAAACGCCAACCTGATGCTTGGTTTGCCAGAGGAGGCGGGGCTGATGATGGCGCCGGTTTACCCATAAAGGGCCTTAAGAAAAAACGCCGGATACAGGTGATTGCTTTGGCTTTTGTCGCTTTGGCGATTTCGACGGGGCTGATCGGTTACGCGATGCGCGATGGCATCAATTACTTTCGCTCGCCGACAGAAGTCACCACGGCGCCGCCGCCCGCGACAGAACTGTTTCGCATTGGTGGATTGGTCGAAGGTGGCAGTTTGCTGCGCGGCCAAGGCGACACGGTTTCGTTCAATGTGACCGATGGCGGCGCATCTGTTCCTGTAACTTATGCGGGTATTCTGCCTGACCTGTTTGCAGAAGATCAGGGCATGGTGGCGCAGGGTCGCTTGATTGACGGCACCTTTGAAGCCATTGAAATACTTGCAAAACATGACGAAACCTACATGCCAAAAGAGGTTATCGACGCGCTGAAGGAACAGGGCGTTTACGTGGCGCCGAACGGTGCAGAGGCAACCAATTAACCAATTGCCAGACAGACTTGTCGCGGATGACGAGGATGTTGAACATGCAAACGGTTGCTCAAGTTGCTCAGAAAATTCTTGCCCGCGAAGGTGGTTATGTAAACGATCCTGACGATCCTGACGATCCTGACGATCCAGGTGGAGCGACGAACCACGGCGTGACGGTGCACACGATGCGGCGATTGGGGCTGGATTTGACGGGCGATGGCGTTGTCGATCAGGCCGATGTTCGACGGTTAAGCGCGGATCAGGCATTGCAGATTTTCATTGATCATTACTTCAAAGCGCCAAGACTGGATCAGTTACCAGCGCCGCTGCAAGCCAGCGTTTTTGACATGTATGTCAATGCGGGCAATCAAGCGGTGAAGCTGTTACAGCGGCTGTTGAACCAGATGCGGATCACGGTGACGGTGGACGGTAAGTTAGGTCCGCAAACCATTGCCGCCGCTGCGCAGGCCATCGCTGCGGCACCGGATCATTTTGTCGACGCCTACGGGATCGCTCGGCGCAATTATTATTACAACTTGGCGGACCGGCGGCGTGCCAGTCGCAAATATGCGCGCAGACGTGATGGCGGCAAAGGCGGCTGGATCACGCGCGCAGAGGATTTCATCGCGAAACGCTATCATTTGTCGGACAAGGCACATCAACAAAGGACTGCATCATGGGGTTAATCACACAAATCATGTCCGCAATTTTTGGCGATGGGCGTAATGTTGTTGCCGAAACCACGCAGGTATTTCGTGAAAACGCGGAAAACGGCGCGGTGCGTGATGCAGATGCCAAGTCAGCGGCGTTATCGCAGCTCACAGCAGAGTTTTTGCGGCCACAGCAGGGTCGGTTTGATCGCTTGATCGATGGGTTACCTCGTCCGATGTTGGCGCTTGGGACGATTGGGTTGTTCATATCTGCGATGTCAGACCCTGTGTGGTTCACTCAACGTATGGCGGGGCTGTCGCATGTGCCGGAACCATTGTGGTGGCTCATGGGGGCAATCGTCAGTTTCTATTTCGGCGCGCGTCATCAAACTAAAGGGCAAGCATTCCAAAAGGAATTGGCCGCAACGATCGTGCACGCCGCACCAGCTCTTCCGAAAATTGACACCAGCGAAAACGCGGCATTAGCAGATTGGCAGGCCGGTCGTGGATGAGGCCGAAGTCGAACGCCGCTTTAGTGCGCTAGAAACCCGCAATGCCGTAGATGACGTGCACCGCAACAATGTTAGCGTTAGGCTGAGCGCGATTGAAGAAACCCTAAGATGGTTGGTGCGGTTGATCATTGGCGGGTTATTGATGGCGGCGCTGACCTACGCGGTGCAGGGCGGTTTGATGGTCTAGCGCTGCGACGAATTGCGCGTGGCTTTGCGTTTTCTTGCGACCCAGAATCCGCTATCGGTTGACCATGATAAATGAACTTGGACATTTCGCGCTGATTCTGGCCTTTAGTGTGGCACTTATTCAGATGGTTGTACCCATGGCCGGTGCCGCACTGAACCGGCGCAACTGGATGGCAATCGCGCAGCCCGCGGCGACAAGCCAGGTGGTCCTTGTCGGTTTTTCATTTGCCGTTTTGATGTGGGCCTTTGTGCAGTCTGATTTCTCGCTCTCGCTGGTCTATCAGAATTCCCATACGGCAAAGCCATTGATTTATAAGATCAGCGGCGTTTGGGGAAACCATGAAGGATCGATGCTGTTATGGGTGTTGATTCTGACGATTTTTGGCGCATCTGCTGCGTGGTTTGGCGGTGGTCTGCCTGACAAGCTGCGCGCGCGCGTGTTGTCGGTGCAGGCCGCGATTTCGGTGGCATTTTACCTGTTCATTTTGCTGACCTCGAACCCATTTGCGCGGTTGGCCGTTCCGCCGCTGAACGGGCTTGATCTGAACCCGATATTGCAAGACCCCGGTTTGGCGTTTCATCCTCCGTTTCTTTACCTTGGCTATGTTGGCCTGAGTATGTCGTTTTCATTTGCTGTTGCGGCCTTGATCGAAGGTCGCGTTGACGCGGCTTGGGCGCGCTGGGTGCGTCCGTGGACGTTGGCGGCATGGATGTTCCTGACCGTAGGTATCGCGCTGGGGTCTTGGTGGGCCTATTACGAGCTTGGATGGGGCGGGTTCTGGTTCTGGGACCCTGTCGAAAACGCATCATTCATGCCATGGCTTATTGCGGCGGCCTTGTTGCACTCCGCGATTGTCGTGGAAAAGCGCGAAGCGTTGAAAAGCTGGACGATTTTACTGGCGATTTTGGCATTTGGTTTCTCACTGCTCGGGACATTCATCGTGCGGTCGGGGTTGCTAACATCGGTGCATGCATTCGCCAACGATCCAGAGCGCGGCGTTTTCATCTTGATGATTTTGGCAATCTTTACCGGCGGCGCGTTAACCCTGTTCGCAATGCGCGCAGGACAAATGGAGGCCAAGGGCATTTTTGGTCCTGTCAGCCGCGAAAGCGGATTGATTTTGAACAATCTTTTGCTGTCGGTCAGCGCATTTGTGGTCTTTGTCGGAACGATCTGGCCCTTGATCGCAGAAATGGCGTTTGGGCGTGTGCTATCCGTAGGACCGCCGTTTTTCGACGCAGCATTTACGCCGTTTATGGTTGTGTTGGCGCTCGCCTTGCCGCTGGGTTCGATGTTGTCTTGGAAACGGGCGAAGCTGTCGCGGGTGTGGGCCAAGCTGTGGCCATTTGCTGTTTTGGCGATCGCGATTGGGACCTTGGTCTATGCAATGCAATCGGGGCGATCTGCGTTGGGCCCGATTGGCGTCGCATTGGGCGTTTGGACCGTTGCGGGGGCTGTGGTTGATATGTTCGGACGCACAGGGCGTGGCGCGGTGCGCGCGCGACTAGGGCGCTTAATACGATTGCCAGGGGCGGATTGGGGCAAGGCCGTCGCACATATCGGCATGGGCGTTACAATATTTGGCGTCGCGGCGATCACGGCTTGGCAACAAGAGGATATTCGCGTCGCACAGCTGGGCGAAGGTTATAATGTCGGGGCCTATCAATTCACATTGGACAAGATTGAACAGGTCGAAGGGCCCAACTACCTGAGCACGGTAGGCACGATATCTGTGCGGCAGGGACGTAAAACCATTGCGACAATGTTGCCCGAAAAACGGTTCTATCCGGTTGCTCAGATGCCCACGACAGAAGCCGCAATCCGCAACGGTTTTCTACGCGATATTTATGTCGTGATTGGTGATGCACAGGCGAACGACGGGCAAACTGTTCGGGTTTATATCAAACCATTCACCAATTGGATTTGGGGTGGTGCAATCCTAATGGCGCTTGGCGGCCTGCTGTCGTTGTTAGATCGGCGCATGCGCGTCGCAGCGGGTGCAACCAAGCCGGTGACACCATGATACGTTGGATGGCATTGATCTTGTTTCTGTGCGGGCCGGCATGGGCGGTTGAGCCTGATGAAATGCTTGCTGACCCCGCGCTAGAGGCGCGCGCGCGCGCATTATCAACAGAGCTGCGCTGCCCCGTTTGCCAAAATGAGAGCATTGATGAATCAAGCGCAACCTTGGCCAAGGATCTTCGGATCATCCTGCGAGAACGGTTGGTGGCAGGCGATACCGACGCGGAGGCTGTGACGTATCTGGTGGCGCGATACGGCGAATTCATCTTGTTGAAACCGGATGTGCGGGGCGCGAATTGGTTGCTTTGGGCCGCGGCGCCGGTGATGTTTTTCGGCGCATTGGCGATTGCATGGGGCGTTATTCGGCGCCGGCCAATCGCGTCCGCCGAGAAACTGACGGAGACCGAACAGGCCCGTTTGAACGAAATCCTAAAGAACTGACGCAGTGTTCTTGTTCCTTCTAGGCTGTGTTTTGCTAGGCTAAATGCAACAACGCATAGGGGCAGGCATGGACTTTCAAACAATCACATTGGACATCGCAAACGACATTGCGGTGATCACATTGAACCGACCAGAGGTGATGAACGCGCTGAACAGTCAGATGCGCGAAGACATCACAAAGGCAGTCCTGTTTTCCCAAGACAATGCGCGTGTGGTTGTTCTGACAGGGGCAGGGCGTTCGTTTTGTTCGGGCCAAGACCTGACTGATGGCGGGGCGGCGATGATCGGCGACATGGAAGGCACGTTAAACAACGAATATGTCCCCATGCTTAAGGCGATTTTCGACTGCAAAGTGCCCACTATCAGTGCGGTCAATGGACCCGCGGCTGGGGCAGGTGCGAACCTCGCATTGGCGGCGGATGTCGTGATCGCGTCGCATGATGCGTTTTTCTTGCAAGCCTTTACGCGGATCGGGCTGATCCCTGACGCGGGGGGTACTTATTGGCTGCCGCGCCAGATTGGGTCCGCACGCGCGATGGGCGCCGCATTGTTCGCCGACAAGATCAGCGCCGAACAGGCCGAGGAATGGGGCATGATTTATGAGGCGAAACCAGCAGACGCCTTCGACGCCCATTGGCGGAGCCGCGCGGCACATTTGGCCAGCGGGCCAACCGCGACCTATGCACATGTGAAAACCGCGATCCGTAACTCATTTGACAATACGCTGAACGACCAACTGGCGCTCGAGGCGAAGTTGCAAGGTTCTTGTGGTAAATCCCATGATTTTAGCGAAGGCGTTACAGCGTTCTTAGAAAAGCGCCCTGCGCAATTCGAAGGGCGCTAGGAACGCGATCCTATCATTAGGCGAGGCGCTTTGAGTTTCGTGCCAAGAAAAAGGCCCGCCAAGTGGCGGGCCTTTATGTTTTAGCGGTTTTCGATGTCCGTGTAATCGCGGGCTGTTTCACCAAGGTACAGCTGGCGCGGACGTCCGATTTTCAGGTTTGGATCGTTCAGCTGCTCTTCCCACTGGGAAATCCAACCAACCGTCCGCGCCATCGCAAAGATCGGCGTAAACATGGATGTTGGGAAACCCATGGCCTCTAGAATGATGCCGGAATAGAAATCGACATTCGGGAACAGCTTCTTCTCTGCGAAATACGGATCGGCCAGTGCTTGTTTTTCAAGCTCCATTGCGACCTGCAGGATTGGGTTGTCTTCAACACCGAGCAGTTCCAAGACTTCATCAGCAGATTTCTTCATCACTGTCGCACGCGGATCGAAGTTTTTGTAAACACGGTGGCCAAAGCCCATCAGGCGGTAGCTGTCGTTTTTGTCTTTCGCGCGGGAGATGAATTCTGGAATGCGGTCAACAGTGCCGATTTCCTTGAGCATTTCGAGACATGCTTGGTTCGCGCCGCCGTGGGCAGGGCCCCAAAGGCAAGCGATACCAGCCGCGATACATGCAAATGGGTTCGCGCCGGAAGAGGACGCCAAACGCACTGTAGATGTCGACGCGTTTTGTTCGTGATCTGCGTGCAGCGTGAAGATGCGGTCCATGGCGCGGGCCAAAACTGGATCCACGTGGTATTCTTCTGCAGGGACAGAGAAACACATGTTCAAGAAGTTGGACGCGTAGTCCAAATCGTTGCGCGGGTAAACAAATGGCTGACCGATGGAGTATTTATAGGCCATCGCGGCAATCGTCGGCATCTTCGCGATCAAACGGATGGACGCAACTTCACGCTGCTTTTCATCGCTTGGGTCTGTGCTGTCGTGGTAGAATGCGGACATCGCGCCAACAACACCCACCATTGTGGCCATTGGGTGCGCATCGCGGCGGAAACCACGGAAGAAATTGTGCATTTGTTCGTGGATCATGGTGTGGCGCGTGATCAGTTTTTCAAACTTTTCCAACTGCGCCGCGTTCGGCAAGTCGCCGTAAAGCAGGGCGTAACACACTTCAAGATAATGCGAATCTTCGGCCAATTGATCAATCGGGTAACCACGGTGCAGCAATTCGCCCTTGTTCCCATCAATAAACGTAATCGTGCTGTCACAAGCCGCTGTGGATGTAAAACCCGGATCGTATGTAAATACGCCAGCCTGCGCGTAAAGCTTGCGGATATCGATCACATCAGGACCGTTTGTTGGCGAATGCATCGGCAATTCGAATGACTGACCATCAATTGTCAGTGTTGCGGTTTTTTGCGTTTCAGCCATGAGTTCATTCCCCAAAAATTGCGGCAAACATATATGTCGCCAGCATTCATTCATTGCGCCTGAAAAATCGATTAACGCCTAAACGTAACCAAATGGTTTCAGCCGGTGCATTCGGCCAAACGCGCGCATGTTTCGTCGCGCCCAAGGACAAGCATCATATCAAACACGCTTGGAGAGGGGGCGCGCCCTGCAAGTGCGGCACGAAGCGGCCCTGCAAGCTTACCTAATTTCGTTTCGTGCCGTTCGGCGAGATCAGAAACAACACCCTCCAAGGCGTCACGGGACCAGCTAACAGTTTGCAGCTGCGGCGTCAATTCCGACAGTATACCACGGGATACATTATCAAGGGTTGCCAGCGATTTCTCGTTCCGTTCCAACGGCCGTTTAACCATTGCAAAATGTGCTTTTTCAATGAGTTGCGGGAATGTCTTCGCGCGCTCTTTCAGGCAATTCATACCACGGAAAATTTTATCTTTTTGGGCTTCTGACAGCGGTTCAGACCCTGTTGCAGCAAGGTAAGCCTGCAATTCATGCAGCAGCGCAGCATCGTCAGCGATGGCAATATGCTGCCCGCAGATGTTTTCCAGTTTCTTGGTATCAAACCGCGCTGGCGATTTGCCGATGCCGTCCAGATCAAACCATTCACGGGCTTGGGCGTCGGTGAAAAACTCGTCGTCCCCATGGCTCCAACCGAGGCGCGCCAGATAGTTGCGCATGCCCGCAGCGGGGTAGCCCATTGCCTGATATTCCGCCGCACCCGTCGCACCGTGGCGTTTCGACAGTTTCTTTCCATCTGGTCCAAAAATCAGTGGAATATGCGCCAGCACGGGTTTGTCCCAGCCCATCGCATCGTAAATCACATTCTGGCGGAACGCATTGGCGAGGTGATCATCGCCGCGCACCACATGTGTCACGCCCATATCGTGATCGTCGACCACAACGGCGAGCATGTAAACCGGCGATCCATCAGAACGCAGCAACACCATATCGTCGAGCTGGTCATTGGACCATGTCACGTCGCCCTGAACCTCGTCATGCAAGGTTGTGGACCCGTCACGTGGTGCCTTCATACGCACAACAAATGGTAGATCGGGGTGATCGGCTTCGGCCACATCACGCCATGGCGACCGGTAGAGGGTGGATGTTTTGTTGGCGCGGGCGTCTTCGCGGAAGGCTTCAATCTCGTCTTGAGTCGCAAAACATTTGAACGCATGGCCATTGGCCAACATCTCATGGGCCACAGCCGCATGGCGGGCCGCGTTCGCGTGTTGGCTCGTCGGTTCGCCGTCCCAATCGAGGCCAAGCCATGTCAGCCCGTCTAGGATCGCTTGGGTGTTTTCTGGCGTCGAACGGGTTTGGTCCGTATCTTCGATCCGCAGCAGGAACTTGCCGCCACGACCACGCGCATAAAGCCAGTTAAACAGGGCCGTGCGTGCGCCACCAATGTGCAACGCACCCGTCGGAGAAGGCGCAAAGCGGGTAACAACAGGTTTTTGGGACATGGGGCGGACCTCAAGGTTAATGCGGCGTTAACCGAAAATTCACCAAGGTTGATGAATAGTAACGGCTGTTGTGGGGGAGATACTAAGCGCGGGGGCAAGAGACAAGTGCGCGCCTATGATTGGTTGAAAAAGGGCGCATTGGCGCAGCGCGGGCATTTGTTCCCTTGGGTGCCTGTGTGCCTTGGGGCCGGAATCGGGTGCTATTTCATGCTACGGGTTGAGCCGACATTTGTGCCGCTGGCGATTGGCGGGGGCGGGATCATCGCTCTTTGGGTGCTCTCGCGGCTCGTTCCCACGGCATTCGCGCCTTTCGTCTTGGGCGTGGTATTGGTGGGGGCAGGGGCAGGGCTCGCAAAATGGCGGACAGAGGATGTGCGCGGTCCGGTGTTATCATTCCGCTACTATGGGCCGATCCAAGGGCGCATCGTAAACATCGACAGATCAAGCAGTGACGCAGTACGCTTGACGCTTGACCGCGTTGTCATGCAACGCATGGCGCCTGACCGCACCCCAATTAAAGTTCGCGTGTCTGTGCATGGGGACAATCAGCCCGCGACATTCATGTCGGGCGATGTGATCATGACAACAGGTCACCTTTCACCGCCTTCTGGCCCTGCCGAACCAGGGGGCTTTGATTTCCAGCGCCATGCTTGGTTCCTGCAAATCGGCGCAGTGGGGTATACGCGAAACCCGGTGGTCCGTTTGGCCGCTGCGGGCAATGGCGACGGCTGGCGGTTGCGTATTTTCCAAACGCGTATGGCGATTTCCGCAGCCGTGCGGCGCGATATTGATGGCGAAGCAGGGGCCTTTGCCGCCGCGATCATGACGGGTGATCGATCTGGGATGTCTCAAGCGACCTTGGCTGATCTACGGGCCACGAACCTTGCACATTTGCTGGCCATCTCCGGGTTGCATATGGGGCTTTTGACTGGGTTCGTGTTCATGCTGCTGCGTTTTGGCTTGGCGTTTATCCCGTGGGTGGCACTGCGCTTTGCAACCAAGAAAATCGCGGCCGTCGTCGCCATGGTCGTGGGGGCGGGATACCTTGCGCTATCTGGTGGCAATGTCGCGACAGAGCGGGCCTATATTATGGTTGCCGTCATTTTGTGTGCCGTGCTGTTGGATCGACGGGCATTGACCCTGCGGGCCGTTGCCATGGCAGCGACCGTGGTTTTGGTTCTACACCCCGTAACGTTGATTGGCCCTGGGTTCCAAATGTCATTCTCGACGACAACGGCGCTGGTGATTGTGTTCGGCGGGCTGCGCCACGTGGATTTGTCAGGGCTGCCCAAATGGACACGGCCCATTCTATCGGTTGTCTTGTCATCGGGTGTTGCAGGGCTGGCCACGGCGCCGTTTGCTGCGATCCATTTCAACCAGATTGCGCATTACGGGCTCTTGGCGAATGTCCTCAGCGTTCCATTGATGGGAGCTGTGGTGATGCCTGCAGCGGTGCTTGCCGCGTGCCTTGCGCCATTTGGGCTATGGTCCCTTGGTCTTTGGTTCGTGGAAAAGGGGCTGCAGTGGGTGTTGTTTGTCGCCGCTCAGGTCGCAGCGATCGAGGGCGGCGTGGGCTACATTGTGGCGCCCATGCCCGCTGTCTTGCCCATCATCACGCTTGGTTTGTTGGTCTTGGCGCTATGGCAGGGCACGGGGCGGATCACTGGGATGGTCGCCGTTGTGATCGGGGCGGGGATGTGGATGGATACGAAACGCCCCGCTGTTTTGGTGGCCGACAATGGCGCGTTGGTGGGCGTATTGGGGCCAGCGGGTCGCGCATTGTCCAAGGGCAAAGGAAGCGGTTTTGTGGCTGGCATTTGGATGGAAAATGATGGAATGCCCATGGAGCAGGTGCAAGCAGCTCAGCTTGACGGGTTTCAACATAACGGGCGGAAATCGGATTTTTGGCTGGGCGATCACAAGCTTACAGTGGTCAGCGGGAAAACTGCGCTGGCGGCTTTGCAAGGCTGTGGCGGGGCCGCTGTGTTGATCAGCAATCAAAAGGTAACTGAACCGCGCCCATGCAGGATTATCGACGTTGCTTCGCTGCGAAAAACGGGGGCATTGGCATTGGATGTTTCGGACGCAAACGCGTTGTCATAACATCAGCCCGCGACATCGCGGGGCAACGACCTTGGGCACCGCAGCTGCCGCGCCCAAGATCAAATTCTGTCGTTCAGGAGTAGGTCCGGATCAAGCCGACAAGACGTCCTTGCACCTTCACCTGATCATCACGGTAAACCTGCGTCGTCAGGGTCGCATTTGCAGGTTCCAACGCGATGGACGCACCAGTTTGGCGGAACCGCTTCAGCGTTGCTTCTTGATCTTCGACCAAGGCTACAACGATATCACCATTATTGGCGTTCTTGGTTTCGCGGATCACAACAACATCGCCATCGTTGATGCCAGCCTCGATCATTGAATCGCCACGTACCTCTAGTGCGTAGTGTTCGCCTTGACCCAACATCGTATTCGGCACTGCAATATTGTGTGAAATTTCGGAAATGGCCGCAATCGGGGTACCGGCCGCAATCCGCCCCATAACGGGCAGTTCGATAGATGCATTTTCCACAGACAACGCCGCGGGTGGGGTCGCGTCAGGGCGGTCCCCTTCAATCACCCGAGGGGTAAAGCCGGATTTGGCTTGCATACTGTCAGGCAGCTTTACGATTTCGAGCGCACGGGCGCGGTGGGCCAGACGGCGGATAAATCCGCGTTCTTCCAGCGCCGTGATCAAACGGTGGATGCCGGATTTCGATCGTAGATCCAACGCCTCTTTCATCTCGTCAAACGATGGGGATACGCCATCGCGCTGAACACGCTTATGGATGAATTCCAATAGATCGAGTTGCTTTTTCGTTAACATTATCTGCTCCTGTCGGTCTGACACGTTTTGTGTATGTTCTACACATGTTCTTGCTTTGTGTCAACGGCGTTCGTTACAGGTCGATGATGTCCACATGATCGTCGGGCAGGCGCGTGCCATCGCGTGGCGGGCGCACGACAAGGCAATTGGCGTCAGCCAGTACTGATAAAAGCGCGCTGTCTTGGCGGTCAAAAACATAGACCCCATCGGCATCCACGCGGCCGCGCATATAGTGTTCGCGCGGGCCATTGGGCTGCAAGGTATTGAGCAATGTCGCCTTGCGTTTTGGTACTGCAGTTGGGGCCAACCCCAGCATTTTGCGGATCACCGGCAACACGAAGATATGCCCGCAAACCATTGCAGAAACTGGATTTCCTGGAAGCCCGATCATTGTCGCATTGCCGATTTTTCCCGCCATCAACGGCTTGCCCGGACGCATGGCAATTTTGTAAAAGGCGCGGTCCATGCCTTGATCTATCGCAACCTGACCGACCAAATCGTGGTCGCCAACCGATGCGCCGCCGATGGTGATGATCAGGTCCGCATCACCCGCCAGAGAAAACGCCAGTTCCAACGCAGGCACATTGTCTCGCGCAATCGGCAACATGCGCACGAATGCGCCGTTTTGTTCCAAAAGAGCGGCCAAACCATAGCTATTTGAGGCAATGATCTGCGCGTCATTGGGGGCCTCGCCCGGTTGGACCAATTCGTCACCGGTGGCGATAATCGCGACGACGGGTTTGCGCGCCACGGGAACCGAGGCGATGTTCATGGCCGCGAGTAAGGCGACGTCGGAAGCGTACAAAACACGGGGCGCGGTAATGCTGGTGCCCTTGGCGAAGTCCGCGCATGCGGGGCGAATATAGGGGCCAGCGTCGAGATCTGCGCCCAAGGTGATGGTGTCACCGTCGCGTGTAACATCCTCTTGGATGATCACACGGGTCAGGCCCGCTGGCACAGGTGCGCCAGTGAAAATGCGCACCGCTTGCCCCGTTGTTACAGGGCCGTCATAGGGGTGACCAGCCGCTGCTTCGCCTATGACTTGGAATGTCGCACCTGCGGCCACGTCCTTGTCCATAGCGGCATAGCCATCCATCGCAGAGGCGGGAAAGGGCGGTTGATCGCGCTTGGCGAAAACGGGTTTGGCCAAAGTGCGACCAGCGGCATGGCGAAGCGGCACGTTTTCAGTAGGCAAGGCGCTGACGAGGTCAAAGAGATGGGCAAGGGCTTCGGCGGTGGAGATCATGTCTGATTGGCCTTTGGTTTCGATTTTTTCGACACCCCTTCGCTTGTGCCAGAAATGAAAAACAATTCCAAAGACCGGCTGGCATCTCTCATGTGTTTTCAAACCTGCCGGATTTACCGCCGTCTTTCAGCGTCACACGAATACCACCGATTTCCATGTCTTTTTGCACGGCTTTGACCATGTCATGCACGGTCAGCGCGGCGGTGGACACGGCGGTGAGCGCTTCCATTTCGACGCCTGTCTGTCCCGTGGTTTTAACAGTGGCGCTGATGCGCACGCCAGGCAGGGCGGGGTCTGGGGTCAGGTCAACTGTGACCTTGGTGATGGGCAGAGGGTGGCAGAGAGGGATCAGATCAGATGTTTTCTTGGCCCCCATAATGCCCGCAAGCCGCGCAATGCCAAGCACATCGCCCTTGGCCGCGCGCCCTTCGGTGACCAGCGCAAGTGTGGCGGCGGTCATGGTAATGAACCCTTCGGCCACGGCGATCCTGTCGGTCACGGCCTTTTCGGATACATCGACCATATGGGCCTGACCGGCAGCGTTGAAATGCGACAGCTTATCGCCCATCACATGCCGCCAGCGGTCAAGGGATTGGCCAAAAGCGTGCGGGTGGCTGCGGCCACGTCATCTTGGCGCATTAGGCTTTCGCCGATCAAGAATGTGCGCGCGCCGTAACGGGCCATATCGGCGAGCTCGTCTGGGCCGGAAAGCCCGCTTTCACAGACGATCAAACGATCTTCGGGGACCATTTTGGATAGGGTCCGCGTCGTGTCGAGTGTAGTCTCGAATGTCTTCAAATTCCGGTTGTTAATGCCCATCAGCGGGGATTTGAGCGCACAGGCGCGTTCCAATTCCGGCGCGTCATGGACTTCTAACAACACATCCATACCCCAACCGAATGCGGCATCTTCGAGTTCTGCGGCTTGGGCGTCGGACACAGAGGCCATGATGATCAAAATGCAATCAGCGCCCAAGGCGCGGGCTTCGGCGACTTGATAGGTGTCATACATGAAATCCTTGCGCAGGGCGGGCAGATCAACCGCGCCGCGTGCGGCCACAAGATAGCTGTCGTCGCCTTGGAATGATGGGCCGTCGGTTAGAACGGACAGACATGTCGCCCCACCTTCAGCATAGGCTTGCGCATGGGCGGCAGGGTCGAAATCGGCGCGGATCAAGCCCTTGGACGGGCTTGCTTTTTTGATCTCTGCGATCAGGCCGTATCCGGTTTTGGATGCCGCTTGCAGGCGGGCTGCGAAGCCACGGGTCGGGCTGGCGTCGTTGGCGCGGGTTTCTACCTCTGACAATGGCACGGATGCCTTGCAGGCAGCTACATGTTCAAGCTTATAAGCTTTGATTTTATCGAGAACGTTCATGATGTGCCTTGTGTGATCTGGACCAGTTTATCGAGCCGTGCTTTTGCCGCCCCGCTATCAATGCTTTCGCGTGCAAGTTCAACGCCTTCTGGCAAAGAGCTCACCTTATCTGCAACCACCAATGCAGCCGCCGCGTTCAGCAAAACCGCATCGCGGTAGGCACCGGTTTCACCTGCGAGCAATGCACGCAGTGCAACCGCGTTTTCTTCTGGCGTGCCGCCGATGATGTCTTTGAACGGATGCACGGGCAGACCTGCATCTTCGGGATGAACCTCGCGGCCAATGATCTTGCCGTTTTCCAACACTGCCACCTGCGATGCGGCAGAAATCGATAGCTCATCCGTGCCATCGCCACCATGCACAAGCCATGCCTTCTCGGACCCAAGTGCAAGCAGTGTTTCCGCCATCGGGAAAATCAGATCGGGCGCAAATGCACCTGTCAGCTGGCGTTTGACGCCCGCAGGGTTGGTCAACGGGCCAAGGATGTTGAAAATCGTCTTGCAACCCAATTCTTGACGCACTGGCATCACGTGTTTGATCGCAGGGTGGTGCATCGGGGCCATCATGAAACCGACGCCAGCCTCTGCAATGGCGCGTTCGACTACGTCGGCCTCTACCATAACGTTGATGCCCATTTGGGCCTGCACGTCTGCGGTGCCTGAATTAGACGATAGTTTGCGGTTGCCATGTTTTGCCACGGTCACACCGCAGCCCGCCACGACGAACACTGCACCGGTCGAGATATTGAGCGTGTGCTTGCCAGAGCCACCAGTGCCCACAATGTCCATTGCGTCTGCTGGGGCTTTAACGGGTACGCACTTGGACCGCATGACCGCGGCGGCCGCCGCATATTCCGCAACAGATTCGCCGCGCGCACGCATCGCCATCAACAAACCACCCATCTGGGCGGGGGTCGCCGTGCCGTTGAACAATTCCTCGAACGCCATTTCGGCTTGGGCGCGGGACAGCGGGCCTTCGGAGGCCGCAAAAATCAGGGGTTTCATCGCATCGCTCATGCGGGCACCTTCAATGTGTCTGTAAAGTTCTTGAGCATCGCGTGACCGTGTTCGGATTTGATGCTTTCTGGGTGGAATTGCACGCCGTGGATTGGCAGCTCTTTGTGCTGCAGCCCCATGATCATGCCGTCTTCCAGCTCTGCTGTGATGTCCAAGCAATCGGGCAGGGTGGCGCGATCGACAATTAGGGAATGATAGCGCGTGGCCTCGAACGGTGTTGGCAAGCCCGCGAATAACCCTTTGCCCGTGTGGTGCATCGTGCCCATTTTCCCGTGAACAATGTCACCTGCGCGGACGACCTTGCCGCCAAATGCCTCGCCAATGGTCTGATGGCCCAAGCAAACGCCGATCAGCGGGGTCTTGGTTTCTGCGGCAGCCGCGGTCAGTGCCAGACAAATGCCAGCCTGCGCAGGGTCACATGGCCCCGGTGACAGCATGATGCCTGCAGGGTTCATGGCCATGGCCTCTTGCACATCAATAGCATCATTGCGGCGCACGACGACATCGGCCCCCAATTCACCAAGATAATGCACCAAATTATAGGTGAAGCTGTCGTAGTTATCGATCAAAAGTAACATGTTTGGCCCAAGTTGTGATTTAGGGGCTACCGATTTACGGGCACCTCGCTGTATATTGGCCCCTAAATGGGACGAGTAGCAAGCCATGGTCAAGACCATGACGTCCAACAAAACAAAGCAAGGGGGCATTTGCCGTGTTAAGAGGACTATTGGCGGGTGGATTTTGGGGTGCAGTCGTTGGCGGCACCGGATTAACTGTTGCATCATTGGTGACGGAACAACCGGCTGGGAACGCGCCGCCCGAACCACCACAGGTGTCCGCGCCAGAAGCCGTCGATGTGCTAGAGCCCGTTGAAACACCTGTCGCGAGCCCTGATATCGCACCGACCATGACAGCCCCAGAGGTGGAAACATCGTCTGGGTTAGCGGCAGAGGCCACGACCGATGCGGTCGCCCAGCCTGACGTGGAAACACCCGCAATTGCCGATACTGAATCTGCCGCTGTGCCAGAGACCGCGAATGTGGACGAAACTTTAAGCGCCCCTGACGCCGCCGCGTCCTTGCCCGAAGATCCAGCGCCAGAGGATCCGGTATTGCCGAACCCGCAATCCATCGCACCACAAGTGCCTGCCGCAGAGCAAGACATTGATGTGTCCACGGCGCCTGCCGATGCCCCTGACCCGATCGTGGTTGCGGTCCCTGCGCCAGAAGTCGCACCAGCACGAACACTTGATATTCCAGTGCCACAGCCTGCGGCCCCCGATGCAGTTGTCATCGATGATCCTGCACCCGAGGTGCCCGATGTCGTCGTGGCAGAACCCGAGGTCGCAGCGCCAGCCGGATTGCCAAGTGGCGATGGTGCCGTTGCCGTGAACCGTTTGGGCGGCCAAGCTGCACCGGCAGAAGCCGCCGCCGAAAAGCGACCCGCGCTTGAACAGTTTGCCGCAGTCTATACTGGCGACGATGCAAAACCGTTGATGGGTATTTTGCTGCTTGATGATGGCTCGATGGATGGTGGTCCACCAGCGATTGCATCCTTGCCGTTTGGCGTGACCGTCGTGCTTGACCCCGCGATGGAAGGGGCCACTGCGCGCATGGCCGAATACCGCGCCGCTGGAATCGAAGTCGGCGTGCGGTCGCAATTGCCTGATGGGGCCACACCTGCCGATGTTGAAGTCACATTAGAATCAACTTTCAAAACGCTGCCTGAAACTGTCCTTTTGCTCGATGCGGGGGATGGCGGATTGCAAAACGACCGCGCAGTCACCGCCCAGGCGATGGAGCGCTTGGCCCAAGATGGGCGCGGCTTGGTGACTGTATCCAAAGGCTTGAACATGGCCATGCGCGCCGCGGAACAAGCCGAAGTGCCTGCCAGCGTCATCTTCCGTGATCTCGATGCAGAAGGCCAAGACGCACGCGTCATCCGCCGCTTTATGGATCAGGCTGCGTTCCGCGCACGTCAGAACAGCGGTGTGTTGCTTTTGGCGCGTGTGCGTCCTGATACGATCAGCGCATTGGTGTTGTGGGGAACCGCAAACCGGTCGGGTCAGGTGGCATTGGCACCGGTTTCTGCTATTTTGAAGGCGCAAGGCGAATAGCTTTGCCTTGATGCGAAACTGCGTAGGATGGGTTTTAACCCATCCTAGTTACCAGACGACCGGAACATAGATGCATCTGCCGCGGCCTTACGGATCGCGTTGGATTTATGCAAGGTTTCTTGATATTCCGCCTCTGGATCGCTGTCATAAACGACGCCGCCACCAGCCTGAATATATAGCTTTTCGTCCTGCAGCACGGCTGAGCGCAAGGCGATACACATATCCATATCGCCATTGGCGCTGAAATACCCGCAACCGCCGCCATAGACGCCGCGCTTTTCGGGTTCCAATTCGTCGATGATTTCCATCGCGCGGACCTTCGGCGCACCTGATACGGTGCCCGCAGGCATGCCCGCAAAGAAAGCGGACAGGCTGTCTTGATCATCCGCCAACTCGCCCACGACATTGGACACGATGTGCATGACGTGGGAATAGCGTTCGACGATGAATTGATCGGTTGGTTTGACGGTGCCAATTTTAGACACTTTGCCGGTGTCATTGCGGCCCAAATCAAGCAGCATCAAATGCTCTGCCAGTTCTTTCTTATCGGCCATCAAATCCAGCTCGTTGGCCTTATCTTCTTCTGGCGTCGCACCGCGCGGGCGTGTGCCTGCAATGGGGCGGATCGTGACTTGCGGGCCTTTGACCTGCACAAGGATTTCAGGGCTCGCCCCGATGATCTGATAGCCGCCAAAGTTGAAATAGAACATGTAAGGCGACGGGTTCGTGCGGCGCAGCGACCGATACAGCGAAAACGGCGGCTCGCGGAATTCTTGGCTCCAGCGTTGGGCGGGCACCACTTGGAAAATGTCACCAGCGCGGATGTAATCCTTGGCCTTTTCCACAGCGTCCAAATAGCCCTGATGGGTGAAATTGGATACGGGCGCAGCTGGTTCTTGCACGTCTGCCAATGCGCGATGCGCAGGCATGGCGCGATCCAACGCGCGTTGGGCATCCATCACCCGTTCAGCGGCTTGGGCATAGGCGGCCTTGGCCGACAGACCTGAATTGGCCCAAGCGGGGGACACAAGGATTACGTCGCCCTTCACCCCATCAAGTACGGCCACAACAGAGGGCCGCAGCATCATCGCATCGGGCAGGCCCAGCGGATCGGGGTTCACGTCGGGCAGATGTTCAACAAGGCGGATCATGTCATAGCCAAGATAGCCAAACAGGCCAGAGGCCGCGGATGGCAGGTCGGCAGGCAGATCAATCCGGCTTTCGGCGATCAACGCGCGCAGAGCGGTCAACGGGTCGGCGTCACAAGGGACAAAACCGTCCTCGTTAAACCGCGCATCACGGTTCAACCGGCTAGTTGTGCCGCGGCATTCCCAGATCAGATCGGGGTTCATGCCAACAATGGAATAGCGGCCGCGCACTTCACCACCAGTGACTGATTCCAGCATGAACGCGTTTTTACCCGCATCTGCCAGTTTCATCATCAAGGACACAGGCGTGTCCAGATCAGCGGCCAAACGCGCATAAACCACTTGGTTTTCACCCGCATCATAGGCGCGGGCGAAACTGTCGAAATCAGGAAGCAATGCCATAGCCTGCGCCTTTTATTGGAAGTTGGCGTTGACCGCATTCACGGCCGCTTGGTTGATGAAAACATCGGTCCGGCCCTGCACGGATGCGGCGAAGGCTTCAAAGATGTCTTGGCTAATGCCTGCCGCCGCGTTTTCAGCCGCTGCTTTTTGCTGGGCAGCGGTTTGCTCGTCGGTCAGGTCTGCATCGGACACACCGTCCAAACGCACGATGATCGCGTCTGTGCCATTGTCCAAAACCCGCACATCGCCGGTTTCCATATCAAAGACTTCGGAGACAAACGCTGGTGGTGTACCACCAATGAAGGAACGGCGTGTCAGCGCGTCTTCGATTTGAGGCGTGAGGCCAAGCGTGTCGAAACCCGTTAGTGGCAGAATATCTGCGGCCATGGTTTCGGCTTGGGCAATTACAGCCGCTTGGGTCGCTTGCGTGCGCCAGCCTATCGCCGCCTCATCACGCACATCTACGAAATCGCGCAGGGCAGGCGGGTTGACCGCATCCAGACGCAAGGCGAACACACCGCCATCTTCAAGGTCGACCAATTGCGCAAAGTCACCTTCTTGCACAGTCGCTGCGGCATCGCGGAACGCTGAATAGGCGGCAATGCCGTCTTGTTGTCCTGCTGACCACGTGATCGTGCCCAATTCCATATCGGTTTGTTCAGCCAAATCCTCGACCGTGGCGCCACCTGCAAGCAGGTCATTCATCCGGTCCAAGCCATCATCAATGATCCGTGTCGCGCGCGCTGCTGACAGCTCTTCGCGCAAATCACCTGACGCCTCTTCAAATGTGACTTCAGTGGCATTTAGCACGGCGTTCACGCGGAACAATGCAGGGCCAAGCGATGTGTTTAGCGGGCCAACAATGTCACCTGTTTGAGCAGCGAAAACAGTTTCAGCCGCTGCACCTAGATCCGTAGCAGCCACATCGCCCATATCGACATCGGCCAAATCCAAACCACGGTCGGCCACAAGTGTTTCAAATGTTGTGTCATCGCCCAAGGATGCAAATGCAGCGGTTGCTGCCGCTTCATCGACGTAAACCAGACGCTCGACCAAACGGCGTTCCGCGCGGACAAAGTCATCGATGCGATCTTCGTAAAGTTCGCGCAGCGCCGTTTCGTCAATGGTGACCGAATCTTGCATCATGCTGGGCGTCAACCAAGCGTATGACATCGTGCGCGATTCTGGTGATGTAAACGCATCGGGGTTTTCATCGTAATAGGTCTGTAAATCCGCATCAACAGGATCAGTCACTGGCGCCGCCAACAAATCAGATGTGACGGTGGCCCAAGTGACACTGCGGGCCTCGCCGATATATTGCGCCAGCGCGTTTGCATAGGCGTCCGGCAATGGCGTGCCGCCAACCACAGCACCCTGCAGCAAGGTGCGCGAAATTTCATCGCGGATGCCTGCCTCGAAGGTGGTTTCGGTCATACCTGACTGTTGCAGGGAAAAACGGTAGGCGTCGCGGTCGAATTGACCGTCGAGGCCACGGAATGACGGGATGCGCAGCACTTCGGTACGGACACGTTCATCGCCGACGGAAATTCCGAGCTGGGCGACTTCATTGTCCATAGTGCGGGTTGTGACGACTTGCGCCAACACGGCTTGGTCCAGACCCATTTGCTGCGCTTGTTGGAACCCGATGGGAGACCCGACTTGCGCGCTGAAGGCTTGCAGCTGTTCATTCACGGCGCGTTGGTATTGGTTCACGGAAATCGGCTTGTCGCCAACGGTGCCGACATTACGGATGTTGCCGTTCAGACCGCCCGTGCCAAAGCCCAAAAGCCCCACGACCAGCAGGCCCATGATGATCCAAAGAAAATACCGGGGTTTGCCTGATTTCGCCATTCGTTTTGTGCCTTACCGTTCAATGTTTGGCCCATGCATGATGGGCGTCGCAAATGGATAGGGCGCATAAGAGCAAGGTGCAAGAGCCTGCTAGAGGTTTGACAACCTGTTGAACAATTCTCCGACGCCTGCGCGGTCGATATTGGCGAATGCAATACGCAGTTGCTGTTGGCCTGAAGTCATGTCGGTGGGCATGAACATGGTGCCGGGCAGCAAAAGCACGCTGGCATCGCGCACGATTTTCGGGGCCAATTGGTCGGAAGGCATGTCGAACGGGTGTTTGACGTAGGCAAAATATGCGCCACAGCCGAGCAGTTCCCAGCCTTTGGCGGCCAGTTGATGAAACCCTTCGTTAATCGCTGCACGTCGGTCGAGGATTTCAAGCCGCTCGCCCGCTAGCCAATCGCCAAGGTTTTGCATGCCCCATAGGGCGGCGCGTTGGCCCAATTGGTTGGGGCAGATCGTAACCGTATCCAGAAACTTTTCGGCCTCTGCCAAACGCGCAGGGCTTGCAACCATTGCGCCAACGCGGTGGCCAGTTAGACGGTAAGCCTTTGAAAACGAATAAAGTTGGATCAGTGTGTCACCCCAATCGGGGTCTTGGAACAGGTGATGAGGTGCGCCAGTGCTGCTGTCAAAATCGCGGTAGGTTTCATCAATGATCAGCGCGATTTTGTGGCGACGGCAAAGGTCGAAAAAGGCTTGCACGATGTTGGCGGGGTATTCCACGCCACCGGGATTGTTTGGTGTGACCAAAGAAATTGCGCGGGTGCGTGGCGTGATCAATGCAGCGGCCGCATCGGGATCAGGGATCAATGTGGGACCTGCATCCAAGGGCACAGTTTTCACGCCCGCCATATCCAACCACATGCGATGATTGAAATAATAGGGAACGGGCAGGATAACTTCGTCGCCTTCCGCGCAAAGCGTTGTAATCGCTGCGGCGAACGCTTGGTTGCATCCTGACGTTATTGCGACATTGTCAGATCGAATTTCGCCGCCATAGGCACCCGACCATTGGCTTGCGACTTCGGTGCGCAATGGATCGATCCCGAGGACGGCACCATAAAGATGGCTATCAGCATCGCGCACAATCATGTCTGCCATGGCTTCACGCATCGCAAGGGGCGGCGGATCAACAGGTGCCGCTTGGCTGACATTCAATAACGGACGGTCAGTCGGATGTGTTACACCATCAAGCCAGCGCCGTGCTTCCATCACCGGTGGTGGGAAAGTGGTCGCGGTGCGTGGCAATAGCATCAGATTTTAGTCCTTGCCGCGATATGGCTCTACATATTGCAGCGCCATATCCCATGGGAAGAAGATCCACGTGTCTTGGGAAACGCCAGTGATGAATGTATCCACCATCGGTTCGCCCAAAGGTTTTGCGTAAACCGTTGCAAAATGTGCTTTTGGATACATGTCCCGCACGACTTCCAACGTTTTGCCGCTGTCGACCAAATCGTCGATGATCAAGATACCCGTGCCATCGCCCATCATATCGGCGTTCGGGTATTTCAGAACCTCGGCATCGCGACGCTCATCTGCTTTGCCGCCGCTGGAATGATAGGACTTCACAGAAATCGTATCGACGGTGCGGACGTCCAATTCACGCGCGATGATCATTGCAGGGGCCATGCCGCCACGCGTGATTGCAACGATGGCTTTCCATGCGCCATCGTCTGGGCCTTTCCCGTCCAAACGCCACGCCAATGCGCGGCTGTCACGGTGAATTTGATCCCAAGAGATATGGAACCCTTTTTCGTGGGGCAGGCGGTCAGTCATGGCTTAGTCCTTAAACGGTAGAAATGTCAGGCGCGTCGACGGCTTTCATGCCGACAACATGGTACCCGCTGTCAACGTGATGGGTTTCGCCGGTCACGCCGCTGCTAAGGTCCGACAGTAGGTAAAGTGCGGATTTGCCAACGTCATCCGTCGTCACTGTGCGGCGCAGCGGTGAATTCAGCTCGTTCCATTTCAGGATATAGCGGAAGTCGCCAATGCCGGACGCCGCCAGTGTCTTGATCGGACCAGCAGAAATAGCGTTCACGCGAATACCGTCTTTGCCCAAGTCTTCGGCCAAATAACGCACGGAGGCTTCTAGCGCGGCCTTACACAGGCCCATGACATTATAGTGTGGCATCACGCGTTCAGCGCCATAGTATGTGAGCGTCAGGCAAGAGCCGCCTTCGTTCATCATCTTTTCGGCGCGGTTCACAACGGCCGTGAAGGAATAAACAGAGATATCCATAGACATCAGGAAGTTTTCACGGCTGGTGTCCACATAGCGACCGCGGAGCTCGCCTTTGTCAGAGAAGCCGATTGCATGCACGATGAAATCCAGCTTGCCCCATTTTTCTTCAAGGCTGCTGAACAAGGCGTCGACACTGTCCATGTCAGACACGTCGCAAGGCAGCACAATGTCAGAACCAAGTGATTCAGCCAAAGGTCCCACGCGCTTTTTCAGCGCTTCACCTTGATAAGAGAACGCCAGCTCTGCGCCTGCGTCGGCACATTGCTTTGCAATGCCCCATGCGATTGATTTATCGTTGGCGAGCCCCATAATCAGGCCACGCTTACCTTGCATCAAATTTGACGACATGCTGTTACGTCCTTTGGTTGGTCTATGTTACATGTGGTTTAGGCGATTGGCACCGTGGCAGCAAGCAATGAGCGGGGCGGGGCACTATATAATGATTGGAAACATGATGATAATGATTGAAAACATGATGTCGGCGAAACGGACTGGAATTTTTGCGGGCGACGATCCGTTTGAGATTTGCCAACGCTGGTTGGACCACGCAACGGCGTCAGAGCCGAATGATCCCAATGCGATTGCCCTGTCCACAGTCGATGCGGATGGCATGCCGAATGTGCGGATGGTGCTGTTGAAAGAAATCGAATCCGATGCCTTTGTATTTTACACCAATTATGGCAGCGCGAAGGGGCGCGAAATTATGCAATCGGGCAAAGCGGCCTTTGTCTTGCATTGGAAATCTCTGCGTCGGCAAATTCGGGTCCGTGGCGACGTCGTAAAAGAGGACGGACCGCAGGCTGATGCCTATTATGCGTCGCGCTCATTGCAAAGCCGGTTGGGTGCTTGGGCGTCTGCACAATCAGAACCCCTTTCCAGTCGTGCAGCACTGATGGCAGAGGTTGCAAAGCAGGGTGTGGTCCATGGCACCCAACCGCCGCGTCCACCGTTCTGGGGCGGATTTCGTATTGTTCCCAAACAGATAGAATTTTGGGCAGATGGCGAGTTCAGATTGCACGACCGATTTATCTGGCACCGAGATACACCTGTCCAAAAGTGGAAAATCGACAGATTTTGTCCGTAAATTTCACGCTTCGTGAAATCTTAGGCTTGAATCTGCCGATATTTCTGGTGCAAGTTAACGTGAACAAAAAATAAAAAAAACGCAGATGATGCTTACGTCAACTGCTGATCGGACACTATGACCTCGACACAAGAAAACGAACCTGCCGCACAGTTAACTGGCAGTGTAAAATGGTTTGACCCCTCAAAAGGATTTGGCTTCATCGTGAGCGATGCTGGCGGCCCCGATGTTTTGCTACATACAAATGTTTTGCGTAACTTTGGTCAGGGGTCCGTCGCGGACGGGTCGCAGATTGAAGTGACTGTCCAGCATTCTGACCGCGGTCTTCAGGCGGTAGAAGTGCTGTCGATTTTACCTCCGCCGGCGTCATGCGCTAACTCTGATCAACGCTATACATTTGACATGGATCCCGAAGAGCTGAACGCTTTGCCCGTTGTTCCTGCCCGCGTGAAATGGTTTGATAAAGCGAAGGGCTTTGGGTTCGCCAATGCCTTTGGTGATAAACGCGATGTGTTCATTCAGGTCGAGGTGCTTCGCCGCAGCGGATTGGCGGATCTACAAGCGGGCGAAGCTATCGGTTTGCGATTGACCGAAGGGGAGCGCGGCCAGATGGCCGTGGAAATCGTAGGATGGGAAGCCGTTTAATACGTAATTTGGTCGCCGCGGTCAGTTTGACCATTCTGGGTGCTGCGCCGGCCATTGCAGACTGTTTTGATAACCGCGCAACCATCATCGGTGATTTTGGCAGCGCTGCGTTTACGGTCACTGTCGCTGACGACAACGACAGCCGGGCACAGGGTTTGATGCATGTGCCGCATATGCCGACGATGTCGGGCATGCTTTTTGTTTACCCCAAACCGCAACGTGCAACATTCTGGATGCGCAACACGTTAATCGGGCTCGATATGCTTTTTGTTGATTCCAGTGGAGCGATTCTCGCGATTCACGAAAATGCGATTCCTTTGAACGAAACTGTGATCGATGGCGGCGACAATGTTTTCGCGGTTCTGGAAGTAAACGCCGGGATGGTCGATCGATTGGGCGTCAAAACAGGCGATATTTTACAGCATCCGGCTTTCGGCGCGGACGCAATCGCATCTTGTGACTAAAAGGTGCGAAATAGGGGTTTTCAAATCAGTTCAACGCCTTTAGAGACACCCTTGTTCGGGGCGTAGCGCAGCCTGGTAGCGCATCTGTTTTGGGAACAGAGGGTCGCAGGTTCGAATCCTGCCGCCCCGACCACCACCTCACCTAAGAGGTTCACAAGCCGTCCATGTTATGGGCGGCTTTTGTGTGTTCGGGGCAGCGTTACAATTTTGTGACGTTCATCCAAATGGTCAAAAAATGACACTCATTCCGATTCTTAATAGCTGCTATCGGCGCGATGTGTTCGTGTATCGCGTCAAGTAATGTTGCTAAGTCGTTTGTTTATCTGCGTTTCTTTTCTCAGCCCAAAACTTATTCATTTGTGGACAAGCCTGTGGGTGAATCGGTGGAATGGTGTGGGCAACTATATCTAGTGGGGCGTCAACATTTTTAATCCACTTTTTGTGTTAAAATTCCGTTGACCCCATCCCAACATATACGCCAAAACATCCGGGTAGACCAAATCACCACAACATATAGTGTTGACGCGGCCATTAGCTCTATCGGCTTTATTAAACGCTGGTAGCACTTCATTTGGTATGTATTTTCAAATGGATCGCACGATGTCTGCACATGTATGTGGCCAAATAGGTCAATTTTTTTCGAAAGGTCGCAACGACGACCGCAACGACAATAGGGGCAGACGAGAATGAAGATCGAACGCAATTTCACCGCAGCGGGCCAAGATGCTTATGCAGCGCTCACTTTCAAATCGACCACATCAGAGATTCGTAATCCGGATGGCACGATTGTGTTTAAGCTTGAGAATTGTGAAATTCCTGACGGTTGGAGCCAAGTCGCCTCTGACGTGATTGCACAGAAATACTTCCGCAAAGCGGGCGTGCCTTCCGAAATGAAGCGCGTGAAGGAAAAGGGTGTTCCTGAATTCCTATGGCGGTCTGTACCAGTAGAAGGTGCGACCATGGGCGGCGAAACATCTGCGAAGCAGGTTTTCGATCGCTTGGCCGGCGCATGGACATATTGGGGTTGGAAGGGCGGCTACTTCTCTTCCGAAGAAGATGCGCGCAGCTATTTCGACGAAATGCGTTACATGCTTGCGACACAACGCGCCGCGCCAAACAGCCCACAATGGTTTAACACAGGTCTGCATTGGGCTTACGGCATCGATGGTCCGGCCCAAGGCCACCACTATGTTGACTACCAAACTGGTAAGTTGACGAAATCCAAGTCCAGCTACGAACACCCACAGCCGCACGCCTGTTTTATCCAATCTGTCGGTGACGATCTGGTGAACGAAGGCGGCATCATGGATCTTTGGGTCCGCGAGGCGCGTTTGTTCAAATACGGGTCTGGCACAGGCACAAACTTCTCGTCTTTGCGCGCAGCTGGCGAATCTTTGTCTGGTGGCGGCAAGTCGTCCGGCCTGATGGGTTTCTTGAAAATTGGTGACCGTGCTGCTGGCGCGATCAAATCGGGCGGCACAACACGCCGCGCGGCCAAAATGGTCATCGTCGACGCCGATCACCCAGATATCGAAGAGTTCATCAACTGGAAGGTGCTCGAAGAGCAGAAAGTGGCGTCAATCGTCGCTGGTTCCAAGATGCATGAACGTCACCTGAACGCGATCTTTGCCGCGATCAAGGCATGGGACGGTGCTGTTGCAGACGCATATGACACCAAGGTCAACGACGGTCTGAAAGAAGCGGTGCGTCAGGCCAAGAAATCCTGCATCCCAGAAACTTACGTCAAACGCGTGTTGGACTATGCAAAGCAGGGCCACACATCTATCGAATTCCCAACATACGACACCGATTGGGATTCCGAAGCATATTCATCGGTCTCTGGTCAGAATTCTAACAACTCCATCCGCGTCACAGACGCCTTCCTGAAGGCTGTTGAAGAAGACAAGGACTGGAAGCTCATCAACCGCAAGAACGGTGAAGTCGCGAAAATCATCCGCGCCCGTGATCTGTGGGAAACCGTTGGCCACGCCGCTTGGGCCTGTGCTGATCCGGGCATCCAATACCATGACACCGTCAACGCATGGCACACATGCCCAGAAGACGGTGAAATTCGCGGCTCAAACCCTTGTTCTGAATACATGTTCTTGGATGACACGGCTTGTAACCTTGCGTCTATGAACCTGCTGACATTCTACAAAGACGGCGAATTCCAAGTCGAAGACTATATGCATGCTTGCCGTCTTTGGACTGTGACGCTGGAAATCTCTGTGATGATGGCGCAGTTCCCGTCCAAGGAAATCGCGCAGCGGTCTTATGACTTCCGCACCTTGGGTCTGGGCTACGCAAACATCGGCGGCCTGCTGATGAACATGGGCTACGGTTACGATAGTGACGAAGGTCGTTCCATGGGCGCAGCTTTGACAGCGATCATGACTGGCGTGTCTTATGCGACTTCCGCTGAAATGGCAGGCGAGCTGGGGCCATTCCCGGGCTACAAGAAAAACGACGAGCATATGCTGCGCGTCATCCGCAACCACCGTCAGGCCGCACTTGGTTTGGCTGATGGTTACGAAGACTTGGCGATCAAGCCTGTGCCGCTGGATCACGCAAGCTGCCCAGACGCGCGTTTGGCAGCGATTGCAGTGAATGCATGGGACGAAGCACTGGAACTGGGTGAAAAGCACGGTTACCGCAACGCCCAAGTGTCTGTGATTGCCCCAACCGGCACAATCGGTCTGGTGATGGATTGTGACACAACAGGGATCGAGCCAGACTTTGCTCTGGTGAAATTCAAAAAGCTCGCAGGTGGTGGTTACTTCAAAATCATCAACCAATCTGTACCAGCCGCGTTGGATACATTGGGCTACGGTTCCGCACAAATCGAAGAAATCATCGCCTATGCTGTGGGCCACGGGTCCATCGGGCAGGCGCCATCGATCAACCACACGTCATTGATTGGTCACGGCTTCGGCCAAGCGGAAATCGACAAGGTTGAAGGCGCGCTGAAAGCCGCATTCGACATCCGCTTTGTATTCAACCAGTGGACGCTGGGTGAAGAGTTCTGCACCAAAACGTTGGGCATTCCAGCGGCGAAACTGAACGATCCAACGTTCGACCTGTTGCGTCACTTGGGCTTCTCGAAGGCGGAAATCGACGCAGCAAACGACCATGTTTGCGGTACGATGACGCTGGAAGGTGCGCCGCACCTGAAAGAAGAGCACTATTCAGTATTCGACTGCGCCAACCCATGTGGCAAAAAAGGTAAGCGTTATCTGAGCGTTGACAGCCACATTCACATGATGGCCGCCGCACAGTCGTTCATCTCGGGTGCGATTTCCAAAACGATCAACATGCCAAACGACGCGACGATCGAAGACTGTCAGAAAGCATATGAACTGTCTTGGTCCTTGGGCGTGAAAGCCAACGCGCTCTATCGCGATGGGTCCAAACTGTCGCAGCCATTGGCCGCGTCCTTGGTCGAAGACGATGATGAAGCCGCCGAAGTTCTTGAAAGCGGTTCACAGCACGAGAAGGCCAAAGTTCTGGCCGAAAAGGTTGTTGAAAAGATCATCATCAAAGAAATCCGCAACCGCGAGCGCGAAAAGATGCCACAGCGCCGTAAGGGGTATACCCAAAAGGCGATCGTTGGTGGCCACAAGGTTTATTTGCGCACCGGCGAATATGAGGGTGGCCAGCTTGGCGAAATCTTCATCGATATGCACAAGGAAGGCGCTGGCTTCCGTGCCATGATGAACAACTTCGCCATCGCGGTGTCTGTTGGTCTGCAATACGGTGTGCCACTGGAAGAGTTCGTGGATGCATTCACATTCACCAAGTTCGAGCCAGCAGGCATGGTGCAAGGCAACGACAGCATCAAAAACGCGACCTCGATCCTTGATTACATCTTCCGCGAATTGGCTGTGTCTTATCTGGACCGCACCGATCTGGCCCACGTCAAACCAGAAGGTGCGTCATTCGATGACATCGGTCGTGGCGAACAGGAAGGCGTTTCCAACGTGGCAACACCATCCGAAGCAGCGGCATCTAAGTCCCTGGAAGTACTCAAGCAAATCAGCTCTACTGGCTATCTGCGCAAGCGGATGCCACAAGAATTGACCTTGTTGCAGGGCGGTCAAACCGCTGCTTTGGATAGTGCGGTTGCCGAAGTGACTGAAAGCCTTGGCAATGTGGCGCTGGCAACGGAAACCAGCACCGCTGCAACCGCTACCGGCATTTCAGAGCGTGATAAGGCAAAGATGCAAGGCTATGAAGGCGACCCATGCGGCGAATGTGGCAACTACACATTGGTGCGCAACGGCACCTGCATGAAGTGCAACACCTGCGGCGGGACGTCCGGCTGTAGCTAAATGAATTCAGGGGCGGCTTCGGCCGCCCCTTTACCAGTCCCGAGGTGCGTGCGCGTGCCTCCGGCGCGGATCGGGCCGCAGGCAAAAAAACTTCGAGCGGTATATAACCGAGCCCGATAAGCGAAACTTTAAGGGTCCCCATGGGGGCCCTTTTTTTCTGTCTGGGGCAGGGGGTAGCTGTTTAGGATGAGGTCGGACGCTTTTTCGCCAATCATGATGGCAGGGGCGTTGGTGTTGCCCGACACGATTTCGGGCATGATCGAACAATCGGCGACCCGCAGCCCCGCAATGCCGTGCACGCGCAGTTGATCATCAACCACAGACATCTTGTCAGACCCCATTTTGCAGGTGCCCGTCGGGTGATAGATCGACGCCGTGTTATTGCGCGCCCAATCCAGCGTCGCATCATAGTCATCCATGTCCAAATCCGAATTCGGGCGATGCTCTTGGCTGATCTTTTCGGTCAACGGCGCATGACGCGCGATTGTGCGGGCGATGTTCACGCCAGCGACAATGGTCCGGCAATCTGTTTCGGTGGATAGATAGTTCGGGATGATCTTGGGGTAGGTGCGTCCATCATTGCTTTGCAGTCTAATTTCGCCTTTGGATTCGGGGCGTAGCTGGCAGACGGACATGGTAAATGCGGAAAACTTATCCGCCCCTTTGCCCGGATTTTCGGCGGACAGGGGCTGGACGTGGAACTGCACATCGGGCGTTTCCAGATCATCGCGGGTTTTCATGAAACCAGTGGCAAGGCTCGCCGCCATCGCCATGGGCCCCTTGCGGGTCGCGATATAGCGCATGCCGATTTTGGCTTGGCCGATCATGCTGCCGACCTCGTCATTCAGCGTGGGTTCATGGGTTTTGTAAACCAGCCGCGCTTGCAGGTGGTCTTGCATGTTCTTACCTACACCGGGCAGGTCGGCGACAACGTCGATGCCGTGTTCTTGCAGCTGTGCGGCCTTGCCAATGCCCGACAGCATCAAAAGCTGCGGCGAATTGATCGCGCCACCCGACAGAATGATCTCGCGCCCAGCGGTGATCCGGTGTTCCTTGCCGGCACGGTCTTTGTAAATCACGGCCGTCGCGCGTTTGTCCGTGATTTCAACACGTTCTACTTGCGCATGGGTGATGATCGTCAGGTTCTTGCGTTTGCGGGCAGGGTTCAGAAACGCCACAGCGGATGAACACCGCCGTCCGTTCTTGGCCGTCAGTTGAAAGAAACCAACGCCTTCTTGATCGGCACCATTATAGTCGGGGTTGAATTTATAGCCCGCCGCCTGCGCCGCTGCGACCCATGCGTCAGTGATGGGGCGGTCGATGCGCATGTTTGAAACGGAAAGGGGACCATCGGTGCCGTGAAAATCATCAGCGCCGCGCTCATTTGTTTCGGACCGTTTGAATAACGGCAATACATCGTCCCAAGCCCAGCCTCGGTTGCCCATCTGCGCCCAGCGGTCGTAGTCCTGCGGCTGCCCACGCACATAAAGAAGCCCGTTGAGCGACGATGAACCGCCGAGCACCTTGCCGCGCGGCCATTCAATCGAACGCCCGTTCAGTCCTGGATCGGGTTCGGTTTTGTAGCACCAATCGACCTTCGGGTTATGGATGGTTTTGAAATAGCCGACAGGGATGTGAATCCATGGATTGAGGTCACGGCCACCAGCCTCGATCAGGATAACAGAGTTTTTGGGGTCAGCGCTCAGACGATTGGCCAGCACGCAGCCAGCGGATCCTGCCCCCACGATGATATAATCTGCCTGCATTTTCGTCCCCGCATTCCGTCTAAAGAAAAATGTATACAGATGCGTTTCGTCATACTAGTCTTTTTTGAAACTAACAGTCTCAAAAACGAGTCTTCATGGGAGGAGAACACAAATGAGCACTTCAAAGAACCTGAGCAACATCTCGCGTCGGGACCTTTTCAAGGTCGCGGGCCGCTATGGTATGAGCTCGACACTTTTGGCCGCAGGGTCGTTTGGTGGGGCGATGAGCCTTGCAAACTTGGCGACTGCTGCCGAATCCACATATGAAAAGCGTTTCAGCAAACCTGCCAAGCACACACTAAAATTCGGTGCGGCTGGTTTTAACGCACGCAACCTTTTGATCGAACGCGCTGGCGCGTTGGAATTCGCACGTGACCTTGAAGCCCGCACCGACGGCGAGATTCGCATCGAGTTCATCGGCGACAACCAGATCTGTGGTCAGACGTCTTGCGTTGAAAAATGTCAGCAGGGCATCGTTGATATCTATGCTGCATCCACACAAAACTCTGCCGGTGGCGCGCCATATCTGAACGTTCTCGATTACGCCTATATGTTCCGTAACCGTGCCGACCAGTACCACTTCCTATATTCCCCAGCATCCGCTGCGTTGCTGCGTGAACCATATGAAAAGCGTCACGGTCTGAAGCTTCTGTTCTCTCACGCTGAATTGCGTGGCATCCAGCTGGGTCTGGCATGGGAAGACAAGCCAACAGTAACGTCTGTTGAAGACCTTGCCGGTACAAAGAACCGTGTAACAGGCACACAGCTTGGCCGTATCGCCATGAAAGCGTTGAACCTGAACCCAGTTCCAGTGGCTTGGGAAGAAACACTTGATGGTCTCAAGCAGGGCCTGATCGATGGTGCGGAAACATGGGCATCTGCGGTTGCTTATGCGAACATGTCACCAGTTGTGTCCCAGTCGGTTCACCTGAACTTCTTCTGCGGTACCGAAGCGACATCCATGAACGCAGGTGTATTCGACGGTCTGTCCGGCGAACTGCAGGATGCAGTGATGGAATCATCCTACCTCGCGCAGGTTCACGTGCAGGCTGCAAACGAAGCAGCATTGGTGAAAACTGTTGGTCAGTCCGATCCACAGCTGCCAGGCACGATCTTTGCAGAAAACAACGTGCGCAACGCATTCCTTTCCAACGCGGAAATCCGCAAGGCCGAAGAAATGTGTTCACCAGAGTTCCAGCCAGCCCTTTGGGAAGAATGGCGCGAGCGTCTTAACGGCTGGTCCGGTGGCCGTGACACATATCAGGAAATCTACGACGAAGTCCGCACAATCGATGCGAACACGTTGCCTGAAAACGTCGAACCACGTCGTTGGTGGAAAGGCTAATTCAGCCCTACACGTTTGACTGATTTGATAGGGCCGGCCTGAGGTTTTAGGCCGGCCCTTTTTATCTGCAAAAAACCGCCGCATGATGGTGGAACGAATTTAGTTTTTGGGGGGAGACCAAATGTCGATTTTCAGCGAAGCCATAGAGGTCGTGCCAGCGATCTTTTCAGGCAGTGCGTGGAAGATGCGCGATGCATTTTACACCGATGGGATGTGGTTGGCCTGTGCCGTGTTCACATTGGTCGGTGGCTATTTGGCGCATCTGTTCTACAAGAAGTTTCCGTTTATGGACAATCACTTAGAGCGTGCAGTTGCTGTAACAACTTACCTCATGATCGCGGCCATCATCTGTTGGGGCGTCATTGACCGGTTCGTGTTTTCAAGCCAATGGTCAGGGTCAACAACGATCCCGCCGTTCTTGTTCATGATCATGGCGTGGTTCGGCTGTTCCTATAACGTCCGCCTGCGCACGCACCTAAGTTTTAGCGAATTCCGGTCCAAAATGGCACCGCCGCGCCAGATGGCGGCACTGTCGATGGACACGATCCTATGGCTCGGGTTTTGCTGGATTGCGATTACCACATCGCTGAAATTCACTGCTTATTCTGCGGACAACTTCCAGATGGTCGACGGCGTCGATAACACGATGAAATGGTGGTTCTACATCACCGTGCCCATCGCGTTTACGTTGATGTCGGGCCGCGTGATCGGCAATTGGTTGGACGATTGGAACAACTACCGGACGGGACAACCCATCATCAAAACGGCTGTTATCGGGGGGGATGCATAATGTCAGATCCAACATGGATTACGCTGATTTCTATCGGCGTCACGATTTTCTTTATGCTTGGCACGCCTGTGTTGCTTGTCATTTTCTATTGGGTTGTTGGCTGTAGTTTCGTCATCGGCCTGCCGATTGAGAACACGGGCAACGAGTTGCTCAATGTGTTTAACAAAGGCTTTGCGCTGCTCGCGATGCCGCTGTTTATCCTGACGGGTGACTTGATCAACCAGTCAGGGATTGCGCGAAGGCTATCGGATTTCGCCTATGCTTGCCTTGGTTGGCTGCGCGGCGGTTTGGCCATGGCGTCCATCGCGGCCTGTGGCTTGTTCGCGGCGATTTCGGGATCGAATTCAGCGACAACAGCGACCATCGGGTCAATGTTGCACCCTGAAATGGTCAAAGGCGGCTATGATGAGCGGTTTTCTGCAGCGACAGCGGCGGCGGGCGGCACAGTAGGGATCATCATCCCACCGTCGATCATCTTCATCGTTTATGGATTCCTTTTAAACCTGCCGATTTCGGACCTGTTTGTGGCGGGGATCATTCCTGGCTCGCTGATGGTGCTGGCGATGATGTCCACGGCGTTTGTTGTTTGCACGATCAACGGTTGGGGGCACCTTATCGGTCTGTCCGCAACACGTGTGTTGAAGACGGGCATCGGCGCATGGCTGGGCTTCTTCGCCATCGGTCTGGTGCTTTGGGGCATTTACACGGGTAAGTTTTCCCCGACAGAGGCTGCAGGCGTCACCGTTGGGTTCTGCGTGCTTGTGGGCTTGCTTAGCTATCCGTTGAATAAAATCATGGGCAGCTCTGCTGACACGCCAATCGCGGAAAAATCCGTGGTATCAATGTTTGTTGTCGAAGGCTTCACACTGCTCAGCTTGCCAGCTGTGGTATCGCGGTCCGCGCAAATCACAGGCATCTTGGTGCCTTTGATTGCGGTGTCCGTGGCCATGCAGCAGGTGATGTCATCGCTTGGCGCAAAGGATTTCATCGGCGATTTTGTAACGGGTATGGGCGGTTATCACGCGGTTCTGTTCACATCGATGGCGATTGTGTTCGTGGCTGGCATGATCTTGGAATCGCTGCCAGTGACGATCATTCTGGCGCCGATCCTTGCACCCATCGCGGCATCTGTAGGGGTCGATCCGATCCACTTCTCTGTAGTGTTCTTGGTCGGCGCGTCGATTGGTTTCATCACGCCGCCATACGGTTTGAACCTATATGTGGCGTCCGGCGTGACCGGCGTGCCGTATTTCAGACTGTTGCGCTATTCGTCCATGTATCTGATTTCGCTGATCGCAGTTTGGTTCTTGGTTGCATTGACACCAGAGCTGGCCTTATGGCTCTTACCAAATAGGTAAGATGAACAAACCCATGCCCGACATAAACGCTTCAACGGACGATGTTGGAAAAATTCCGACGAACTTACGTTTGCTGATGGTGCTCGAAGAGCTATGTCGGGCAGGGGTGCCCATCACCCCGACAAAGGTGAATACGACCCTGAAACTGCCCAAGCCAACTGTGCATCGGTTGTTTCATACGCTCGAGGTGGAAGGGTTCATTCAACGTGACATAGATGGCCGGTCTTATAGCCCCGGCGCGCGTTTGCGGCGTTTGTCGATGGATGTGCTGTCATCGGTGCGGATCAGAACCGCGCGATTGGCCGTTTTGAATGCATTGGCCGAAGAGGTGGGCGAAACCTGTAACATCGCGACGCCTGACAGGCATATGATGACCTATCTTGATCGCGTGGAAACCAAATGGCCGCTGCGGATTCAGCTGCCTGTTGGAACCAGCGTGCCGTTTCATTGCACCGCGTCTGGCAAGATGTATCTGTCATCGTTCCAGCCGCCACATCTGCGCACCTATTTGTCCGCGACCAAGTTGAACGGGTCCACGCCACACACGATTACCGATCCTGTAAAGCTAACCGACGAGCTAGCGATGATCGCAGAGCGCGGCTATTCCACCGATAACGAGGAATTCATGGAAGGCATGGTCGCCATCGCCGTCCCGATCAGTGACAACCGCAACCGGTTGCTTGCGACCTTGTCGATCCACGCGCCGACACAGCGGATAAGTCTGGATGTATTGACCGCCCATTTGCCGTTGATCACAGCCTCTGCGCGACAGTTGACGGCATTGCTCGGCGACGATGACTAGCGCGGAATGTTGAAGTCCGCGGGGGCCAGCGTAAAGCCCGCGAAATCAAACCCCGGTGAAACTGTGCAGCCCACAAGCGTCCAATCGCCCGTGGTCCGTGCAGCTTGCCAATGGCCTTCGGGCACGATCATTTGGGGCAGGGCACCTGCGGCCAGATCGGGGCCAAGCGTGTGGTCTGTGGCGGGACCTTGATCCGAGGATGCCATCGAGAGGATCAGCGGCGCACCGGCATAATAGTGCCAGATTTCAACGGCATCGACGTGATGCCAATGGCTGGCCTCTCCGTCTTTCAGCAGGAAATAGATGCAAGTGCCTGTGGCACGGCCTTCGTTTTCGGCAATCCAAGTCTGGCGGTAATAGCCGCCCTCTGGGTGGGGCAAAAGGTCGAGCTTGTCGATGATATCTTGTGCTGTCATGTCTTGGGTATAGTCTGCAAAGGCATGTAATCCAAGGAACTGATATGGGTCCTAAAATCATCATTGTTGGTGCGGGTATCATCGGCGCGATGTCGGCCTATCACCTGTCGAAACGCGGTGCGCGGGTGACTTTGATCGACGCTGGGCTTGGCGGGGCGACTGCCGCGTCGTTCGGCTGGATCAACGCGAGTTTTTTCCACGACGAGCATCACTTCCGCATTCGTGCGGCGGGGATGGCGGCCTATGCCGATTTGGCCCGCGATCTGGACCTGCCAACCATGCAGCAAGGCAGCATCGTTTGGGAAGACGAGGGCAATGCGTTTGACGCGCAGCTTGCGACATTGACCGCCCTTGATGCCGACCTGCGTGTGATTGATGGGGCAGAGGTGGCGCGTTTGGAACCCAATCTTGCCCACCCACCTTCACGTGCAATACTGTTCGGGGCTGAAACAGCTGTGGACACCAGCGCGTTGACCGCGTCCATGTTAGATGCGGCGCAGGGGCTTGGCGCAAAGGTCATACGTGGCGTGCTGGTGACGGGCATCGAAAATGGCGTGAAGACCCCACTCGGGCACATAACAGCGGATAAGGTGCTGGTCACGGCTGGCACCGGATGTGAACGGCTTTTGGCGACCGTGGGTGTCGATCTGCCCATGCTAGATCGGCCCGGATTGATGCTGCGCACGCGGCCTGTGGCCCCTGTGATCAACCACATTCTCGCAAGCCCGACACAAGAGCTGCGGCAGCTTGCCGACGGGTCGATCCTTGCGCCTGTTGCCGCCAATCATCAGGCCGACACGGCAGATCATATTGCGACCCAGCCGGATGTTTTAGCCGATGAAGCCATGACGCGGGTGCAAGCAATGCTGCCCGGTGTCGATCTGTCATGGGATCAGGTGATGTTGGCCAATAGGCCAATGCCGCAAGGCGGATTGCCAGCTGTCGGCGCAGTGGGGCCTGCGGGGACATATGTGGCGACAATGCATTCGGGGGTCACATTGGCCGCTGTAATGGGCGGGCTGATCGCGTCGGAAATTTTGGACGGGGTCAGCAATAAAACTGCTGATTTATTAGCACCTTACAGGCCGCAGCGGTTTGAAAACGGGGCCGCCGGTTAACGGCAGCCCCATCTGATTTACTTCAGGATCGACTTGCCTGCATAGATCGCAGTTTCGCCCAGCATTTCCTCGATGCGGATCAACTGGTTGTATTTCGCCAAACGGTCAGAGCGGGACAAGGACCCAGTTTTGATCTGGCCACAGTTTGTCGCCACGGCCAAATCCGCGATTGTCGCGTCTTCGGTTTCGCCGGAACGGTGGGACATCACGTTGGTGAACTGTGCGCGGTGCGCCATGTCGACGGCCTGCAATGTTTCGGTCAGGGACCCGATCTGGTTCACTTTGACCAGCATGGAGTTTGCAGAGCCTTTGGCGATGCCGTCAGACAGACGGGCAGGGTTGGTCACAAACAAATCGTCACCGACCAGCTGGATTTTGTCGCCGATTTTGTCGGTTAGCATTTTCCAGCCGTCCCAGTCGTCTTCGTCCATGCCGTCTTCGATGGAGATGATTGGGTAATCTTCGGCCAGCTTCGCCAGATAGTCGGCGTTTTCTGCGGATGTCAGCGAAATGCCTTCGCCTTTCATCTCGTATTTGCCGTCTTTGAAATACTCGGACGCGGCGCAATCAAGGGCCAGATAGATGTCCTTACCTGGCTCGTAGCCCGCTTTTTTGATCGATGTCATGATGAAATTAAGCGCGTCACGTGTGGACCCAAGGTTCGGAGCAAAGCCGCCTTCGTCGCCGATACCAGTGTTGTGGCCCGCAGCGGACAGTTCTTTCTTCAGCGTGTGAAACACTTCGGCGCCCATGCGGATCGCTTCACGGATGTTTTCCGCAGCCACTGGCATGATCATGAATTCTTGGATGTCGATCGGGTTGTCGGCATGTTCGCCGCCGTTGATGATGTTCATCATTGGCACGGGCAGGGTGCGCGCGGATGTGCCGCCGATGTAGCGATACAGTGGCTGGCCGGAATATTCTGCCGCCGCTTTGGCAACAGCCAAGGACACACCCAAGATCGCATTTGCGCCCAAACGGCCCTTATTCGGTGTGCCGTCAAGCTCGATCATCGCCATGTCGATGGCAACTTGTTCTGTCGCGTCAAAGCCGACGATGGTTTCAGCAATCTCGCCGTTCACGGCCATGACCGCTTCCAAAACGCCTTTGCCCATGTAGCGGGATTTGTCGCCGTCACGCTTTTCTACGGCCTCATGTGCGCCGGTGGATGCGCCTGATGGCACGGCAGCACGGCCCATTGTGCCGTCTTCCAAGATCACGTCGACTTCGACGGTTGGGTTGCCACGGCTGTCAAGAATTTCGCGGGCGTGCACGTCTACGATGGTGCTCATGAGTATATTCCTTTGCTATGTTAGCGGTAACGGATGGTGATTTGATCAGGGTTTAGCGCGTTGTGCGCGGCGGCGCAAACGGGCTTCGCGTAAAAGCGTATAAATTCCGGATGCCACGATGATTGCGGCCCCGATTAGGGTGTATGCGTCGAGCGTTTCGTTAAACACGATCAACCCAGCGAGCAGGCCGAATACGATGCGAGTGTAACGGAATGGGGTCACGAAAGAGATGTCGCCAATCCGCATCGCCGCGATAATGCAATAAAGCGACGGGACACCGATACTGATTGCAAACAGACATGTGCCTATGACGCGTAAATCCGGCATGACCGGCGTTGCACCCGCCAAAAACAGACCCAATGCGCCCGCGGGGATTGTGGCAAGAAACCCGATAGCGGAAAGCTGCACAGTGCTGATGTTTTGTTTGATTTGCCGGGTAGCCAGATCGCGTGCGGACATGGCGATCACGCCGATGACGGCGAGCAGGGCGAGCGGGTCAAACGATGTGCCAAAGGGGCGCAACACGATCAAAACGCCAATCATCCCGATGACAATCGCCATCCAGCGACGCCAGCCCACGGATTCCTTGAAAAACAAGGTGGCACCTAGTGTCACCATAATCGGACTGGCTTGAATGATGGTCGTGACCAATGAAATTGGAACAAGGGCGAGGGCGCTGACAAAACCCAAGGCTGCGATGCCTTCGCTGACTGCCCGCACACCTGATGCCCCGCGAAACATTGAAAGGCGCATGGGGACTTGTTTCGTGATAGCCGCGATAACGCTGAATACAATCGTGCCGCCCGCACCCAGCATCATCAGGATTTGCCCTGATGGCAGGTCGTCGGCCATGATCTTGATCAGCGTGTCCTCGATGGCAAAGCCAAGCATGGCCACGATCATCAACATGGCCCCGCGCAGGTTATCCAATGTCGGTATCCTTAATCGGCACAGCGTAAAGCTCTAGCCGGTGGCCCATGAGCCGGTAACCCAGTTTGGCCGCGATTTTTTCCTGCAAGGCTTCGATGTCGGGATCGACAAATTCGATGACCTCGCCGGTGTTCATATCAATCAGATGATCATGATGTTCGCGATCGGTGGTTTCATAGCGCGCGCGCCCGTCACCGAATTCGTGTTTTTCCAGAATGCCAGCCTCTTCGAAAAGCTTCACAGTCCGGTAAACCGTCGCCAATGAAATGCGCGGATCAGCGGCAGAGGCGCGGTTATAAAGCTCTTCGACGTCGGGATGGTCAGTCGCGGCCTCCAACACTCCCGCAATCGTGCGGCGCTGTTCGGTCATGCGCAGCCCGTGGTCTTCGCATCGCGAGAGAATTGTAGATGTCGTCATCACGCGCCCTTGGTCTGGAATTACCCCTCTCGTTTACGCCCGAGGGGGCTGGTTGACCAGACCAAAGGCCGCCGATTACCGGTAAATCGCGGGCACGCCGAGCTTGGCATGGATGGCGTTGACCTTATCCTTTGGCAGTTTCAGGGCGGTGGCCAGTTGGTGCAGATACTGCGCCTCGACCTGCTCATCCAGCTCGATACCCATGACGGACATCATATAAATTTGCTGTTCCATGCCGCGCGGGGTTTGACGTGCAAGGCCGTCAACGTCCACAGGCGTGCTGAATTCATGCTGCACAAAGCGCTGTTCCTCAGGAGAGGCGTCGCTCAGACGGGACAGAATTTTCTGGCGCTCGCCGTCGTCGAGTTTGCCATCAGCCTTGGCCGCTTGGATAATCGCGCGGACCATCAAAGCAGCAGCTGCTTCTTGCTGGGCAGATGCCTGCATTTCACGTGTCGGATTGCTGTCGAATTGGGAGTTGAGAACCTCGCCAAAGCTGCCTTGGTTCTGGGTCTGACCCGCTTGTACCTGTTTGGCCAAACCGCCGAGCAAGCCACCAAGACCACCAGCATTGCCGCCGCCAAGCTGGCCCAGAATGTCGTTCAAGCCGCCGGTTGGCTGTTGCGCCTGTGGTTGGCTTTGGCCCGCAAGCTGTTCGAGCAGGCCACCAATGCCACCGGTCTGGGGAGCGCGTCCTTGTTGCTGTGCGCCGCCGCCAAGAATGCTGTCCATCATGTTTTCCAGGCCACCAAGGTCCGGTTTTTGCGACGCACCAGGGGAATGCTGCCCACGGAACGGCCCGTCATTGCTTGTTTGCCCCGCAGAGCGTTGGCTCGGCTTTTGGGTCATGGATTTGACGCCCTTTGCAACGGCCATACCGATCGCGACCTTGGCGAGTGTTTTCATCAATGACATATTTTTCCCCTTTTGAAATTTGACGCATCATAGCTGTGTCCCCCGCCGCAATGTTACGGGGAAAACAATTGCCGATGCGTCATCTTTTACGGGGTTATGGCAACAGTTCTGGCGCGCGGCCGACCCGTTCGGACAGTTTCGCAACGGTTAAGCCTTGGACAATAATAGAGAAGATAACAACGACATAGGTTGCGGTCAGGATCAGCGGCTTCCATTCGCCGTCTGGCAGTGACAGCGCCAAAGCCACCGAAATCCCGCCCTTCAATCCGCCCCATGTCATAATCGGAATCACGCCTTGGCTGAATGCACGGAAGGGCTTGAGCATCAGGATAGGCACGGCAACAGCGGCCAAGCGGGCAATCAAGGCAAGTACGATCGACGCGATCCCAGCGGTCAGATATTCGAAATCGAAGGCAACGGCAAAGACCTCGACCCCGATCATCAGGAACAAAACCGCGTTTAGGATTTCATCGATCAACTTCCAGAATGCATCCACATAACGGCGGGTTTCCTCGGACATGCCGTGTTTTGCGCCGATGTCGCCAATCAGCAGACCCGCACAAACCGCCATGATCGGGGCGGATACATGCAAGTAAACGGCCAATTCATAGCCGCCGAATGCAAGGCCCAAGGTGATCAGAACTTCGAGCGAATAGTCATCAATTCTGCGCATCACGCGGAAGGTCAGCCAGCCGAGAATAATCCCCAACAACGCGCCGCCAAGCGCCTCTTGCACGAACAATTGCGCGGCCCCTGACAGCCCGCTGGCATGGTCGTCCCCATGCGGGAATGCGAGGCCGACGAGCACGAGGAACACCACATAGCCCACACCATCGTTGAATAGGCTCTCGCCCGCGATC
>CAXIAL010000010.1:0-72829 GCA_964022435.1 uncultured Roseobacteraceae bacterium | reverse complement strand
TCCGAAGCCGGTGTTGTAACCTTCCTCGACGGGTCGACCATGACCTTTAGCGAAATCGAGATTGTGATCCCATGCTTCACGCCGGGCACCACAATCGCGACCGCAAAAGGCGAGCGTTTGGTCGAAGAGTTGCAGGTTGGTGATCGTATCATCACACGTGACAACGGCATTCAGGAAATCGCTTGGATGGGTCAGAAGGAAATGTCCGGTAAGCAGCTTCTGCAGAACCCGCATCTCCAGCCGATCTTGATCAAAGCGGGTGCCTTGGGCAACGGCCTGCCAGAGCGTGACATGATGGTTTCACCAAACCACCGCGTGCTTGTCGCATCTGAGCTGACACAACTGTACTTCGAAGAAAATGAAGTTCTGGCTGCTGCCAAGCACATGGTTGGTGCAGACGGTATCCACGCTGTTGATGTGATGCAGACGACCTATGTGCACTTCATGTTCGAACGCCACGAAGTGGTGCTTTCGAATGGCGCATGGACGGAAAGCTTCCAGCCTGGTGATTACTCACTCAAGGGAATCGGCAACAGTCAGCGTAACGAAATCATGGAAATCTTCCCTGAGCTCGCGACAAAAACTGGCCTGTCTGGATACCAATCCGCACGTAAGGCACTGAAAAAGCACGAAGCAAAGCTTTTGCTGAAGTAAGATAGCGAAATGCAGCTTGTTCCTTTGGGGGTTTCCCTGAGGGAACACAGAAACGGGAGGTCAGATTTGACCTCCCGTTTTTTGTTGTCAGTGTATTTGCTTTAGCGGCTGGCGCACCACGTGGCCCAATCTTCAGGTGTATCTAGATCAAATAGGGCGCGATCATCGTTGAACCGATGAAAATGGGTTTGTGCGCGATGTGCTTTGGCGATTTGGTTGGCCCCACGATCACCCCGCAACGCACCAAACGCGGGCCGCAAACTATCGTCCAAAATGATCGGATGGCCTGCATCGCCATTGGGGGTCGCACCGCGCCAAATCAAGTTGTTTGGATGCTGATCCACCGCCTTAACCACGCACCGCAAGTCACTGCTCTCTAACAACATTAAATCAGTCAGCAGGACCATGAATTGACCGCGATGGGGCATTTGGGGCACAGCTGACCGCAATGTGCCACCGATCCCTTCGGACGCAAATGACGTAGTTAGCAATGTGGCGGGGCTATTCTTTACCAATTCAGCGCGCGCGGTTTGGTCAGGCGACACAGCCACGAATACTTCACCAACCTCAGCCGCCATTGAAATCTGCCGCGCCAACAAAGGCTGACCATCCACGTCCATCAATACCTTATCCACGCCGCGCATCCGACTGGATTGCCCCGCGGCAAGAATAAGGATCGGGATCATGACCGCATTTTGCTCATATCTGGATCGAACGTCGGCTCTGCAATCAAAGTCGCTGCGCGAAGCTGTCCCATGATTTCAATCTCGACCTGTTTGCCTGCCAGCGCATGTTCGCGCGGGATCAATGCCATCGCGATTGATTTGCATTGATGGTGGGAATAGCCGCCCGATGTACAGAATCCTTGGACCTTTCCATCAATAAAAACAGGCTCATAGGCGACGACATCGGCATCATCTGCATCTACCTCGAATGTCGCGAGGATGCGAGCAGGCGGGTTGGCGCGCTCAGCCTCTGCCACGCTGCGACCGATGAAATCTGTGTTTTTCTTGAAGCTAATAAAGCGGTCCATACCCGTCTCAGAGGCGGTATAATCAGGCGAGAATTCCGACAGCCAAGTTCCGAAATGCCGATCCAAACGCAGCGACATCATCGCGCGCATCCCGAATGGCGTGATCCCAAGCGGTTGCCCCGCATCCCAAAGCGTCCACCAAAGCTGTCGCTGATCCATCGGATCGCAATAGACTTCAAAGCCCAAATCGCCCGTATAGCTGACCCGCTGCACAGTGCATTCAACCTGACCAACGGTCATGCGGCGCACATCCAAAAACTTAATCGTGCTGACATCATCACGTGTGCAAGCTGCCAGCAGATCGCGCGCATTTAGGCCCGCAATCTGAAATCCGGTGCGCCTGTCGGATACATTTCGCACACGAACGTCATCGTCTAAGTTATTCATAAACCAACGATAATGCACGTCCTGCGCGCCGTAGCTTGCGGTAAGCTGGAAGTGATCCTCTGCCAGACATGACACAGTGAAATCCCCCAGCAAACGCCCCTTTGGCGACAGCATGGGGGTCAGTGACATGCGGCCAACATTCGGAATGCGCCCCGCCATGATCCGATCCAACCAAGCCCGCGCACCGCGCCCAGACACGGCAAACTTGCCAAAGTTCTGCACCTCGTTGATGCCAACCGCATTGCGCACGGCATGAACTTCACGCGCTGTCGCGTCAAAGGCATTGGACCGGCGGAAGGTTGGTTGTTCAAACGTCGGCTCGTCGCCTTGGGCAAAGTAATTGGGCACCTCTAGCCCAAATTGCTGCCCCCAAACGGCCCCAAGATCGCTGAAAATATCATACATCGGCGTGGTCCGGTGGGGTCGTGCAGCGGGTAATTCTTCGTTCGGATAGCTCACAGAAAAACGCCGCTGGTAATTCTCGATAACCTTCGGGCGCGTGTAGCCCGGGCTGATCCAGCCACCAAACCGCGCCACATCCATCGCCGTGACATCGCGTTCACATTCGCCTTCGATCATCCATTGGGCAAGCATCAGACCAACGCCGCCACCTTGGCTAAATCCCGCCATCACACCGCAAGCGGACCAGTAGTTGCGCAGGCCGGGGACGGGGCCGACCAGCGGATTGCCATCAGGCGCAAAGGTAAACGGCCCGTGGATCACAGACTTGATGCCCGCGCGTTCCAACACGGGAAAGCGTTTAAACGCGAACTCAATCGAGGCTTCGACCTTGTCCAAATCATCAGGTAACAGCTCGTGCCCGAAATCCCACGGGGTGCCATCAACGGCCCAAGGCTTGCAGGGTTGCTCATAGAACCCGATGCAAAGCCCACGGCCTTCTTGGCGCAAATAGCTTTCGCCAGCGGGGTCCATCACATGGGGGTGTTCGGTGTCTCGTTCGTAAATTTCCGGTGTGTCATCGGTGACAACATATTGGTGTTCCATCGGATGCAGCGGCAAGTAAACGCCCGCCATCCCGGCGACCTCACGCGCCCAAAGCCCGCCAGCATTGACGATATGTTCGGCGTGGATCGTGTCCTTATTCGTGACAACATCCCATGTGCCGTCGGGCCGTTGGTTGGTCTCTGTGACCATCGTGTGGGTTTCAATCGTGGCACCGCCCATCCGCGCAGCCTTGGCATAGGCGTGGGTCGTGCCACTGGGGTCTAGATGCCCATCGAGCGGATCATAAAGCGCGCCAACAACCCCATCGAGGTTCGTAATCGGCGCGATTTTCGAGATTTCTTCGGGACCAACGATTTCAGTTTCCAAACCCATATAGCGGTGCTTCGCCCGCTCCGCGACGAGCATATCGAACCGGTCTTGGTTGTCCGCCAAGGTGATACCACCCACGTGGTGCAAGCCGCAGGACATGCCTGTGATCTCTTCTAACTCTTTGTAAAGCTTAATGGTATAACCCTGCAGGGCCGCCATATTGGTATCGCCATTCAAGGTATGGAACCCGCCCGCCGCATGCCATGTGGACCCCGATGTCAGCTCTGACCGTTCCAGCAGCATCACATCTGACCAGCCCAGTTTCGTCAGGTGATAAAGAACGGACGCGCCGACGACGCCTCCACCGATGACTGCAACGCGGGTTGTGGTTTTCATGGGCGCACCTTTGGTTTGTTCACCTTTCACAGTGTTCAAAAATAAACTGCCATGAAGGGCCACAAACGACAAGGAATGTCGCTTTGGGTCTATTCAAATCAATGACCGCGCCACAGGCTGGAACCAGTTAACCAAAGGTGATCCCATGCGAACCCATGCCCAAGCCGTTGTCATCGGGGGCGGCGTTATCGGCTGCTCTATCCTGTATCATCTGGCAAAGATGGGCTGGACGGATAGCATTCTGTTGGAACGTGACGAGCTGACATCGGGGTCCACATGGCATGCGGCCGCCAATATTCACGGGTTGCATGACAGCACCAATATAAGCCGGATTCAGCATTATACGATGAACCTGTATAATGAACTGGAGGCAGAGACAGGCCAGTCGTGCGGTGTGTTCCAACCGGGCAGTTTGTATCTTGCCCAGACAGAGGCCCGCGAGCATCAACTCCGTTTGCAGGCCACCAAGGCCAAGTTCTACGGCATGAATTTTCATGAGGTCACGCGGGACGAGGCAGAGCGCTTGCATCCGCTCGTCGATTTCGACGGTGTGCGCTGTATCATGTATGAACCCGATGGCGGCAATGTGGACCCCAGCGGTGTAACCAACGCCTATGCCACAGGTGCGCGCAAAATGGGGGCAGAGATTGAACGCTTTTGCCCCGTCACCGCGACTGAACAGCAGCCCGACGGCACGTGGATCGTCCGCACGCCCAAGAGCGATATTCACGCCGACTGGGTGGTGAATGCTGCGGGACTTTGGGGCAGGGAGGTTGCGGCACTTGCGGGCATCACGCTGCCGCTTCAACCCACCGAACACCAGTATTTCGTGACCGAAACCATTCCTGAAATCGCAGGGATGGACCGGCGTTTGCCTTCTGTCGCGGACCGTGATGGCGAATACTATTTGCGCCAAGAAGGTCAGGGTTTGCTGGTCGGGGCCTATGAAAAGAACCTAAAATTCTGGGCTGAGGATGGCACGCCACAGGGGTTTGGGCACGAGTTGTTCGCCGATGACCTCGAGCGAATTGAGGACAACATGATGCGCGCCATTGACCGCGTGCCGGTGGTGGGGACAGCTGGGATCAAACGCGTGATCAACGGCCCGATGATCTGGTCGCCCGATAGCAACGTATTGTTCGGTCCGCACCCTGATTTACGTAACTACTTCTGCTGTAACGGTATTATTCCGGGATTTAGCCAATCTGGCGGTATGGGCCTGATGTCGGCGCAATGGATCACCACCGGCGAAAGCCAATATGACATGTTCGCGTGGGATGTCGCACGGTTTGGAAAATGGGCGGATAAGGCGTTTACCAAGGCGCGTGTTGGCGACCAATATGCCAACCGCTTTGCCATTCATTTCCCCAATGAGGAACGCAGCGCCGGACGGCCTGTGCGTGTCAGGCCTGCGCATGATCTGCAGGTGTCTATGGGTGCTGTCATGGGCCTGAACTATGGCTGGGAACATCCGCTTTGGTTCGCGGATGAGGTTGGAACGAAGGACACAAATGGATTCACCCGCCAGAACTGGTTTGAACCAGTGGGCGCGGAGGCAATGATGCTGCGTGACCGCGCAGGCATCATCGATATTTCGAATTTCGCCAAATACTTCGTGCGTGGCGCGGGGGCTGCTGATTGGCTGAATGCCGTTTTTGCTAACAATATGCCCAAAGCCGTCGGGCGGTCCTGCCTGACGCCATTGATCGGCGTGCGCGGCGGGATTGCGGGGGATTTCACTGTCACCAAGCTCGCCGAGGATGAGTTTATGATTATCGGTGGCGGCATGTCCGAACGCTATCATCAGCGGTTCTGGGCCATGGTCCCACTGCCTGACGGCACGACATTCGAAAGCTGCACAGACGACATGTGCGGGTTCAATGTGGCGGGGCCACTATCGCGTGACCTGCTGTCACGCCTGACCAATGCGGACCTGTCCACCGCGGCATTCCCGTTCATGCGGTCCCAGCGGATCGAGATCGCGGGCGTCAAGGTGATTGCCTTGCGGGTTTCATTCACTGGTGATCTGGGCTGGGAATTGCATTGCGATCAAGCGGATCAACTGCGGTTGTATGAAGCATTGCTAGAGGCCGGTAAAGACTTTGACGCTGGCCCAGTCGGCAGCCGCGCATTGATGTCGTTGCGCGTTGAAAAGGGCTATGGTTCTTGGAGCCGCGAATATTCGCCAGAATATTGGCCGCAAGAGGTTGAGCTTGATGGATTGATCAAGCTTGAAAAGGATTTCTTACATAAATCAGCATACTTAGAGGTGAAAGATAATGCACCACGTGAAGTGCTATCCTTGATCCATGTGCAAGATGTGGACACTGCGGATGCCACGGGAGGCGAGCCGATCTTCTTACCTGATGGCACACCCGTCGGGCGGGTTACTTCGGGAACTTACGGCTATAGCGTCGGGATGTCGCTGGCGTTGGGATATCTCAAGGATGTACCCGCAGGCACAGCCGTTGATGTCATGATCCTTGGCAAGCCCCATCGTGGCGTCGTTCTTGCAGAACCACCATTTGATCCAAAAGGTGAAAAGCTGCGAGCCTAGCTAGACCCGCAGCGGTAGGTTTAAGGAATGATCCGTGTGTATTTGGTGCCTTCGAGTGTCGCGCCAACGCGCAGACCCGCTTGGGCAAAGACCACGGCGATGACTGGTGACAAGGACGTGGTTGTGTCCGCGCTAAACATCTCACCTTGGTCACTTAGGGCATAACTGACGTCGGCACCCGCCGCCCAACCTTGGCTTTGGCGGAAATCCATCAATGCGTCTTGTGTCATGAAAAACAGCACATGGCTGTATTGCTGCGCACCAATCTGTAGCCCCGCAGAGCCTGACGCAGCCGAATAGTAGTCCACGGTGGTATCCGCCACCCGCAGCACACCGCGCCCGAATGATCCGCCAAAGCCCAAGCCGACCTCTGTGACCACTGGCATCACAAGGACGCCCGCAGCCTTGGACGCCAAATCGCGCGTGCCTGGATAATTGTCGTACATGAAATTCAGGGTGCTTGTGGCCCGCGCGTCAATCGTGGCCGCGCCATTGCTGCCGATACCATTTCCGCAGCCTGCAAGTGCCAAGCCAGCGGCCGCGCCCAAAAACGCGTTCCGTCGAGAAATCTGTGTCATAATACTGCCTCTGTGCCTTATCAGTCTGAGGCTGTTGCCGCCTCATTCCACACCACAATAAATGATTTGTAGGAATCTGTCACCTGTTAGATCAAATCATCGGCGATATGTGACCGAAAGAAAGAAACCATTGTGGGAGGGCTAAGGGGCTACCGCGTCGCCGACAGTGATTAGCCCTGCAACAGCTTAGCTGCCGCAGGGGCGAAATATGTTAGGATCCCATCACAGCCCGCGCGCTTGAAACACATAAGGCTTTCCATCATCACAGCATCGCCATCAAGCCAGCCGTTTTGTGCAGCGGCTCGCATCATCGCGTATTCACCCGAGACTTGATAGGCATAGGTTGGCACGCCATAGGCATCCTTCACCCTGCGGCAGATATCCAGATAGGGCATGCCAGGTTTGACCATGACCATATCCGCGCCTTCGGACAAATCACGTTCTACCAAGCGCAGCGCCTCATCGCTATTGGCCGGGTCCATTTGATAGGTGTTCTTGTCACCGGTCAGAGCGGAAGACGCACCAACCGCATCGCGAAACGGCCCGTAAAAGCTGCTGGCGTATTTGGCGGTATACGACAGGATCGTCACATTTTGATGGCCTTCGCTTTCCAACGCACCACGGATCGCCGCAATGCGGCCATCCATCATGTCCGACGGGCCAATTATGTCTGCGCCAGCTTCTGCTTGCGCCAATGCCATTTTTACCAGCGCGTCCACGGTCCGATCATTCACGATCTGGCCGTTTTCGACAAACCCGTCATGGCCGTTGATATTATACGGATCAAGCGCAATGTCGGTCATGATCGCGATCTCTGGCACGGCCTGCTTGATGGCGCGAATTGCTTGATTGCTGATATTCTCGGCCGACCACGCCAAGGCGCAATCTTCGGTGCGTGCTTCCATACCAGTGTAAGGAAAAATGCAGATCGCGGGGATGCCCAATGCCTGGGCTTCGCGTGCGGCGATCACCGCGCGATCGACTGTTTTACGCGTAACACCGGGCATGGATGCAATCGGCTCTTCGGCATCAACACCTTCCATCACGAAAATCGGCCAAATAAAATCGGATGGCGTTAGGACATTCTGACGGGCCAAGGCGCGCAATGCAGGGCTTTGACGCATCCGGCGCAAGCGTGTCGACGGGAATGGAGCAACAGTAGGTTTCATCAGATCGGGCCTTTCAGGTCACATTCTTTTGGTCGCATGGATTTTGTCGCTCCACAAGTCTGGGCAACCCATGAATGCCACGGTAATGTCCCGAAAATCAAAGCAACCAGAACAGGCGCGCCCCGTGGATTGGACACAATCAATTCTACAAGTGATCGATACGCGATCGTTTTCGAACATCTGGTATTGGGTGATCGTGGCGATCACATGGTCAACTGTTTCCACATGGGTCATGGGGGTGCCCACTGATATGATCCACCGCGCTCGCCGCGAAGGAGGGCAGGTTGCAACTGACCTGTCGGATTTGGTGCGCGTGTTGGTGAACCGTCAGTTAACCATCACAGGAAAAGGCGGCGTATGGTTAATCGGTATTCTCTGCTTTTTGCTCACAACTCTCGCAGTGCTTGGTATTTTTTATGGTGTTGAAATGGCCCTCGCCATCTTTCTGCTGGCGTTTCCATTGTCGTTCGTCGGTGCATTGACCGCATCCAATGCGTCCTTGATCGCGGCCACCGATCCACAAGGCGACGCGCTGTATACTATCTTGCTGCGCCAACGTCTTTGGACGCAGATCATTGCAATGATCGCAATTTTCGTGACCGCGATGGTCGGCATGTATCAGAATTTCGCCGTTGTTCGCTGGCTTTGAGCCATTGACACCCGCGCGTTGCGGGGTAGGTCACAGCACATGACATCACCAAAGCACATCACCGTTTCCGGCGCCCCAGAGGGGTTCGACGCCAAACTTATTCTTGATGAGGTCGCAAAGTCCGGCCCCGTTGTGCATATCGCGCGCGATGACAAACGGCTTGCAGCGATGCAGGCGGCACTGGCGTTCTTTGCGCCCGACATGCCCGTCATCGTGTTTCCCGCATGGGATTGTCTGCCCTATGACCGCGTTTCGCCCAATGCCGATATTTCGGCCATGCGCATGGCGACGCTGGCAGGGTTGGTCCATGGGATGCCCGATAAATTCGTCTTACTGACATCCATGGCCGCCGCAACCCAACGTGTTCCTGCGCGTTCTGTGCTGCGCGATGCGGCGTTTAAGGCCCATGTCGGCGACCGGATCGACGAAAAAGGCCTGCGCGAGTTTTTGGTGCGCATGGGCTTTACCCAAAGCCCGACAGTCATGGAACCCGGCGACTACGCCGTGCGCGGCGGAATCATCGATATTTTCCCACCGGGGCAATCGGGGCCTGTGCGGCTTGATCTGTTTGGCGATGTGCTCGACGGGGCGCGCCGGTTTGATCCGGCCACACAGCGCACGTCCGAGACACTGAAAATGGTTGAACTGGCACCTGTGTCAGAGGTGATCTTGGACGAGGCCGCGATCCTGCGGTTCCGCCAAAACTACCGCATCACATTTGGCGCGGCGGGCACCGATGATCCGCTGTACGAGGCAGTCAGCGCGGGGCGTAAACACGCTGGCATCGAACATTGGCTCGGCTTTTTCCAAGACGATCTGGAAACCCTGTTTGACTATTTGCCCAATGTGACCGTGTCGCTGGACGATCAGGTCGGCAATGCGCGGCGCGCCCGCTGGGAAAGCATCGAGGACCAATACGGCACCCGTATGCATGCCCTTGATCAAAAGGGGCGGATGGACACGGTTTATAAACCGGCCAAGCCTGATCTGTTATATCTGGATGATACCGCATGGGATGCCGCCGTTGCCGATAAACGCGTGCTGCAATTTTCGCCCAACAAACAAGCCACAGGCATGGGTGTCATTGATGCAGGCGCACGTGATGGGCGCAATTTCGCGCCAGAACGTCAGCAAGAACAAATCAGTCTTTTCGGTGCCTTAGCAGATCATATTCGCGCTAAGCTTGAAGTTGGCCCCGTCATTGTCGCGTCCTATTCCGAAGGTGCGCGTGAACGTCTGATGGGCCTGATCGAGGACGAAGGGCTGGCCGAAACCATCCCAGTGTCTAACTTCGCTCGTGTTGGCAAACGCGGGCTACATTTGGCCGTTTGGGCGCTGGATTCGGGGTTCGAGGCCGATGGCCTAACCGTGATTTCTGAACAAGACGTGCTAGGGGACCGCCTGATCCGTCAAACCAAGCGTAAGAAACGTGCTGACAATTTCCTGACCGAAGCCAACAGTCTGTCGCCCGGCGATCTGGTTGTGCATGTCGATCACGGTGTCGGGCGGTTCATCGGGCTGGAAGTCGTGACCGCATTGGGTGCCGCCCATGAATGCCTCGCGCTGGAATATGCGGAAAGCTCAAAGCTTTACCTGCCAGTTGAGAATATCGAACTGCTGTCGAAATATGGCCATGAAACAGGCCTGCTCGACAAACTCGGAGGCGGTGCATGGCAGGCGAAGAAGGCCAAGCTGAAGGAACGCATCCGCCAGATTGCCGAACGCCTGATCCGCGTGGCGGCCGAACGTGCGTTGCGCACAGCCTCCGCGATGGACCCGCCAGACGGGTTGTGGGATCAGTTTTTGGCGCGTTTCCCCTATGTGGAAACAGACGATCAGCTAGCCGCGATCGGTGATGTGCTCGATGATTTGGCGTCCGGCAAACCCATGGACCGGTTGATCTGTGGCGATGTGGGTTTCGGGAAAACAGAAGTCGCGATCCGCGCCGCCTTCATCGCCGCCATGTGCGGCGTGCAGGTCGCCATCATCGCACCGACAACGTTGTTGGCCCGTCAACACTATCAAAACTTCGCCGAACGGTTCCGTGGTTTTCCCATTAATGTCAGACCCTTATCGCGCTTTGTTGGCACAAGGGATGCAGCCCTAACACGCGACGGCATTGCCGATGGCACCGCCGATATTGTCGTTGGCACCCATGCATTGCTGGCGAAGGGCGTAAAGTTCAAGAACCTCGGTCTGTTGGTCATTGATGAAGAACAGAAATTCGGGGTTCAGCATAAGGAACGTCTGAAACAACTGCGCACGGATGTGCATGTTTTAACATTAACTGCGACGCCTATCCCTCGGACATTGCAGCTTTCTTTGTCTGGTGTGCGTGATCTATCCATAATTGGCACACCGCCGATCGACAGACTGGCTATCCGCACCTATGTCAGCGAATTCGACACAATCACTATCCGCGAGGCGCTGTTGCGCGAGCATTATCGCGGTGGGCAATCGTTCCTTGTGGTGCCGCGCATCACCGATATGGCCGAGATGGAAGATTTCCTGAAACGCGAGGTGCCAGAGGTCAGTTACATCTCGGCTACCGGCCAGATGGCGGCGGGCGAGCTGGATGACCGGATGAATGCGTTTTATGACGGTAAATATGATGTACTGCTGGCAACGACGATTGTGGAATCCGGTTTGGACATCCCAACAGCCAACACGATGATCGTCTGGCGATCCGATATGTTCGGCCTGTCGCAGCTATATCAAATTCGCGGACGTGTAGGGCGGTCGAAAACCCGCGCCTATGCCTATCTGACCACCAAACCGCGCCAGAAACTAACTGATACGGCGCAGAAACGTCTGCGCGTGCTGGGGTCCATCGACACACTTGGTGCGGGCTTTACGCTGGCGTCTCAAGACCTTGATATTCGCGGGGCGGGTAATCTGCTCGGCGAAGAACAATCAGGTCAAATGCGCGAGGTTGGTTACGAGCTGTATCAACAAATGCTCGAAGATCAGATCAACGCCATTCGGTCCGGCGAGGCAGAGGGCATCATTGACGATGGCCAATGGGCGCCGCAGATCAGCCTTGGCGTGCCTGTTCTGATCCCCGACACCTATATCCCCGATCTCGATGTGCGTCTTGGTCTCTATCGTCGCCTGTCCGAGTTGACGACCAAGGTCGAACTTGAAGGTTTCGCCGCAGAGCTGATCGACCGCTTTGGCAAATTGCCACGCGAGGTGAATACGCTGATGTTGGTCGTGCGGATTAAGGCCATGTGCAAAAAGGCCGGTATTGCCAAGCTGGATGCGGGGCCAAAGGGTGCCACGATCCAGTTCCACAACGACAAATTCGCGTCGCCCGCGGGCCTCGTTGATTTCATCAACGACCACAAAGGCAAGGCAAAGGTCAAAGACAACAAAATCGTTGTCATGGGCGACTGGGCGAAAGAGCGCGACAAAATTCAGGGCGCGTTTAACATCGCGCGGGAACTGGCCGTGAAATTGAAAGAGGCGAAGGCCTAGTTTGTCGCTTCGCGCCCGATCAAGATCGCGGTGTAAAGTGCGATACAAAGCACCAAGAAAATTCCGATGCTAAAGGGCAGGGCCGTTCCGTCAAACGCCCGCCCAATCGGAATTGCGATCAAGACACCGCCGATCGTAGACACGGCGGCGATGACAGATGCTGCAATCCCTGCGATATGCCCCATAGGTTCCATCGCCAGTGCGCTCAAATTTCCGATGGTGAAACCCGCCGGCATGAATTGCCCCATGGACCACAGTAGATAAATCCCGAAATGCCCGCCATGCGCGGAGCTGATCACCAATGCCGCAGTCAGCAGCAGTTGGATCGTGAACGCCATGCGGATCATCCGCTGCATCCCGAACCGCACCACAAATTTCGCGTTGAGCAGGCTGGCCGAGGTGGCGAAAATTGCGAGCAGTCCGAACCAGTTAATCTGTTGGGTTGATGACAACAGCGACAGGATCGTTGCCGATACCAACATTTTCGCGATGATCGACAAACGGGTTATCCGGATGCTGTAGACTTCTTTGGTCGCGTCCCAGATGCGGCGCAAATTCAACGGGCGCCGGTTTTCTGGCGCAAGCGTTTCAGGCTGACGGATCATGATCCATGCCGCCGCAATCGCGCCAAACACACCAAAGCTGATGAAAACAAAGCGCCAGCCGAACCAGTCGGTGATGTAATGTCCAATGCTGGGCGCAAGTGCGGGCACCAGTGTAAACACGACCATCGCAAACGACATGATCCGCGCGATGGTGCGCCCGCTGTACAGATCACGGACTAAGGCCATCGAAACCACCCGCGGGGCGGCGGCGGCGAACCCCATGACGACCCGGGAGGCGACCATCGTTTCTAAAGATGGCGCTGCCCAACAGGCAAGCGCGGCCAGCACGTAAATCCCCATTGCCCCCGCGATGACGGGTTTGCGACCCACAGCGTCTGATACGGGCCCCATCACGAGCGTACCCAATGCCATGCCAAGCATGAAGCAGGTCACTATCAGTTGCACCGAATTGGGTCTGTCAGGCGACAAGGCCGCCGCGATGTCGGGCAGGGCAGGCAGCATGCCATCGATGGCAAATGCGACTGACCCAGAACTCATCGCGATCATCGCAACAAATTCAGCTTGGCGTAACTGGCGTGGGCCGTGGCTCATTCAGCGTCAAGCTGGGCTTGAATGTCTTCGATCACTTTGACCCACATCTCTGGCGGCTGTGCGCCAGGAACGGCATGTTGCTGGGCCACGATAAATGTCGGTACGGAATTCACGCCCATCTTGCGGCTATGCGCGTCGCGGTCCCGTATGTTTTGCAAGTCTTCGTCAGTGTCCAACAACCGCTTTACCATGGCCGCATCCATTTCAGCCGTGTCAGCAATGTCAGCCAATACGTCGGCATTCCCGATGTCGCGCCCATCAACGAAATAGGCCTTAAACAGCAGATCAACTACAAATGTTTGGCGCTGTTCGATGCCCGCCCAATGGATCAACCGGTGAGCGTTAATCGTGTTTGGCGTTGTCTTGATCGCTTCGAAATTGATCAGTGCGCCAGAGCTTTGCGATGCCTCAACCACCGGGGCATAGGCCTGCACAGCGGCCTCTTTGCCACCAAACTTACCTTCGAGATATGCGCGGCGATCTATGCCTTCCGCAGGCATATCGGGGTTCAACTGAAACGGGTGCCATTCAATCACAAACGGATGGTCAGGAAAGTCGATTAACGCCTTATCCAGATTGGTTTTTCCGATATAGCACCACGGGCAAATCGGATCGGAAATAATATCAAGTTTGACCATTTGCGGTCTCCCAGTTTTGGTGCCGTGTGGCAAGCAATCACAGGCGCGGGCCTGTGTATACCACACGGTCAGTTGATGTGTGTCTAGCACATCCGCGCTGGGGTAAAAGACGGCAATGATACGCACTTCTGATTTCGTGGCATCCCGTTGAAGGGGCAGGACACACCGTCAAAAGCTCCCGATCCGTGGCGCAATGGTTGCAAGCCTGTGCGCCAGATCTTATGAACAACCCTATGACAGAGACTGACCCAAAAGACTTGATCCGCATCGCCCATGAAGATGGATCCAATGGCACCACGCAGCCGCTTGATCTGGGCGCGCGCGTGCGGGATTTGCGCAAGGCGCAGGATTGGACGTTGGAACAGGCGGCCAAACAGGCGGGGCTCGCGCGGTCCACACTGTCCAAGATCGAGAACGGGCAGATGTCGCCAACCTATGAGGCGTTGAAAAAGCTCGCGGTTGGATTGCAGATTTCTGTCCCGCAACTGTTCACGCCGCCTTCGCGCGAGCAGGTGAATGGCCGCATGGTCCATACGCCTGCAGGCAAAGGGTCTGAAAAGATCACCACGACTTACGAGCATAATATTCTGGCAGAGGCACTGACGACCAAGAAGATGCTGCCGTACCGCACGCGTGTGCGGGCGCGGGATATGTCGGATTTCGACGGCTGGGTGCGCCATGATGGCGAAGAGTTTCTTTTCGTGCTGACGGGTAAAATCCAACTGATCACAGAGTTCTATGAACCGATCACATTGGAGCGCGGCGATAGCGCGTATTACGATGCCTCTATGGGCCATAACGTAATTTCGGTCAGCGCGGATGACGCGACCCTGTTGTGGGTCACGTCGCTGACTTAATCGCGGCCAAACAGGCGTGGCAGGATCAGATGTGCCACACCAACGCCGATGATTTGCATCACGATGAACATCGCCACATGTGCCGGATTGATACCGGCGAATGTATCTGAAAACGCGCGCGCAATGCTAACGGCCGGATTGGCAAAACTTGTCGACGAGGTAAAGAAATACGCCCCCGTGATATAAAGCGCCACAAGCGTCGGCACGGCGTCCGGTTTCTGACGCAAGCCGCCAAAGATCACGAACAACAGCCCGAAAGTTGCAAGAATCTCGGAAAACCACTGTGATACGCCCGTGCGTGCAGTGGTAGATGTCTGCAAGATGGTCAGATCGAACATGATATGCGTCGCCCAAACCCCGATGATGCCGCCCGCGATTTGCACCGCCACATAGGGCAGGGCCATGGACCACGGATGTTCGCCCCGAAGTGCAAAGGCCAAGGTGACCGCCGGATTGAAATGCGCGCCGGACACGGGACCAAGCGTTGTGATGATGACGTAAAGCATACAGCCCGTGGCAATCGCATTACCCAAAAGCGCCAGCGCCGTGTTTCCGTCAGCCAAAGCCGCACCCATGATGCCCGACCCTACAACGCCGATCAGCAGCATCGCCGTCCCGATGAATTCGGCCCAAAGCCTTGTGGAATTAGAGGGTGCCAATGCGCGTCAGCTCCTTGGTCAATGTTGCTTGGTCCATCCCATCGGTATCGAGCGCAAGGAATGCCATAGCCCGTGTATGAAGTTGGTCATAGGCGGTGTTAAACGCCGCGTCCCAATCGGGCTCTGCTGCAGCGGCGGGGTCTTCGACGCCCCAATGCACGCGGATCGGTGCGCCAGGCCAGTAAGGGCATTCTTCGGCAGCAGCAGATCCGCACACGGTAATCACGATATCCATTTGCGGGGCGTCATCGGTGCCAAACTCATCCCAGCTTTTGGACCGCAACCCGTCCGTTGGATAGCCTTTCTCAGCCAAAAGGATCAGGGATTGCGGATGCACCTTGCCAGATGGGGTTGAACCCGCCGAGAAACCGGTGATCCGGCCATCGGATTTATGTGTCAGAATGCTTTCAAGCAAGATAGAGCGCGCCGAGTTACCGGTGCAAAGAACGAGGATATTCATGTCAGGTCCGTGTTGTTATTTTGGCAAGGATACCACGCCAATGTAACAAACTTATTACAGCACCACTTGTGCTGCGCCAAGCGCCAGTTGCCCTGCGCCAATCACTGCGCTGGTGCCAACTTTGGCAACGGAACAGCCTTGTAGTCCAGCCAAAACGGCCATTGTGAGTACCAATTTTTTCATTTTTCATCCAATCACTTAAAATGGGACCGGCGCGGTGGCCGGTCCCTATTCTTTATTCTTCTGACCACCAAACATCTGGCTGCCAACCCGGCCAATCACCAAAGATCGGGATGTAGTCAGGGAACTTCAGTTCCTTGTTCGACGCGATCCGGCTAATGTTCCATTGATATGTCGGCAAGACGTAACGCCCCGCCGTCAGCACACGGTCCAGCCCCGCAATAGCCGCGCGGAAATCATCTTGGCTTTCCGAATTCAGCAAACGCCCGATCAGCGCATCTACAGCCTCTGATTTGACGCCCATCAGATTGCGACCACCGGCCTCGTCTGCGCGCTCGGATCCAAAGTTGGCGTATTGCTCGTTGCCTGGGGACAGCGACACAGACCGACGATAGTAGGTCATGTCGAAATCATAGGCGTCGGTGCGTTCCTTATATTGCGCACTGTCGACCGATGAGATTGTCGGCGTGACACCAATCCGCGACAGGGATTGGGCGAACATGTCGATGATTGCCGCTTGCTCGGAAGCACCGCTTTTGATCAGGATTTCAAAAGTGAACGGCTCGCCATTCGCATCAGCCAAAACGCCATCTTGGACCGTGTAACCAGCAGCTTCGAGCTGCGCGAGCGCTGCGCGGATACCTGCACGGTTACGCTCTGTGCCATCGGATACAGGCAAGGTGTAACCTTCCAGCGTGCCTGGGAGCAAATCATCCTTGAAGGGGTCTAAGAATTCCGCGACGCGGCCTGCTGCTGCATCTGCTTTCATCGCCAATGGAGAGTTTGACCAGTAAGACGTGATCCGGTTTTGCTTCCCGCCCGTCATCGCATCGTTGATGAACTCAAAGTTAAAGACATGCAGCATGGCGTCACGCACACGCCAGTCTTCAAACACATCGCGGCGCGTGTTCATGACATAACCTGTCATGCCAGATGGACGCTGATGGGGCAGGGTGACTTTAACAACTTCGCCGTTCTCGATGCGCGGGAAGTTATATTGGCTTTCCCATTTGCCAACGCTGAATTCACGCTGTGTATTCACTTCGCCGACCTTAAACGCCTCGAACGCAGCTGTGTCATCGCCAAAGAATTCCAACCGGATTTCATCCAGATTGCCTGTGCCTTTTTTGAACGGAATATCATTCGCCCAATAATCTGGGTCACGCGTGAAGGAAATAAACCGACCGGCTTCGTAGTCAGTGATCTTGTATTCGCCAGATACAATCGGGATTTCACCCAATTCACTGTCGGCGAAGTCTTTGCCTTCCCATTGGGCGCGTTTCAGGATCGGGCGCATACCCGCAAGCAAGGCGAGTTCCTTGTCATCTGTGTTGAACACGAAGCGGACAGAATTGGGACCAGTGGCTTCAAGGCTTTCGACCTTGGCCCAGAACCCACGATACCGGCCGTGGCCAATGGTGCCGAGGGTTTCAAACGTCCAAATCACGTCATCTGGGGTAATCAGACTGCCATCGTTGAACTTTGCCCCGTCTCGAATCACAAATTCCACCCAATTGCGTTCGTCGTCAGTTTCAATCGATTCGGCGATAACCCCGTAAAGAGAAAAAGGTTCGTCCAATGAACGTCCCATCAAACTGTCACCTGTAAGATACCGTAGCTGCCAGTGAACCGACCCTTTTTGGATGTAAGGATTGAGGCTGTCGAAGGATCCGACATTCGCCGTGACCATTTTTCCGCCCGTTGGTGCATCAGGATTGGCATATGGGAGATGCTCAAAATCTGGTGGAAGGGCGGGTTCGCCATACATAGCTATGCCATGTTTCGGGGCCGCCAACGCGCTTGTGCCTAATAAGGCGAGCGATGCAACCGCGCCAATCCGCCGTGCAAATGTGAAAAACTCTGATTTCATTTTGGCAACAATCCCTTTGATCCCTGTTTATATTGATGAACAGCGTAAAGAGGGTTTCCAGACAATTCAAACTTTTAGCTTGGATGCGGGCAATGAATTGCTTATACAGGTGTCACTGCTCGATAGGTTTCTTGCCTGTATGAAACCTGCCTCAATAACTTTACGCCCGCCTTGTGCGGGCGTTTTTTTTGGGCTTTTCGCGGGTTTTTCGAAATTTTGCCCCCCAAAGGGAATCGGTTAAGAATCGGTGCGGTTTTACACTTAACCAAGTCGCTGATTGTGCAGTTGCAGCATTTATGTAGTATCGGCTCATAACATCCCCAAATGGATCAATGACATGAACTATGCTGGAAAAACTGCCGTGATCACCGGATCAAACTCTGGAATCGGCCTTGGGATTGCCAGCGAAATGGCGAAAGCGGGCGCACGTGTAGTGCTTAATTCATTCACGAACACGGATGAAGATCATCAACTTGCCGCCGATATGGCCGCAGAATTCGGCACCGATGTAATCTATATCGCCGCTGATATGTCGAAAGCAGACGAATGTCGCCAGCTTATTACCGATGCGGGGGCATGTGATATGTTGATTAACAATGCCGGTATTCAGCATGTGGCCCCGATTGATGAATTTCCAGCCGAAAAATGGGACGCGATCATTGCGATCAACCTGTCATCGGCATTTCACACCACGGCTGCGGCCTTGCCCATGATGCGGGCGGCGGGTTGGGGGCGGGTGGTCAACATCGCCTCGGCCCATGGGTTAACCGCGTCGCCCTTTAAATCCGCCTATGTCGCGGCCAAACACGGGATTGTTGGCATGACCAAAGTGACGGCACTTGAAACCGCGCAAGAACCAATCACAGCCAATGCGATTTGTCCGGGCTATGTTTTGACGCCCTTGGTCGACAAACAAATTCCCGAAACCATGAAAGAATACGGCATGGACCGCGACACAGTGATCAAGGAAGTGCTGCTAGCACGCCAACCGTCCAAAGAATTTGCCACCACCGAACAGCTTGGCGGCACCGTGAATTTCTTATGCTCTGATGCAGCAGCACAAATCACCGGCACAACGATTAGCGTCGATGGCGGCTGGACCGCATTGTGACGCTAATGCGCGAGGTTGGCCAATAGCATCACGGCCAAGACCCACATTACAAGGCCGATGATGACATCCAGCACTTGCCACGCCTTCGCAGATGTCATGATGGGGCCCAAGACCCGCGCCCCATAGCCCAACCCAAAGAAGAACACGAAAGATGACAGCACTGCGCCAGTTCCAAAAAGGCTGCGCGGCAGACCTGCATCGAATTGCGTTGAAATCCCACCGATCAATCCAAGCGTATCCAGATAGACATGCGGGTTAAGCCATGTAAACGCGGCCCCCGTCGCTAACGTCGCCCAAAGCCCCGCAGAATGCCCCGACAGCTGCAGCGCGTAATCGCCGCGATAAGCCGCCCAAAGCCGCTGCGCGCCGTAGACAAACAAAAACACGGCCCCGCCGATGGCCATGATTTTAGGCAACCACGGCGCTGCCGCGACAATCGCGCCAAAACCCAAAATGCCCGCAGTGATCAAGATTGCATCCGATGCCGCGCAGAGCAGGCACAACCAAAACACATGCTGACGCGCCAATCCTTGTCGCAAAACAAATGCATTCTGCGCCCCGATCGCCAAGATCAAGGAAAACGCGGTGACAAAACCCGTTATCGCGGGGCCGATCATGAAGGCGGCTGGCTTGGGTCTTTGGCGTTTGGATAAACGAGGCCCGCAGAAATCACCAATTTCGCCGCATCTTCCACCGTCATATCCAGTTCTTGGATATCGCGGCGGGGCAAGAACAACAAAAAGCCGGATGTCGGGTTCGGCGTTGTGGGCAAGAACACTGTAGTGACTTCATCCCCGTCGGATGTTTTCGCGTGAACCTCGCCTTTGGCAGGTGTGGACACAAATGCAATCGCCCAAATTCCTTTGCGCGGATATTCAATCAAGCAGGCCTTATCAAACGACGTGTCGCGTTGGGAAAACACGGTTTCCGCAATCTGTTTGACCCCGTTATAAACGGACCGCACCACAGGCATTCGTTCCACAAAGCTTTCGCCAATGCGCAAGAATGACCGGCCCATCAGCCCTTTGCCGATCCAGCCCACGAGCATGGTGAAGACAAAGAAAATCACCACACCGATGCCGCGCACGTTCACATTGATCCAAGGATCGCCTTCGGCGCGGAAATATTGGTTCACAAGCTGTTCGGGCTGATAGGCGTCGGGCACAAACGGCCAGACCCAACTGTCGATCCAGCCCACAACTGTCCAGATCAGATAAAACGTCAACGCAATCGGGGCGACGATGATCAGGCCAGCTAGAAAGTTACCGCGCAGACGCGTAATGATCCCGCGGCGGGTTTTACGGCTGTCGTCAGAAAATTGATCCATTGTCGTTCGTCACTTTACGTTAGTCAGGTCAAAGATAGGCATCTGGAGCAAGCCCAACAAGACGCCTAGGCTTGATTAACCATTTCTGTCGCAATTTTCGCAGCCAGTGCCGCGTTATTGCGCACCAATGCGATATTTGCCGTCAATGACTGCCCCTCTGTCAGCTCGAAGATGCGGCCAAGCAGGAACGGGGTGAGCGCCTTGGCGCTGATATTTTGCGCATCGGCCTCTGCCAAGGCCTGCGCAATCACAGGCGCAAGAACCTCTGCCGGAATTTGAGCGTCCGCAGGGATCGGGTTGCAGACCAGTTGTCCGCCCGAAAGCCCCAAGGCGGTGCGCGTGATTTGGGCTGCCGCGATTTGCGCGGCTGTATCCATGCGTAACGGCGCTGGCATATCAGATGTTGCGGACCAAAACGCGGGCAGGGTGTCTTGACCGTAACCGATCACAGGCACGCCAAGGGTTTCCAAAACCTCGAATGTCTTTTCCAGATCAAGGATCGCCTTGGCCCCAGCCGCAACCACAGTCACAGGGGTTTGCGCCAATTCGTGCAAGTCCGCAGAGATATCAAAGCTGGTTTCGGCCCCGCGATGCACCCCGCCAATTCCGCCGGTGGCAAAGACATGGATACCCGCCAAATCCGCAGCAATCATGGTGGCAGCAACAGTGGTTGCCCCATTGCCACCCATCGCGATGCAGGCGGCCATATCCGCGCGGGACAGTTTCGCGACGTTTGACGCTTGGCCCAAGCTGTCCAACTGATCCGCCTCTAATCCGATGTGCAAAACCCCATTCATCACGGCAATGGTCGCAGGCGTCGCGCCACTATCACGCACGTCTTGTTCGACGATCCGCGCGGTTTCCACATTTTGCGGGAACGGCATGCCATGGGTGATGATCGTGCTTTCAAGCGCCACAATTGCCGTGCCAGCGGCGCGGGCGGCGGCAACTTCGGCGCTGAATGTCAGGGGGAAGCTCATAGGGGGGTCTCTCCGGATACATATGTGGCGGCGGCGTTGCCTGCGCGTGTGAGGGAGGCCATGCGGTCGAGCCCCTGGGCTTCTGACGCGATATGGGCGGCCATAAATGTGTCGCCCGCGCCGGTCACGCGTGTGACCATGACGGCGGGTGGCGTGTGGGTGATGATATCACCGGCGGTACCTTCGGCGGCAGCATTACCCCCATCGGTGACCAAAACACGGTGCGCCCCGCGATTAAGCAAACCAGCCGCGCCTTCGGCGGAGGTTTCAAACGTCGTTTGGCAGAGCAGGCCTGCTTCTTCTAAGTTCACATAAAGTGTCGCGGTTGGGTGATCCATCAGGGCCAGCAACCGCGCCGCTTTACCCGGGGATGCGGGGGCCACGCGCAGGTCGGCGTTTGCAAAGAGGGATGAACTGGCGATGGTTTGTAATAGTTCAACCGTCAGGTTTCCGTCCAATGCTACATGCCCGTTGAATGGCGCATCCGCAGTGCCAAGACGTCCATCACCCATGGGGCGCAGCACCTTATCACCAGCAGCTTCTAACGAATGGGCATCCGCAATCGCGGCGATCAGACCATTTGCACCTTCGATTGCCATATAGACATCCGTTGGCAAGTCTTCAGATCGATAAAGCGTGTCGCAGATCAGGCCCATGCGCAACGCCTCTGCCACCAATTCGTCACCCTCAGTGTCGCAACCAACAGCGGATAACAGGGCAGGGTGCATCCCGAATTGGCGCAGGGTCATCGCGATGTTCATCGCAACCCCACCGGGCAGCCGCGTGATGCGACCGGGCACATCGGACCCCACGCGCATATGGCTTGCCGCACGGCCAATCACGTCCCACAAGACGGAGCCAATGCATAAAATATCAGGTGTTTGGGTCATACATCGCTTTTGACGGAAACTACGGCGCCATGAAAGTCATATTTGCCCAAAGCGTTTCCCAAGCAGCACCTGTATCCGCCGCCAACTGTTCAGCCGGTTCGCGCAGCACCACCGCATCAAGCATATAATCGTGGCCAGCTTTCACAGGCACTGTTGCGATGCCGTCGGCATCTGTCCGCACAAGGAATATATTTACGCTGTCATCTGAGGCTTTTTCAAAGACTTCGATTTGCGCGTCGGCCCGCACGTCCTTGCGATAATAAAGCTGGACCTTCATGCCGCTGGATAGATCTTCCGTATAGGGGTTGGTGAGGGCGACAATTTCCGTTTCCAATCCAATCTGCTTGTCCGATCCCGCGCCATCACCGACAGCCACCAAAGATTTGGAATAGCGCGAATAGACCTCTTTGAAATCTTCCAAGGGGAAACCGCGGGATTCGTGGTTGTCCAGCTGATCGCCGAGATCTTTATGGTCCAAGAACTTCTGGAACTTTTCCCAATTTTCATATCCGACTGTCTGGCTATGCGCCTGATAGGCCACGATATTCAGGCCTTTGGCAACGGGTGATTGGTTCAGGGCAGGGCTATCACCGATCCGGCTGGTGACCTTTTGAAATTTGTCGCCAGAAAGCACCACGAAATGCACGAACCGGCGGGGAACAAAGGGCAATTGGACACCTGCAAAGTCTTGGCCATTGACAATATGGGCCGTCAATTTAGTTTCGGCCTCAAGCTGATACTCTAGTGGTTCGATCCATAATTCATGCGCCGCTACTGGTGCCGCCACAAGGCCAAGAAAGAAAGTAATTTTAAGCATGTCGTCGTCCCTTTTTGTTATACCCAAACTGTCTCTTGCCCGCGCATTGTCAAGCGCATTGGTGCTTTGGTTCACAACACTGTCATTCGCCCAAGCCCACGAAGTGCTGCCATCCATTGGTGACATGTCACATGAAGGCGACACGCTGTCGTTTGACTTGCGGCTGAATATCGAAAGCTTCATCGCGGGGATCGACCAAACAGCCGTCGAGGATACAAATACAGCGCCGCAGGCCGATACATACGACGCCCTGCGCGCGCTGGAACCCACCGCGTTAGAGGCGCGTTTCGCTGAATTCTGGCCACAAATGGCTGCGAAAATCACCGTGATAGCGGACGGTGCTGCCGTTGCGGTTGAAAATCCTGTGCTCTCGGTCGGACCCGTCGGCGATACAGAGGTGACACGCACATCCAACCTGACATTCACAGCGCCCGTTGGCGCGGATACCACATCCGTGAAGGTTGGCTGGGCCTCTGAATTCGGCGTCTTAGTGCTGCGCCAGATCGGCGTCGATGCGCCATATGACGGCTACCTTGAAGCGGGGGCCATGTCCGACGATATCGCATTGGCAGGCGGCAGCCAAGCCAGCGGTTGGCAGACATTCCTGCGCTACATCCCCATCGGCGTTGATCACATTGTTCCAAAGGGGCTGGACCACATCCTGTTCGTGCTTGGCCTGTTCTTCTTGTCCGCGCGCATGCGTCCGTTGATCACACAAGTATCCCTGTTCACATTGGCCCATACGATTACGTTGGCCGCCGCTGCATTGGGTTACATCGTCGTGCCGGGCAGCATTGTGGAACCGCTAATCGCCCTGTCCATCGTCTATGTCGCGGTTGAAAACATCTTCATGCGCAATCTTAGCCCATGGCGGCCCATCATCATCTTTGGCTTTGGCCTGTTGCACGGTCTTGGCTTTGCCTACGTGCTTGCGGAATTCGGCCTGCCAGAAGGCGCGTTTGTCCCCGCCTTGATCGGGTTCAACATCGGCGTCGAAGTCGGTCAGCTGGCGTGTATCGCTGTGATGTTCCTATGTGTCTGGCAAGCATTGCGCATTGATCGCGGCGCCAATGAGGCCGCACGAGGCAAGGTGCTTTACATCGTGTTGGCGGCCATCGCGGGCGCTTTGATTTGGCTGAACCCAACATCGCTCGAAACAGTGCTTGAAAACCCAACATGGTTGTTTGCTGCACCGCTTTTGGGCGTGTTCTTGATGTGCCTCGTGTCCATCCAATTGCGAGACACTGTCGAATCCTATCGCAAGTTTGTGGCTATTCCAGCCTCTGCATTTATCGCAGTGATCGGTGCTTATTGGTTCATCGAACGGGTGTTCTTGTAAAAAATCGCCTCGCTTTAGTGAAAATAACATTGCCGGAGGCTGCAACACTTGCAACCTCCGGCAACTCCCGCTAAGGGACGGCTACGAAATCCCCAAGCGGGGTCGGGCCTTTTGGGGAGAAATCCCAAACAGTCCACCGGTTGTCGCAATCCAGCGTCGCAGCCCCGCTTAAGGTTAAACCGGAAAAGGAATACGACCATGGCTCTACCCGAGTTCTCCATGCGTCAGCTCTTGGAAGCTGGCGTCCACTTTGGCCACCAGACAGCGCGCTGGAACCCAAAGATGGCACAATACATTTATGGCAGCCGTAACGGCATCCACATCATGGACCTGACACAGACAGTTCCAATGGTGGATCAAGCCCTGAACGTGATCCGCGACACAGTGGCCAAAGGCGGCCGCATCTTGTTCGTTGGTACAAAGCGTCAGGCCGCTAAGCCAATCGCAGACGCTGCAGAGCGTTGCGCACAATACTACATGAACCACCGCTGGCTCGGCGGCACGCTGACCAACTGGCAGACCGTGTCCAAATCCATCCAGCGCCTCAAAGCAATCGACGAAGCATCCGAGAACGGTTTTGCTGGTCTGACCAAGAAAGAGCGTCTTGGCATGGAACGTGAGCAGGGCAAACTGCAAGCGTCCTTGGGCGGCATCCGTGAAATGGGCGGCGTTCCTGATCTGCTGTTCGTCATCGACGTAAACAAAGAAACACTGGCGATCGCAGAAGCGAAAAAGCTGGGCATTCCTGTTGTTGCGATCGTTGACACCAACTGTTCCCCAGACGGCATCGACTATGTCATCCCAGGCAACGACGATGCGGCACGTGCAATCGCGCTGTACACAGACCTCGCATCCCGCGCGGCACTGGACGGCATGCAAGCACAGCTTGGCGCTGCTGGCGTTGACATGGGCGCAATGGAAGAATTCGCAGAAGAAGTTGTTGCTGACGAAGCCTCCGCTTCCTAAGCCGACCAATCTGACTATTCACGGGGCAGGGGTGACCTTGCCCCGATCCCCTTTTTGAATTTCCTCTAAATGGAGAATTGACATGGCAATTACCGCTGCAATGGTAAAAGAACTGCGCGACAGCACTGGCGCAGGCATGATGGACGCTAAAAAAGCGTTGACTGAAAACGGTGGCGACATGGAAGCGGCTGTTGATTGGCTGCGCACCAAAGGTCTTGCAAAAGCCGCGAAAAAATCTGGCCGTACGGCTGCCGAAGGTCTGGTCGCAGTTGCGGTTAACGGCGGCAAAGGTGTTGCGGTTGAAGTAAACTCTGAAACTGACTTCGTTGCGAAAAACGCTGACTTCCAGAAAATGGTTGCGAGCATTGCTGAAGTCGCACTGGGCACATCCGACATCGACGCGCTGAAAGCGGCTGACTTGGGCGGCAAATCCGTCGAGCAGACAGTCACGGACGCAGTTGCTGTTATCGGTGAAAACATGTCTGTGCGCCGTATGGCCACAATCGAAGGCGCTTCTGTTGTGAACTACGTGCACAACGCAGCAGCACCTGGCATGGGCAACATCGGCGTTCTGGTGGCACTGTCTGGCGACAACGAAGCATTCGGCCGTCAGGTTGCAATGCACATTGCCGCTGCAAACCCAGCGTCCTTGTCCGAAGCCGATCTTGACCCAGCTGTGGTCGAAAAGGAAAAAACTGTTCAGATGGACATCGCACGTGAATCTGGCAAGCCAGAAGCTGTGATCGAGAAGATGATCGTTGGCCGTATGAAGAAATACATGGCTGAAGTCACATTGCTCAACCAGCAGTTCGTTGTGAACCCTGACCTGACAGTGGCTGCCGCGGCGGCAGAAGCTGGCGTTGAAATCACCGGCTACGTCCGTTTGGAAGTTGGCGAAGGCATCGAAGTTGAAAAAGAAGACTTCGCAGCTGAAGTTGCAAAAATGAACAGCTAATCCATCCGGATTAACTTTGTTTGACTGGCGTTGTGGGGCAACCTGCAACGCCAGTTTTCGTTTCAGATGGGTCTTGTTCTTTTGCCCGATTGGGCAGAGATTACCGCCACCTGACAAGGATCGGCATCGGCCATGAATGACATCCTACAAGGGCTGGCCGCCGCGTTTCGCTTGGTCATCACCCTAGATCCAGAATTGATCGACATCAGCCTGCGGTCGCTACGCGTGACCCTGACGGCATTGGTGATTTCATGCGCTATCGCAATACCGCTTGGGGCTTATTTGGCCGTGCAGCGGTTCCGCTATCGCCGTTTTGTCATCGCGGTGATCAACGCATTGATGGGTCTGCCGCCCGTGGTCGTTGGGCTTGTCGTCTACCTTTTTTTGTCGCGCAGTGGGCCGTTTGGAGTGCTTGGCCTTTTGTTTACGCCCACAGCCATGATCATCGCCCAAGTGATCATCATTACGCCGCTAATTCTGTCGATCGCGCATCAAGCCATGCGCGAACTTTGGGCTGAATATCACGATCTACTAATTTCAATGAACACATCAAAATGGCAGCGGATCAAAACACTTGTTTGGGACGGACGGCGCAACCTATTGACCGCCGCTTTGGCCGGTTTCGGCCGCGCTATCGGCGAAGTCGGCGCCATTATGATCGTGGGCGGCAACATCGACAACGTCACGCGTGTTTTGACGACTGCAATTGCACTGGAAACAGGGAAGGGTGACTTTGCCCTCGCGCTGGGTCTTGGTTTCGTCCTGATCGGGCTTAGCATGCTGGTATCGATCACCATCCACAGCCTATCAGGCACAGAGCGGGAGGGACGCTGGTGAAACTGCTTCCGCTTACACTCACCGATGTGACGGTCCGCCGCCGCGGAAAACGGATCATGGGGCCCGTATCCCATGTCATTGAAAACGCAACGCCCACGGTGATTATCGGTCCAAACGGATCAGGTAAAACCACGCTGTTGCGCGCAATGCACGGGATTGAACGGCTTTCCACAGGTCATGTGACCTGGGCCCATAGCGCGCCGGATCAACAGGCTTTTGTTTTTCAAAGCCCCATCGTTTTGCGCCGTACAGTCACTGAAAACCTAGCCTATCCACTGAAACTTGCGGGCTTGTCCACCAAAGAAATCACGACGAAAGTTGATTTCTGGCTCGACCGGATCGGCATGACCGACAAAGCACAGCGCGCAGCACCGCGTTTGTCCGGCGGCGAGCGTCAAAAACTGGCCATTGCGCGCGCGCTGATCACCGAACCACAGGTGCTGTTTCTTGATGAACCCTGCGCAAACCTAGATGGGCATGCGACCCAAGACATTGAAAACCTACTGGTCGCGACTGCGGCAAATGGTACCAAGCTGATATTGACGACGCATGACATGGGGCAGGCGCGCAGGATCGGACAAACAGTCGTGTTTTTGCTAAACGGACAGGTTCAGGAAACCGGAACAATTAACATTATGAAAACCCCACAAACAACTGAATTAAAATCATTTTTACTGGGTGATATTGTGCTATGAAGTTGATCACAATCATACTCGCTGGGATCATTTGGAACACCAGCGTCGCGGCAGAAACGCTTCGCTTGGCCGTGACAACATCCTTTGACAATTCAGGCTTGGCTGATGTTTTGTTACCTGAAATCAAGACTGATACCGGCCTTGATATCCAGCTTCTGGTGGTTGGAACGGGTCAGGCGCTACGGCTTGGTGCATCTGGTGACGTTGACGCGGTTCTCGTCCATTCACGCGCCGCAGAAGACGCTTTTATCGCCCAAGACCACGGCACACACCGACGCGAAATCATGTATAATGACTTTGTTATATTGGGGCCAAAGACAGATCCTGCAGAAATTTCAGACACGGTCACACTCACTGCCGCTATGACCCAGTTGGCCGATAATTCAGCCGTTTTTGTCAGTCGCGGCGACGAAAGCGGCACACATAACGCAGAGAAACGGTTATGGGCCATCGCCGCACGCGATCCTGCGACTTTTGGGCCGTGGTACAGATCGGTTGGGGCAGGCATGGGCACCGCGTTGAACACGGCGTCCGCGATGAACGCCTATATCCTTTCAGACCGTGCAAGCTGGTTGAACTTCAAAAACAAAGGGTCGCTCGAAATTCTATTCGAAGGCGATCCTGCATTGTTCAATCAATACACGTTCATGCCAGTGAACCCCAATAAGGGTCATCAGATCAATCATCGCGGCGCACTGGCTTTGGAGGCATGGCTGACATCAAACTATGGCCAGCAAACCATTGATAATTACACACTTTTGGGGTCGCAGCTATTCAACGGAAATGCGTTACAGTAGGATCCGCACATAATCGTATATTACATAATACTGATTATACGCTTTAAGTGTCCGAATGTGCCAAACGATGCGATATCCCTGCCAAGCCGTCGATATGGCCCTTTATCACGTCACCTGCGACCACTGGCCCCACGCCTGCGGGTGTTCCTGTCATGATCAAGTCCCCAGCACCCAAATGATAGAACCGCGACAGATGCGCGATAATTTCTGAGACGGACCAGACCATATCCGATAGCTTGGCGGATTGGCGTGGCTCGTCATTGACCGTTAACGTGATCGACTGTTTGCCCACGGCGCCAAATTCAACTGCGGGCGTGATCGCTCCAATCACAGCACCGTTCTCGATATCCTTGCCCAAGGACCACGGCCTACGCGCGTCTTTGCCGTCTTGCTGGCGGTCACGGCGCGTCATATCCAAGCCGCAGGCATATCCATAGACCGCACCTAATGCCCTGCCTTCATCCACTTCAAACGCATCGCTGCCTAGTGCGACAACGAGTTCGATCTCATGGTGAAAATTGGACGTTTGCAGCGGAAACGGTACAGTTTGATCCGAGTGACACAACGCATGTGCCGATTTCGTGAAATACCAAGGCGCTTCGCGGTCAACCTCACCACCCATTTCCGCAGCATGAGCCACATAGTTACGCCCAACGCAAAAAATTCGGCCCACGGGATATTGAGATGTTGTCCCAACGATCGGCAAACTTGGCACAGGTCTTGGCGGAAAGACAAAGTCGGTCATTACTGACAGTCCTTTCAAAAATCATGCGAATCCGGCTGTCAAATTGCCCTTCCGCGCTTTATATCGAGTTCAAACAACCATGCAGGAACAGTGTAGAATGACACAAGCAGATATTGGTCTGATCGGCCTTGGTACGATGGGCGCAGCCCTTGCATCGAACATTGCCGACAATGGTTTCGACATTGCAGTTTGGAACCGCACGACGCAAGTAACGATGGATTTCGCACGCGAATCTGGTGACTTAGCAGACAAAATTCACCCGACAGAAACACTGGAAGAGCTTGTAAAATCTCTCAAATCTCCGCGCGCCATTATCTTGATGGTGCCCGCTGGTGCCCCTGTCGATCAACAAATTGCTGCGCTGCGCCCATTACTAGATGACAATGACCTGATCATTGACGCCGGCAACGCCAATTTCCGCGAAACCAACCGTCGTGTGCAAGAAGCGGGCGAACTGCCCTTCCTTGGCATTGGCGTATCTGGTGGCGAAGAAGGCGCGCGTTTCGGCCCGTCCATTATGGGTGGCGGCAAGCGTGAATATTGGGACCGCGTGGCCGATATCCTGAACGCCATCGCAGCTGATTATAACGGCACAGCCTGCGCCACATGGATGGGCGAAGAAGGCGCAGGTCACTTTGTTAAAGCTGTGCACAACGGCATCGAATACGCAGATATGCAAATGATTGCAGAGGCTTATGGCGTCATGCGCGATGGCATGTCGATGGCCCCTGCCGCGATTGGTGATACATTCGCAGCATGGGACAATGGCCCATTAGATTCCTATCTGACAGAAATTTCCGGCAAGGTCGCCAAGGCGACAGACCCAGAAACGGGCCAGCCGATGTTGGACATTATCGTTGATGCTGCGGGTCAAAAAGGCACAGGCCGCTGGACCGTGATTGAGGCCCAGCACCTCGCGGCCCCAATCCCCGCCATCGACGCCGCAGTGGTCGCGCGCAATTTGTCATCACAACGCGAAAATCGAGCAACGGGCGAAGCCTTGTTTGGCGCAGCGCCTCAAGCGATTACCGGAATCACACTGGATGACATCGAAGGTGCGCTGATCGCGGGTAAAATCATTTGCTACGCACAAGGCTTTGAAATGATTAGCAAAGCGTCCGATCAATTTGGTTGGACATTGCCCTTGCCTGACATCGCAAAGGTTTGGCGCGAAGGCTGCATCATCCGGTCCAAGATGCTGAACGATATGTCCGATGCGCTGACCGATGACGCGGGTCGCAATTTGATGTTCGCGCCATTCTTTGCCGACCTGCTGAAGGCGAACCACGACGCGCTGCGCCGTGTTGTTGCGGCCGCCGCCATTGGTGGTGTTGCAATGCCTGCGCTGTCGTCTGGCTTGGCCTATTTCGACGCAATGCGCACGGGGCGCGGTACAGCGAATATGATCCAAGGCCAGCGCGATTTCTTTGGCGCGCATGGTTTTGAACGATTTGACGGGCGCAAGGACCAGCACGGCCCTTGGGCGATCTAACCTAACGCATAGCCCGCGCCGCGCACTGTGCGGAGCGGGTCGTCCCCGCCTGCCTTGGTTAATGCCTTGCGTAGGCGGCCCACATGCACGTCCACGGTTCGCGTGTCGACGTAAACGTCCCTGCCCCATACACGGTCTAGCAACATATCCCGCGACCACACACGGCCCGGTTTTTCCATGAATGTGGACAGTAGCCGAAATTCGGTTGGGCCGAGTTTCAGGTCCATGCCACCGCGCGAAACCCGGTGGGTTTCGGCGTCCAATGTAATGTCGCCATAGGTTAGCATTTGCCCCACGGTGGACGGGCGTACGCGGCGCAATTGCGCGCGCACCCGCGCCATAAATTCGGACACGGAATAGGGTTTTATGACGTAGTCATCGGCACCTGTTTCCAAGCCCCTGACGCGGTCCACCTCTTCAGTGCGGGCCGAGAGCATGATGATCGGAATGGCGCGCGTATCGGGCGCTGTTTTGATCCTGCGACAGACCTCGATGCCTGACAAATGCGGCATCATCCAATCAAGCACGATAACATCTGGCGGATCCTCAGAGACGATCAACATCGCCTCCTCGCCATTGTCGGCTTGAGACACGCGATACCCTTCGGCCTGAAGGTTATAAACCAACACCTCGCGTTGGGATGCCTCGTCTTCCACAACCAGAATATGCGGGATTTGTGCCATAGGCTTAGCTAGGATCCGTCATATAGGATGTTTTATCGCCCTTCGGCCGCGCCTCGTCTGGCATTTCGCCGGTGACCAAGAAAATCACTTGTTCTGCGATATTTGTGACCAAATCGCCCATGCGTTCCACGTTTTTCGCCATGAAATGCAAATGCATGCAGGTGGTGATATTGCGCGGGTCTTCCATCATGAATGTAAGGAATTCGCGGAACAACGCGTTATACATTTCATCCACATCATGGTCACGCAGGCGCACCTCTTGGGCCAATGCAACGTCCATCCGCAGATAGGCATCAAGCACGTCCTTAAGCATCGCCTGCACTTCGCGTGCCATCCGGCGCAATGCGGAATCTGATCCTGCAATCTCGGGCATATCAACCACAGTACCCGTCCGCTTGGCGATGTTCTTGGCGTAGTCACCGATCCGTTCCAAACTGGCGGAAATGCGCAAGACCGTCAAAATCGACCGCAAATCTTTGGACACCGGCGCACGCAACGCAATCGTGCGCGCAGCCTCGTCGTTTATGTCTTGTTCCAGCGCGTCGATCAATTTGTCGCCCCGACGCACACGTTCGGCCAATGCGATGTCGCGGGTCTCTAACGATTTGGCAGCGGATAGAATGGCCTCTTCGACCATGCCACCCATCTTCATCACAAGCGTCAGGATTTGATCCAAGTCGCGGTCGTAAGCGGAAGAGATATGATCCGTCATCGGTATGCTCCTTACCCGATCCGGCCCGAAATATAGCTTTCGGTGCGCGGGTCTTCTGGGTTGGTGAAAATCTTATCGGTGTCGTCGAATTCAACTAGGTTGCCCAAGTGGAAAAACGCTGTTTTCTGACTGACACGGGCTGCCTGTTGCATGGAATGGGTCACGATCACGACGCTGAACGCGGTGCGCAATTCGTCGATCAATTCCTCGACCTGTGCGGTGGCAATCGGGTCCAGCGCGGAACACGGCTCGTCCATCAGCAACACTTCTGGCGCGGTTGCGATCGCGCGGGCAATACACAAACGCTGCTGTTGACCGCCCGAGAGCCCCGTGCCGGGTGCGTGCAACCGATCCTTGGCCTCGTTCCACAAGGCTGCCTTGCGCAGCGAGCTTTCGACGATCTCGTCCAGCTCTACCTTGTTACGCGCAAGCCCGTGGATTTTGGGGCCGTAGGCCACATTATCATAGATCGACTTTGGGAATGGATTGGGTTTTTGGAACACCATCCCCACCTTTGCGCGCAGCTGCACCGGATCGACGGCCGCGTCATAGATGTCTTCGCCATCAATGCGGATGTCGCCTGTTACGCGGCAGATATCAATTGTGTCGTTCATCCGGTTGATACAGCGCAGGAACGTGGATTTACCGCAACCTGATGGACCAATAAAGGCCGTCACGGTTTTATCCGCGATTTCGACATTCACGTCCTTGATGGCGTGGTTACTGCCGTAATGCACTTGCACGTCTTTGGCCGAAATCTTTGCGTTTGTCATTTTGGTATCTTTCATAGTTCTACCACCGGCGCTCGAATTTGCGGCGCAGGAAAATGGCGATGGCGTTCATGATCAACAAGAACACCAGCAATGTGATGATCGCACCCGACGCCCGTTCCACAAACCCCGGATCGGCGCGTTGGGTCCAGTTGAACACTTGAACTGGCAGCGCTGTTGATGCCTCGCCGAACAGGCCCGCGTCAGCGGTGTAAGCGGCAGGGTATTCGCGCACAAAAGCGACCATGCCGATCAGCAATAGCGGCGCTGTTTCACCCAGTGCTTGGGCCAGACCGATGATTGTGCCGGTCAGGATGCCCGGTGCAGCGAGAGGCAAAACATGATGGAACACCGATTGCATTTTCGACGCGCCTACGCCCAATGCCGCATCGCGGATTGACGGTGGCACGGATTTCAACGCGGCCCGTGTCGAGATGATGATCGTCGGCAGTGTCATCAGCGTCAGCACCAAACCACCGACCAAAGGCGACGACTGGCTGAACTCCATGAAGTTGATAAAAATCGCCAACCCCAAAATCCCATAAACGATGGATGGCACCGCTGCGAGGTTCGAGATGTTGACCTCGATGACGTCAGTCCAGCGGTTCTTTGGCGCGAATTCTTCGAGGTAGATCGACGCCGCCACGCCGATGGGCAAGGCCAGTGCCAAAACGATGATCATCATGTAGAGCGACCCAAGGATCGCGACACCCAAACCCGCCGCTTCTGGCCGTTGATCGGATGCATCTGGGGCAGTTAAAAACGCCCAGTTGAACTTTGTTTCGATGATGCCCAAATCCGCCAGTTGTTGCGCCAGCTGCAGCTGTTCAGGTGACGTATTTTTGTCCAAGGCTGCGCTTTCCATCGTGACACGGCCCTTGAAATAACCATCGATCCGACCACCCATTAACAGATCAAATGTGACGTCCGTGCCGATGATGTCAGGATTGGCCAACACGCGATCACGGACGGTCGCTGCGGCCTCTTTGGACAGCATCTTCCCGATCTCTTTGGCCGACAATGTTGTATCGAGCCCCAAGGCTTCGACCTGTGCGGCCAGACCATCACGCAGCAATCCAGAATAGCCAATGGTTGAAACCTTTTTCATGACCGCAAGATCACGGACGCCTGATTTGTCCAGTTTGGCTTCTGGCAATGGCACAACAACGGATGCATATGTCTGCTTGAACGCAGAGCTGCCAGTGGACACAATAGAGATGAGCAAGATCGCGAGGGCGATCATCGCAACGATGATGGCGCCAAGGCCAAAGGCCTTGAACCGGCGTTCTGATGCGTTGCGCTTTTTGGTGCGCGCATCGAGGGTAAGCAACGATTTCTGGGTCATTCGTATTGTTCCCGATATTTACGCACGATGATCAACGCCACGACATTCAAGCCAAGTGTGATCACGAAAAGGGTAAGGCCAAGGGCAAAGGCCACGAGTGTTTCGGAGCTCGCAAAATCCGTATCGCCGGTTAGCTGGCTCACGATTTTGACTGTCACGGTCGTCATTGCCTCGAACGGGTTCAACGACAATCGCGCCGCGGCCCCTGCCCCAAGCACAACGATCATCGTTTCACCAATCGCGCGGGATGCGGCCAGCAGGATCGCGCCCACGATGCCCGGCAATGCGGCTGGGATAACGACTTGGCGGATGGTTTCAGATTTCGTGGCACCTAGCCCCAATGACCCGTCGCGCATCGCTTGCGGAACCGCGTTGATGATATCGTCAGACAGTGACGACACGAAAGGAATGAGCATGACGCCCATAACCAAACCGGCGGTCATCACGCTGGATGCGCTATCACCGAACCCCATGGGCTGAGCGAAATAGTCGCGCAGGAAAGGGCCGACAGTGATCAGCGCGAAAAGCCCGTAAACGATGGTCGGGATACCCGCCAGAATTTCGATCAGCGGCTTGGCAACTCCGCGCATTTTTGGCCCGGCATATTCAGACAGATAAATGGCGGCGAACAGCCCGATGGGCACGGCGAACAGCAAGGCGATAAAGCTGATATAAAGTGTGCCCCACAACAGCGGGATGATACCAAGCGATGAATTGCCACGAAAATTCGGCGACCATTCGGTCGAGAAATAGAAGTCGGACCATTTGTATTGGCCAAAGAAATTGCGCGTTTCAAACAACATCGAGAACACAATCCCGACGGTTGTTAAAATCGCGATGGCAGAGGCGCCGATTAGGACCATTTTGATCCAAAACTCTGCCTCTGTGCGGGCGCGTTGAGTTGGATGCACCCGAACCATCGAACCGATGAACGTCACTGCGGCGACGATGAGCAACATCATGGGACCAAACGCCCCACCGCGCAATCCACCGATCAAGGCGACGATGGCGCAGGGAAGACCAATCGCCAAGGCGGCATTCAAACCGTATTGGCGGGGCAATGCCGCCAACATACGAATATCGCCGCCAGACATGGCGGCGGCGCGGCGGGTGGCCCCGAAATAGCTCGCGATCACAAGGAAGATCGCGACAATGACAGCAACGGAAAGTGACATGCAGCAGTGTCTTTCAGTTTGGAATGAAGGGGCGACACGATTGCCGCCCCTTACATGTCGTCAGTTTAGTTTGCAGTCATGATAGCTTCATCAGACACCGTCGCCTGCACATCAGCAAGCTCTGGGTCGGATACAAGACCATATTCCGCCAATGGACCGTCTGGACCAGCAACATCGTCAGACACAAAGAATTCAGCGAAATCTTTCAGGCCGTCGATCACGTCAAGATGTGCCGCCTTGATGTAGAAATACAGTGGGCGGGACACAGGGTAGTCGCCGGAAGCGATAGCATCAACAGTTGGGACCACGCCGGACATAGTTGCAACTTGCAGCTTGTCTGTGTTGTTTTCATAGAATGCCAGACCGAACACGCCGATACCATTTGTATCCGCTTCGATACGGGCCAGTGTTTCGGTATAGTCACCATCCACATCGACAGACAGGCCATCCTTGCGGATTTCCATGCATTTGCCTTCGGCTGTGTCGTGATCAACGCCTGCGTCCATCATGGCTGCCATCGCACCAGATTCTTCGCAACCTGCAAGGATCACTTTTTCCTCAAACACTTCACGTGTGCCGTGCTTGGTGCCTGGAATGAACGCTTGGATTGGCTGGTCTGGGAATTCAGCATTCACTTCATTCCAGTTGGTCAATGTGTTGGGCACCAGTGCGCCATCCACGAAATGCTCATTGGCCAGCGCCTTATACCAATCGGACGGTGTGAATTCAAAACCGTTGCCGTTGATGTCGGATGCAAAAACAATACCATCATAACCGATGCGGACTTCGATGATGTCCGTCACACCTGCTTCGGCACAGGCTGCGATTTCTTTGTCTTTGATGCTGCGGGATGCGTTTGCGATGTCGATTGTGTTTTCTCCAACACCTTCACAGAAACGCTTCAGACCAGCAGAAGAGCCGCCAGATTCAATAACAGGCGTTGGGTAGTCAAAATTCTCGCCAAAAAGCTCTGCCACGATGGACGCGTATGGCAGCACGGTGGAAGAGCCCGCAACCTGCACGTTATCGCGCGCGTGGGCAGCGGTGGCTGTAATCGCTGCGATTGCAGCTGCGGATGCGGTCAGTTTCAGAATGGACATTGATGTCTCCAAGTTGTCAATCTGTCGCGGCGCACCCCCTGTGCGCAGCTATAGGACATTGCTACGCGCCCCCTACAAAGCTTTTGTGACGTTAATGTAAAACTTTTATGACAGTCGCTTTATTTTTGCGGCAACGTCACAACGGCGGTGGTGCCCTGCCCGACGGTGCTTTCAAATTTTAGACGTCCGCGGTGGCGGTTCAGAATGTGTTTCACAATCGCTAGGCCAAGCCCCGTGCCGCCAACTTCACGCGATCTATGGCTATCAACGCGGTAAAACCGTTCTGTCAAACGCGCAATGTGATGGGCCGCAATCCCGTCGCCGAAATCTTGGATCGTGATGGCAGTGCCCTGCGTCCGCAGACGCGGCTGCATTGTATGGGGACCAACAGTGATTTCGACGCGTTTCCCTGACCCGCCATATTTAATCGCATTCTCTACCAGATTGGTGAACACCTGCTGCAATTGCGCCGCATCGCCAAGCACAACAACAGGCGCAGGTGGCAGATCCACGTCCACAGCCACACCAGCAGCATCAGCAATCGGACCGAGCGTATTTTGAACAAGGCGCACAACCTCTCCGATGTCCACTTGATCAGTTGGACGCTGGCGCTGCGTGCCTTCCAGTTTGCTGAGCGTCATCAACTCGTCCACCAGACGTGTCATCCGCCCGGCCTCTGTTTCCATGATCCGCAAGAACCGATCCTGTGCCGCTGGATCATGCCGTGCTGCCCCGCGCAGGGTTTCAATGAATCCACTCAACGCCGTCAATGGCGTGCGCAGTTCATGGCTGACATTCGCGATAAAATCGGTGCGCATTTTCTCCATCTGCTCGGCGTCCGTGCGGTCAACCAATGACACAATTACCAAGTCGCCGGTCTTGGCCGCATGCACGTCGAAGCTAGCATCCTGCCCGCTTATCCGCGTCATCAACGTCGCATTCATCGGCGCACCGCCCGCGAATACGGTTTCAATCGCGTCAATCAAATCCGGCTGGCGCAAAACAGTAATGAAATGACGCCCCATAAATCCATCACCAAAGATGCGCGCAAATCCCGCATTATACGCGAAGATGCGTGCATCCGGCCCAATCATCGCGGCAGGCAAAGACATGGCATGAACAACATCACCAATTTCTAAATTGTCAGCCATAACAGCCACCCCTTTGATTTTTGGTCACACTTCATGCCACTCTTCAAATTAGCAAGAATTAATTAGTCCCAAAGATCACTTTCAAAACGTTTTCGGCGTTTCTCAACGATAAGCCCTAAGAACACTTTTTATAACAAAAGAAGAAGAACAGATGAGCATTCACAATATGCTGGACGGTATTACATCGGTCCAAACATCGGATTCGAATCAAACCAATAGCACCCTTGTCATCGGCGATATGACGCGGTGGAAATCGCAGGGCCGCGATTTGCCAGACATGGTCAGGCTTCAATTCATCGACATCCATGCCCTCGATTAGGGCATGATTGACACCCAGAATCCTGACATCATTCTATCACCACTGGTGAGTGACGATTTTGATGCTATCGAAGTGGCGAGCCTTTTGTCCAAGCTGTCTTACAATGGTGCATATCGCGCGTTGACAGATGAAGTTCCCAACCCTGCCCTTATCAAGGCAGAGGTTCGCCGCCATGCGCCCAATCTTGATTTCGATCTTGTGGTGTTACCGATGCACACCTCGTGGACCTAAGCCTGTGAAGCAGCTGCAGCAGCGGTCATTTCACGGATCAACAGGTCAGCGTCTTCAACACCAACTGACACCCGAAAGAAACCTTCGGAAATGCCGAGATCGGCGCGACCCTCTGGTGTCAGACCACGATGCGATGAAGATGCCGGATGCGACAACGTCGTGCCTACATCGCCCAGTGTCGGCGCAAAGGCAATTTGATCCGCAGCACGCGTAAACGCATTGGCGGCCGCGCGTCCACCATGCAATTCGAACGACAACATGTTCCCGCCGCGACCATCCAACAGCGCCACAGCGCGGTTGTGGTCAGGATGATCAGGGCGCGTTGGGTAGATGACACGCTTCACCCCTTTAGCCTGAGCCATGGCATCAGCCAGCTTGACTGCCGTCTCTTGGGCGCGATCAAAACGCAATTCGAACGAATGCAGCCCACGCTCTGCCAACCAACAATCAAATGGGCTGGGCGTCATGCCCCAAGTCACATTTGCATCATTGATTGCGGTGCGCAGTGCTGGATCACGCGTCGCGACATAGCCCAGGGTGGCGTCGGAATGACCTGCCAGCAATTTCGTCACCGAGTGCACAACAATGTCGGCACCGTGATCAAACGGGCGATAACTGCGCGGTGTGGTAAATGTATTGTCGACGACCAATAACGCGCCGACCTCTTTAGCCAATGCAGCAATGCCAACCATATCCGCAACACGAATGGTCGGGTTTGACACGACTTCAATGACGATCATCTTCGTATTTGGCCGCATGGCCGCACGCATTGCGGTCACATCCGTGGGATCGGCCAGCGATGTTTCAATGCCGAACTTTGGCAAGTCTTGGGTCATTAACCGCAACGTCCGACCATAGAGCTGATCACCGCCCAAAACATGATCACCGGCCTTCAAACAGCCCAGAAACACCGCACCGATTGCGGACATGCCCGACCCGGTGATAATTCCGTTCTCTGCGCCCTCAAGCATATCAATCTTGGTGGCCAATACCTCTGCATTTGGATGGCCTTCACGGGCATATGTGAACCCGCTGGCATCAGTATATTGCGCATCAAGCGCATCTGGATCAGGCGAAGCATAGACGACCGAAGGCTGCAAAGGCGTCACAACAGGATGCGACACAGACGTGGGCCAAGCGGTCCGGCGCACTATGCTTTTGGGGGGCTGGGTCATTGTAATGACTCCTGAAGATCGCGGCGAAAACGTTTGGCGTTTTGCGCATAATGCGTGGCGGATGCCTTGAGCTTTTCAATCGCGTCTGCGTCCAAGGGCCGGATGACTTTCGCAGGTATCCCCATCACCAGCGACCCGTCAGGGATCACCTTGCCTTCGGTGATCAAGGCCCCTGCCCCAATCAAACAATTCTTGCCAATCACAGCACCGTTCAAAACAGTCGCGCCCATGCCGATCAATGTATTTTCGCCGATTTCGCAGCCATGCAACATCGCCTTATGGCCAATGGTGCAGCCCGCGCCAACAGTCAGCGGATAGCCCGGATCAGTATGCAATACGCAGTTTTCCTGCACGTTGCTGCCCGCGCCCACGGTAATCGGCTCATTGTCGCCGCGCAGCGTACTGCCAAACCAAATGCTACTGTCGGGGGCCAGAATAACATTACCAATCACATGACAACCCGGAGCGACCCAAGCTGCGGCATCCACTTGCGGTGTGACATCCCCCAGCGCGTAGATCATTAGCGTTCCTCAAACTGGGTCTGCAATTCGCGGACGTGGTTCATCAAATCAGGCTGCTGGCTGGCGCGCAGGCGTTCGGCGGAAATAATTGTCTTCAGCCGCTCTTCGGTCAGGTCCAGATCATCGTTGACCATCACATAATCGTAGCCATCCCAATGGCTGATCTCGTCCCAGCTTTTCTGCATACGCCGTTCGATTGTATCGGGATCATCCTGCGCACGGCTGACCAAACGGCGGTGCAATTCAGGGATGCTTGGCGGCAGAATGAAAATCGACAGCACGTGATCGCGTAGCGCGGAATTACTGATCTGCTGGGCGCCCTGCCAATCAATGTCGAACAACACGTCGCGGCCTTCATCAATCGCGGCCTGCACCGGCCCTTTGGGCGAACCGTAGTAATTTTCAAACACGCGAGCATGTTCCAACATCTCGCCATTGGCGACTTGGGCCTGAAAATCTTCGGTATTGGTAAAGAAATAGTGCTGTCCATCCACCTCACCCTCGCGCGGGGCGCGGGTCGTCGAAGAGACCGAAAATCGAAGACTGTCATCCCATTTACGCAGGCGGCCTGCCAAAGTTGATTTTCCCGCACCGGATGGGGACGACAAGATGATAAGAAGGCCGCGTCGTGCCATGGGTTTACTCCACGTTTTGAATTTGTTCGCGCATTTGGTCGATCACAGCTTTGAGGTCTAGCCCAATCGCCGTCAAGTCCGGCGCACCGGCTTTCGCACATAATGTATTGGCTTCACGCTTAAATTCCTGCGCGAGGAAATCCAACTTACGCCCTGCGGGTGCACCACTGGCCAGCAACGCCCGTGCGGCTGCCACATGGGCACGCAGCCGGTCCAGCTCTTCTGTGACATCGGACTTCACCGCCAATACCGCAAGCTCTTGCGCGACGCGGTCAGGATCAGCATCCGCCACATCGTGCAAGACGCGCTGCAAGGCAACCGTCAAATTGGTCTGCACATCCGCTTGCCGTGCGCTTGCCGCCGCGGTCGCTTGGACGGTCAGGTCTGCAATTTGATCTATTTGACCTGCGATAATGTCATGCAGTGCGGCCCCTTCAGCCACCCGCATCGCAACGAAATCAGCAATCAATGCTGTCAGATCGGTCTGAAGCGCCTTGGCCAAGTCATCTGACTGTTCGGCTGGCTGGCCTGCCACCAAAACCCCGCGCTGCATTAAGACATCAGCCGCCGTCGGTTGCGCCAAAGTCACGCCAATTTCGAATGCGCGATCCTGCACCGTATCGAGTGCACGCAAAACAGCATCAAGCTGTATCGGATCAACGGACAAATCCGCCTTTTGATCCCCCTGCGACAGGCGCAAATTCAATGTCAGCGTTCCCCGATTGATCTGTTTTTTCAGCGCAGCACGGCCTGCGACCTCAATTGCACTGAACCCTTCGGGCAAACGCACACGCAGGTCCAGCCCGCGCCCATTCACACTGCGCAATTCCCACGACCATGTGGAATCACCCAACGCGCCAACGCGACTGGCAAAGGCTGTCATTGATTGGATCATGGGGCTGCTCATTCGCTGTTGCTTTGCGATCATGACTATGCGGATTGCACAGGCGGAGCAAGCGATTGGCCACCCACGCCATTAACCGATTAACGATTTGTTAAGTGTTTCACGCTGCATTCGAAGTTAAAAAACCATGAACTCAATACATGCCCCAGCGCAGCGCAGTCACCTTAAGGACCAGATCATGGACACGATCCTCCGCTTGTCACAAATATCGCGCAGAACCAGTGATCCGGTTCAAAAGCCGTTTGCTTTGGTCGAAAACCACTGGCGCGAATTGCAAAAGCGCGCCCGCATTCCTGCACGTGACGACATACGGCCCGACGCGATTGCAACAGCGCTTCCATCGACATTCATTGTCAAACGTGTCGCCCCCGGCGTCGCGCGGATACGTGTTGCCGGTCAAAAGGTGCAAGATCTGATTGGCATGGATGTACGGGGCATGCCGCTTAGCAGCGTAATCAGGCCAGAAGACCAAGCGACATTTGCCGTGCATCTCGAATCCGCATTTTCTGACCTTGCCGTTGTCGCATTGCCATTGGTCTGTGCGGCAACGCTGTGGAAACAGGAAATCCACGGTCAAATTCTTTTGCTGCCCTTGGCTGACAATAAGGGTGACGTGACGCGGGTCTTGGGCGTGATTGGCTTTGACAGCAATGTATCATTGCGCAACCGCCCCATTCAGATCGCCGCCGCAAAACCGATCCGGCACGAACCGCTGGTCCGCAAACGTGGGCCAAGGGTGCGGATCACAAAAAAGCCGGACGCCACAAATGGGCGCCCGGCTCTTCGTCTTGTGATCAATAACGTTTAGCTCGCTTTGGCTTGATCTAGCACTGTGCGACGCGCGGACAGCTCTTCGGAAACAAGGAATGCCAATTCAAGCGACTGCGACGCGTTCAAACGCGGGTCGCAAGCGGTGTGATAACGCGAAGACAGGTCTTCGTCGGTCACAGCACGCACGCCGCCGGTGCATTCGGTCACGTCCTTGCCTGTCATCTCGAAATGCACACCACCTGGAACAGTGCCCTCGGCGTTGTGGATCCCAAAGAATTCACGCACTTCGCGCAGCACACTGTCAAACGGACGGGTTTTATAGCCCGTTGTCGATTTGATCGTGTTGCCGTGCATTGCATCACAGGTCCAAACAACGTTTGCGCCTTCTTCTTCCACGGCCTTGATCAGACGTGGCAGATGATCACCAACGGATCCAGCACCGAAACGGTTGATCAGCGTCAAACGACCCGGTTCGTTGTTCGGGTTCAGCGACGCCATCAATGATTTCAGGTGACCAGACGTCATGGACGGACCACATTTCAGACCGATCGGGTTTTGAACGCCTTTACAGAATTCAACATGCGCGCCATCCGGCTGACGTGTGCGGTCGCCAATCCAGATCATGTGACCTGATCCAGCGAGCCATTTGCCGGATGTGGAATCAATGCGTGTTAGCGCCTCTTCGTATTCCAGCAACAGCGCCTCGTGAGACGTGTAGAAATCGACAGTCTGCATTGTGTGCGATGCCTCATCGCGCATACCAGCCGCTTCCATGAAATCAAGCGTATCGCCGATACGCTCTGCCATTTCGCGATACTTTTCAGCCTCTGGTCCGGCGGTGAAATCAAGCGTCCAAGCGTGGACCTTGCGCACATCGGCGTAACCACCGGTGGAAAACGCGCGCAACAGGTTCAGCGTGGCAGCCGCCTGCAAATACGCCTGTTCCATCCGCTTAGGATCAGGAATGCGGTCTTCTGGTGTGAAGTCGAAACCGTTGATGATGTCACCGCGGTAGCTTGGCAATTCCACGCCATTCGTCGTTTCTGTCGGAGCAGAGCGCGGCTTGGCCATTTGACCAGCCATACGGCCGACCTTCACCACAGGCACCTTGGCGCCGTAGGTCAGGACCATCGCCATCTGCAACATCACCTTGAATGTGTCGCGAATGCCGTCTGCGGAAAATTCGGCAAAGCTTTCGGCACAATCGCCGCCCTGCAACAAAAACGCGTCGCCGCGGGATACAGCGGCCAGTTCATCACGCAACTTGCGTGCTTCACCTGCAAAAACCAATGGTGGATAACTGGCAAGACGACCTTCGACTGCATTCAATGCACTTTCGTCGATATAGTCAGGCATCTGTACCCGGGGCTTGCTGCGCCAGTCAGATTTTTGCCAGTTAGTCATGGTTTCGCTCCAATTTAATAAGTTTTCAGCCACCGTTAGCGATAGCAAGAGTTGGTATATATGGCCCGCACAGGCAGGCCAATGGCAAAAGGCACACAAAAACACACAATTGCAATAGTTTTGCTGCCTAAAGGGACGACACAAATCGCTTGCCAAATCGCAGACAAAGTTGTTCTGCTCGATTCAAGAACAGAAAAGAATGCGCAAATGACGACAGATCCACAAACCGTTGATGTTGAACACAGTGGGAAACCACGCCGGTTCGTCTTTGTTTTGATGAACAATTTCACAATGCTTTGCTTCGCTTCTGCGATTGAAAGCCTGCGTATTGCGAACCGCACGGCGGGCAAAACGCTGTATGAGTGGAAAATCATCGGTGAAGGCGGCGAAACCGCCGTTTGCTCAAACGGTTGCCGCTTCAACGTCGACGACGATCTATGTGAACTGGACCGTGACCATACCGTGATGCTGTGCGGCGGTGTTGATGTGCAACACGCCACGACCAAACGCATTCTTAACTGGATTCGTCGCGAAGCGCGGCGGGGTGTGACCATCGCGGGTCTTTGTACTGCTGGTTACACAATGGCAAAGGCCGGTCTGCTTGACGGAAAAAAGGCCACGATCCACTGGGAAAACCAAGATAGCTTTCTTGAAGAATTCGAAGATGTCGAACTGACAAAATCCGTATTCGTCGTTGATGGCAACCGCATTACGACGGCTGGTGGTACCGCCTCGATTGACCTGATGCTCAAGATGGTTGCCGATGATCATGGTGAAGACTTGGCAAATGCCGTCGCCGATATTTTGATCTATTCATCCATCCGCACCGACCAAGACACACAGCGATTGTCGATTCCGACACGTATCGGCGTGCGCCATCCAAAACTTTCGCGCGTGATCCAGATTATGGAAACCAACATCGAAGAACCGATCAGCCCCGCGGTGCTGGCCAAAGATGTCGGTATGTCCACACGCCAGCTTGAACGGCTATTCCGCCGCTACCTGTCGCGCAGCCCAAAACGGTATTACATGGAACTGCGCCTGCAAAAGGCCCGCAACCTGTTGATGCAAACAGATATGACCGTGATCAATGTGGCCTTGGCCTGTGGATTCGCATCACCGTCGCATTTCTCGAAATGCTACCGATCCCACTACGACACGACCCCTTACCGCGAGCGCGGCACACACGCGACGCGTTTGTCGATCTAAAACACACGGCAAAAGCCGTTTTTGCTTCAAAACGCTACGTTTCCAGCACATTTGGCTGATGGTTCATGCTTTCCTTTCTGGTCGGCGCTGCTAATCTGTTTCGCAGGTAAAAATCCACCTAGGGAGACTAAAAATGAAAAACCTACTTATGGCGACAACCGCCATCACAATGATGTCCGGCGCAGCATTTGCTGAAGACATCAAAATCGGCGTGATCCTCGGCTTCACTGGCCCATTGGAATCCATCACACCTGCAATGGGTGCTGGCGCTGAACTGGCAATGGCAGAAGTATCCGAATCCGGTGCGCTGCTCGACGGTTCCACAGTCACATCCGTACGCGGCGACAGCACATGCATCGACGCTGGTGCGGCGACAACTGCTGCTGAACGTCTTGTTACTGCTGACAAAGTAAACGCAATCATGGGCGCTGACTGTTCCGGTGTTACTGGTGCGATCCTTGCAAACGTTGCTTTGGCAAACGGCACAGTCATGATTTCGCCTTCCGCGACATCCCCTGGCCTGTCCACTGCAGAAGACAACGGCTTGTTTTTCCGCACAGCACCATCTGACGCGCGTCAGGGTGTGATCATCACAAACATCCTTCAGGATCGTGGCTTCAACGAAGTTGCCCTGACATACACAAACAACGACTACGGCAAAGGTTTGGCTGACGCATTCCAAGCTGAGTTCGAAGCAGCTGGCGGCACAGTGACTATCTCTGCTGCACACGAAGACGGCAAAGCCGACTACTCTGCTGAAGTTGGTGCACTTGCATCCGCTGGCGGCGAAGTTCTGGTTGTTGCAGGCTACGTTGACCAAGGTGGTTCCGGTGTTATCCGTTCCGCACTCGATTCCGGCGCGTTCGACACATTCTATGTGCCAGACGGCATGGTTGGTACAAAGCTGAACGAAAACTTCGGTGACGAGCTGAACGGTTCCTTCGGCGCATATCCAGGCACAGACAACGCTGGTTCTGGCATGTTTGTTGAACTCGCAGAAGCTGCTGGTTTCGACGGCACAGGCGCGTTCTCTCCTGAATCCTATGACGCTGCTGCGTTGATCATGTTGGCCATGCAGGCTGCTGGTTCTTCTGCTTCTGCAGACTTCAAAGACCACGTCATGAACGTTGCAAACGCCCCAGGCGAGCAGATCATGCCAGGTGAATTGGCCAAAGGCCTTGAGATCCTCGCAAACGGCGGCGAAATCGACTATGTCGGTGCATCCGCAGTTGAGCTGATCGGACCAGGTGAATCTGCTGGTAACTACCAGGAAATCGAATTCGCCGACGGCGTATATTCCACAATCGGTTACCGCTAAATCCAGCCTAATGGCTGACGGAATGGCGCAGGATTTTCCTGCGCCATTTCAACTAGATACGACACGTTTTGAACGTGCTGGGGGATATTTATGATCGTTGTCGAAAACTTAGTGAAAACCTTTGGTGGTTTTCGCGCTGTGGATGGTGCCACATTGCGCATTGAGGAAGGATCAATCACCGGATTGATCGGCCCAAACGGCGCAGGAAAAACCACTCTTTTCAATGTGATCGCTGGTGTTCTTGAACCAACAGCGGGTCGCGTGACGATGATGGGCGAAGACATTACAGGTCTGCCGCCCCATGAATTATTCCACAAAGGTCTGCTGCGCACGTTCCAGATCGCCCATGAATTTTCAACCATGACCGTTCGCGAAAACCTGATGATGGTGCCCGGTACCCAATCAGGCGAAACGCTATGGAACGCTTGGTTTGGCCGCAAACGGATTGCGGATGAAGAACGCGCGTTGTTGGCCAAGGCCGACGAGGTGCTCGAATTTCTGACCATCGATCATCTGAAGGATGAGAAAGCGAGCAATCTGTCTGGTGGCCAGAAAAAGCTGTTGGAACTTGGCCGCACCATGATGGTCGACGCGAAGATTGTTTTCCTCGACGAGGTTGGCGCAGGCGTGAACCGCACCCTGCTGAACACCATCGGTGATGCCATCATCCGTTTGAACAAAGAGCGTGGCTATACATTCGTCGTCATCGAACACGACATGGATTTCATCGGCCGGCTTTGCGACCCCGTCATTTGTATGGCCGAGGGCAAAGTGCTCGCCGAAGGCACATTGGCCGAAATCAAAGCCAATGAACAAGTGATCGAGGCCTATCTTGGCACAGGTCTGAAGAACAAAGATCAGGTGGCAAAAGTCTGATGGTTCGAATTTTGAGTATTTTGAAAAATGCGAGGCGGGCAGATGTCTGAACCATTTCTAATCGGTGACGCCATGACAGGCGGTTATGGCAAAGGCCCTGACATCCTGCACGGCTGCACCGTTTCTGTCGATAAAGGCGAGATTGCCGTGATTGTTGGCCCCAACGGCGCCGGCAAATCCACCGCGATGAAGGCCGTGTTTGGTATGCTGAACGTCCATAAAGGTGCTGTGCGCTTGGACGGCGAAGACATCACCAAACTGTCCCCGCAGGAACGCGTTGTGAAAGGCATGGGCTTTGTGCCCCAAACCTCCAACATCTTTACGTCGATGACAGTTGAGGAAAATCTGGAAATGGGCGCGTTCATTCGCACCGATGATTTTTCCGACACAATGACGCAGATTTATGATCTGTTCCCGATCCTGAAAGAAAAGCGCCATCAGGCCGCTGGCGAATTGTCCGGCGGGCAGCGACAGCAAGTGGCCGTTGGTCGCGCGTTGATGACACAGCCCAAGGTTTTGATGCTGGATGAGCCAACCGCTGGCGTGTCACCCATCGTGATGGACGAGTTGTTTGACCGCATTATCGAAGTTGCCCGCACGGGTATTCCGATCCTGATGGTCGAACAAAATGCCCGTCAAGCGCTTGAAATTGCTGATAAAGCCTATGTTCTCGTGCAGGGCCGCAATGCCCACACAGGCACTGGTAAAGAACTGCTTGCCGACGAAGAAGTCCGCCGTAGTTTCTTGGGGGGTTGATCTGATGCGAATAGTCAATGTGATGCCCGTGATAGCGATGTGCACCAGCAGCGCCGCCTTTGCTGATACCGCGCTGAACTGCGCGTTCACCAGCGAATGCATGACGGGCGAGATATGCGAAGACACCAATTTCACCCTATCTTTAGCGGTGGCAGTAGTCGGCAAAAGCGCCCTTGTTGATGTGGTGAAAGCGACCATGACGACGGACGCAGAAACCGTCACACTGCACGGCGTCGCGCATGACGGCATGTATTCCTTATCAGGCGGCGCGGTTTTCCCGGCGTCGCATCATTTGACCGGCGCTACGCCCGGTCCGGCGCTTTATACCACCCACTTTAGCGGTGATTTTGGCATTACTTACATCGGAGCTTGCGCGTGATGGATTTCCTAAACGCCATTGTGGCATTTTCAAACTTCGTGCTCGTTCCGGGCATGGCTTATGGCGCGCAGCTCGCGCTTGGTGCGCTGGGTGTCACGCTGATTTACGGCATTTTGCGGTTCTCGAACTTTGCCCATGGCGACACCATGGCGTTCGGCACGGCAATGACGATTTTGGTGACCAACGGGCTGTTGGCCCTTGGGATCACCTTCGGCCCCTTGCCCACCGCCCTGCTCGCGCTGCCATTCGGCATTATCGCGACATGTTTGTTGGTGTTGGGCACGGATAAGCTGATTTACAAATTCTACCGCCGTCAAAAGGCTGCCCCTGTGATCCTCGTGATCGTGTCCATGGGTGTGATGTTTATCATGAACGGCATCGTGCGTTTCGTGATCGGTGTACGTGACATTCGTTTTGCCGACGGTGAGCGATTCATCATCACGGCGCGCGAATTCAAAGAATTGACAGGCCTGAAAGAAGGTCTGGCGATCAAAACCACACAAGGCATCACCGTCGTTGTTGCGGTTATTGTTGTGGCGGTGTTGTTCTGGTTCTTGAACAAAACGCGCACCGGTAAATCCATGCGGGCGTTTTCAGACAACGAAGACCTCGCACTGCTGTCAGGTATCAACCCAGAGCGCGTTGTGATGGTCACATGGATGATCGTTGCGGCCTTGGCCACAACGGCGGGTGTGCTTTACGGGCTTGATAAATCGTTCAAGGCCTTCACCTATTTCCAACTGCTGCTGCCAATCTTTGCAAGCGCCATTGTTGGCGGTTTGGGCAACCCATTGGGCGCTATCGCGGGTGGTTTTGTCATCGCGTTTTCCGAGGTCACAATCACCTATGCGTTCAAAAAAGTATTGGTCTATCTGATGCCCGAAAACTTGGAACCCACTGGATTGGTGCAGCTTTTGTCCACCGACTATAAATTCGCGGTCAGCTTTACGATTTTGATCATCGTGCTGCTGTTCAAACCGACAGGCCTGTTTAAGGGGCAATCCGTATGACCTTATCTATGCGTAACATCTTCCTCGTTCTTGGGGTCGCGACCCTTTATTTCCTTGAGGGCGCAACCGACTTCTGGATTTTCTCTGGATCGTGGACCTCAGCCCTGACTATGCTGAACTTTGCGCTGATTGGCGCAATTATGGCGCTGGGTGTGAACCTGCAGTGGGGCTTTGCTGGATTGTTCAACATCGGGATCATGGGGTTCGTTGCCCTTGGTGGTCTGGCCGCCGTGCTGGTGTCCATGCCCACAACGCCCGATGCGTGGTCAGCCGGTGGTTGGCAAGTTCTGATCGGACTTCTGCTTGGCGTGGTCACGATTGTGGGCGCGGTCAAAATGTACGCGTGGCTGCCAAAGGGACGCCTGCGCACGCTCATGACAATTGCGCTTGTGGTGCTTGGGTTCTTTGCATTTCGTGCAGTCTTCGACATCGGCGTCGATGCGATTGAAAGCATTAATCCTGCGGCAACCGGCTATCTCGGCGGCTTGAACTGGGGTGGTGAAAACTACAAAGACAATGGCTGGCTGACTGTTGTTGCTTGGCCTGTGGGTGGCTTATTGGCGGCTGGTGCTGCGTGGATTATTGGCAAAACGGCCCTTGGCCTTCGGTCTGATTATCTGGCCATCGCAACCCTTGGCATCGCAGAAATCATCATCGCCGTGATGAAAAACGAAGACTGGCTGTCCCGCGGCGTGAAAAACGTGAACGGCCTGCCACGCCCCGTCCCATACGAGATTGACCTGCAAAACGATCCAAGCTTTGTCGAGCGGGCCGCATCTTGGGGTTTGGACCCGACAACGGCATCCAGCCTGACGACAAAGTTCGGCTATGCGGTCTTGTTCACAATCGTTTTGGTGGTTCTGTTGTGGCTGGCACAGCGCGCGCTGGCCTCCCCTTGGGGTCGCATGATGCGCGCCATCCGCGACAACGAAACCGCAGCTGAAGCCATGGGCAAGAACGTGACTGCACGGCATTTGCAAATCTTCATTCTTGGGTCTGCAATCTGCGGCATTGCAGGTGCGATGATGACAACCTTAGACAGCCAATTGGCACCAACGGGCTATCAACCGCTGCGCTTTACATTCCTGATCTGGGTGATGGTGATTGTCGGTGGGTCCGGCAATAACTTTGGCGCGGTGCTGGGTGGGTTCTTGATCTGGTGGCTTTGGATCATGGTTGAACCTCTGGGTCTGTGGATTGCCGATATCACAACGGCGGGTTTCGCCGATGACCATTGGTTCCGTATCCGCATGCAAGATTCCGCGGCGCATTTCCGACTGTTTACCATGGGTCTTGTGCTGTTGCTGGTGCTCCGGTTTAGCCCACGTGGTTTGATGCCCGAAAAATAAAACGATGGTCCAGCACGCAGCCATGCTGTGCTGGACCAATCCGCCCGTAAAATCAGTGGCAGACCATGCATAAAACCGATAGGACTATGCAAGAATTACACTGTTTAAGGGCCGCATGATGGCGTTCGTCTTTCGTTGGTTGTTACGTCTTGTTAGCTTGATGGTTTTCTTGGCTGTCGCTGCTTTTTCACTGACCTATTATTTCGCATCTCGGTCATTGCCAGATTACACAGCAGAAGCGGCGGCACTTGGTCTGAACGCCCCGCTGGAAATTGTGCGCGACAATGCCAATGTGCCCCATATCTTTGGCGAAAACGATGCCGATGTGTATTTCGGGTTGGGTTATGCCCATGCCCAAGACCGCTTGTGGCAGATGACAATGCTGCGCCGCACGGCCCAAGGGCGCCTGTCTGAACTGTTCGGCGAACGCACCCTTGGCATTGATAGCGTCATCCGGCGTTTTGATATCTACAATCTGGCGGCCGCCTCTGTAAAAGTTCAAGACGCTAAAACCAAGGTCGCTCTGGATGCTTATGCAGCTGGCGTGAATGCGTGGCTGTCAGAAATTAACACAGGGTCCCGCGGGCGTGGCGCGCCCGAGATGTGGTTGTTCAATCATCCAGTTGCTCCGTGGCAACCCGCCGATAGCCTTGCCATCTTAAAACTGATGGCGTTGCAACTATCGTCCCATTTGGAAAAAGAAGTGCTGCGCGCGCGGACCTCACTCATGATGCCCGCAGAACGATTGACCGACATTTTACCAGATGACCCCAGCGACGCGCTGGTCGCATTGCCTGACTATGCGCAACTGGTGCCGGGCTTGCCGCGTTACACGCCTAACAGCCGCCTCGCCTATGACCCGCTAAACCCATCCAAACGGCCAGAGCTGGCCGGCGCATCAAACGCATGGGCGGCTGGCATTGATCGATCAGCCACAGGCGCGACATTGATGGCCAACGACCCCCATCTTGGCCTGACTGCCCCCACGATCTGGTATCTCGCGCGGCTTGAATTGCAATCGGGTGGTGCTATCGGCGGCACGATCCCAGGCATGCCTGCCATTTTGACCGGACGCAGCAATGACTTGGGCTGGGGGCTCACGAGCAGCTATCTTGATGATCAGGATGTATTCCTCGAAGAACTGAACCCAGACGCGCCCGAAGAATACCGCACAGCGAACGGTTGGGCCAAATTCCGAAGCCGCGAAAGCATTGTGCGCATCAAAGATGCCCCTGCCGTCACGCTGAACCTAAGATGGAGTGTGAATGGCCCAATCATGCCACGCGACCAATACGACCTTGGCAGCATCACGCCAGCGGGCCATGTCGCGGCAATTGGCTGGACCGCCTTGTCCGACAAAGACACATCAATGTCCGCAGCACTCGCTCTGCCAACCGCGAACAACGTGCAGGACGCGATTAGACTGGCGGAAAATTATATCGCGCCGTCACAAAACCTGACGCTGGCAGACCGCAACCAAATCGCGATGAAAACCATTGGTGCATTTCCTGCGCGCGATCCGGCCCATGTCAGTCAGGGCCGCCTGCCCAGCTTTGGCTATTTACCACAAAACCAATGGCGCGGCCGCCTGCCCTATGCGGACAACCCCGTATTCGTAAATCCTAAGGGTGGCATTCTGGGCAACACAAACAATAAAGTGACCGACGCGCCATTTCCTAATCACATGTCATTTGAATGGGGCGACACGCAGCGGATCAACCGGTGGCACCGCCTGATGCAAAGCCGCGCTGTCCATACCCGAGAGAGTTTTATCGAGGTGCAACTGGATACGGTCAGCTATAGCGCCCGTGCGCTGCTGCCCCTGATCGGCGCCGATCTTTGGTTCACCGGCGAAACCGCAGCGGAGGGCACGCTAGAACGCCGCCGCCAGCAGGCGCTTGACCTCTTGGCGGCATGGAATGGCGAGATGAACGAACACCTGCCGGAGCCCCTGCTCTATGCGGCGTGGCTTCGGAACCTACAGGAGCGGCTGATCCGTGATGAAATGGGGCCTCTGGCGTCCGAATTCACCCACACCAACCCATTGTTCATCGAACGGGTTTACCGCGACGTGGACGGGGCCGCAGCGTGGTGCGACGTGCTACAATCCGCGCCGATTGAAACCTGCACAGACGTGGCGCGTTTGGCGCTTGACGATGCCCTTGTGTGGATGGACGAAAACGTCGGCAACACCGTGGCATCATTGCGCTGGGGCGACCTGCACCAGGCCACCCAAGACCACCCCGTATTAGGCACAACACCTGTGTTGAATTGGATCGTAAATATCCGTCAATCGACAAGTGGCGGCGATAACACATTGCAGCGCGGGCGCACATCTGGCGAAGGTCCAAACCCCTACGAAAACGTGCATGCAGCAGGCTATCGCGGTGTTTATGATTTCGCTGATCCAGACAGTTCGGTGTTCGTGTCAGCCACGGGCCAATCCGGCCATCCGCTGTCACGCTATTACGACAACCTAGGTGAGCTATGGCGGCGTGGCGAATATATTCCAATGTCGCTGGACCCTGATCTGGCGCGGGCTGCCCCCGTCGGCATTACGCAATTGGTTCCCGCAGCAAATTAAAGCCGCGTGAACCGTTCTTTTTGAATGATCGTCCAGAACACTGTCAGGGTGTAACCGGTTTCTGTCATCTCTTCATTGGTGACGATGCCCTGCTCGAACAACCACGCACGCTGGCGGCCTTCGGCATAGGTCAGATCAATGATTTCCTCGCGGCGCGGATCTTTCAGATGTTCGGCCAATGATCCCATCAGATCATCCATGCCAGCACCGGTCACAGCGGAAATGGCGTAAAGATCTTCTTTACGCGCAGCTTCCGTTTCGGCCGCAGCGCGGGCGTCGTCATCAAGCAGGTCGGTCTTGTTCCAAACCTCGACCGTCGGCGCGTCTTCGGGAATGCCGAGGGTGCGCAGAATGGTCATGACATCTTGGGATTGCTCTTCGGTCTGGGCGTGGCTGATGTCGCGGACGTGCACGATCAGATCGGCGTCGAGCACCTCTTCCAATGTCGCACGGAATGCTGCGACCAATTCAGTCGGCAGGTCACTGATAAAGCCCACGGTATCGGACATAATGACCTCGTCGCCCGTCGGCAATTCGATCTTGCGCATGGTCGGGTCGAGCGTGGCGAACAACATGTCCTTTGCAAACACATCTGCTCCCGTCAAACGGTTAAACAGCGTGGATTTACCGGCGTTGGTATAGCCGACAAGTGCCACAATCGGGAACGGCACCTTGGCGCGGGATGCGCGGTGCAGCTCGCGGGTTTTGACGACCTTGGCCATCTGTTTGCGCAGGCGATTTAGCTGATCATCAATGGCACGGCGGTCGGCCTCGATCTGGGTTTCACCCGGACCGCCCACGAACCCAAGCCCGCCACGTTGGCGTTCAAGGTGCGTCCAAGCGCGCACAAGTCGCGTGCGTTGGTATGACAGTGCGGCCATTTCCACCTGCAAAACACCTTCGGCGGTGCGGGCACGATCACTAAAGATTTCCAAGATCAGGCCGGTGCGGTCCAGTAATTTGACCCCCCATGCCTTTTCAAGGTTGCGCTGCTGTACTGGCGTCACAGGGCCATCAATCAAGACTAGCTCGACCTCATTGGCCTCGAAAATCACACGTAGCTCTTCGATTTTGCCCTTACCTAGCAGCATACCTGCGTGGATTTTGGGCAGGCGCACAACATCGGACCCAACAACTTGCAAATTCGGCAAAGCAGCGGCCAAAGCCACAGCTTCTTCCAGCGCAGGAATAGCATCCCTGCGGGTGTGGTCAGTTTTCAAATCAGGGTGGATCACCCAAGCCCGTGTGTTGGGCGTGTCGTGTTCTTGCAAACCTATTCTTCGCCTTCGTATAGGCTGATAGATTGCGCAGGCATGATTGTGGAAATCGCGCTTTTATAAACAAGCTGCGATTGACCATCACGACGCAAAAGAACGCAGAAGCTGTCAAACCACGTGATCACGCCTTGCAGCTTTACACCGTTCACCAGAAAGATGGTGACAGGCACTTTGGCTTTGCGCACATGGTTTAGGAATGCGTCTTGAAGATTTGCTTTATCGGCCGCCATTGCGGGACCCCTTTTTATTTTTGTGGTCGTAAATTGACCATTCCCCAGTTTATAGGGCCATTATGTCTTGACATAAAGCAAGTTTCCAGTCCCAAAAAACGTATTACGTGCGCCAAATTTCTGGATTGAACAACGCAATAATCGCTAGTGTTTCCAGTCGGCCCAAAACCATCGCCGCGGCCAAAATGGCCTTGGCGGCGTCGGGAATACCTGAATATGCAATGGGGCTTTCGGCGGCCACATCGGCCAAAGGACCGGTGGTTGACAGTGCCGATACAGCAAGCACCATCGCCGTTTCAAACTGTACCCCTGTCAATGAAAGCGCGACCATAACGCCAGCGATACTAAGCGCAAACAGCATAAAGAATACCCATGAAATATAGGCACCTTGGCGTCGGATCCGGCGCGCATCCTTGCCGCCACCGCCGACGGATGACGGATGCACCAGCCGCTCCAACTCTCGTTCTGAATGGCGATAAAGTGCGTAAATTCGCAGCAATTTGACGCCCCCCGCAGTCGTCGCCACACCGCCGCCAATCAGCGCCAGGCCGACCAGAAAAAGCCCAGGCGTCTGAAGCCCCGACCAATCCGCTGCCCCAAGCCAGAATCGCGATTCAAATCCGGTTGTGGTCAGGAATGACGCAACTGTGAACGCGCCACCCCAAATCGCACGGACCATTTCGCTAAATGACGCAGTTGATTCTTCTTCAATCGAACCGACGAAATGGCGCATGAACAGCAGCCCCGTCACCAGAACGATCAACGCCAAGCCCATCCTGAACTCCGGATCAGCAGAAATGCCTTTCTGGTTTTCACCTAGAACGCCTCGATTAAAGCTTCGGTGCGAAATCGCGAGAATGAAAAAGCAGAAAATCACTGCCTCGCCCAAGAAACCCGACCCCGCAGCATAGAACCCTTCAATCGGAGAAATGCCAGATGTAGACATCACGGACATCGCATGGACCAAGGCGACATATGGGACTTCGCCAAGCGTGACCAAGGCCACCCACAAGACGAAAGTCAGCGCGCCGTAAATCGGTGCCAGACGCAGTGTATAGCGGATTAACCGGACTGATGGATCAACCGATTGGTTGGCTTGCCCCGACACCCCCATGCCAGCCGACCCCGTTGATCGGACCTCAAACCCGCCTAAGTTCATAGGAGCAAAGATGGCCACCGCTGTGATCCAGATAAGCAACCCGCCCATCCAGCCGACCAACCCACGCCAAACATGAACTGATGGGGTCAAACGCCCCGCATTGTCATAAATCGTCGCGCCGGTGGTCGTGAAACATGACACCATTTCAAACCATGCATTCAAGAAGCTGGTGCCTGGCACAGATTCTTGGAATGGGATCGCGAACATCAATGGAAGACCAGCAAATGCCGCGACCAATGCGATCAACTGGCTTCGTGCGACACTCCGCGGCGCATAGCCTGCCGTGGCTAATGCAATCACCAAGGTCAGCATAGAAAACAAGATTGTGCCGTAAAAGAACACCCGCATTGTCAGAAAGTCGTTCAATGCATAGGCGTGCACGGCCGGCACAAGCATCGACGCGGCCCCAAATCCCATAAGGACAACGAAAAATGGAAGGCGTTCGACCCAAACCATCAGAAGAAGTCGATCGAAACCTGAAGCAAACGCTCTACCTCTGGCACGTCATCTGTCATGGCGAAAATGGCGATGACATCGCCTTCGTCAATACGGGTTGCACTGGTTGGCTTTTCCATTTCCCCGTCTTTCATGACCGCGCAGACAATCGTGCCTTCGGGAAAATCAATGTCCTTGATCCGTTGGCCCGCAATCGGCGACGTGCCCAGAACTTGAGCTTCGATCACTTCAGCCTCTGCGTCACCAATTGAATAGACGCCGCGGACCCGACCATGACGAATATGGCGTAGGATAGAGCTAACAGTGGTAGCCCGCGGGTTGATATATGCATCAATATCAAGCGGTCCCATCAGCGGCACCAGTGACGGATCGTTGATCAGGGTGATCGCCATCGCGCTGCCCATCTCTTTGGCCCGTACAGAGGCCAGAAGGTTCGTCTTGTCGTCGTCCGTAACAGCCAAAACAGCATCAGCCGACCTAATCCCTGCCTCGTCCAGCAATGCGCTGTCCAGCCCATCGCCGTGCAACACAATCGTGCGGTCCAAAGCATCCGCAGCCGTTTCCGCAATATCACGGTTTTTCTCGATGACTTTCACGCGGACACGATCTGTGCGCGCCTCTAGTGCTTGAGCCACCGCAAGCCCGACATTGCCGCCACCGATAATCACAATACGTTCTTGTTTCGCGTGGGTTTTGCCGAAAATTTCCAAGGTGCGGGTCAAGTCATTGGAATCGGTGAACAAATAACATTCATCTCCCGCAAACAGTTGATCCCCAGCTGTCGGCACAAACAATGCGCCCTCGCGCCGGATACCAACGACCAAGGCGCGCAGGGTCGAAAACAAGTCCGTCAACTGCCGCAAGGGTGTGTTTATCACCGGACAATCATCGTCAATGCTGATTCCCAGCAGTTGCGCCTTACCTTCGAGGAACTGTTCGGTGTCAAACGCCGCTGGTGCCGCCAGCCGTTGCAACGCGGCTTCCGCAACTTCTTTTTCCGGGCTAATGACAACGTCAATCGGCAGGTGATCCCGACGATACAAATCGGAATAAATCGCTGTCAGATAACTCGTTGCCCGCAATCGCGCAATTTTGCGCTGAATGCCGAATACCGAATGTGCCACCTGACAGGTGACCATGTTCACCTCATCAGAATGGGTCGCCGCGATGATCATATCCGCATCGCGTGCACCAGCACGGTCCAGAATATCGGGATAGCTGGCAAAGCCTGAAATCCCTTGCACATCGAGCGTATCAGTCGCACGCCGCACCAGTTCAGGGTTGTTATCGACAACCGTGACATCGTTGTTTTCGCCCGACAGATGGCGGGCGATTTGCCAGCCCACCTGCCCTGCGCCACAGATAATCACTTTCATGATGTCACTCCTTGTCTGGCATCACTCGTGCCAGACCCGCGGGTGCGGGTCAATTCGGCTTTCACCTTCGACATAAGCGACGCGCCCGCCTGCCTTATTTGTTGTGGCTACGCCCAAGGATTTCAGCTTCCGGTGTAATGCAGACCGTTCCATTCCGACAAAGGATGCGGTGCGGCTTATATTGCCACCAAACCGATTGATCTGCGTTAGCAAATACTCACGCTCGAACAACTCGCGGGCTTCACGCAAAGGCAAGGTCGCAAGGCCACCTGACAACACAATCCGGCCTTCATCAATCGCGGCGGCCTCGTCAGAGGCGGGCAATTCCTTGGCGGCGATGTCTTCTGTGCTTTCGCCCAAAATCAACACGCGCTCGACCACATTTTTCAGCTGCCGCACGTTGCCAGGCCAAAGCATCGTCTGCAACAAGGCGCGGGCGTCCTCGGCCAGTTTGCGCAGTGGCAAACCTTGGGTTTTGTTCAACATTTCAATGAAGTAGTCAGCCAAAAGCGGAATATCCTCGCGCCGTTCTTCAAGGCTTGGCACCGCAATCGGCACAACGTTAAGGCGGTGATATAGCTCCTCGCGGAACGTCCCCGCAGCAATCGCTTCGTTCAGATCGCGGTTGGTAGATGAAATCACGCGCAGGTCCACTTGTAACTTGTCGCTGCCACCAACACGCTGGAACCGTTGATCGACCAGAACGCGCAGGATTTTAGACTGAGTGACCAACGGCATATCGGCGATCTCGTCAAAATAGATCACACCACCATTGGCCTCTTCCAGCAAACCCTTTTCGACACCGGCCGTTGCACTTTCGCGGCCAAACAGCACCTCTTCCATGCGGTCCGGTTCGATAGAGGCTGAATTGACGGTCACAAACGGCGCGGACGCACGGTTGGAATTGGCATGAATGTAGCGCGCTGCAATCTCCTTGCCCGCGCCGGCAGGGCCGGACAACATCACACGCCCATTGGATTTAGTCACCTTGTCCAATTGAGATTTGAGCATACGGAACACGGCACTGTCACCCAACATGTCATGGCCAGCCACCTCACCACGCTTCAGCTCCACATTCTCGCGGCGCAGTTTGGATGTTTCCATGGCACGGCGAATAACGACCAGTAACTGCTCGATATTAAACGGCTTTTCGATAAAGTCATAAGCACCCTGTTTAATCGCCGCGACGGCAATTTCGATGTTGCCATGGCCAGAGATAATCACAATCGGAATGTCGGGATGGTCACGTTTCACCGTTTTGAGGATGTCGATCCCGTCCATGTTGCTGTCTTTGAGCCAAATATCGAGGATCATCAGCGCAGGCGGTGCTTTGACAATCTCGGCCATACATTCATCCGACGTGCCAGCCAACCGCGTGGTAAAGCCTTCGTCTTGCAGGATGTCAGAGATCAACTCGCGGATATCGCGTTCGTCGTCAGTAATTAGAATATCGCCCATGGGATTCCCCTATTTTTCCTGTCTTTCGGTTAAGCCCTGCGGGCCCAACGGAAGTGTAATGACGGCCGCGGCACCAACATGCCCGTCGCCGTTAAAATCTGCGGCATCGGTCAAAGCCAATGTGCCGCCGTGTTCTTCGATGATTTTTTTCACAATCGGCAGGCCCAGCCCCGTGCCGCTGCTGCGTGTCGTGACATATGGTTCGAACAGCCGCGCGCGATCAGACGGCAGGCCAATACCATTGTCACTGATTGTAATTTCTGCGTGGTCGCCCACATATGCCATCTCGACCCGTACTTGCGGCGCATAACCATCTGGATCATGCTTTTCGATATAACTTTCAGTGGCTTCAATCCCGTTCTTAATCAAGTTTGTTAAGGCTTGTGAAATCATCGTGGCATCAAGATCGACCTCACGTGGCTCGTCAGGCAAGCTAGCGGTTATCATCTCGTCTGGATGCCCCGCCTCTTGCAACGTAACGGCATCACGGACGATGGTCACAAGATCGGTGGCCTGAAGTTCAGGTTCAGGCATGCGGGCGAATTTGGAAAACTCATCCACAATCCGGCGCAGATCATTGGTCTGGCGGACAATGACATCCGTCATTTGATCCAGCTTATCGCTTTCTCCGACTTCTTTAGAAAACTTCCGTTTGATCCGCTCTGCTGACAGCTGGATCGGGGTTAATGGGTTTTTGATTTCATGGGCAATCCGGCGCGCCACATCACCCCACGCGGCCATGCGCTGCGCGCTGACCAGATCGGTCACATCGTCGAATGCCACAACATAGCCTTCTAAGGCCCCCGCCTCATTACGGCGCGGCGACATACGGACGAGCAGGCTTTCTTGTTGCCCGTCCCGCACGAGATTGATTTGCTCGCGCACCACATCACGTTTGTCAGCACGCATTTGATCAAACAAACCGCCAAATTCCGGCACGGCGACAGAAAGCGCGGCTTGGGATTGTTCTTCGCCAACGGATAGCAACCGTTGCGCAGATTTGTTCACAAACGTCACGCGCCCATCGGCATCCAGCCCTACAACGCCTGACGTCACGGACCCCAAGACGCTATCAAACAACCGTCGGCGTCGTTCTGTTTGACGGTTCGTGTCCAACAATTCGTCGCGTTGGCCTTTTAATTGGGTCGTCATCTGGTTGAAGTAACTGCCCAACTGCGAAATTTCATCGTCGCCATCATCCTCGATCACGCGCACATCCAGATCACCCGCACCAACACGTTGGGACGCGGATACCAACCGGCCAACGGGACGCGACAAACGCTCTGCAAACCATAGTCCCAGCCAAATAGCCGCCAGAACAAGGATCAAGGCAAAGCCAAGGTAAATCAGGCCGAATTGGAACAGCAATCGCCCGCGATCATTTTCCAGTTGGTCATATAACGCCACTGTCTTTGTCGTTTCATCCAACAGCGCCAAAATCGCACCATCCACGGTGCGCGTCACATAAATAAAGCGATCCACGAATAAGGTCAGCGGGATTAGGGCGCGGAACTCGTTGTTTGTTGGATCCTCAATCACCTTGATGCCGGTTTCTAGGGCGGTGGCGAAATCCTCTGCAGTTGGTTGTTCATAGTCAAAATCATATGACCCAACGCCGCGCGCCTTAATCTCTCCCGCGCTGTCGATGAAAAACGCTTCGCTTAACCCGCGATCCACAGCGCCCTGTACATCCCCCAACGCACCACGCACATCGCCGTCATCCATATAGAAGTTTTGCAACCGGCGGGTCGTGAGATACGCGACCAATGACTGCCCATCGCGCACCAATTCTTCGCGCTCTTCACGTTCATAGGCCTGCGCAGTTGTCAGCGATGTCGCCAGCACAGTGCGCACCCGTTCGGAAAACCAGCCCTCTAGCCCGACATTCAACGTCAGCGTCGCAAAAATCGCGACCAATACCGTGGGGATCAACGCCAATAGTGCGAAGACACCCGTCAAACGTAGGTGTAGGCGGGACCCCGCCGATTTTGCACGTCGCGCCGCAATCATGCGCGCGACACGCTGCATCACAAGTGATGCGACCACCAAAACATAGACAAGATCGGCCAAAAGAATCAGCCGCAACATTGGGGATGTCGAGGTCTGCACCACAGGCCCAAGCACGATATAGGTTAAGACGGCCAAGACCGGCCCCAACACCACAAGCCCAAGAACGGTCGCGTTCTGGACCGCACGCGTGCGCCGCCAGCGACTAAACCTTTCAAAATTGTATCGTGTCAGGGTCCGCTGCACCCGTGTCCGCCCATTCATGAGGTGGGGTCGCCCCCACAAACCACCTTATGTCGTGGCGCGTTCTAGATGCTGCTGCGTCTAAACGGCCACGGTCGTGTTGCGGTTTTACATCAATTTGCGGCGCCGTGTCACGCGGATATCCAGTTCTGTGATCTTCTTGCGAAGTGTATTTCGGTTAATGCCAAGCAATTCGGCGCATTTCGCCTGATTGCCCGCTGTCGCATCAAGCGCGATTTCCAAAAGCGGTGCTTCAATTTCGCGCAAGATTCGATTGTACAGCCCCGGCGCGGGCAACTCTCCACCATGCAGGTCGAAATAACGGCGCAGGTGCTTGCCGACAGCTTCGGACAACTTGTCTGTTCCCGTGGCATCGCGCAGCGGTTCAATCTCTGGCTGGCTGCCCAGCACCATCTCAACCTCGGCTTGCGAAATTTCAGCTTCAGTCGCGGTGACGACCAAACGGCGAACAGCGTTTTCCAGCTGACGCACATTGCCGGGCCAACTGTAGCTGCGCACCAGATCAATCGCTTCTGCACTCAACCTATGCAGCGCAGCCCCCTCGCGTTCAACACGCGACAGAAAATGTTCTGCCAACAGCGGGATGTCTTCGACACGTTCACGCAGTGAAGGCACAGCAACAGTGACCCCACCCAAACGATAAAACAGGTCTTGCCGGAACTGCCCATTTTCCATGCGGGTGATCAAATCGGATTGCGACGTCGACATGATCCGTGGGGCTGTGTCCCCTAAAGCGTCCAACATGCGCACGATGCGCCCTTGGGCGCTGTCTGACAAATCGCTCACCTCATCAAACAAGAGCGACCCGCCTTTGGCACGTGAAAGCGCAACCGACGGACCATCCATGCCTTCCAGATCAGTGCCCGACACCACCACAAACGGCAATGACCGCCGGTCTGAAAAATCATGAATTGCGCGCGCGATCAGCGACTTGCCCGTGCCGCTTTCACCCGTGATCAACACCGGCAAAGATGTGTTCATCACCCGCGCCACAAGGCGGTACAGCCCTTGCATGGCGGGAGTGCGCCCCACAAGTGGCAGATCGCTGTTTTCATTGGCAGCGGCAGGATCACGCGGCTGCGGGGCACGACGCTTTACAGCCAAGGCCCGCGATGCGCGTTTCATCAAATCAGGTAGGTCAAACGGCTTGGGCAGGTAATCATAGGCATCTGCCTCTGCCGCTTGGATCGCGGTCATGATCGTATTTTGCGCTGAAATCACTATAACGGGCAATCCCGGCCGCGCCTCTGCGATTTTGGGCAACTGATCCAGCCCATTGCCGTCAGGCATGACCACATCAGAAATGACTAGATCACCCTTCCCCTCTTCGACCCAGCGCATCAGCGTCACAAGCGAAGATGTCGCGTGGACCTTACAGCCCGCCCGCGTCAGAGCTTGGGTCAGAACTGTGCGGATTGTGCGGTCGTCGTCCGCCACCAGAATTGTGCCGTCCATTTAGGTGTCTCCTGATGTGTTAGATGCCAAAGGCAGAGAAATGCGAAATGCGGTGCGACCAGGCACGCTGTCGACCGAAATCCAACCGCCCACGTCGCCGATCAATTTGGAAACCAAGGCAAGGCCAAGACCGGTCCCGTTTTCGCGCCCTGAAATAAACGGCTCGAAAACGTCGCCAGCAATTTCGGGCGGCAAACCCGGCCCGTCGTCGATAATTTCGATTTGCAGCGGCAAACGCGCATGGCTGCCATCGGGCCTACGCACCCGCAAAGACGGATCATAAAACGTATGCAACCGGATCGTGCCACCATCGCCGCAAGCCTCTGATGCGTTTTTGAGCAGGTTCAAAAGCACCTGCAACAATTGATCAGCATCCGCCAATGTGTGTGGCAATGACGGGTCATAATCTTCTACGAATAAAATATGTGCACCAAACCCAACCGCCGCAGAGCGGCGCGCCTGATCCAGCGTGTCATGCAGGTTGACCGATTCCAATTCTGGTGGACGCAGATTGCCGAATTGTTCGACCTGTTCCAACAGTGTGACGATCCGACGGCATTCATCGACAATAAGATCAGTCATTTCCTGATCTTCAGCTGGCAACCCCATCGCCACCAATTGTGCAGCACCTGTAATCCCAGCAAGCGGGTTCTTGATTTCATGGGCCAGCATTTCGGCCATGCCAATCGCGGATTTCGCAGCTTTGCCAGTGTTATAGGAATAGGTCATCCGATGCGAAATTTCGCGTGGGCTGATCATCATGATCATAGATCCATCCAAGCCCTGATGTGGCGCAAATTGAATGTTGCACAACATCGGAGCACGTTCCCCGCTGCCGACATCGACATCGTTCACAAACAATGATGTGCGTTCCGCGCGAGCGCGCGAAAACGGACCTTCGAGCGGCGCGTTAATCATCACCTTATCCCACACCGGCTTTCCGCGCAGTGATTTGCTCGACAGGTTCAAAAACGCTTCTGCTGCGGGATTGCTATCAACGATATTGTCGGCTTCATCCAACAAAAGCGCAGGCACCGGCAACGACACCCATAAAGCTGTATCCGCGATCATGCTGCCACCTGCCCTGCGATTGCATCGGGGATGAGGTGGAGCGCATGGCGCGGTGTCGGTGCCGTCAGCACTTCGCGGCGTAATAGTGCGGGTGTATCAGCTGTGTCCATAAACCATCCTAAATGTTTGCGGGCTACTTTGCGGCCCAGCTCGCTGCCGTAGAAATCCAGCATGGCTTCATAATGTGCTGCGACCATCGCGACGAAATCTCCCCCTTGGGGAATGATCGGCGCTGGTGTGCCGTGCAGCTGTGCTGCGACCTGCGCCAGCACCCACGGCCGCCCTTGCGCACCACGCCCAATCATCACACCGTCCGCGCCGGACAATTCCAGCGCCTTGGCCGCCGTTGCCGCATCCACAATGTCACCGTTGGCAACAACAGGGATCCTGACTGCATTTTTGATTTCGGCGATTGCGGCCCAATCAGCGGACCCTTTGTAAAACTGACAGCGTGTGCGGCCATGGATCGTCACCAACTGAATGCCCACATTTTCAGCACGTACCGCGACATCGGCGGCATTTAAACAATTATCGTCCCACCCCAAGCGTGTTTTCAGCGTGACAGGCACATCGACGGCATTCACCACCGCTTCGATCAAGGTCAGCGCATGATCCGGGTCGCGCAACAAGGCAGAACCCGAATACCCATTGGTGACCTTTTTCGCGGGACAACCCATATTGATATCAATCATGGCCGCGCCATTTGCCTCGACCATGCGGGCGGCTTCGGCCATCCAATAGGCATCGCGCCCCGCGATCTGCACGGCGGTGCCTGCCTGATCATAGCCCAGCTCCGCCTTTTCACGCACACCGGGCTTGGCCTGCACCATCTCTTGGCTTGCGACCATTTCACTAACAACCCATCCGGCACCGAATGAAGCGACCAGCTGGCGAAACGGCAAATCCGTGATCCCAGCCAAAGGCGCCAAAGCCACGGGCGGGCTCAGCGAGATCGGATCCATTGATAATGTAGCGATTTTGGTCATTGATCTGTCAAATCCAAAACTATTCCCCTTTGTGATACCCCCAGCCATACACCGTAACAATGATCAGGCGCGCAAAAAATGCGCAAAAAACCGAAAATGCCTAATTATTAATCACACCGAAGGATTTGCGCCTACGGAAACAACCCACTAAACCGATGTCAGAACAGGATAGTGATCAATGACAATCGCAGCGATAATTGTAGCAGCAGGCCGTGGCACCCGCGCTGGCGGGGATATCCCCAAGCAGTGGCAAGACCTGCGCGGCCAGCCTGTCATCGCCTATACCATTGCTGCGATACGGCCGCATGTCGATGAAATCGTTGTTGTTTTACACGCAGACGACGCAGCACGTTGGGATGCCTTGGACATCACCGCAGACCACATTGTGATCGGTGCCGCAACACGCGATGGATCCGTGCGCGCTGGGCTAGACGCCCTGAGCCAATCCAAGCCTGACAAAGTCTTGATCCATGACGCAGCGCGCCCACTCGTGTCGCAGACCGTGATCACCGATGTCATCGCGGCATTAGACACTCATCAGGGCGCAGCACCCGCACTGCCAGTCACCGACGCGATTTGGACTGGCGCAGATGGCGTGGTCACAGGCACAAAAAACCGCGACGGCCTGTTCCGCGCCCAAACCCCGCAAGGGTTCCATTACAGCACAATCGTCGCGGCCCACGACGCGCTCAATGGACCTGCCGCTGATGATGTCGCTGTGGCCCGTGCCTATGGCGTGATGGTGGCGATTGTAGCGGGCGATGAGCAGAATATGAAAATCACAGATCCGCGCGATTTTTCACGCGCTGCCAATATGTTAGGACGTGACATGGATGTAAGATGCGGCAACGGATATGACGTGCATCGCTTTGGTGACGGGGATCATGTTTGGCTTTGCGGCGTGAAGGTGCCCCATGGACGCAGCCTGCAAGGACATTCGGACGCCGATGTGGGCATGCATGCCGTCACAGATGCGATTTACGGCGCGCTGGGACAAGGCGATATTGGTCAACACTTCCCACCCACCGACCCGCAGTGGAAAGGCGCGCAAAGCCATATTTTCCTGCGCCACGCCGTTGATCTGGCAACGAGCTTAGGCTTTAAAATCAGCAATATCGACTGCACACTGGTCTGCGAATACCCCAAAATCGGCCCACACCAACCCGCGATGAAGGCTGCACTAGCAGACATCATGGGATTGGACGCGGGCCGCATCAGCGTAAAAGCCACAACATCGGAACGACTGGGCTTCACAGGTCGCGAAGAAGGCATCGCATCCATCGCAACAGCAACATTGGTAAAATCATGAGCAATATCATCGCGACATTTTTCTATGTGGGTTACATGCGCCCCGCACCGGGCACGTGGGGGTCATTGGCCGCCCTGCCCTTTGCTTGGATAATTATCACGTTATCAGGACCTTACGGACTGATCCTCGCGTCAATTATCGCCTATGCCTTGGGCGTTTGGGCCACAAAAATGGAAACCGCCGGCCGCGATAACCATGATCCGTCCGAGATTGTGATCGACGAAGTCGTCGGCCAATGGATCGCCCTGCTGCCCGTCGCCTATGGCGCCACTATGATGAACATCGACACGCTGCGCTTGTGGCCCGGCTGGATCGCGGGCTTTGCATTGTTTCGTCTATTTGACATCACCAAGCCTTGGCTGGTGGGTTGGGCCGACAAACGCGATGACGCAACAGGCGTGATGCTAGACGATGTCATCGCGGGCATTTTCGCGGCAATCGGGGTTGTCGTGCTAGGCGCAATTTACCATGCGGTGGCGCTGTGATCACAGACCTTCTGCACGCTGCACAAGCCCGCGGCATTCTCATTGCCACAGCCGAAAGCTGCACTGGCGGAATGGTGGCCGCTGCGATTACGGACATTGCAGGAAGCTCTGCCATTTTTGACCGGGGGTTCGTGACCTATTCCAATGCGGCAAAGATGGACATGTTAGACGTCCAAGCATCAACATTAGACGCATTTGGCGCCGTATCTGAACAAGTCGCCGCCGAAATGGCAAAAGGGGCTGTGATTAACTCTGGCGCTGAATTGGCCGTTTCAATCACCGGCATCGCCGGACCCGGTGGATCGGACCATAAACCCGAAGGACGCGTGTGTTTCGGGCTGCATTTTAAAGGCCATACCAGCACGTCCACTATCGAGTTCGGCCAATTGGGCCGTGATTCCGTGCGGGAGGCTGCCAAGACAGAGGCACTGCGCTTGCTCTTGAGTGCGATCAAGGCGAATGCTGAATAAATAGGCATATTTGTAAATATTACGCCCATTATTTGCGCAATTACAAAATAGCGCAGTAATTAGGCACTCCAATTCCTTGTGCTGCTTTTCTGATCATAGTGATGCCGCTATCCCCGCATGAACGTAATTTAGGGGAGCATCCGATATGAACGGAGCAGATACAGCTTGGATCATCGTCGCTACGGCGCTGGTTCTTTTCATGACACTACCAGGGCTTGCCCTGTTTTACGGCGGGCTTGTGCGCGCGCGCAACGTGCTCAGCGTGTTTATGCACTGCTACGCCATCGCGTGCTTGATGAGCCTGTTGTGGTTCGCATTCGGTTATTCCATCGCATTTGGCGGCGGTACATCAGGGTATTGGGGCGGCTTGGACAAAATGTTCCTCGACGGTATCACAGTTGATAGGCTGGCAGGCACATTGCCAGAGGTTCTGTTCTTTGCGTTCCAGATGACATTCGCGATCATCACACCTGCACTGATCGTTGGTGCATATGTAGAGCGCATCAACTTTGCTTTTGTCCTTCTTTTCTCCGGTCTTTGGATGCTGTTGTGCTACGCACCAGTTGTTCACTGGGTCTGGGGCGGCGGTTTCCTCGCTGACGGTGGTATCTTTGGTGAAACTGGCGTGCGTGACTTTGCTGGTGGTATCGTGGTTCACGAAACTGCAGGTCTGGCAGCCTTGATCCTCGCGGTATTCTTGGGCGCTCGCAAAGTGCAATCCAAGCCACCACATAACCCAGGTATGGTTATGATCGGTGCGGCAATGCTGTGGGTTGGTTGGTTCGGCTTTAACGGCGGTTCACAGCTGGCAGCCGATGGTGGCGCAGCGATGGCGCTGACAGTCACGCATATCTCTGCAGCAGCTGCGTCCCTGACTTGGGCAATCTGGGAGCGTATCAAATTTGGTAAAGCATCCTTGGTCGGTATGGTCACAGGTACAATCGCTGGCCTCGCATCAATCACACCTGCATCTGGTTTCGTGACACCAGTTCAGGCCCTGATCATCGGTCTGATTGCTGGTATCTTGTGCCAAGAAGCAGTGACGTTGATCCGCAACAAAGCGAAAATCGACGACACATTGGATGTCTTCGCGGTTCACGGTGTTGGCGGTATCTTCGGTACGATCATGATTGCAGCGTTCGGTGCTGCTACATGGGCTGCTCAGCTTGGTTCACTGGCAATCGTCGGCGTCTTCACAACAGTCATGACTGTGGTTCTGATCTTTGTCTGCAAGGCTATCGTGCCACTGCGTGTTGATGAAGAAACTGAAAACACAGGTCTTGATCTCGCAGTACACGGCGAGCGTGGCTACGACATCACAAGCTAAATCAGTTCTATGACAATCGCGCGGGCCGTTCCAGCAATGGGGCGGCCCGTTTACGTTATTGTGCCAGAGCTTGTGCGAGAAACCCTGCGGCGCCTTTCGCCTGAATATCCTCAAGCGAAGTAAACTTCAGATGACCGCGCGCTTTCCCTTTGCCTTCAAGCAGTTTGCTTGGGTCATCCATCGTGATACCGGACGACTGCTCTAGCGTCACGTAGGTGTCGTAAGTGAAGATGCCGCCGACAAATTTCGTGTCACTGTCAGGCAGATACGCCAGCACTTCGCCACCGTATTTTGACACATACCGCACAATAGGATCAATTTCGGTCACCATTGTTTTCAATGCCGCGATGATGTCAGATTTGGTGGCGTCGTCAATTTTGGTTTCCCTACCTTTTACCCATACAATTCTTTTGCACGTCCCTCGAACGACTGCACTACGCGCTTCATGGCCTCGTTAAAGAACATGCCCGCCGCGCCTTGCAGCAGCTTATTCTTGAATTCAAAATCCACATTGAACGACACATTGCAGCCACCGTCGTAGTCTTCGAACGTCCACTGGCTGACAAGATGTTTGAACGGCCCGTCGATATAGGCCGTGTCGATTTTCATCACCTCTGGCCATAGCAGCACGCGACTGCCAAATGTTTCGCGGAATACTTTGAATGAAATCACAAGATCAGCGAGCAGTTCCACATGATCGCCTTGATCGGTACGTGTCCGGATGCGCGCGGCTGCGGTCCATGGCAAAAACTTCGGGTAACTCGCAACATCACCCACAAGGTCATACATCTGCTGGGCGGTATATGGCAGGAACTTTGTTTCCGCGTGGGTCGTCATATTGTGGTCTTTCAAGGGTGACTTCACCCACTGATGTCGTAGACTGGCGTTTGAAAATCAACCCTTCTCTGCCATTGGGACCCAATATGACGCATGACCCCTATGTGATCGACACCATGATCAGCGCGAAATCTATTGCCGCGCGGATCGAGGAGCTATCGGACGAGATCGAAACCGAATTTGCCCATACCGACAAACTGGTTGTGGTCGGTCTTTTGCGCGGCAGTTTCGTGTTTATCGCTGATCTGGTGCGCGAATTGGACCTTCCCGTGGAGGTCGATTTTCTAGAGGCATCATCATATGGCGACGGTATGGAAAGCAGTCGCGAAGTGCGCATTTTTAAGGACTTGCGCGGCGCGATTGAAGGCCGCGATGTTCTGGTGGTCGAGGATATTATCGACACCGGCCATACGCTGGCCCATGTGCATGACTATCTAATGACCAAGAAACCCGCCAAAATGAAATCCATCGCCCTGCTCGACAAACCGGCACGGCGCGAAGTGGATTACAAACCTGACTGGATCGGCTTTGAAATTCCCGATGAATTTGTCGTGGGCTATGGGATCGATTTCGCACAACGCAATCGCAACCTGCCCTATGTGGGCAAGGTCCGGTTCACATCATGAATATTCGCTGGCTGATGATGGCAAAACGCTGGGTGCAAAACCCACCTAGCATGGGACGCGTGAAGTTTTTTCTCGCAATCGTGGCGGTTTGCTTGATCTTATACGGGATCGATACAATTTGGGGCTGGCCAGAATGGGCCACCCCAGAACGTGTCCAGCGGGGCCCGCGTCTTCTATAAATTCTGAAGTGTAAAAATCAGCGGTGCGTGGTCCGAAAACTTTGCAATCCATGCATCTGTGCTGGCTTGATCCGGCTCTTCAGCCCAGCCCGCGATACGGATATGGCTGCCATCTGCCAGCGGGACAAAATCGCAGTTACTGCTTGCGTAAACATGATCTAGATCAGCGGGATCGTAGGATGATTTTGACCCGTTGTTAAATGTGGCACCGTGTGTTTTGGGCTGACGATGCATATCCTTGCCACCCAAAATCTTGTCGATTCTTGCGGTTTCTTCCGGCCCCGTCAGGTCATTTTTCGAAAACGTAAGATTCAGACCCATCGTATTGAGATCACCCAACACGATGAATTTTCCCTGTTTGTCGGTTCCGCGATCAATGGCCCTTTTCAGTTTGCGCACCTTCTCTATCATCCCATCACGAAGCCCATATCCCTCGGGTGATGGAAAGCTCTTGAGATGCGAAAACAAGAGTGACAGTGTTTCCCCCGCCGACGGCGAGATGGTCAGCAACGCCGCAGGGCGCAGGCTTTTGTTCCCGCTTTTGAATTCATTGCGCTGAGTCATGAATGCCGATAACCCCGACCGCCAGCCGATCAGAATTTCTTGGACCTGAGGTCCCTCTGTGACAGAGAACGACCAGCCCGGGAAACTATCCGTAAATTCCCGAAAAATTGTGCTGCCTTCGACTTCCATTAGGGCGAATATGTCGGGGGCTTCGGCTTTGATTAGATCAACAACATTGCGCACACGGTCCTTGCGGTCACCGGTTTTATTTCCTGTAAAATGTTCGACGTTCCACGACAGAATTTTCAAGTCCATAAAACAATTCCCTCTGTAAATAAGGAATCATAACACGAATTGGTCGATTTCAGGAATATTTCGCCAGCCGCGCAGCGCGCAAACGGGCAAAATCATCGCCCGCGTGATAAGATGATCGCGTCAAAGGTGACGCGGACACCATCAAGAACCCTTTGCCATAGGCGGCTTTTTCATAGGTTTCAAATTCTGCCGGTGTCACGAAACGATCTACGGCGTGGTGTTTTGGGGTTGGCTGCAAATATTGACCAATGGTGAGGAAATCGATGTCGGCTGCTCGCATGTCTTCCATGACCTGCACCACAGATTGTTTGTCTTCGCCCAGACCAACCATGATGCCCGATTTGGTGAACATGGTCGGATCAAGCTCTTTGACCCGCTGCAACAGGCGCAAAGAATGGAAATACCGCGCACCGGGACGCACCTCCGGATACAGCCCAGGCACCGTTTCCAGATTATGGTTAAACACATCCGGCTTTGCCTCGACGACAATACGCAACACATCAGGATCGCAGCGGATGAAATCCGGTGTTAAAATTTCGATCGTCGTGGATGGGGATTGTTTGCGGATCGCGCGAATGGTCTGGGCGAAGTGCTCTGCCCCGCCGTCCTCGATATCGTCACGGTCTACTGATGTGATAACAACGTGGTTCAAGCCCAACTTTTTCACTGCATCGGCCACACGGCCCGGTTCGAAGATATCGAGATCTTCGGGCGGCTTGCCTGTCGCGATGTTACAGAACGTGCAGGCCCGCGTGCAGACCTCGCCCATGATCATCATCGTAGCGTGGCCTTGGGACCAGCATTCGCCAACATTGGGACAGCCCGCCTCTTCACACACTGTGACAAGCTTGTTTTCACGCATAATGTCGCGGGTTTGTTTATAGCCTTCGGATGTGGGGGCTTTGACCCTGATCCAATCAGGTTTCTTGGGCTGTGCGTTATCGGGGCGTTTCGCCTTTTCGGGGTGGCGTTGGGCCGGAATTTTCAGATCGCGCACGGTTTTATCCCATCAGTTGTTGCCCGCAACCTAAGCCTTTGCGCCAGCGGCGACAACCGCCTCCCCGTGCAATGCTGACATGCTATGAGATCAATGGCGCAAATTTTCCCTGATCTTCGTAATGGCGGACAAGGCGTTGCAACGCGATGCGCAACACAATCTTGCCGGATCGCGCCGACCAACCCATGGATTTTTCCGTGTTTTCCAAACCTTCAAGCAGACAGCAACAGCGATAGGTGACATCTGCCAGGCCATCGCCCAGGTCACGCAACGCGGCCTGAACCCGCACATGCCCATCCTTTGCCCCCTGCGTGGCATCCACATTTGGAACCGACGCCAGAAAACTGTCAAAACCTTTGGCCAACGGTCCCGCCAATTTCGCCAATTCGTAATCCTCGCGTAGCCGCTCTCCTGCTCCAACCAACTCGCGGCTTAGAAAATGCGCGCCATCACGATCTCGTCTGCGAGACAGGCCAACTAAGGGGCTTTCAAACGCCTGATACCGAGCGGCACGCCCTGCCTCGCCTTCGATACTATTTATATCCCAAGCATCCGACGCCGTCATATTTACAGGGGCTTCGGCGAATCCTGATGCCGCGTTTTCGTCTTGAGCAGTCAATCGGCGCAATGCGGCACGCCCTGTGTTGGTGATGAAATAACGCGCGATGCGGGCATCAGTATTCGCGCAAGAAATCCAATCCTTGAGCGCGATGGCCT
>CAXIAL010000009.1:0-76117 GCA_964022435.1 uncultured Roseobacteraceae bacterium | reverse complement strand
GTGATTGCCAATCAACCCGCAGCAGATTAGGCCAGCACCGACCAGCAAAAGGATGCCGCCATGACCGATCTTGATACCGCCCATGCCGCGATGGATGCCGCCCCCGACGATGACACAAAGCGGCTTCAGTTCTACGAGCGTTTGGCTGACACAGAGCTGTTCATGTTGCTTGGCGCAGAGGCGGAGGGCGACAAAGTTATTCCCGAGCTGTTCGACATAGAAGACCAGAAATTTGTGCTAATTTTCGACAGAGAGGATCGCTTGACCCAATTTGTCGGGCGCGAAGCTCCATATGCAGGACTGTCGGGGCGCGTGCTGTGCGACATGGTGGCGGGGCAGGAGATCGGCTTTGCTTTGAACCTAGAGGTTGCACCATCCGCGATGTTGATTCCAGCTGCCGCCGTGGAATGGTTGCACCAAACGCTTGGAAATACGCCGCAAGAGGCCCAAGCGAAACTGACAGAAGTCTCTGCGCCGCGCGGTTTGCCAGAAGCCGTCGTGCTTGGGCTTGACCGTAAACTGGCGATTGCCGCTGGACTAGCGCAGGCCGCATATCTCGCCGCCGCGACCTATGATGACGGCGGGCGAGGGCATGTGCTTGCGTTCATTGATGCGGTCGATGGAGCGCAGGATGCCCTCGCGCATGCCGCGGGCGAAGCGCTAACGTTTTCGGGGATCGAAGCAGGCACAATGGATGTTCTATTCGCAAAATCATCAGACCCGCTGACGGCGCATCTGGCGAAAGTCGGGTTGCGGTTCGACTTGCCCGCTCTGCATGACCCTCAGGCGCCCGGCGCACCCGGAATGGATCCTAACAAACCGCCAAGATTGCGGTAAGCCACAGTCAATACCCAGCGTTGCGGTCAACCTGATGCGGGAATGCATGTCCTGCGATATGGCGTTTGATCGTGTTGGCGATGATGCCGCTTGCCGTATCAGGGCGCGTGGTCGACGCGATATGCGGCGTCACAGTGACCTTGGGGTGTGCCCAAAATGCGTGGTCCCGCGGCAATGGCTCTGTGCGGAACACGTCTAGGGTCGCGTGGGCGATTTGCCCGCTATCAAGTGCCGCAAGCAACGCGGCATCGTCGATGAGAGGCCCACGCCCCGGATTGATGACAAACGCGCCTTTCGCAACCCAGCTAAGCGTTTTTGCGTTCAGCGTATTTTCGGTTGCCGGTGTATCGGGCAAAAGAAGCACAACAATTTCGGCCCCCGCCAATGCGTCTTTCAAACCATTGTCGCCGTGATAACTGGTGATCCCATGAGCCGTTTTTTTGGTTCGGCTCCATCCGGAAACTGGAAACCCAAGAGTTGAGAGAGCTTGTCCGCAAGCCGTGCCAAGCGCGCCGAGACCCAAGATTGTAACAGGGCGATCCGCGGCCAATGGCGGGTAAACAGTGTCGCGCCAGACGCCGTCTTGGCCGTGAATATGCGTATCCATTCCAAGATGATGGCGCATCGTGTGCCCCACAACCCATTCGACCATGCCAGCCGTTAGGCTATCGTCGACCATGCGCACTAAAGGCTGTGTCAGCGTCGGGTTATTCACGACCGTTTCAACCCCCGCCCAGAGACTTAGAATGCCTTTGGTGTTCACATAGGGCGTGAAATCGGTGACCGGGCCGTTCGGCGCAAAAACGATATAATCAACAGCCTCTGGCACATGATCCGTCGCAAGATCTACATCAATCTCCGCGTCCGCGAAAGCGGCGATCAATGGGGCCTTGTAGTCAGCCCAAGCTTTGGGCTTCGCGGAAAAAAGAACCTTTAGCATTAGCGGGGCCTATGAACATGGGCGCTTTGAACCAAGCCAAACGCGACAAGCAAAACCAACATCGCGGAACCGCCATAGCTGACCAGTGGCAATGGCACACCAACAACAGGGGCAAGCCCCGTCACCATCGCCATGTTCACGGCAAAGAACAAAAAGAACGTCATCGCAATCCCAAGTGTTAGCAAAGATGCAAAGCGGTCTTTGTTGGAAATCGCTGAGGCGACGCAAAATACAATGATTAAAACGTACAAGATCAGCAGGGCAAACGCGCCGACAAAGCCGAACTCTTCTGCCAAGGTAGTGAAGATAAAGTCGGTGTGTTTTTCTGGCAAAAAGTTCAGGCGAGACTGGGTGCCTTGCATGAATCCGCGCCCAGTCCAACCACCGGACCCCAGTGCAATCTTTGCCTGCGTAATATGGTAACCCGCGCCAAGCGGATCATTGGCCGGATCCAGAAACGTATCAATGCGCCGATATTGATAGTCTTTAAGCAGTTGCCAGCTTGTGCCGCGGCCTTCGAATACGGCGACAATGGTGCCTACGCCGGCGGCAATCACAGTGGCAAAATATGCCCAATGCACACCGGCCAGAAACATGATCGTGGCACCGCCCATCAACAGCAGTAACGCAGTTCCCAAATCTGGCTGGCGCAATACCAAAAACGTGGGCAGAATGATCAGCAAGATGGGCAAGATCACCCAAAGTGGCCGTGATGTGCGGTCTGTTGGCAACCAGTCATAGTATGATGCAAGCACCATGACCAACGTAACTTTGGTCAATTCTGATGGCTGCAGTCGCATAAACCCAAGATCAATCCAGCGCTGTGCCCCCATGCCGACAGACCCGAAAAGTTCGACCGCGATCAGCAGCAGCAGTGACACGCCAAAAGCCACGGCTGAGATGTTACGCCAAAACCAAATCGGCACCATGGCCACGCCAATCATCAGTGCCATGCCAACGCCAAATCGTTTGATCTGCGCCGACATCCATGGATCAGCGGAGCCTCCCGCCACAGAATAAAGCATCACAAACCCGAACCCGCAAACTGCCGTTAGCAGCACCAGGACAGGCCAATTCAAATATATCAGCTTCCGAAATCCAGTCGGGACGTATTTAGCGTTATACTCTAAATAGCTCATGTTTCGGACTGCCCGATAGAGCCAGGTGGAACGCGTTCGCGGATTTTGCGTTGTTGTTCCGCAATGCGGCCTCTGTCGGACGCTGGATAGGCGGACAAGGGCGGTTCGCCATCATAGAGGGCTTGCAACATGATGTCGCGCGCCAGAGGTGCCGCAGCGGTTGAACCCCCGCCGCCATGTTCGACGATCACCGCCACAGCAAAGCGCGGGTTTTCGACGGGTGCGAAACTAACATAAAGTGCGTGGTCGCGGCGTTCCCATGGCAGGTCTTCGTTGCGGGTCACGCCGCGTGCGCGTTCTTCTGCAGTGATCCGGCGCACCTGTGATGTGCCGGTTTTACCTGCCATTTTCATGTCCGATGCTGCAATCCGCGATCTGTATGCTGTGCCTCGTGAACTGTTCGACACGTCATCCATCGCGGCCCGAATTCGGCGTAGATAGTTTTCGTTAAGACCCATCGCTTCGCCTGCGCCGCTGGGTTGTTCGACGCCATCAATCGCGCGTACCAACCGAGGTGTCACGTCGCGTCCAGTGGCCAGTCGCGCAGTCATAATGGCAAGCTGCAACGGCGATGACAAGACATAGCCCTGACCGATGGATGCGTTGACTGTGTCGCCAACACGCCAGTCTTGTTCACGAACCTTGGTCTTCCATGCTTTGTCGGGGGCCAGACCTGATGCAACGGCGGACAGCGGCAGATCATGTTTGATGCCAAGACCAAGGCGCTTTGCCATCGCGGCAATTTTATCGATCCCGACGCGCTGGCAGATTTCGTAATAATAGCAGTCGCAAGATTGCTTGAGGCTCTCGTGCAAGTTCATGTTGCCGTGGCCCGCGCGTTTCCAACAGTGAAAACGTGTGCCGAATACTTCGACCCAACCGGTGCATTTGATCGTTTCCTCTGGCGTGACCTTACCGTCTTCCAACGCGGCCAGAGCTGTCACCATCTTGAACGTGGAGCCGGGAGGGTAGGTGCCTTGCACCGCTTTGGCCGCAAGCGGTCGGAATTTGTTTTCATTCAGGTCGCGCCAGTTGGCGACTGAAATACCGCGCACGAACATATTGGGATCAAATGAAGGGGCGGAAGCCACAGCGCGTAGATCGCCATTCTCAAGATCAATGACTACAGCGCCAGCGGAATCATTGTCCAAACGAGCCTGCACATAGGACTGCAGTTTGGCGTCGATTGTCAGCTGCACATCCGCGCCTGAATTGCCCTGTTCACGGTCCAATTCGCGCATCACACGCCCGATAGAATTAACCTCGATCCGCTTGGTGCCGGCCACGCCACGTAGCTGGCGTTCCAGCTTGTTTTCTGCACCTGTCTTCCCAATCTGAAACTTGGGGATTTGCAGCAGCGGATCTTGATCGTCGATCCGGCTTAGATCGTAATCAGACACAGGGCCGACGTAGCCCACAACATGGCCCAAATCAGCACCCCATGGATAAACCCTGCTTAGGCCGACCTCGGCTGTGATGCCGGGCAAGGCGGGGGCATTTACGTTGACGCGAGCCACATCTTCCCACGTCAAACGGTCCGCGATTGTCACCGGCACGAATGGGGATCGCCTGCTCATTTCTTCCATCGCGCGGGTCAAATCTTCGGGGTCGATTGGGACTAACTGCGTTAGCCGCGCAAGCACCTCGCCAACGTCACCTGCGTCTTCGCGGACCATCACGACACGGTAGTTTTGTTCGTTGATTGCTAAGGCTTGACCGTTGAGATCATAGATCAAACCACGCGCAGGCGGGATCAAACGAATGTTAATCCGGTTTTCATCGGCAAGCAGACGAAACTGATCCGCTTGGTCGATTTGCAAAGACTTCATGCGGTAACCCAAGCCACCCACAATGCCAAATTGCGCGGCGCCGACGACCAATGCACGGCGGCCTATCTTGCGCGCGCTTTCGTCTGCATCTCTGGTGTTGCGCTTCATAGGCGGTGGCCCCGATTGTTCGTTTGGCCCACAGCAGGCCGTTGAATGCCAAATACGACTTGCCCAATAATGAGCACGACAGGAAAGAAAACAATCGTCATTATCATTTCGATCAGTGTCAGCGCCAAGGGGGGGTGCGGTGTCATCACCACGATCAGAATGGCACGGTTGATGAGCGTCACAGCAATGATACCCACGGCCACCATGCCCCATTCCAATAAGACCGGCAAATCACGAATGCTCGACGTGCGGGCGCGCAGAATTTCGGTTAGAACGACGATCAAAGCTGTCCATAGCCCGGGCGGGCGTTGAAAAAGCAAATCTGCGAAAAAGAAGACCAAAATAATCGACGTCACAGGGACAAAATCAGGGCGGCGGACGACCCAAGCAAGGGTGACAGCTAGCAACCAATTCGGCGCGGCCCAAATGGTGGGGCGCGTATCGAGTGGCAGCAATTGAGCGAAGATCAGTGCAAAGGCGATCGCGACAAAAACAGCGCGGCCGCTCCATATTTGCGATGATGGTGCGTCAGCCATCTGTCTCGCTCTCGGTCAGAGCTGCAGCAGGTTCTGGCGCAAGCAAGCCTCCGGCGTCTTCGATTTTCTCTGTGGGCCGGGACCGCATCACACGTAGAAATTCCAGACGTTCGTAGTCAGCCGACATGCGGACACGCAGGCGACGATCATTGCCAAGTGCGACCTGACCGACCAACAAATCGGCAGGGAACACATCGCCATCGCCGGAGGTCACAACCCTGTCACCGGGGCGAACCTGATCGGGATTTTCCAAGAATTCGATCGGTGGGTTCAGCGTATTGTCACCACCCAAAATAGCCCGCTGACCAGAAGGTTGGATTGTGATCGGAATGCGGCTGGATGTATCGGTCAGTAAAATGACACGTGACGTTTTTTCGCCAACGCCGCTGATCCGACCAACCAAGCCGATCCCATCCATTGTTGGCCAGCCATCAACGATACCGTCGCGCGCACCAACATTTAGCAAAACGGATTGGCGAAATGGCGAGCCACTATCTGTCAGCACCACGCCCGTCACATGGGTCAGTTGCGGATCGAGCCGCACGTTGTTCAGGCCAAGCAATTTTGCATTTTCTTGCTCGAGCTGGAGTGCGGCCTCTTTCCACGCTTTCATTTGCTGCAATTCGCGGCGTAGATCGCCGTTTTGTTCCGACAGGCGTTGATAGGACTGAAAATCGCTGACGAGGTTCACCAGCCCAGTAACGGGCGCCATTGCCCAGTCAAACGATGGCACAACGCGTTCAATAACAGCCATACGGAACCGTTCGACACGGGGGCTGTCGATCCGCCAGATCAGGAAAACACCCATCAACGCGATGACAATCAGCCCGACCAGCAGTCTGCGGATCGGGCCGAGGTAGTCTTCGTTGTTGCGGTCATTCGCCAATGCGGGCCCGCTCCTTAGCTGTCGTAGTCAATCACGTGGCGCAGTTGCTTTTCGTATTCCAGTGCCTTGCCGGTGCCCAGGGCCACGCAGTTCAGGCTCTCGTCCGCGACCGAAATCGCAAGACCCGTCTGTTCGCGCAGGGCCAGATCCAATTGGCCCAACAATGCTCCGCCGCCTGTCAGCATTACGCCGCGGTCAACAATGTCGGCGGCCAAATCTGGTGGGGTGGCTTCCAATGCTGTCATGACCGCTTCGCAGATTTGTTGCACAGGTTCGGCCAAAGCTTCGGCCACTTGGGCTTGGGAAATTTCGGTTTCTTTTGGCACGCCATTCAGCAGGTCGCGCCCACGGATCATCATGGACTGACCGCGCCCGTCGTCGGGCATACGGGCGGTGCCGATGGAAGTTTTGATGCGTTCCGCCGTGGATACACCGACCAACAGGTTATGCTGACGACGCAGATAGTTGATGATCGCCTCATCCATGCGGTCACCGCCTACGCGCACAGAACGCGCATAAACAATGTCGCCCAGAGACAGAACCGCAACCTCGGTCGTCCCGCCACCGATATCAACAACCATGTTGCCGGTTGGATCAGTGATCGGCATACCCGCGCCAATAGCCGCTGCGATCGGTTCGGCAATCAGGCCCGCGCGGCGTGCGCCAGCGGACAGAACCGATTGACGGATCGCGCGTTTTTCAACGGGGGTCGCGCCATGTGGCACACAGACGATGATTTTTGGTTTGGAAAATGTAGTGCGTTTGGCGACCTTACGGATGAAGTGTTTGATCATCTCTTCGGCGGTGTCAAAATCGGCGATCACGCCGTCGCGCATCGGGCGAATGGCCTCGATCGAACCGGGTGTGCGGCCCAGCATTAGCTTGGCATCTTCACCAACGGCGAGCACTTTTTTGACGCCGTCTTTGACGTGATAGGCCACCACAGAAGGTTCGGACAAAACAACACCCTTGCCTTTGACGTAGACCAATGTGTTGGCTGTGCCGAGGTCAATCGCCATATCCGACGAAAACAAACTTCCGAAAATCGCCATAATGCAGATAACCCTTGCAAAAACAGTTCATGAATCGCGACGTTCGTCGCGTCGCCTTTATATGTAAGGGCAGCGCCATGCGAAAGGGGCAAAGCGCGAAGGGGGCGGCGAGATCATGCCGCCCCGATGGCTTAGCTATCTTTGTAGCTGACGCCTTTGGTGTCGTAACCGGGCTGCGATTGCTCGCGGCGCACGATCAGGCGGTTCAGCGCGTTAATATAGGCCTTTGCGCTTGCGACAACGGTATCGGTGTCGGCTGACTGGCCGGTCGCAATGCGCCCGTCTTCTTCCAAACGCACGGTCACGGTGGCTTGGGCGTCTGTACCTTCGGTGACGGCGCTGACTTGATACAACTGCAGGCGCGCGCTGTGTTCCACGAGCGCCTTCACGGCGTTGAACGTCGCATCAACAGGCCCATCCCCCGTCGCCATTGTTTCGACGAAGGCCCCGTCAATTTCCAGCGCCATATCTGCGGATTGTGGACCATCGGTGCCACAGACAACGCGCAGGGATTTCAGGCGAATGCTGTCCTCTACCCCGTCTGTTTGGCGCATCAGCGCGATCAGATCGTCGTCGAACACTTCTTTTTTGCGGTCGGCCAATTCTTTGAACCGGACGAACACGTCTTTGAGCTGATTATCGGCCATATCATAGCCCAGTTCGGTCAGCTTGACGCGCAAGGCCGCGCGGCCCGAATGTTTGCCCAGCGGCAGCGATGTGCCTGCCAAGCCTACATCTTCGGGGCGCATAATCTCGAACGTTTCTTTGTTTTTCAGCATGCCGTCTTGGTGGATGCCTGATTCATGGGCAAATGCGTTTTTGCCCACAATCGCTTTGTTAAACTGCACGGCAAAGCCTGACACAGTGGCCACGCGGCGCGAGATGTTCATGATCTTGGTTGTGTCGATCTTGGTCGTATAGGGCATGATGTCCGACCGGACCTTCAGTGCCATGACGACCTCTTCCAATGCAGTGTTGCCCGCACGTTCGCCAAGTCCGTTGATTGTGCATTCAATCTGGCGCGCACCGCCTTCAACAGCGGCCAGCGAGTTTGCCGTCGCCATGCCAAGGTCGTTGTGGCAGTGGGTCGCAAAGATGATGTCATCCGCGCCCGGCACGGTTTTGATCAGGTTGCGGATCAGATCAGCGGATTCGACTGGGGCGGTGTAGCCGACCGTATCAGGGATGTTGATCGTGGTCGCACCGGCCTTGATCGCGATCTCTACCACACGGCACAGGTAATCCCATTCGGTGCGGGTTGCATCCATCGGTGACCATTGCACGTTGTCGCACAGATTGCGCGCATGGGTGACCGTGTCGTGGATACGCTCTGCCATTTCGTCCATTGTCAGGTTCGGAATGGCGCGGTGCAATTCAGATGTGCCGATAAATGTGTGAATGCGAGGGGATTTCGCGTGTTTCACCGCCTCCCAGCAGCGGTCGATGTCTTTGTAGTTCGCACGAGCCAAGCCACAGATGGTCGCCGATTTAGAGCGTGCCGAAATTTCGGACACAGCCTTAAAATCGCCCTCTGATGCGATGGGGAAACCGGCCTCGATGATATTGACGCCCATGTCGTCCAGCAGCTCGGCGATTTCCAGCTTTTCAGTGTGGGTCATTGTGGCGCCAGGGGATTGTTCGCCGTCGCGCAGCGTGGTGTCGAAAATCAACACTTCATTCGTTGTCATTTTGGATATTCCTTTTAGTCCTTAAGCTGTCTTGGTGCTGGTCCCCTCTGAGCGGTCGCACCGATATGGCACGCTCAGAGGCAGCTAAGGAGAAGCAGCGCAGATAGGCCGAGCCCGAAAGAGGCGGCAGGTGTGATATGTGCGTTTGCGTTCATGGGTCGCACTATACGCAGATGGAAATGAATGAAAACCCCCGTTTTATGGGGGGCAGCCCCCAGACCCCCGGGATATTTGAAAACCAAAGAGGGGCAGGGGTGGTCGCAGTCCGATGTGGCGCTAAATCTGCGGAATGGAACGAAGTTTGATCATTGGGGCCTCTGGCGGGATTGGTGCGGCGCTGGTCGCGTCAGCAGCAGGTGACGTGGTCGGTTTGTCGCGCAGTGTGGATGAGCTGGACCTGATGGATGAGGCGTCTATCAGGCGCGTTTTGGGCGGTGTTGACGGGGTATTTGATCGCATTGTGATTGCGACGGGTGCCTTGGGTGTTCCAGAAAAATCATTGGTGGCCATGGATTCAGTGGCGATGGCGGATGTGTTTGCCGTAAATGCCATTGGTCCTGCGATGGTGCTGCGCGAGGTGCCGCGATTGTTGGCCCCCGCTGGCCGTGTTGCGGTATTGTCGGCGCGTGTCGGATCGATTGGTGATAACCAGATTGGCGGGTGGCATAGCTACCGCGCGTCCAAGGCGGCGCTGAACCAGATCGTCCGCGGGGCGGCGATTGAGTTGTCGCGCACCCACAAGGGGTCGATTTGTGTTGCCTTGCATCCGGGCACAGTGGCCACACCGTTTACGGCCAAATATGCGGGTCACCATCGCACGGTATCGGCGGATGAAGCGGCCGCAAATTTGTGGCGTGTGATCGAGGCGCTGTCGCCGGATCAGACAGGCGGATTTTTCGACTATGCCGGCGAGGTGGTGCCGTGGTGAGGCTAATTCTGGTTTTGGGCGATCAACTGTCGATAGGCTTGCACGGGTTGCGAAAGGCCGACAAAACCCGCGATCATATTGTCATGGCCGAGGTGGATGCAGAGGCGACATATATACCCCATCATCCCAAGAAAATTGCGTTTACATTCATGGCGATGCGCAATTTCGCCCAAAAGCTGCGTGATGATGGTTGGACCGTACATTACACCAAATTGGAGGATCCTGAGAATACGCAGTCCATCACGGGGGAGCTGATCCGCCGCGCAAGCCAGACGGGTGCTGTTGGCGTCGTTGTGACCGAACCGGGCGAGTGGCGCTTAATTGATGCCCTGACCGATCTGCACTTGAAAATGCATATGTTGTCGGACGACCGGTTTATTGCATCCCATGCTGACTTCGATAGTTGGGCCGAGGGGCGCAAGCAGTTGCGGATGGAGTATTTTTATCGCGAGATGCGCCGCAAGACGGGGTTGTTGATGGGGGGGGATAAGCCCACGGGCGGCAAGTGGAATTATGATCATGACAATCGCAAGCCTGCGCCGGACGACATAAAGCATGACGGTCCGTTGCGGTTTGAACCTGATCAAGAGGTGCTTGATTTCGTTGCCGCCCGATACGGAGATACTTTCGGTGATTTGACGCCGTTCTGGTTTGCGACCACAGAGCGCGATGCACAGGCGTCGTTGGATCATTGGGTCACCCATGGATTGCCGCATTTCGGCGATTATCAGGATGCGATGATCACCGATCAGCCGTTCATGTATCACGCGATTATTGGGCTGTATTTGAACGCAGGATTATTGGACCCGTTGAAGGTTTGCCAGCAGGTGGAGGCGGCCTACCACAGCGGCCATGCCCCACTGAATGCCGTCGAAGGTTTCATCCGCCAGATCATTGGCTGGCGCGAATATGTGCGCGGCATCTATTTTCGCGAAGGGCGCGACTATACGGCGCGCAATGAATTGGATCATCAGCGCGATCTGCCGCCATTGTTTTGGGGCAAGCCGACCAAGATGCATTGCATGGATCAGGCTGTGGGGCAGACCAAGGCCGAAGCCTATGCTCATCACATCCAACGGCTGATGGTCACGGGCAATTTCGCGCTGCTGGCGGGGGTCGATCCGGCGCAGGTGCATGAATGGTATCTGGCGGTTTATGCCGATGCTTATGAATGGGTCGAGGCGCCCAATGTCATTGGCATGTCGCAGTTTGCCGATGGCGGGATTGTTGCGTCGAAGCCTTATATTTCCAGTGGAAATTACATTCACAAAATGTCGAATTACTGCGGGTCGTGTTCTTACCGCGTGCAGGATAAAGTCGGGGCGGATGCGTGCCCGTTTAACCTGCTGTATTGGCATTTTCTTGACCGGCACCGCGATAGGTTCGCGGGCAACCCGCGCATGGGCAATATGTTTCGTGTCTGGGACCGGATGGACGCGGACAAACGCGCGACCGTTTTGTCTCTGGCAGAGGCTTGGCTGGCGAAACTTGACGCGGGCGAACCGGTTTAGTTTGCGGCAGGGGCTTCTTCGGTCGCAGGAACAGCTTCGGCCACCGGTGCAGCTTCGGCTGTAGGCAAAGCACCGTCGACCCAATTCCCAGACGCTTGCTCGCCCGTGGCATAGGCCATCGTGCCCTCACCTTGGCGACGGCCGCGCACGAATGTGCCTGTGTAAATGTCGCCATTTGCATAGGTTGCAACGCCTTGGCCACTGATTTCGCCGTTGACCCAGTCGCCTGCGTAAACAAATCCGTCTGCAAGGGTGATTTTGCCGGTGCCGTCGCGCTGGCCATCTTTGAAGGTGCCCTCATAGATCGTGCCATCGGCATAGACTGCACGGCCCGTCCCGTTGCGTTGTCCGTCAGCCCATTCACCTTCATAGGTGTAGCCGTCGGCATAGGTCATTTTACCAGTGCCGTGATTTTTCGCGTTTAGGAATTCGCCTTCGTAGACCAGTCCGTTGGCATAGGTGGCAACGCCTGCGCCATTGATTACGCCGTTTTCCCACGCGCCATCATAGCTAGACCCGTCCGGATAAACGATCTTGCCCATGCCGTCGGCCAAATCTGCAGTGAAAGTGCCCGAATAAACAGAACCGTCAGGGTAGGTGACCTCGCCGGTGCCTTCAATTTGGCCAGCTTTCCAGTCGCCGATGTATTTATAACCGTCAGCTCCAATGAAGGTGCCGGTGCCGTCCCGCTTATCATCAGCGAAGCTGCCAGTGTATGTGTCGCCATTGGCGTAGGTCACGGTGCCTTGGCCCTGACGGCGCCCCGCGACAAGATCACCCTCGAATACATCACCATTGGGTTGTTCTAGGCGGCCAATGCCTTCGATTTGGCCGTTCACCCACGTGCCTTGATAAATCAGGCCGTCAGCCATTGTCAGCGTCCCGTCACCATCGCGCTCGCCTGCGCGCAGGCCGCCTTTGTAGACCGCGCCGTCGGGATAGGTGATTTCGCCAATCCCTTCTTTTACGCCATTGATCCAAGGACCGGAGTAGACGTAGCCGCCTGGCGATTTCATTGTGCCAGTGCCGTGATGCATCGCGTTCCGGAATTCGCCTTCATAAACAACTTGGTTGGCGTATTCCGCGATGCCGCGCCCTGTGATGTTGCCGTCGAGCCAGTCACCTTCATAGGTTCCGCCATCGGCAAAGACGATTTTGCCTGTGCCAGAGGGTTTGCCCGCGACAAAGCTACCTTCGTAGATGGACCCATTGGGGAAGCGGGCCACGCCTTGACCGCGAATTTCGCCTTCGACCCATTCGCCAGAATATTCATAGCCGTTAGGCAGGCGGTAGTCGCCTTGACCGTGCTGTTTGCCGTTCAGGAACTCGCCTTCATATACGCCGCCATCGTCGTATTGTTTGGTCTGCACAGTTTGTGCTGTCGCTGTTGTTGCCAAAGCGAGTGCGACAGCAACCGCTGTTCCATTCAATGCCCAATGCGCCATTTTTTTCTCCACGGCCTGTGTTTGGACCAAACCCTAGTGCAAGGTTCGCGGGCTGACAACGGGGAAGGGCGTGCAATCGGCTTTCCCTTGCTCACTAATATGCTACATCAGGGAGAACGACAAAGGATGCGCCCATGACCGATCAATTCCGGCTGACAATTGCACAATTGAACCCGACTGTTGGGGATTTGGCGGGCAATGCCGCGCTGGCGCGTGATGCTTGGGAACAGGCCAAGGCCGCAGGGGCCGATATGGTGGCCTTGCCGGAAATGTTCATGACTGGTTATTCGACGCAAGACTTGGTGAACAAACCTGCGTTTCATTTGGCGGCAATGGCGGCAGTAGAGGCTTTGGCGGTTGACTGCGCTGATGGTCCGACGCTGGCGATTGGTGGGCCCTATACTGAAAACGGGCGGCTTTATAATGCCTATCACATTTGCCGTGGTGGCAAGGTTGTATCGCGCCAGCTCAAACATTTTCTGCCCAATTACAATGTGTTCGACGAGGTCCGCCAATTCAATCGCGGCGACATCCAAGGGCCTTATGCTATTCTAAACGGCCCCCGCATCGGCAGCCCGATTTGCGAAGACGCATGGTATGAAGATGTGGCCGAGGCCATGGTCGAATCCGGCGCAGAGATTTTGGTGGTGCCCAATGGGTCGCCATATTTCCGTGGCAAATTCGAATACCGCATGAACAATATGGTCGCCCGCGTCGTGGAAAACGACGTGCCGTTGGTCTATCTGAACATGGTTGGTGGCCAAGATGACCAAGCCTTTGACGGCGGGTCATTCGTGCTGAACCGAGGCGGTGAATTGGCGTTGCAATTACCGCTGTTCGACACGGCCATCGCGCATGTTGATTTCACGCGCGAAGCCGAAGGCTGGGTCGCTGTCGCGGGCGACAAGGCCCCGCTGCCGTCCGAATATGAACAAGACTACCGCGCCATGGTCGAAAGCCTGCGCGACTATTTCGGCAAAACTGGTTTCACAAAATGTCTGCTCGGATTGTCCGGCGGCATCGACAGCGCAATTGTTGCGACCATCGCCGCCGACGCGCTTGGCCCGCAAAACGTGCGCTGCGTAATGTTGCCGTCCGAATATACCAGCCAAGCGTCTTTGGATGACGCCCAAGCCGTTGTTGATGCGCTGGGCTGTAAATACGACACTGTAAACATCGCAGGCCCCCGCGCCGCCGTGACCGAAGCGCTCGCGCCATTGTTCGAAGGCATGGAAGAAGGCCTGACCGAAGAAAACATCCAGTCGCGCATGCGTGGGCTGCTGCTCATGGCGCAATCGAATAAATTCGGGGAAATGCTACTGACCACGGGCAATAAATCCGAAGTCGCCGTGGGCTATGCCACGATTTATGGCGATATGGCGGGCGGCTATAACCCGATCAAAGATATGTATAAAACCCGCGTGTTTGAAACCTGCCGCTGGCGCAATGCAAACCACCGCCCATGGATGATGGCACCGGCGGGCGAAATGATCCCCGTGGCGATCATCGACAAGCCGCCAACGGCTGAACTGCGCCCCGATCAAAAAGACAGCGACAGCTTGCCGCCCTACGATATTCTGGACGGCATCCTTGAAATGCTCGTCGATGACGAGGCGTCAGTCGCTGATTGCGTGGCGGGCGGCTATGACCGTGACGTGGTCAAACGGGTGGAGCACCTGCTTTACATCAGTGAATACAAGCGCTTCCAATCCGCTCCCGGCACGCGGCTTTCGCGTCATGCCTTTTGGCTCGATCGACGCTACCCGATTGTGAATCGTTTTCGGGACATGACCTAAGCCCTCGCATTTTTCGAAATACTCCGGGGTCCGGGGCTGGCCCCGGGCAACATTTGAAAAATGCGACGGCTCTGTTAGGCTTGATCCCAATGGAGAAAGCCCATGGCCGAAAACAAAACCCAAGCGACAGTCGCTGACCCCGTCGAATTCATTACAGATGTGCCCCATCCAACCCGCCAAGCCGATGCGCGCGTTTTGGACGAAATGTTCCGTCGGATCACGGGCTATGAACCCAAAATGTGGGGCCCAACGATCATCGGGTACGGCCAGTATCACTACGTTTATGACAGTGGTCGCGAGGGAGATTGCTGCGCGACTGGGTTCAGCCCGCGCAAAACGAACCTGTCTATCTATATTTTGCCGGGTTACGAAGATTATTCCGACATTCTTGGGCGTTTGGGCAAACATAAGATTGGCAAGGCCTGTCTATATGTAAACAAGCTGGCCGATATTGATCTGGACGTGCTCGAGGAACTGATCCGCAAGGGTCTGCATGATCTGAACAAGAAATGGCCCGTGACCGCCTAATCTAGACAAATCAGGACGATCATGAAACATCGGGGGCAACCAAAGGATGTTCCCATGACCACGACTCGTTTCGCCCCGTCGCCCACCGGCTATATTCACATCGGCAACCTGCGTGCTGCCTTGTTCAACTATGCGATTGCGCGCCAGAATGGCGGCGAATTTGTGCTGCGGATTGATGACACTGATCAGGAGCGGTCCAAGGACAAATATATGCAAGGGATCAAAGATGATCTGACTTGGCTCGGCCTTGAATGGGACCGCGTGGAACATCAGTCCAAGCGCATGGATAAATATCTGGAGGCCAAGCAAAAGCTGATCGACATGGGCCGTCTGTACGAATGTTTCGAGACGCCCGTGGAGCTTGACCTAAAGCGTAAAAAACAGCTGAACATGGGCAAGCCGCCGGTCTATGACCGCGCTGCATTGGACTTGTCAGAGGACGAGAAAAACACACTGCGCGCGGAACGCGGGTCGCATTGGCGGTTCAAGCTGGACCACGAACGTATCGAATGGGACGACCAGATCGTCGGCACGATTTCGATCGACGCGGCCTCTGTGTCCGATCCGGTTTTGTTCAAAAACGACGGGCAGATTTTGTACACGCTGGCGTCGGTTGTGGATGACACGGAAATGGGCATGACGACTGTTGTGCGCGGGTCTGACCATATCACAAACACCGCGACGCAAATCCAAATCATGCAGGCGCTGGGAGGCACTGTGCCATCTTTTGCGCACCACTCCCTGCTTACGGGGCCGCAGGGCGAGGCGCTGTCGAAACGTCTGGGCACCTTGGCGCTGCGCGATCTGCGTGCCCAAGGCATCGCCCCCTTGGCGATCTTGTCGCTGATGGCGCGCTTGGGCTCGTCTGATCCTGTCGAGCTGCGTGCAAATGTACGTGAAATCGTGGACAATTTCGATGTGTCAAAATTCGGCTCTGCGCCGACGAAATTCGACGCCGAAGACCTCGGGCCGCTGACTGCGCGCTATCTCGCGACGCTCGACGTGGCCGATGTTGCCGACACGCTTGCCGATGTGCCCGCCGACAAGCGCGACGCGTTTTGGCACGCTATTAAGGGTAACATCGCGACGCTTGACGACGTGGCTGGCTGGTGGTCATTTTTCCAAAATGGCCCTGACGCACCGTTGGTCGAGGACGAAGACAAAGACTTCATCGCGCAGGCTTTTGACATGCTCGGAGCACCGCCCTACGCTGATGATACGTGGTCTACATGGACCGCCGCCGTCAAAGAGGCCACGGGCCGCAAGGGCAAGACATTGTTCATGCCACTGCGCAAAGCAGTCACAGGCATGCAACGCGGGCCGGAAATGGCCGAGGTCATGCCGCTGTTGCAAACAAAACCAAAGGTTTAGCCCATGTCAGAGCAAGCTGTTTTTCTAAAAGGCAGCTTGCTGCGCCACATCACTGTGATGTCGTTGACGTCAACGGTGGGGCTGATGGCGGTGTTCCTTGTCGACTTCGTCGACATGATTTTCATCGCGATGCTGGGCAAGGCGGAATTGGCCGCGGCCATCGGCTACGCTGGTGCGATCTTGTTTTTCACATCGTCATTCGGGATCGGCATGGCGATTGCTGCAGGCGCGCTTGTGGCCCGCGCATTGGGCGAAGGCGATGAAGAGCTGGCCCGCGCCAAAGCCACCAATGCGCTGATATACGGCGTGGCTTTTGGGATCGTTTTCGCGGCGCTCGTCTGGATGAACCTTGCATTCCTCGCTGGTCTCATGGGGGCCACCGGCGAGACCCTTACCCTTGCGGTCAGCTACCTCCAGATCATTATTCCGTCCTTGCCGTTTTTGTTGGTCGGCATGGTCGGCGGGGCGATTTTGCGCGCACACGGCGATGCGCGGCGTGCGATGATGGCAACTGTGATGGGCGGCATTGTGAACGCCATTTTGGATCCGATCCTGATCTTTGGTCTTGATCTGGAATTGACGGGTGCGGCCTATGCCAGTGTGGCTGCGCGTGTCGCGATGGGTGTCGCCGCGGTCATTCCGATTGTCCGGTATTATAACGGGTTCAGCCATCCCACAGGGGCGGAATTACGAAAAGACTTCGCCCCGATTGCCGCCATTGCATTCCCCGCGATCCTAACCCAATTGGCGACCCCGATCGGGCAGGCCTATGTGACACGGTCAATGGCCGAATTCGGCGAGGCCGCCGTTGCAGGCATGGCGATTGTATCGCGGATTATGCCCGTGGCCTTTGGCGTGATCTTTGCCCTGTCAGGCGCGATTGGTCCGATCATGGGGCAGAATTTTGGGGCGGGCCAGCAAGACCGCGTGCGCGGCGCGTTCCGTGACGGTCTGATTTTTACCGCCGCCGTGGTTGTGCTCGTATCGGGCATTTTGTTCCTGCTGCGCCCGTTCCTTGCGTCGCTATTCGCGCTTGATGGGATCAGCCAGACGATTGTGTTCATGTTCGCGGGGCCGCTATCGCTGATGTTCTTTTTCAACGGCGTGATCTTTGTGTCGAACGCGGCGTTCAACAACCTTGGGCATCCGTATTATTCCACGATCATTAACTGGGGTAGGAACACCGTCGGGATGATCCCGTTTGTGTTGCTTGGATCCATGTGGTTCGGCGCTGTTGGCGTGCTTGTAGGGCAGTTCCTTGGCGGCGCGGTGTTTGCTGTGATCGCATGGGTTTTGGCGAGCAAGGTGATCGCCGAACCCAAGGCGCCAGAGGATGCGCCATTCGCGCGGCAAAGCCGTTTGCTGCAACTCCTACACTTACGTCGCTGATCATTCCCGCGCGCGGAGCACCTGTGCCGGGCTTGCATTCAGCGGGCGGAACGCAAAGGCGAGGCCCGCGACGAGTGACGCCATGACCCCACCGCCGATGATCAGCAATGCATTGGTCCAGATCACCTGATAATCACCTTCCATGACGAATGTGGTCACGGCCCAGCCGCCCAGAATGCCCGCGATCAGCGCGACGATGCCTGCGGCAAGCCCCAGAATGGCGGCACGTAGGGCGAAGCTGAACAAGATGCGCGCGCGGGTGGCCCCGAGCGTTTTCAGCACGGCAGCCTCGAATGTCCGCGCCCGTTCACCTGCTGCGGCCGCGCCGATCAACACGAGGAATCCGGTCACAAGCGTCGCCAATGCGGCGTAGCGTGTGGCAGCGGCAATCCCGCCGACGAGGTCCACGACCTGATCAATCGCGTCCCTGATCCGGATGGCGGTAATGTTGGGGTATTGGTTCGCAAGATCGCGCAGGATCGCGGCCTCTGCCTGCGGTTCGGCATAGACCGTCGAAATCCAGCTGTGTGGTGCGCCCGCCAATGCGGATGGGTTCAACGCCATGACGAAGCCGATGCCAGCGTTTTCCCAGCTGACTGTCCGAAAGTTGCTGATGGTCGCGGTGATGTCGCGGCCCAGAATGTTGACTGTGACGGTGTCGCCCAAGGAAAGGCCGATTTCTAGCGCTTCTTCGGTTGAAAAACTCATGAGCGGTGGGCCCGTGTAATCAGTGGGCCACCATGTGCCATCGGTGATTTCTGACGGATCGGGGGCCTCTGCCGTGTAGGTCACGCCGCGGTCGCCGCGTGTGACCCAATGGCCGTCTGAGAACTCTTCCGCTGATTGTCCGTTAATCTTCGTGATTATCCCGCGCAGCATTGGGGCCGTGTCGACCTTGCTGACAGCGGGGTCGGTGTCGAGCCTTGCGCGGAAGCCGTCGATTTGGTCGGGCTGGATGTCGACGAAGAAATAGCTGGGGGCGACTTCGGGCAGCTCGTCTGAGAATGCTGCCCGCAGGTTGCCGTCGATTTGCCCGACGGATGCCAGCACAGTCAAGCCGAGACCAAGGGAGAGTACGACAGACGTCGCTTCGCCACCGCGCGCGCCGATGGACCCAAGGGCGAGGCGCAGGGCAGGGCGGCCACGTGCACGGCGGCCAAGTTTGCGAGATATCAGGCGGGCGATCCATGCTGCGGCCACGAGGATCAGCAACGCGCCGATGATCCCGCCGGCGGTCCAAAGCGTTAGGAAAACTGTGCCCGAAAACCAGATTGCAGCACCAAGTAGCATGGCGACAAGTGCCGCCGTGGCGGCCAGATATGGCCAGGCGGGCAAGCCGCTGTCGGAGCCAAATGCATCACGGAACAGTGTCGCTGGGCGGATTTGTTCGGTGCGCGCCAGCGGCCAAAGCGTGAAGATCAGGGCCGCAAGCAGGCCGTAGAGTGCAGCCTCTATCAGGGGTGCCATGGTGAAGGTGAAATCGGCGGGGATCGGCAGTTGTGCTTCGATCACGGGGGCGAGAAGGACAGGGATGCCGCCGCCCAGTACCAGCCCGATTGCGATGCCTAACAGGGTGAGCGCGCCGATTTGCAGGAAATAGGTGAGGAAAATCGTGCGGCGGGTGGCGCCCAGTGTTTTCAATGTCGCGATGACGCCGGTTTTGCCCGCGAGGTAAGAACGCACAGCGGCGGAAACACCGACGCCGCCAACGGCCAAGCCAGATAAGCCCATAAGGATCAGGAACGCGCCGATGCGTTCAACAAACCGCGCTGTGCCACCTGCGCCATTGCGGCTATCGCGCCAGCGCAGGCCTGTGTCGCGGAACTGGTCTTCGGCGCGGGTTTCCAGTGCGGCGAGGTCAGCGCCTGCGGGCAAGAGCATCCGGTATTGTGTCGAGTAAAGCGTGCCTTCGGCGAGCAAGCCGGAACTCGCCAGATCATCGGTCAGCACCACTGTGCGCGGGCCAAGACCAAAGCCGCCGGATGAATTGTCGGGGTAGCGCTCGAGCACGGCGCGTAGGGTGAATGTGGCCTCTCCCAAGCGGAATGTGTCGCCGACGCTCAACCCCAAACGGTCCACTAAAACCCGTTCCATCACGCCGCCGTTGTTGGCAAGTGCGGTGTCGAGTGGGATGTTGGGGGCCAGTGTCACGCTCCCCACAAGTGGGTATGCGCTGTCAACGGCGCGGACTTGGGTCAGCCCGCGTTCCACGCCCAACGGTCCATCGACCACGGCCATGGAGCGGAAATCGACGGTTTCGGAAATCTCTGTTGCAATTTCGTTGAGGAACGCCAGTTCTGCATCGCGGGCAAAACGGTAGGTGAATTCGACCTCTGCATCGCCACCCAAAAGGGCAGCGCCTTCGCTTTCCAATCCGGCCTCGATCCCGGCGCGCACTGTGCCGACGGCGGCGATAGCCGCGACGCCAAGGGCGAGGCAGGCGAGGAAAACGCGAAAGCCGTGCAGACCCCCGCGCAATTCGCGGCGGGCAAAGCGGGAGGCGATAACGAGGCTCATGAAATGCGCCCGTCTGTTAGGGTAATCACGCGGTCGCAGCGGGCGGCGAGGTCAGCGGAATGGGTGACCATGATCAGGGTCGCACCGTGTTTGTCACGCAGATCGAACAGCAAATCCATAATCGCAGAGCCATTGGTCGCGTCCAGATTGCCGGTGGGCTCGTCGGCCAACAGGATGCGCGGGCGCGGGGCGGATGCGCGGGCCAGCGCCACGCGCTGTTGTTCGCCGCCTGACATTTGGCTGGGGTAGTGATCGGCGCGGGCACCGAGGCCCACGGCGTCCAGTTCCGCCGCTGCGCGGTCAAATGCATCCGCCACGCCCGCCAATTCCAACGGGGTTGCGACATTTTCCAGTGCTGTCATGGTGGGGATCAGGTGGAAAGATTGAAACACCACCCCCATATGATGTCTACGAAAGAGGGCAAGGCCGTCTTCAGTCATGGCTGTCAAGTTTTCGCCCAAGGCGGTGATCGTGCCAGCGGTGGCTTGTTCCAGCCCGCCCATCAACATCAGGAGAGATGATTTGCCAGAGCCGCTTGGCCCGACCAGCCCCAAGGTTTCCCCCGCCGCCACATCCAGTGAAATGTCGTGCAGAATGTCGACCTTGCCCGCGTTGCCATCCAGTGAAAGCGCGGCGTTGGATAGCGACATGATGGGATCGGGCATGGGATGGCTTTCTGCTGTGATATCCCTTGGATATGGGGCGCGGGGGCTGTTGTGCAAGGCGGGCTTGGCGTTCGTGGTTAGCACAGGGGCTGTGCATGCGGACACAGTGACAATCGCAGCCCTTGGTGACAGCCTGACCGCAGGATACGGATTGCCCAACGGGGATGGGTTTGTGCCGCAAATGCAGGCATGGCTGGATGCGCAGGGTGCTGATGTCAGGTTGGTTAACGCGGGCGTGTCTGGGGATACCACGGCGGGTGGTTTGTCGCGGACGGACTGGACGCTTACACCGGATGTGGACGCGATGATCGTGGCTTTGGGCGGCAATGATTATCTGCGCGGCATTGATCCGGTGGTGAGCCGCGCGAATTTGGACGGGATTTTGGCGAAGGCCGCAGAAGCGGGGGTCGATGCACTTTTGGTCGGGATCACGGCGGGGGCGAATTACGGGGCGGATTATCAGACCGCATTTAATGGCATGTATGTGGATTTGGCTGGCAGTTATGACCTGCCGCTATACCCCACGTTTTTCGCGGGCATTCTGGCCGAGGCTGAAAGCCAAGATGAAGTGGCCAATTACATGCAACCGGACGGCATTCACCCCAACCAAGATGGCGTCGCGTTGATCGTGGCGGCCATGGGGCCTGCGGTGCTTGCATTGATCGAAGACGCGCCACAGGGGGAATAAAGCGCGGGCATTCCCGTTCTTACCCCTTCATGTGCTATGTTAAATACGAGTATCACAACGGCCAGTTTGGCCACCCAATAAAGGAAATCCTCATGTCTATCGCAAAAGTCACCGAGGTAATCTCTTCTTCCAAAAAGTCATTCGACGATGCTGTTGAAAACGGCGTGGAACGTGCGGTCAAGACCCTGAAGGGCATCACAAGTGCTTGGGTTGCGGACCAGAAAGTCACTGTCAAAGACGGCAAGATCGACGAATACCGCGTTGTTCTGAAGATCACCTTCGTTCTGGAAGACTAAAACACAAAAGGGGCGCCCGATAACGGAAGCCCCTCTTTTCAATCTATTGGCGGTTTAGTCGACCAGCGCCAAGTTCACGGCGCTCTCGCGGCCATCGCGGCCTGCTTCAATGTCGAAAGTGATCTTTTGATCGTCTTTCAGACCTGTCAGACCAGAACGCTCTACTGCGGAAATGTGAACGAACACGTCCTTTGTTCCGCCGTCAGGGGCGATAAATCCGAAACCTTTTGTGGTGTTGAACCACTTCACTGTACCTGAAGCCATTGTGCTTCCTCCATGTTTACCGCTCGCGGAAATGCAGCGGACCGGCTCGTCTGATGGATCGAAGAACTGGGCCGTTATGGGGTCAGTGGTCGATATTATGCGACGTCGCACCGCCACCATGTGCGTGCAATGTAACAAAATCAAGAATTTTTGGGGGATTGCCCAATTTGGGCGGAATGGAGCGCCCGCAAATGCGGACGCCCCGAATGCGTGATTTAGGCCAGAGCCAGGTTCACCGCAGATTCGCGGCCGTCACGGCCAGCTTCGATGTCGAAAGTAACCTTTTGGTCATCTTTCAGGCCTGTGAGGCCGGAACGCTCAACAGCAGAGATGTGTACGAACACGTCCTTGGAGCCGCCATCAGGAGCGATAAAGCCGAAGCCTTTAGTTGCGTTGAACCATTTTACTGTACCAGTAGCCATGGAAATATTCCTTTGTTTTCAGGGCTGTCCACGAAATGCGACAGCGCGGCGTAGTCAGTGCAAAATCGAAAGACTGTAGCCGGTATGGAAAACAGTGGGTCGAGAAAGATAACGTCTGCCCGTCTCATCTGGGGGTTGTCGGAACAAAATGCAAGGGAAATTAGTGTATAAGCTGAATGCCGCTCTTTCCTTTTGCACCAATTGGCGTATCGGATGCGGGCAAAGAATGGCAAAGGAAATGCGATGCGCTGGGATGAATTGATGACACGGGCCGAAGAACGCTGCGAGTTTTGTGGTGCGCAAGGTGAGTTGACCGCGCAGGACGTTACGCCAGAGGATCAAGTGTTGTTGTGTCCAGTGTGTCGCGGCGAAGCGGATGCGCCTGTCGGACATTGGCATTGCCTCGAAGGGTCTGCTTGGTCGCCAGAACCCGCCGTGCAGATCGCCGTTTGGAAAAAGCTGGGCGAACTGGAAGAGGGATGGGCCGTTGATACCCGCGACATGATGCAGGTTGATCCCGATGCGATGGCGCGTCTGGTTGCCGCCGATCAGCCGGAGATTGTGCATAAGGATAGTCTTGGCATGGTACTTGTCCATGGCGACACGGTTGTGTTGGTCAAGGATTTGCCTGTGAAAGGTGCCGGTTTCACGGCCAAGCGCGGTACGGCTGTGCGCAACATATCACTGGTCCAAGACAATGCTGGTCACATTGAGGGACGCGTCGAAGGCCAACGGATTGTCATTTTGACCGAATTTGTGAAGCGAAAATAGGCAACCCTCGTCTGCGGGGGACTTGCGTGTGGGGTTTCCCCTGACTGTTGGTGGGGGCCTGTTCTAGGCTAAGGACAACAGTTTCATGAGGGGAACCAAGATGTTCAAGTTTTTGAAATCACGTATGGGTGGGCTGAAGCCTGCCGTCGAAACGCAGCGCCAAACGGTAGAGCGTGCCTTGGGCGAAGTGAACGAAGTGCTGGCCTTGATGGCAGTGAAGCCAAATGTGACGATTGATCCTGAAACGGGCACTGTTTCTTTGGGCCTGCCGGATCAGATGCCGGATGAAGCGCTGGCCTTGCCCGCGCCAGAGCCTGAAGTCGAAGAGCCAGTAGTCGAAAAAGACGCGGCATAAGTAAAAAGGGCGGCCCCAAGGGCCGCCCGATTTCGTTAGCGTGTGAATTTTTTGTGCTTCATGCGCTTGGGTTCCATCGCATCTGCGCCAAGGCGCTTTTTCTTGTCTTCTTCATAGTCTTCAAAATTGCCCTGGAACCATTCCACATGCGCGTCGCCTTCAAAGGCGAGCATGTGTGTGCAGATCCGGTCAAGGAAGAAGCGGTCGTGGGAAATGACCACGGCGCAGCCTGCGAAGGATTCCAGCGCGTCTTCGAGCGCACGCAGAGTTTCGACGTCCAGATCGTTGGTCGGTTCGTCAAGCAGCAGCACGTTGCCGCCTGATTTGAGCAGTTTCGCCATATGCACGCGGTTGCGTTCGCCGCCGGACAGCAGCCCGACCTTTTTCTGTTGATCGCCGCCTTTGAAGTTGAACGCAGAGCAATAAGCACGTGAGTTCATGGATGCATCGCCAAGTTCGATGATTTCTGCGCCCCCAGTGATTTCTTCCCAAACAGTGGTTTCTGGGTCGAGCGCGTCGCGCGACTGATCAACGTAGGACAGCTGTACCGTGTCGCCGAACGTCACAGAACCTTCATCAGGTGCGAGCTGACCTGTGAGCATGGAAAACAGCGTTGATTTACCCGCGCCGTTCGGCCCGATTACACCGACGATGCCACCGGGTGGCAGATCAAATGACAGGTCTTCGACGAGTAGTTTGTCACCCATCGCCTTTTTCAGGTTTTCGACCTCGATCACCTTGGACCCAAGACGCGGGCCATTGGGAATGATGATCTGGGCGCGGCCCATTTTCTCTTTTTCCGACTGGTTGGCCAGATCGTTATAGGCGCTGATGCGGGCCTTGGATTTCGCCTGACGGGCCTTGGCGCCTTGGCGCATCCATTCAAGTTCGCGTTCCAGCGTGCGCTGCTTGGATTTGTCGTCCTTGGCCTCGCGTTCCAGACGTTTTGCCTTGGCTTCCAACCATGAAGAATAGTTGCCTTCATGCGGGATGCCTGACCCGCGGTCCAGTTCCAAAATCCAGCCTGTGATCGCATCAAGAAAGTAGCGGTCGTGGGTGACGATCAGGATTGTGCCTTTGTAATCAATCAGGTGCTGCTGCAGCCAAGCGATTGTTTCGGCGTCAAGGTGGTTGGTCGGTTCGTCAAGCAGCAGCATGTCTGGTGCTTCGAGCAGAAGTTTGCACAGGGCTACGCGGCGTTTTTCACCGCCCGACAGAGTGGACACGTCGGCGTCGTCTGGCGGGCAGCGCAGCGCCTCCATCGACACGTCGATTTGCGCATCCAGATCCCAGAGGTTTTGGCTATCGATTTCATCCTGAAGCCGCGCCATTTCATCGGCGGTTTCTTCGGAATAGTTCATTGCCACTTCGTTGTAGCGGTCCAAAATTGCCTTTTTGTCGGCTACGCCCAACATCACGTTTTCACGTACGGTCAGTGTATCGTCCAGATGCGGTTCTTGTGGCAGGTAGCCCACGCGGGCGCCTTCGGCCGCCCATGCTTCACCAGCGAAGTCTTTGTCTTGGCCCGCCATGATGCGCATCAGCGTGGATTTACCGGTGCCGTTCACACCGACAACGCCGATTTTTACACCAGGCAAGAAGTTGAGGCGAATGTTTTCAAATACTTTTTTCCCACCGGGATAGGTTTTTGACACGCCGTCCATGAAATAAACGAATTGATTGCTGGCCATTTTCGACGCTCCGATGGGTTCAGGTTTGCGCCTTAGATAGCTGGGGATGAAGCCATGTTCAACGCCCTGTTGTTGTCCGGAATTTGTGTCGCTGTGGGGCGCAGGCGCAGTGTCAGGTGATTTGTAGAAGTGTTTCGGTTGAATGCTTTGCTTTCATAGGGTTTTTCGCGCTATCACGGGCCAAACGCGGAAGGTGGGAACGATGCAGGGCGATCCGATTGCAAAAGCAGGGCAAGTCATTGGCCTTTTGGGTGGTTCATTTGATCCGGCGCATGCCGGTCACGTACATATTACGCAAACTGCATTGAAACGTTTCGGGCTGGACCATGTTTGGTGGCTCGTATCGCCAGGTAATCCACTAAAAGATCGCGGTCCTGCGCCGATAGAACAACGATTGTCCAAGGCCCGCGCGGTGATGGATCATCCACGTGTGACGGTGACAAATATCGAAGAACGTTTGGGCACGCGGTTCACGGCCGAGACGATTTCTGCGTTGCAGGATCAATACCCCGGTGTGCGGTTTGTCTGGCTGATGGGGGCGGATAATTTGGCACAGTTTCATCGATGGCAGGACTGGCAGTGGATTATGCAAAATGTACCTGTTGGCGTGATTGCCCGCCCAGGCGATCGAATTTCGGCACGTTTGTCCAAGGCGGCGAAGGTGTATCGTCATACCATGTTACCGGCGCGCGCGTCGCAAGTTCTGGGGCGTGGGGCTGCGCCGAAATGGTGTTTTATTAATTTGCCAATGTCGACCCAATCATCCACGGCTATCCGCGCACAAGGTGCATGGGGTTAGGCGTTGCGCCAATGCTAACTAACGTTAAGATATTTGAATGATACAGAAATTTTCACGACGGGCGGTGGTTGCCGCATTATTGGGATCAGCCGCGACAGGGGCATTGGCCGATGCGCCGCTGACGTCGCTTCGCCCGACAGGTCGACCCGCAATGGCCGGTGAAATCACCCCTGAAATGCGCCGCAGCTTGCCTGATGTGATTGCCGCATCTGGGGTGACAGGCCGTGTCGGCATTGTGCTGGCAGATGCGGATACCGGTGAAGTCATTGACGCCCATGATGCTGATGTGCCGCTACCGCCGGCAAGTGTCACGAAGGCTGTCACCGCGTTGTATACGATTGAAAGTCTAGGTCCCGATCATCGGTTTTTGACACAAGTGCTTGCAGATGGGCCGGTCGTTGACAGTGTTTTGGACGGGAATTTGATCTTGGTGGGGGGCGGCAACCCGAACCTTGTAACAGATGATATGGCTGCTTTGGCGCAAGGCCTGAAAGACAGTGGGCTGACCGAGGTGCGCGGTAAATTTTATGTTTATGACGGTGCGCTGAAGAATTTGGACGAGATTGACGCCAGCCAGCTAGACCATCTTGGTTATAATCCGGCGATCACGGGGCTGAACCTAAATTTCAACCGTGTGCATTTTGAATGGAAGCGGGCCAATGGTGCCTATTCCGTCACAATGGATGCGCGGAGTGAGTTGTACCGCCCAACTGTGACCGTTGCCAAAATGCGGATCGTGGATCGCGAAGTGCCGGTTTATACTTATCGCGATGGTGGCGGTTTGGACGAGTGGACCGTCGCGCGTGGGGCCCTGGGCAGTGGCGGGTCACGCTGGTTGCCTGTGCGCTATCCCGCGATCTATGCGGGCGAGGTTTTTGCGAGCTTTGCGCGGGGACAGGGGATTGTGCTGTCACCGCCTGTAGAGGTGCCGGACGCGCCGACTGGCGACGTGTTGGCCGTGCATGAAAGCGATGATCTGCGTGGCATGATGCGTGCGATGTTGCGGTTTTCGACCAATATTACGGCAGAGGCTGCGGGGATGACGGCGACCCAGCGTTTGAGCGGTCAGCAGCGCGGATTACGAACCTCGGCGCTGGGTATGACACGCTGGGCGAAGGAACGGGCGGGGATTGCACCGAGCTTTGCCGATCATTCGGGGCTTGGTGATACAACGCGGATCACCGCGGCGGATATGGTCACGCTGTTGAATGCGGATGGCGTGGACGACGTCTTGTTTCCGATTCTCAAGGATATCCCGTTCCGCGATGATAAAAAGCGCGTGATTAAGGACCATCCTGCGACAGTTGTGGCCAAAACCGGCACGTTGAATTTCGTGTCGTCGCTGGCGGGCTATATCCGCACGCGCGGTGGGCGAAATTTGACGTTTGCGATTTTTGCAGCCGATTTGGAGGCGCGGGAAATTGGCAAGGCGTCCAATGACGAACAGCCGCGCGGGTCGGTCACGTTCAACACCAAGGCCAAGAAGCTGCAGCAGACTTTGCTGCGCCGTTGGGCTGCGTTGAACGACGTCTGATTAAAGCGTCATGTGTCGCGCACGCGATCCGCGTTCGATAGCGGCGGCATGTAGACGGTCGATTTCAAGCTCGTAGCGAATCTCTTCAAGCATCCGGCCCTCGGCCTCGTCGATAGCCCCGTCAGCGGCGGCGACGTCGCAGGCCAGCGCATAAGCGGTTTCAAACAGACGCTCGGGCAATGCATCGCGGATGAGCCCAAAAATGGCATCTAAACCATCTTCTTGCTCGAAAATTTCGTAGACCATTTTTGACACCCGAGGCAGCCGTTCGGCATCATAGCCAGCGAACACAGGCAGATTGTTGATTTGGTTAGACATTTTTACAAGTTCTGCCGTGCGAATTTCTTCGTCACTGGCGGAAACGGCGACCATAATCGCGACGAGCGCGTCTTGGGCTGTCATGGGTGCATCTGGTGTCATGTCCGTTCCTTTTGACTTGTTACCCTACCGATTTATTGACGCCAATGCGCTTGCGCAATAGGGAGTGCGCGTTGGGGCGTCATTGGGACCCCCGTTCAACCCGTGAGAGATACTATGACCAATTTGCGTGACGCTGCGATGAATTCCAAGGCTTGGCCCTTTGAAGAAGCCCGCCGTCTGCTCAAACGCTATGCAAATAAGGCACCCGAGAAGGGCTATGTCTTGTTTGAAACAGGTTATGGTCCTTCGGGTTTGCCCCATATCGGAACATTTGGCGAGGTCGGCCGCACAACGATGGTGCGCCGCGCGTTTGAAGTTATTTCTGATATCCCCACCAAACTGGTGTGTTTTTCTGACGACATGGACGGAATGCGCAAGATTCCGGGCAATGTGCCTGATCCAGCAGCCCTCGAGGCGTATATGCAACAACCGCTGACGGCGGTGCCTGATCCGTTTGGCACCCATGACAGTTTTGGTGCGCATATGAATGCCAAGCTGAACAGTTTTCTCGATACCTTTGGGTTTGAGTATGAGTTCATTTCTGCGACGGATTATTACAAGTCCGGCAAGATGGACGAAATCCTGCTCACGGCTGCGGAAAAGTATGACGACGTTATGGCGATCATGCTCAAGTCCCTGCGCGAAGAACGTGCTGCGACCTATTCGATATTCTTACCGATCAGCCCTTCGACGGGTCAGGTGCTGTATGTGCCGATGAAGAACGTCACCAAGGACGGTATGATCACGTTTGACGATGTGGACGGCACAGAAGTGACGATGCCTGTAACCGGTGGCAATTGTAAGCTGCAATGGAAGCCCGACTTTGGCGCGCGCTGGGCAGCATTGGGCGTTGATTTTGAGATGTATGGCAAGGATCACGCGACCAATACGCCGATCTATGACAACATCTGTCGTGTGTTGGGTGGCAAGGCGCCAGAGCATTTCACCTACGAATTGTTCCTTGATTCCGAGGGTCATAAGATTTCCAAGACCTCGGGCAACGGCCTGACAATCGACGAATGGCTGACATATGCGTCGACGGAATCCCTGTCGTATTTCATGTATTTGAAGCCGAAGACGGCCAAGCGCATGCATTTCGATGTGATCCCTAAGGCAGTTGATGAATATCACCAGCAGTTGCGGGCCTATGCGGGTCAAGATGATGCGGCCAAGTTGAACAACCCAGTTTTCCATATTCATGGTCACAATGTGCCGGCCTCTGACATGGTCGTGCCATTCGCGATGTTGCTGAATCTCGCATCTGTTTCCGGCGCAGAGGATAAGGATACGCTGTGGGGCTTCATCAAACGCTACGCGCCTGACGCCTCTGCAGAAACCAATCCGCAAATGGATCAGGCTGCGGGTTTTGCAGTGCGTTATTACAACGACTTTGTGAAGCCGACCAAAGTGTTCCGCGCCCCGACCGATCAGGAACGCGCTGCGATGGAAAACCTCGTGGTGCGCTTAAAAGCATGGGATGGCGGTTTGGATGCAGAAGAGCTGCAATCCATGGTGTTCGCTGTTGGCAAGGACCACGCGTTTGATCCGCTACGTGGCTGGTTCACGGCCCTTTACGAAGTGCTGCTAGGCGCGTCCCAAGGCCCTCGTTTTGGCGGGTTCATTGCGCTTTACGGTGTCGATGAAACCATCGCCTTGATCGAAACCCAGCTGGCCGCATCGTCCCCAAATTGAAACTAATTCGTGCCTTTGATCGTTACTAAACTAGCTTTAGGATGATCGGAGGCATGAATGAGACATTTGATTGCAGGCGTTTTGGTGTTGGGGCTGAGTGCATCGGGGGCTTTGGCCGATACGATGCAAGACGTCATTGGCGCACAGTTACAGGCATTTAACGATCGCGATGTGCCCAAGGCGTTTGGGTACGCAAGTCCGATGATCAAGCGGCTGTTTGGAAATCCGTTGAATTTCGGCACAATGGTTGCGCGCGGTTATCCCATGGTTTGGGACAATAGCGATGTGCGATTTTTAGAACCACGCGAAGAAGGTCCGTTTTTCTTCCAACGTGTGATGATGCGTGACCCGAACGGAGCCGTGCATATCATCGATTATAAAATGATCCGCGAAGGCGATACATGGCAGATTGATGGTGTTCAGTTGTTGCCGCCTGCTGTTGGTGCTTAATCCCACCGTCACGGTGGTCTAGGCCCTAGTTCACCCTTGGAAGCTAAATTTTTACTGGCGCGCTGGCCTTGATCCGGTGCCTTTGCAGAGATTTTCCGGAAAGGGTTATTCATGAATAAAGCGATTACCGATGGGCTTGTGCTGATGCCGCTGCCGTTTGCGGCAGGTCTTGGGGTTTGGTCAAGCGGCGATGGGACGCCTGGTTCTGACACTTATGCGGTTAGTGGTAATGGCGTGTTTGTCGCGGCGGATCAGGATTTTGGTGGCTGTCTTGAAGTCGTCAAAGATGCGACAACGAACCGTGTGCGATATATGGGTGAAACACCCATTTTGCCGGGATGTTTTTTGCAGGTGCGTGCGTCGGTCAAGGCTGTCGCTGGCCCAATGCCATCGGTGCGCATTTCGGGCTGGGCAGGTCGTGCAGGAGGAGGTCAAGCCAATGGTTTGACCACCGTTGGCCCAGCGACGCAATTGACCACTTATGGCGAAGTGGTCGAAATCTCCGCGATCATTGCCATTGCCGACCGGACTGGTGTCGACATGGTTTGGGATTCCGCGTCATACGGCCATTTCGGTATTGACCTGACGGGCGCAAGCGGGGGCTTGGTACGTGTCGATGATTTGGTGATCGAAGACGTCACCAGCTTTTTCACGCGTGATATTTTGTCTGTTGTCGATGTGCGCGATTATGGGGCAAAAGGTGATGGCACCACAGACGATAGTGCCGCATTCGAGGCAGCTGATGCGGCAGCGCACGGGCGCACGGTTTTAGTATCAAGCGGTGTGTTTCAGATCGACAAAGATGTTACGATTGAAAGCCGTGTAAAATTCGAAGGCACCGTAACGCAACCAGCAGATAAACGGTTCATTTTGCAGCAAGAGTTCAACTATGAACTTTATCTTAGTGCATTTGGCGACGAACAGTTGGCATTTCGCAAAGCGTTTCAGGCGCTGTTGAATTTTTCGGATCATGAATCTCTTGATTTGTGTGGGCGTCGTATTGATCTGACAGAGCCGATGGATATGCAGGCTGCTGATCCAAATCGCACAGTTTTTGCGACGCGCCGTGTTATCCGAAATGGACAGTTTCAAGCTGTTGGCGCAACAGGTTGGGATACGGAAAGCGTGGCATCCAATGGCACTTATGCCGTCGCCAATCCAACCCGTTTGACGAATGTAACCAATGTGGCGAATGTTCAGGTTGGGTCTTTGGTTGAGGGAACAGGCGTTGGGCGTGAAATTTATGTCACGAGCGTAAATGTCGGTGCCAAGATCGTTTACATCAGTCAGCCACTTTATGACGCAGTTGGGACGCAAAGCTATACGTTCAAGCGGTTCAAATATCTATTGGACTTTTCTGGGTTCAGTAGTCTGAGCCAATTCGTCATGGATGACATTGAATTCCAAGGTAATGGCATTGCCAGTGGTGTTATGCTGGCCCCCGACGGGCTGACGTTTCATGTCCGAGATTGTTTTTTCACCAAGCCCAAAGACCGAGGTTTGACGTCAATTGGCACGGGTTGCCAGGGCATGATGGTGGACCGTTGTCAGTTTAATTCCAATGAGACCGCGTTGAATGTGCAGCAACGTGTTTCTATTGCATTGAACACCAATGCCAACGACGTCAAAATTCGCGACAATCGCATCATGATGTTCAAACATTTCGCAATTCTTGGTGGCTCGACGACGACGCTGACGGGTAATCATTGGTTCCAAGGCGACCTGCAACAAGATGGTGTGCGCATGGGTGGCGTGGTGATTACGACGCCAAATCCATCGACGGTGATCAATCACAATTACATCGAAAACAACTTTGTAGAGTGGACAAATGAACACTCTGCCGAACCAGCGCTCGGCAACCAGTTCTCGTTTGGTGGAATGACGATAACGAGTAACATGTTCTTTGCTTCAAATGTCGCAGATTCATTCAAGGTCATCGTCATCAAGCCGTTCGGCCCGGGCCATTTTATCCACGGTTTTTCGGTAGTGGGAAATACATTCTGGACCGTTAATGGATACATTGACGGTGTGGAGAAGGTGGACACAACATTTGCCGATTTGGAATTCATTCGTATGCGAACGGTGGAGTTTTCAGGCAATGCGTTTCACGGGATCCGTAACGAAGTATTCAACCCTGCAACATTGTCACATGTCCAATCAACGGCTGCTTCCACTTGGACGTTGGACACCGAACCCTATCTGCCGTTTGAAGGACGCGCGCGATTTGTTGATGCGGTTACCGCGCGGGGAACTTTGCGCAATGGGTCTAATACGCCAGTCTATTTGGCCCCGTCTGTTGATGCGAGTCAGGGAGCCGATTTTCGGAATGTTGAATTGGGTTGGGGCACGCCAGTTAAAGGCGAGGTTCGGTTTACGGTCCGCATGGACAATCCGTTGTAGTGCTTTTGTGATTGCGAAACGGTTCTAAAACGTTAGTCGGGTTTCGAATTTCAGGCCCGCCCCACGATCGCCCGTTAGGGCTTGGGCTGCGCCAAGGTGCAGCCCAATTGTTTCGTTGAGCTGGTAGGAAATTGATGGCACTAGTTTGGCATAAAAATCGTCAGTTGTGCCTTGACCCGTTTGCAGCTGCACGGACAGCTCTACGGTGTCAGACCAGCGATACCCCCCTGTGAGATCCAGTTTGGGTCGGAGCTTATCGTCTGCATTCGACAATGTGGCATAGCCGTCAACGGCGAGCCATCCATTGTCAAACCCCATCCCCCAAGACAGACCGGCACGCATCAGGGTTTCGGTTTCGCTTAAGCCATTTGACCGGATGCCGAAGGCGAGGTTTGCCGACACTTTTTGCTGGGAGTGTTTTGCGCTAAGTGGGGTGCTGATGAAGAAAAACGCGGTTCCGATACGTCCGGCATCGGCCAGATGCATATCAACCCCTAGGGTGATTTCGTCGGAAAGTCCGTATTCAAGATAAATCGTCGGGTCGTAGTGGACGGGCAGTTGTGCACCGTCGGACAACAAAAAATTGCCGCCAGCTGCGATGAAATACCGGCCTTCGTCGCGCGGCCATGCGCCAGAGTGTGCCATCGTCGCGTAGAAAAAAATGATGATGAAGTGAAATACGCCGCGTGCCATTGATGCCCTCCCCCCGCGGTTAAGATGGTAAACAAGCGTTAATGGGGCGTTAATTTTGATTAATGCTTGAGTTGTCAAATTGAATGTAAATAAATTCACAAAAACAACTACTGAGCGGTGAAGGGCCGCTTGGAAGTTGGAGCGATTAGTTTCATGGTGTGCGTCAGGGAAACGGTGCGCGTCGTGCGCATCAACGAGAGGACAGGGCATTTTATGCCCTAATTGAATTAATCTGGGGGGACAGACGATGTCTGACGCAAATGTAACCTATCCACCGTCGGCTGAAATGGCTGCGGGCGCACATGCTGACAAGGCGAAATACGAGGCCATGTATGCTGCGTCTATCGCCGACCCTACGGCATTTTGGGCCGAGCATGGCAAGCGCGTCGATTGGATGACACCCTATACCAAAGTTAAGTCGTCGGACTACACGCTTGGCCAAGTGGATATTAAGTGGTTCGAGGACGGCACGCTGAACGTCGCCGCCAACTGTATTGACCGTCATCTTGCCACGCGTGGCGATCAGACGGCGATCATTTGGGAGCCCGACAGCCCCACTGACGAAGCGCTGCACATCACATACAATCAGCTGCACGCAAACGTCAGCAAGTTTGCAAATGTTCTTAAAGACATGGGTGTGGGCAAAGGTGACCGCGTTGTTATCTATATGCCAATGATCCCCGAAGCCGCCTATGCGATGCTTGCCTCTGCGCGGATTGGCGCGATCCATTCAATTGTCTTTGCTGGTTTTTCTTCTGATGCACTGGCTGCTCGGGTCAATGGATCCGAAGCCAAGGTTGTGATTACGGCAGACGAAGCCCCACGCGGCGGCCGCAACACCCCGTTAAAGGTTAACGCAGATGCCGCGTTTGAAAAGATCGATGCGCCGTCCAAGATGCTAGTTGTTCAGCGCACAGGCGGTGATGTCGCCATGGTCGAGGGTCGCGATTTCTGGCTGCACGAGATGCAGGCGAATGTGTCTGCCGATTGCCCGCCTACGGAAATGAACGCCGAAGATCCGCTGTTTATTCTTTACACATCTGGTTCGACGGGCATGCCAAAGGGCGTTGTCCACTCAACAGGCGGCTATCTCGTTTACGCGTCCATGACCCATCAATACACGTTTGATTATCATGACGGCGACATTTTCTGGTGTACGGCTGACGTGGGTTGGGTCACAGGCCACAGCTATATCGTCTACGGCCCGCTGGCAAATGGCGCGACGACCGTGATGTTTGAAGGCGTGCCAACTTTCCCCGACGCTGGTCGTTTCTGGGAGGTTTGCGCCAAGCATAAGGTCAACCAATTCTACACCGCCCCCACCGCAATTCGCGCACTGATGGGGCAAGGGAATAGCTTTGTCGAAAAGCACGATCTGTCCGATCTGAAGCTCTTGGGCACCGTCGGCGAGCCGATCAACCCAGAGGCATGGAACTGGTACAACGACGTTGTCGGCAAGGGCAAATGCCCGATTGTTGATACATGGTGGCAGACCGAAACTGGCGGTCATTTGATGACTCCGCTGCCCGGTGCAACAGCGACAAAACCGGGGTCTTGCACCTTGCCGTTCTTCGGCATTCAGCCTGTGATTTTGGAGCCGACAACGGGCGAAGAAATTCACGATACCGCAGCCGAAGGCGTGCTGTGTATCAAAGACAGCTGGCCGGGCCAAATGCGCAGTGTTTGGGGCGATCACGAGCGGTTCGAGAAGACCTATTTCAGCGACTACAAAGGCTACTACTTCACCGGTGACGGCTGTCGCCGTGATGCGGACGGGTATTACTGGATTACGGGCCGGGTCGATGATGTTATCAACGTATCTGGCCACCGCATGGGCACGGCAGAGGTCGAAAGCGCCTTGGTCGCCCACCCGAAGGTCGCGGAATCCGCAGTCGTTGGCTACCCGCACGACATCAAGGGCCAAGGCATTTACGCCTATGTCACCTTGATGGGCGGCGAAGAACCATCAGAGGGATTGCGCAAAGAATTGGAAACTTGGGTCCGCGCCGAAATCGGCCCGATTGCCAAACCTGACCTAATTCAATGGGCACCAGGCCTGCCGAAAACACGTTCGGGAAAAATCATGCGCCGTATCCTGCGCAAGATTGCCGAGGACGATTTTGGTGCATTGGGCGACACGTCCACATTGGCCGATCCATCCGTGGTTGACGATCTCATCGAAAACCGGATGAACAAAGCCTAAATCAAATCCCGCGACGGTGTCACCATCGTCGCGGGGCTACGAACGAAGCGTATCTAATGCGCTGCCCAACCACGGCCAACCAGCGCAAGCTGTTGTGCGCGATACGGCATAGATTTGGCGCGTAAACTGCGGTGCGCCCGCAATTTCCTGCAATTCTGATCCAATGTTCGGGTGGGCAATCCGCGCGGGCAAATAGGCCGCGCCGCCGTTGCGCAGGATGTAGTCACGGCCCAAAGTCGCTGCCCCAAAGCTCAACCTTGCCGCATCCGTTTGCGGGAATGCGCTTGCATGGGCACGACTGAAATTGTCGCCTGCTTCGACGAACACATATCCGCCCTGCGTCGCGTCGAATCGCGTCGGATCGGTGGACACTTGGATTAACCGGTCTTGGATCAACGGCTCTGTCAGCACCGTCGCCCGCGTGCTTGGCCAATATGTCAGCGCCACGTCCACCAACCCCTGATCAAGCCAGCTTGCCAAATCGTATTGCCCGCCCGTCCAGATCGACAGCGCGACATTGGGCTGTGTGTCGCGAATATGCGCGAATAGTTTTTCACCCAGATCGGGCCAAAGATCGGGGTGACAGGCAAGGTTGCAAATCGACTGCATCCCATCGGGCAGGGCGGTTTCGTGGCGGGCCTGTTGCCATAAGTCACTGATTGTAGACGCATATCGTTGCAGCCGATTACCTGCTGCCGTCAGAACGATGCCTGATTTTTGCCTGTGCATGAGCCGCTGACCCAGTTCATCCTCTAACGCCTTCAGCCGTGCGGTGACCGTCGATTGGGTCACATTCAACGCCTCTGACGCCCGCACAAGACTGCCGGTTTCGATGATCGTCAGGAATGTACGCAGTTCAGACAAGTTCATAACGGTTCGCCTTTTTCGAACTTATTATGCAAAAACATTCGTTTTTTCAAATCAATTTTCCGCGCTAACCTCTGTCACGATCAAAGGAGGCGGCAGATGTCAGACACCGTAAACTATCAAATGCTCATCAACGGCGCGTGGATCGATGCCACGAATGGCGCGCGGTTCGACAGCGTGAACCCTGCAACCGGAGTAGTTTGGGCAACCATTCCCGAAGCTACCGCCGCCGATGTCGACGCCGCCGTGCGTGCCGCCGATGCCGCCCTTGACGGCCCATGGGGGCAGATGACCGCGACCGAACGGGGCCGCGCGCTTGGCCGTTTGGCTGACCTGCTTGCTGCCAATTCTGAAGCCATCGGACGGATTGAAACAACCGACACCGGCAAGATGTATTCCGAAACCGCGTGGCAATCGAAATACATCGCCGAGTTCTTGCATTTTTACGCTGGATCCGCCGACAAACTGCACGGTGAAACCCTGCCCATCGACAAGCCCGATATGTTCGTTTTCACCGACCGCGAACCGCTTGGCGTGATCGCCGCTGTCGTTCCGTGGAACAGCCAAATGTTCCTGAGCGCAGTCAAGATCGGCCCTGCTTTGGCGGCGGGCAACACCATCGTGATGAAAGGGTCCGAACATGCGGCGGCACCGCTCCTAGAATTAGGGAAACTGGTCGCGCAGGCGGGCATTCCCGACGGTGTCGTTAACATCGTGACGGGTCACGCGGATTGCGGCAAACACCTGACGTCGCATCCGCTCGTGGCCAAGGTTGCCTTTACCGGTGGTCCCAACGCGGCGCGCCATATCATGCGCAACGCGGCGGAAAACTTCGCAGAAGTTTCGCTCGAACTTGGTGGGAAATCCCCGTTCATCGTCTTCGATGACGCAAATATCGAAAGCGCCGTGAATGGGTCAATCGCTGGGATTTTCGGGGCGACTGGGCAATCCTGTGTCGCGGGTTCACGGCTGTATCTGCACGAAGACATCGCGGATGAATTTCTGACCCGTATGGTCGCCATCGCGGGGAACATCCGTATTGGTGATCCGCAAGATGAAGCGACTGAGATGGGCCCGCTTTGCACGCAAGCACAACTCGATCATATCCAGACCCAAGTCGCCTTGGCCCAGTCTGAAGGTGGCACCATTCTGTGTGGCGGCAAGCAACCTGATCTAGGCGGGCTTTACTATGAGCCGACGATCATCGACTGCCCGCGCCAAGACATGAGCATCGTGGATACCGAACTGTTCGGCCCCGTGCTCGCCATGCAGCGGTTCCGCACCGAAGACGAGGCGCTGGCACTGGCAAATGATAGCCAACACGGGCTGGCGGCGGGCATTTTCACCCGCGACAGCGCGCGATCCCTCCGCATGTCCAAACGGGTCAAGGCGGGCATCGTGTGGGTGAATACCTACCGCGCGATCAGCCCGATTGCTGCCTTTGGTGGCGTGAAAAACAGCGGCTATGGGCGAGAAAGCGGGTTCCAAGCTTTGTACGCTTATACCCGCCCCAAAACCGTCTGGATGAACATGTCCGACGACCCCGTCGCCAACCCATTCAAAATGCGCTGATCAGGAGAGAGCCATGAAATTCCACATCGCAATTAACCTCGAGCGTATGGACGAAACGACCGACATGATCGCCGTGCGCGACCACGTGTTGGAGATGGTCAAAATGGCCGATGACGCGGGTTTTGAGATCGCTTGGGCTGCTGAACATCACGCGCTTGAAATGACCATCGCGCCCAACCCGTTTCAGATCATGACTTGGTGGGCCAATCATACGACGAACATCCAGCTTGGCTGTGGTGTCGCGAACGCGTCCTATTGGCATCCGATCAATCTGGCGGGCGAGGCGGCGATGGTCGATTTGCTGTCGGATGGGCGGTTGAATTTGGGCCTCGGGTCCGGTGCCTATCAGCGTGAATTTGACCGGATGCGTCCCGGGCTCGATCAAAAGGACGGGCATAAATACATGCAAGAAATGCTGCCCTTGGTCCGCGAATTGTGGAAGGGCGACGTGGAACATAACGGCGACCACTGGCGGTTCCCTGCGGCCACATCCTGCCCGAAACCTGTGCAAGACACCGTGCCGATGTGGGTCGCCGCGCGGTCACCTGCGACGTTCGATTATGCCGTTGCAAATGACTGCAACGTCATGTGTTGGCCGTTCACCTTGCCCATGGCAGAGGCCGAGAAATACAAGGGCCAGCTGGATGAAAGCATCGCCAAAGCGGGCGGTTGGGACGGCACATTCGCACTGATGCGGCACACCGCACTTTATGAAAACGAGGATGACCGCCAAGAGGCGCTGACCACCATTCGCGGCACATTGGGCCGGTTCGGCAATGTTATGATGAAGAAGGGCGATGTCATCAACGGCTTCCCTGAAATCGTGCCCTTGGAAGAGCTAGAGGGCAACGTGCGCGTCGACCTTGATATGCTCGAAGAAAACCTGATGTTCGGCGACCCTGATACGGTCATCGGAAAGCTGCGCGGATACGAAGACCTTGGCGTCGACGCCTTTATCTACTACGCCTCGATGGGGCTGGATATGGACCTGCAAAAGCGGTCGCTCCAGCTGTTTATCGACCGCGTCATGCCTGCATTTGCCTAAAGGAAAACCACAATGACTGTTGAAATTCGCCGCACCCTGACGACCGTGCAAACCACTTTTGTCGAAGGCGGCAAGACCGTGGACACGCCAACCCTTTTGGTCGCGGCCATGGCGATTATTAAGAACCCTTGGGCGGGCATGGGATACGTCGAAAACCTGCGCCCTGCGATCCGCGATCATGGGCCGGTATTGGGCAAATTGCTGACCGACATGATCCTCAAGGAAACGGGCGGCACCGTGGAAGGCTACGGTAAATCATCCGTTGTCGGCATGGGCGGAGAGCTGGAACACGCCCAAGGGCTGACCCACACGCTGTGGTTTGGGAACCAATATCGGGATGCGGTGGAGGCAAAATCTTACCTTGTATTTGCGAACACGCGCGGGTCGGCAGGCACCCCTGTGATCATTCCGTTGATGCACAAAGATGACGGCGGCGCGCGCAGCCATTACCAGACGATCCACACCTGTGTGCCCGATGCGCCAGCGGATGACGAGCTGATCGTTGCACTTGGCGCATCCATCGGCGGGCATCCGAACCACCGCATTGGCAACCGTTACGAAGATCTTGAGGAAATGGGCCACGATGTCGACAACCCCGCCGGCGTTTAACGGCACGTCTTACACGCTAACCGGCCCTGTGGATGCACCCGTCGTGGTTTTCATCCACGGGCTGGGCCTGTGCCGCGATGTTTTTGCGGGGATGCTGCCTGCCTTTGCGGGCTATCGCGTATTGACCTATGATCTGTATGGGCATGGGGCGTCGGAAAAGTCGGCGGCGACGGCCAGTCTGTCAGTTTATGCTGGTCAACTCGCAGGGCTGTCGGATCACCTCGGGGTCGCCAAGGTTCATGTTGTAGGATTCTCTATCGGGGGGATGATCAATCGACGTTTCGCGTTGGACTACCCCGAGCGCGTTGCATCGCTGACGATCCTGAACTCCCCACATGATCGCGGGACTGATGCACAAGCACAGGTCGAGGCTCGCGCGCTGGCCGCCCGTGATCAAGGTGCTTTTGCAACTTTTGATGCGGCGCTAAAGCGCTGGTTCACACCCGCTTATTTAGGGGCTGGCGACGGCCCAGCGTTGGTTCGCAATTGGCGCGAAATGGTCGATGACGACAGCTACGCCCAAGCGGCGTGGGTGCTGGCGAACGGGGTCGTGGAATTGACGGGACGCGAGGGTGAAATCACCACGCCGACGTTGGTGATGACCTGCGAAAACGACAGCGGCAGCACGCCCGATATGAGCCATGATATCGCGTCTGAAATCGCGGGCGCCCAGACTATCATCGTGCCCGCGTTGCAGCACCTTGGCCTGATGGAAACCTCTAGCGCGTTCACGACGCCAATCCTGCAATTCCTCGCGGATCAGTAGTCTTTTTCAAAGAATATCCCGATGCTTGTTTCACCGTCTCCGTCTACGGACCCTTTGGCGGTAAAATCATCGGTGATGTCGAGATTAATGTTCACTTCGGTGGTTCCATCGCTGGACACAATCACATCCGTATAGACGTTTTCCGATAGGTATTTGCCCGCGCGAACGGCGGCATTTCCGTCCTCGTCTGTGGTTACGTCAAAATCATCCAGCCCGATATTTTGGCGGAAAGTATCGATCAATCCGCCGCCGCCGCGCCCTGCCAAAGTGCCTACAGCCGCCGCAAGCTGCACGGCTTGCAGTGGGCTGATATTTTGCAGATCACGCCCGAAAATCAGCTGCGCTAAGACGTCGTCTTGGGGCAGGGAGGGCGTCGAAATAAAACTGACCACCGGCTCGCTTGCAGGGCCCTCAACGATGATCGAAATTGCAGTGCCCGTGCGGGCCTCGGTCCGAGCGACCAGCCGGATGTAGGGCTCAAAGTCGCCTTGAAGCGACGCACTGCCCTCGGCGAGTTCGAACCGTTGCTGCAAAATGTCGATGCGCCCGCGCACAAGTTCAAACAATCCAATGGGCTGCACATCAGCGGTGGTGCCGCCGATCCGCAATGTGCCACCCAATTCAGCGTCCAAACCGCGCCCACGAATGAAGATCCGCGAAGGGGCATTGATTGCGATATCCAGCGGGAAAGGGCGAATACTGCCAGCGGTTTCAACGTTGGTTTCGTTGGTGACACCTGCGCGGGCCAAGGTCGTGCGCACTGCGTTTGATGCACCGATGTGGGTGACATCCGGCAAATCGCCTAATGCCCCAACACCAGAAGAAGGCACCTGCAATTCGGTTTGCCCAAGGCTAAGCTGACCGGCGATTTCTGCGCCACCAGAAAGTGGCCCTTTGACCGTCAGGGTGCCGCCAATGCTGGTGCTGTAAAGCGTCGGATCTTTCAGGATGACATTGCTTAGGGCGACTGCAATGTCCGCCGTTTGCGGGGCATTCAGGCCCACAGGACCAGTCACGGAAACGGACCCGCCGGATTGCACATCTCCGGTGATACCCAATCGCGCAGTGCCATTTGCAAAGCCGATGCCGCCCACAATATTCGACAAACCCTGCGCCAATGTGGGCGCAGTCACGCGTGCGTTTCGCAGGTCGATCCGCCCCGATAATGCATCCACGGTTGGCGATCCGTTTAACGCCAAATCAAACACCGCATCGCCGGTGATGCGGCGCGGTTCCAAGACGCGGTTTGCTAAACCTAGCGGTGCAGTGCCTCGCACATCGATGTTCAAATTTCCAGATTGCGCGACTTGTCCGTCTGCGCGCAGATTAATACCGCCCGGGCCATTGGCGGTCGCGTCGATTTGCCAGTTGCCAAAGCTTGGGCGTGCCGCGGTACCAGAGGCCGTGACTGGTCCGCTCAATTGATCTGTCAGTATGCCAACATCGCGCAGGCGGGCGTTGAATGCCCCTGTTCCCGTGCCGTTACTGCCCCCGAGATTGCCCGTAATCGACATTTGCGGTGTCTCTGCTGTTAGCCTGTCAATTTGCAGGGTTCCATTTGCCAAATTCGCGGATGCGCTTAGGCGTCCGTTGCCTGCTAGCAGCAAATCGGCAATGGCGTTGCCCACGCCTAAATTGCTGGTTTGCATGTCGGCGGTACCAACAAAGGCCGAAAAATCTGACATAGCCGTGCCCGCTATCTGCGCGGATAGACCACCTGATACTGACTGGCCGATCAGCCGTTGAAATGTTGCGAGATTGTCTACGACGGCATCTACCGTGCCCGAAATTTCTTGGGTCGGGCTGATGTCTGCCAGCACGTCGATATCCGTGCCAAGACCATCGACGCGCAACGTGACTTTGGTTTGATCGGATACGTCGCGGGCCGCATCAATGGTTGCTGTCAATGCGCCAGTCAATCGAGGTTCAATCCGCGCGATGTCTTGGACCGAGATGTCGATCGTGGCATCGCTGCCAGTGCTTGCTAAATCGGCTGAACCGGTCAGCTTGGCCGCAGATGTCTGGATACGTAGGTCGGTTAGTCGCGTGCCGTCGGTGTCTCGTTCCGCTGTGGCCGCGATTGTGCCGCGCCCCGATAGAACGGCGTCAAGTTGCGGGATGCCGACCAAAAGATCATGGGTCGTGCCCGTCACATCGATGTCAAAAGTGCCGTCAAGCGGGGCAACCGTGCTGGAGATCAACACAGCACTAGACCCCGCCAACGGGCGACCGGCCAGTGTTGAAAACCGCTCAAGCGTATCGACGGTCAGGGCGACAGTGCTTTGCGTTCTTAGTCCGGTTTCAGGGCCGGCGATGGTGGCTGTCGCACGTGCCTCTAGACCTGGGCCGGACAGTGTGAATGCGGTGATCTGTGTCGGGCTTCCTTCTGTGCGCTTTGCTGTCAAAACGCCATTGATCGTGTCGCCCAATGCTTGCGCTGCACCCACATCATCCAACTGTAACCCTGCCACCGTATATGTCAGATTGGCGGTGGCTTCTCCATTCACATCATCCTGCCCGCCAACGAGAATACCGGTGCCAATCAGGTTGATTTCGTCAATGAATACGCCGGGGCGCTCAAAGTCAGTTACGTCCAGATCAATCGTCCAGTCCGGTGAAACCTTTTGGTCGAATTGCAGATCAAATTGCGCGGTGTCGAGAAAGGTTTTCGGCCCTGCCAGCGGCAGTAAAACGGGATCACCGTCATCATTCGCGATTTGCCCGCGCAGGTCGACCCGTTCTGGCCATCCTTGCGCACCGATCTGCGCGGTGCCCGATAGGTTCAAGCTGTCGGATGTCAGCGTCAAGTTTTGCAAGTCGACACGGCCGCTGTTGCCGTTGCGTAGCGATACAACAAGACTAACATCGTCGCCAAAGAAGGCCTGATATGCAGGATCAAACAGGGGCGAAATATCACCGCCAATATCGAGATTGATCAGGTGTCCTAGATCATCGGTCTCATAGCTGAAATCGCCAGTGATCCGGTCCTGTCCGTTGGTCGCCAGCGTCAGTTCGGCTGTGTAGTTGTCAATCGGTGCGGTGCCAGAAACGGACAATTCGGCTGATGGGCGGTCTGGTAAATTCAAAATCGACGCGGCGATGCCGTCCGCGTCTTCTGCGACCGAGAGGTCCAGCGCCAGAATGCGGCTTTCGTTGCTATAACTACCGTCGATAGAGAAAATGCCAGCCTTGTTCCCTAGACGCTTGGCGGTCACCATTGCATTGCCTTCGCCGCCCGACAGGGCCGCATTTCCGGTCAAGCTCAGCGAAATTTCCTCGCCCAAAAACGCCTCGCCCAAGACTATTTCTGCAATCGCCAATTTCCCCAATGCAATGCCAACCGGCAGGCTGGGCAATGAAAACCCAACGGCTTCTGGGCTGGGGGCTGACGGTTCCGAGGCGGGGGGACGGGTGATAATGATGCGCGCGGCGCTGAGTTCTTCAACGTCGATCTGCCCGCGCAGCACAGCGCTTCGGTTCCAATCGAGAACCACATCTTCCAATGTCAGCCAAACGCCATCCGCATCGGCAATTGTCATCACATCCAAGGATGCTGCCGAGCTAAGCGCGCCTTTGAAGCCAGTGATGCTCACGTCGCGCGTGCTGCTCGATAGATTGCTTTCGATCAAGTCGACCAGAAACCCTTTGTCGATGTCTTCTTGGGTTTGTCCCGATGCCATCAATGGCGCGCAGGCAAGCGTGCTGGCGAGAATAAGCTGTTTCAAAACGATTGCCCGATCCCGATGTATACCTGAACGGATTTCGCGATGTTTGCGCCGCTGGCAGGGGTGCTGATGTCTAACCGAATTGGGCCGATGCCGGTGTTATACCGGATGCCAACACCCGCGCCCGCATGCCAGCCCGTGTTGTTGTCAAAGCCCGCGTCGGCGCTGACCTGACCCACATCGTAAAACCCGACAAGCCCGATTGTGTCGTTTACTGCATAACGTGCTTCGAATTGGGCGCCAACGAAAGATTGGCCGCCTGTTCGCACGGCTTGCCCACCCACGAGATCGTCAATAGCCAGCGATTTATAAGGTTGGCCCCGCACGGTGCCGCCACCGCCAGAATAGAACAGGAAATCGGCGGGGGCATTTTGAATGCTTGTCCCCAGCAGGCTGCCGACTTGCAATCGGCCTGCGAGCGTTAGTTGTTCGTCCGCCCCTACGCTACGATAGGCACGTGCATCTGCAAACATCCGCGCCCCAACAACGTCATTGGCAGTGTCGAAAAACGGGGTCGTTTCGAGATCGAGATAATAGCCATCCGTTGCATTCGTTGGAACATCACGCCGGTCCAAAGTCGCTGAAATTGGAAAGGTGACCAACGTGTAATCGCGTGTGCCAAGGTCAGTGACGTCGCGGGCGGTCAGAAAGCCAACACCAATTTCAGCCACCAGATCATCGGCGATCACGCGTGTCAGACCTGCCTCAATCGCGAATTGATCGACGCGGTAGTCGGGCTCGTCTTCGCGGCTTAACTGGGACCGAATGAAACCATCGGTATCGGGGCCATAAACAGCCGGGCGTTCTAAATTTAGGCCAATCGTATAGTCGACGCCGCCGGTTTCGCCACCGATCCCAGAAATTTCACCATCCACGCGAAACCGTTCCGCCCCGCCGAGGAAGTTTCGGTGCAGCCAGAACGACGAAACTTTGATCCCTTCGATGGATGACAGTTCCAGCCCAAAGCCAAAGCGCCGCGGTTTCCTTTCGGCGACATTCAAAACGATTGGTAAGGTGTCGTTAGGTCCGATCACCTTTGCCTCGGTCGTGGTGACACTGTCGAAGGCACCTGTTTCGCGCAGGCGTTGCTCTGCCTTTTTCAGTGCCGCAGGCGAAAATGTTTCTCCAACAGGCAGACCAGCAATCGCAACGATCCGATCGGTGCGCACGGCGGCATTGCCGGTCACGCTCACGTCACCGAATGTCAGTTGCGGGCCGGGCGCGATGGCGACACGTACGTTCAATTCTTGCGCAGCGTGCTGCGCTGTGATGCTTTGACCGATACGGGCGGCTTTGGCGTGACCCGTGTCGCGCCATGCATCAACGGCGGCAGTGACGGCTTGCCCGACAACATTCGCCGCAGCAGTTTGACCGCGCGCAAAACTTTCGGGCAGCAGGGTGCCAGATGCGGTTGGGCTGATGTCGGTGTCGCCAAATCGAAATACAGGACCTGGATCAACGCGTAGCGTGATGGCGTTGATCCGAGCAGGGGCTGCAAGTGGTGCGATACTGGACGCTTCGCGCCCGTCGACGGAAATCGAAATGACACCGCTGTAATAACCGCGCCCGTAAAGCGCGGTCAAAAGCCGCCTGTAATCCGCCCGCGCAGCCGCGATATAGTCTTGTGGATCAGGGTTTTTATCTGCTGAGGTCGCTAACACCAACGACGCCGATCGCAATGCCGCAGCCAAATCGCTGCTTTCCCCTTTAACGTCAAACGAGATGTCTTGCGCAACAACCGCAGCGGGCCAAAGGACCATGGCTGTGATGATCCGTTTGAGGTTAAGCATTTAAGGCACCTTTGCGGCCGTGGGATTGCAGCACATTACCCTGCTCTCACCAGAGTTCAAAGGTCTGCAACCTCACAATTTCGGGCATCGGCAAAGAAATGGATGGCGATCAAGACGCCGCAAACCGAATCCGAAATGTCCATTTTTGACAGGGAGAATATGGGTGATGTGATAGCATTTTTGTGAGGGAGATTTTTCAAATGATGCGAGACCTGCGATGAAGGACGCAATTGCCCCCGCGCAAATGCCGTTGCGCGCACCACAAGATGTGATGCGCTTGCGGCGTATGGGGGCGTCATTCCCGCATCGTTTGTCGTTTATGCGGACTCTTCTACGGGCTTTAACTGCGGAAAATGTGCGCGTTGATCGCACCGTTTGGCAAATGTGTGCCAATGGGTTCGGTCATGCGGTTTATCAGCTTCGCTTTGGCGGGTTCGATTACGCCTTGGTCGCGGTGTCCACGGATTTGCCGCCCGAAATGCGCACCGACCGCGTGATCGCGACGGCGTGGGACACGGCCTATGTTTTATATGATGGCATCCCGTCACAGTCCGAAATTGACCGCATCGTTGCATCGGCCCCGCTGCAAGAGGCAGGGCGCTTTACCGAGCGTGATCTGGTGCTTAGCCGCGCAAATAAATCCGTGCGCCTGTTCGATCACGTCACGACTGCATTGCGCGAGGGGCAGCAGCCGGATGCTGATTTGGTGAAATCCACGGGCTATTTGATGCGAACCACCGCCGTTTACGGCAACGGGAAATTCGGCATCGCGGATCGCGGGCGCATCGCCGACAGGCCCGGCATGGGTGGGCCGTTCATGGCCGAAATGCTGATCGTGCTGCTGATCCGCGGCTTTACCCATGATCTTGCCGAACATGTTGGTGGTGCAAAGCTGAGCCGCGAGATGAAACGTCATTTGGGCATCGGCAATTCCACGGGCCTTGGGATGGCGCCGTTTTTGGTGAACCACCCAGTGTTGTTGGATTCATGGATGCAGGTCCGCGAAACGGCGATTGCGCGGGTGCGGGCATTGCCGGAATTGGGTGCGGCGCAGGTCGCGCGACTGATGGATCTTGCGGCGCGGGTCACTGATCATCTGAATCAATGGAATGTACCTGATCAGATAGCAGCGGATCGGATCGATACGCTTCGCGCCGAATGGCCCAAGGTGATCGCGGCAATGACCCCCGCCGCAATGTCCGGCCGACATCCGATTGATTTGCTTCTGACGCTCAGCAGTAAATGGTCAATCGATACCCAAGAGCTGATCGCGGCTATGGTTCTCGAACCGTTCGGCGACCTGATTGACGGGCTGGCCGACTGCATGGCCACGCCGTTTGCGCCGCAGGTCGACCCGATGATGTCCTGTGACGCGCTTGCAGATTTAATCGCGCGGGATTGGGATTGGGCCTGCGATATCGACTATGAATCGCCCGAAAATTGCGCGAAATTTTGGTATGTGTCAGAGGAAAAGCTGGAACCACGCCTCGGTGACCGCCATGCCGAAGATGGAGCGCATCTTGAAAGCCCGCTGGATATTTCACGGCAGGTCAAAATCTTGCATCACGCACTAACAGGACAATCCGGCACGGTCGCTGGTTTCCTTGCGCGCCACCCCGAACATCGCGCAGCAGTGAAACGCGTGCAGACCCTCGACCGGCATCCCTATAGCGAAATCCGCGACAATCTGATTGGCCGCGATTGCCTGCCGATTGATATGCTGCGCTGCAAATTGTCGTTCTTTGGGGCCGCGAAGTTTGACCCCAAATCGGACCGCTGGACGCGCATCACATTGGCCCAAGGCGCGCCATTGTGGGGCGAACTGGACAACGCGGATGATTGGTGGCTGCCGGTGGCAAATCTATGAAGCGATCCTTGAACGAAATTAGCGGGATGGTAGTGAAAGCCGCGCGTGGGGCAGGTGTTCCCTTGGGCCATTGTGAAGACCTCGGGGCCGCTGCCGCCTATTTAGCGGCAACCGATCCGGTGCGATTGGACTGCGTCATCGGGGCCTTAAACGGGCCGCATCTGCCCGTCGATATGGACGGGTTGGTGTTTCGCAACGCACGCGCCGCGATGGCGGGGCCGATTGCGGTTGATGCGGTCTTGGCTGGGACCGCAGAGGTTACGTTAGAAGACATCGACGCGCCGCGCCTTGTCTTGGCCATGTGTGCGTCAAGGGGCGCTAATGTCGATCATCGAAACGAAAGTAACGCTTTGATTTTAAAACAGAAATATGGGGATCTCAGAATGCCCGTCGCGACCTCTGTCACGGTTTCCGACCTGCTCTGGGACCAGTTGAACACTTTGGCCGCAAAAACCTATGTGCCCGCGACAGAAGCCTCTCGACTTGCGGGGGCAGGGGCTGGACTGACCGATAACGATTAAGCCGCGAACGGGTCTTCTGGGTATTTCACGCCAGCCAAATACAAGCCGTCCGATGGGCTTACAGGGCCACAGGCGGCACGGTCGCAAGCCTCTAACGCGGTTTTCACATCTTCGGGTTGCCACGCGCCGGACCCGACGCGTTCCAAGGTGCCGACAAAGCTGCGCACTTGGTTATGCAAGAACGATTTGGCCCGCACCTGGAACCGAAATTCGGTGCCATTGGGCTGGTCAATCTGTTCGATACGTAACTCATCCAGCGTCTTCACAGGGCTTTGCGCCTGACACATGGTCGACCGGAAAGTCGTGAAATCATGCAAGCCGATCAGATGGGCCGCACCTGCCTGCATCGCGCCCAAATCGAGCGGATAGTTCACCCGCCACAACTGTCCCCGTTTAAACGTCAGGGGCGCGCGGCGGCTGACGATCCTGTAAATATAGCGGCGTTCCAACGCGCCAAACCGCGCATGCCATTCAGCATCGACCAACGCACAACGGGTGATCGACACGGGCAGGGGTTTCAGATGGAAATTCAACGCCTCTGACAGCCGGAACGGGGTCCAATCGCGGGTCAAATCGCAATGGGCCACCTGCGCCGTCGCATGCACGCCCGCATCCGTGCGCCCCGCCGCGCCAATCGTGTGGGGGCCGGGTTCGAGTTTGGCCAATGCATCCTCGATCGCGCCCTGCACCGAAGGCTGATCATTCTGGCGCTGCCATCCCGAAAATGGCGCACCGTTATATTCGACTGAAAGGGCGTAACGTGGCATGACCACGGGCTTATGCGGGGAAAGTTTCGAAATCAATCCCTACACAAGGTGGTCGCGCGTCCTTATCTTAAACAAAACCGATTGAACCAAAGGAATGCCACGTGGTTATTGCCGCAATTGCCGATCAAATCCTGCGTGGCGTCGATGCCGTGGCCGATACCGTCGCTGCGCCGTTTGCCGATCCGGTGATCCGTTTGGGTGTCACGGGACTTAGCCGCGCTGGCAAAACCGTGTTTATCACGTCGCTTGTGGCCAATCTGACAAACCGCGGGCGGATGCCACAACTGGTGTCCGCGGCCAATGGCAGCATTCAGACCGCGTATTTACAACCGCAGCCCGATGATACGCTGCCACGTTTCGACTATGAAACTTATCTGGGCCAGATTACGGCGCAAGACCCAAGCTGGCCTGACGGTACTCGCCAAATCAGCGAACTGCGATTGTCATTGAAGGTGCAGCCAACGGGGCTGCTGTCTGGCCTGTCTGGCCCGCGCACGATCCACATTGATATTGTGGATTATCCGGGTGAATGGCTGCTTGATCTCGGGCTGCTGGATCAAAGCTATGAGGATTGGTCTGCCGCTGCGATTGCGCGTGCGGACGGGCGGCCAGAAGGGGACGCATTCCTGAACGCGCTGTCGGACATCGACCCAGACATGAAACTGGACGAGCCTGCAGCCAAAGCCTTTTCCGCCGTCTTCACCTCGCATCTGCAAGCATCCCGCGAGGCTGGGTTTTCCGATTGTAGCCCGGGCCGGTTCCTTTTGTCCGGTGACATGGCCGGATCGCCGGTTCTGACGTTCGCCCCGCTAAAGGGGGCGTCAGGCAAGCGTGGTACATTGGGGCGCGAATTTGCGCGGCGGTTTGAAAGCTACAAACGCAATGTCGTGAAACCATTCTTCCGCGATCATTTCGCCAAGATCGACCGCCAAGTCGTGCTTGTCGATGTGCTGGGCGCGATCCATGCGGGGCCACCTGCGGTCAATGATTTGCGCAATGCGATGGCTGACATTCTGGGTGCGTTCCGGCCCGGTCGCAACGCCTTCCTGACGCGCATTTTCCAAGGGCGCAGGGTCGAAAAAATCCTTTTCGCCGCGACCAAGGCCGACCATTTACACCACACGCAACATGCGCAATTGACCGCGATTACCGAGGCGCTTGTTCGCGATGCCAAGGACCGCGCCGATTTCGCGGGGGCCACGACGGGCGCGATGTCCATCGCCGCCTTGCGCACCACGGTAGAGGAAACTGTGGATCACCGCGACGGGCCGTTGAACGTCGTGCGCGGGCGTCTGCTTGATAGCGGGAAGCAAGCCGCATTCTACCCCGGAAAACTACCAACTGATCCGGCGCATTTGCTCGGCCCCGCGCGGGCTGGGGCCACGGATTGGGACGGCGATGGATACGTTGTCATGCGGTTCGCCCCCGCGCCGCTCGACCTGAAACCAGGGGACGGGCCGCCGCATATTCGGTTGGATAAGGCCACGCAATTCCTGATCGGAGATAAGCTATGACCGACGGACCACGCGGACCAATTCTGATCGATCTCGATAGCCAAGACGCCGCTTCACCCGATGCCGCCCCCGCCGTGCCCGACGCGGTTGGCCCCGCGACATCGATGCAAACCGTGGCCATGATCGCGGCGCGCAAACCGTCGCGGTTGGCGCGGTGGTTTTGGTCGCTGCTCGTTACGCTCTTGGGCTTCGTGGTGTCGCTTGCGGCTTATGACTACATCACTGGATTGCTGGCGCGGTCGCCGATCTTGGGACTTATTGCGCTTGGCTTGTTAGGCCTGTTTTGCATCGTTTTAGCGATCATGGCACTGCGCGAGCTCGCGGCGTTTTCGCGCCTGCGCCGACTGGACAGGGTCCATCAGGATGCGACAAATGCGTTGACACACAACGACTTACCCGCCGCACGCGGGGTCATCACCCAGCTGAACCGTTTGTATAAATCACGCGACGATACCGCATGGGGCCGTGAACGGCTGGCCGAACAGGCGGGCGACGTATTGGACGCCGATGGCCTGCTTGGCTTAGCTGAAAACACGGTGCTCGCACCGCTCGACGCGGCTGCGATGCGCGAGGTTGAAGCCGCAGCGCGTCAAGTCGCCACGGTCACAGCCATCGTGCCTCTCGCCTTGGCCGATGTGTTCACGGCGTTGACCGCAAACCTGCGTATGATCCGGCGGATCGCGGAAATTTACGGGGGGCGGTCTGGCACATTCGGCAGCTGGCGGTTGACCCGCACGGTTCTGACCCATCTTGTGGCAACGGGCGCGGTGGCCGTGGGTGACGACCTGATCGGATCCATCGCGGGCGGCGGTGTGCTGTCCAAAGTGTCGCGCAGGTTCGGCGAGGGCGTGGTCAACGGCGCCTTGACCGCACGGGTCGGCGTGGCCGCAATCGAAGTTTGCCGCCCACTGCCATTTCACGCCGTCAAACGGCCATCGGTCACGTCGCTGGTGCGCCGGTCCATGACAGGTTTATTCGGTCAGGGTTAAAACAACCGTGGCGCTTGGCCTAAGGGCAGCGGACCGGCAGACATCATTCCGTTTTGGAAGGTCAGCGGAATGGAAATATCCGTGCCGCCACCGCCCAGCAGGCCACCCATGTTTTTGATGGTATTGGCGATGCCCAAGTCAACAAGGCCCGCGCCTGCCGCCAAATCCAACATCTGTCGCCAGTTTTGTGCGGTTAAGTCGATTTTGCCGGATGGAATGCCAGAACTGTCCACCGTGAGCGCGCCCTTGCCGCGAAGTTGCAGCACACCAAGCGTGATCGTCATCCCGTTCAGTGACAACGCCGTCGGGCGTGGGGACGCGGAAAGATCACCATCAAGGGTCACAGCGCCGTCAATCGTGACTTGATCAAAGGTCGCGGGCAATGTGCCATTGGGATCGATTAATCGGCGTAACGCAGGGGGTAAGGCCAGCCCGTCCAAATCCAAATAAGTGTCATAATGATGCGGCGCGGGGCCTGCCAGACGCATGGCTGCAATGCCTTTGGTCATGGTTAACAGCGGATCGTCGTCAACGGTTACGTCCAATGGGCCGGTCTCAAATGTGACATCCGTGGGGTTCAAGTTGGTTGATGGGGCCACGGTAACACTCGCACGAAGACCGTCGGACGCAACATCCATAAGAGTCTCGTTCAGCGTGATCTGCTGGCTATCGGCAAGGGCCAAGATCACTTGGTTAGGTTGATAGGATAACGACAAGGCTTGGATCATGGGGATCGCCCACGCGACCCGACCATCGCCGCTGGTCGCCTGCAAATTCGTAAGCGTTGTATCGAACCGAGATGGGTAACCGGCGGTGGATAGATCGTCATAGCTAATGTTCCAGCCCGCCGCATTTAAGTCAGCCAACCGCGTCGTCGCCGCCTTTTCAGTCGCGGTCGCGCCGACAAACCAATAGCCGCTATATAATACCGCCAAGGCGATCACGATGAATGTCAGTCTGCGCATGGTTTCCCCTTGGCGTCATCTGTTGCGCAGTGTTTATAGGGGGCAGAAGAAAAGGACCAGTATCATGGGTTTATGGGTATTCGGGTATGGATCGCTGTTGTGGAATCCGGGGTTTGAACCGGCACAGGTGAAAACCGCCGTGCTGCATGACTACGCGCGCAGTTTTTGCATGCTGTCGATCCACCATCGTGGGACAGATGACGACCCTGGGTTGGTTCTGGCGTTAGATGCGCAAGTGGGTGCGCAATGCACGGGCGTGGCCTTTCAGGTGAAACCCGAAGAGGAAACCGAAGTTCTTGCCGCCTTGCGCGCGCGCGAGCTGATTTCATCAGCATATGTCGAAGAACAGGTGACATTACACGCGGAGGATGGGCCGATCACCGCGCTGGCATATGTGATAGACCCCGACCACGTGCAATACTGCAATTACGATCTGGAAACCCAAGCCCAGATGATTGCGCGGGCCGTTGGTGGCCGCGGCCCGAATACGGAATACCTGTATAATACCGCCGCCCATCTGACCAAAATGGATATTCGCGATGATGATATGGCGTGGCTTGTGACTCGCGTACAGGCGATTGCGGCGGGGTAACGGAGCTGTGGGCCGATTTTATTTGGGTATTGCGCGCATATTCAGTAAGCTACGCTTAACAACAATCACAAGGACCCCTTTGTCGTGACTGAAACAAGGGAACCCGAGGCCGAGCCGCAGTTTACACAACCCGTGCGACAGATCATTTCGATGTTGATCGTGCTTGGGCTGGTCGGTGCTGGCATATACCTCGGATTTGAACAACTGAACGCGATCTTTTGGTCGAACCCCTATCTGAACGGAGCGATTTTATTCGTCTTTGTCTCGGGCGTCTTGTCGTGCTTCGGGCAGGTCTATCAGCTCATGCGGTCTGTTGGCTGGATCGAAGGATTCACCAAGCATAAAACCGGATCAGAGGCCGACGTCGCGCCCGGATTGCTGGCGCCATTGGCCACGCTTTTGCGGTCACGCGGGGCGCGAATGCAATTGTCGTCATCGTCGGGGCGTTCGATCTTGGATTCCGTAGCGCAGCGGATCGACGAAGACCGTGAAATCACACGTTACATCGGCAACACCCTAATTTTTCTGGGGCTTTTGGGCACGTTTTACGGGCTGGCCACGACTGTTCCTGCACTTGTTGAAACGATCCGCTCGCTTAATCCCTCTGGCGGTGAAAACGGCGCGGATATTTTTGGGCGGTTGCAAGCAGGTCTTGAAAGCCAGCTGGGTGGCATGGGCACGGCGTTTTCGTCGTCCTTGCTGGGGCTTGCGGGGTCACTGGTTGTGGGCTTGCTCGAACTTTTTGCGTCCCACGGGCAAAACCGGTTCTACCGTGAGCTTGAAGAATGGCTGTCCACGATCACCCGCCTCGGGTTTTCTACCGGCGAAGATGGCGGCGGCGAAACGGGTGTTATGGTGGAATTTATGGACCACATGGCCCAACAAATGGAAGCCCAGCAAGCCAGCCTTGACCGTCACCTGACGGCCTTGACCCAAGCGATGACAGGATCGGGCGGCGGGTCGAATGGATCGACGGATGAATTGTTGGCCCGCGTCGCAGAAGGCCAAGAACGGTTGATCGAAAAGCTACGCGATAGTGGTGTTGACGGCATTGACGCCGAAAGCCGGATGCGGTTGCGGTCGATTGACGTGCAGATGCTGCGCATTCTGGAAGAAATGTCCGCAGGTCGCCAAGAAACCGTGGCTGATCTGCGCGCAGATATCGCCGCTCTGACACGGGCTGTGCGCTCTGGTCGTGGTCGCCCGGGCAAAGACGGGGGCTAATCATGGCGCTTAGTCGGCGAACAGGGCGTATGCAAAACGCCATCTGGCCGGGTTTTGTGGACGCCATGACGGGTCTGTTGCTGGTCTTGATGTTCGTCTTGACCATTTTCATGGTGATCCAATTTGTGCTGCGTGAAACGATCACGGGCCAGGCGTCGCGGCTTGATGAACTGGCCGCCGAGGTTTCATCGCTGGCCGCTGCATTGGGTCTGGAACAAGACCGTACGACAAATTTGGCATCAAACTTGGCTGATGTGACCGCCGCCGCCAACGAGCAAGCGACCCTGATTGCGCAACTGACCCAGCAACGCGATGCCAGCGATGCAGCACTATTGGCCGCACAAAACCAAATCACAGGATTTGAGGCGCAGGTCGCGGGGCTATTGGCAGAACGCACCGAGGCCCGCGCTGCGATTACCGATCTGGAGGCTGCGCAGACTCAACTTCTGTCAGAGCAAGAGGCATTGAACCTTGCCTTGGCCCAAGCGCGCAATGAAATTGATGAAGGTGCAGAAGCCGCACGTTTGGCGGCAGCCCGCCGCGAAGCGTTAGAGGCAATGATTGCCGATCTTGAAGGCGTGCGCGACGAAAACGCGGCTGCAATTTCAGAACTAGAGGCCCAAAAACTGGTTGATGCCGCCGCTGCACAGGCGATGCGCGAACGGTTAGAAAATGCCGACGCGGAATTGACTGCGATGACCCTGTCGCTCGAAGAACAGCGGCAAAAGGCCGAGGATACCCTAACCCTTTTGGCTGCAGCAGAAGCTGCGAGCGCGGATCTTGACGTTAAACTGGCTACTGCGCTGTTGGCCCAGCAAAACGCACAAAACGAACTGACGCAGGCATTGGCCGAAGGGCAAGACTTGGATGCGCGGTTGTTGGCGGCCTTGGGGCTACAGGAAACAACGGCAGCGGAATTGCAAAATGCGCAAGAGCGTTTGGATGTCGCAGCCCAGAACGAAGCCGATTTGACAGCACGTTTGGCCGCCGCATTGGCTACGGGAAATCAAAGCGAAAATGCGCTCGAAGATGCAAGGACGGCATTGGCAGAAGCGCTCGCGGAAGGTGACCGGACAGAGCGCGAAATCCAAGAACAACTTGCCGCGGCACTTTTGGCGAAACAAGCCCTGCAAGCCGAAATGGAAGCGGTTGCCGCTAGCGGTGCCGCGACCGAAGAGCAGCGCAAATCGCTCGAAGATCGTTTGGCTTCGGCTTTGCTCGCAAATGAAACGTTACAAGAAGAGGCGTCGGCACTGGCCGCTGGCGCAGGACAAGAGCGGAGCGCGTTGCAGGCACAATTGGCCGCCGCACTGGCTGCGATGGCAGCAGCGCAATCCGATGCTGCCGAACAAATGACAGAGCAAGAGCGCAAAGATGCTTTGCTTTCCGCAGCCAATGAAGCGCTGTCAGATGAAAAGGCACTATCAGCCGAAAGCCAACGGCAGGTGGCGGCGCTGAATGCACAAGTGGCAGAACTGCGCAATCAGGTCGGCACATTGCAAGAGCTTTTGAACATCGCGAATGACACTGACGCTGATGCCCAAGTCCAGATCCAAGCCTTGGGAACGCAACTGAACACCGCATTGGCCCGTGTCGCAGCCGAAGAGCGCAGGCGCCTTGCCTTGGAAACTGCCGAACGAAAACGGCTGGAAGAAGAGGCTAAAAAACTGGCGGCGGAAGCGCAGGACCTAGAGCGGTTTAAATCCGATTTCTTTGGGCAGCTGCGCGATGTGCTTGAAGGTCAGGACCGTGTACGTATTGAAGGCGACCGTTTCGTGTTTTCGTCCGAGGTGCTGTTCGAGCCGGGGCGCGCCGAATTGTCGAACCTTGGGCGTGGTGAAATAGCCAATGTCGCAGGCATTCTGCGCGATATTGCTGATGATATTCCCGCAGGGATTGATTGGGTCATTCGCGTCGATGGCCATACCGACAACATCCCGCTGTCGGGGACCGGACAATACGCCAATAACTGGGAATTGTCGCAAGCGCGTGCTTTGTCGGTTGTTCTGTATATGGTGAATTTCTTGGGCATTCCGCCGGGGCGCTTGGCCGCAAATGGCTTTGGGCAATACCAGCCGCTTAATCCTGCGGACACGAGCGACGCACGTGCACAAAATCGTCGGATCGAGCTGAAGCTGACGGAACGCTAGTCGATTTCAAAATTCAAAGTTGCGCGATCAAGCTCAACCGCGTCCCGCAGATGAACCACCTCTAAAACATAGGCGCCGCGCGGCCACCCACCACGCGGGGTGCGTTTTCCAAAGGCGCGGAAAATGCGGGCCTGCGTGCGGGTGAAGTCATCTGTATGGTCAAATGATGTGCCATCAGGGCGCGTGAAACGGGACAACAGTTGGTCACCATCACGTATGCCAAAAACGTGGCTCCACCCAACCAGGGCCGGGCTGTCGCGCGCAATCTCAACCGAAGCTGTCCCGGCTTTGACATCGTCGAAGTCGGGCACTTTGTCCGATAAGCCAATTTCGACGATCCCGCCCGCAGGTGTCGCGATGTCATCGGCCCAAAGTGAGGGTTGCGTGGTGTCAGGGCAGCTTTGCACGCCGTCCGCGTTGAACGGGTCAATGGGCTTGCCAAAACGGCGCACCGACAGGTGTAGGTGCGGGAACTGAGTTTGTCCTGACAGGGCGATTTGCCCCAATACGTCGCCTGCTTCTACCGATTGGCCCGCTGTGACGATGACCGATCCTTGGGCCATGTGGCAGTATTGGGTTTCGAAGCCGCCCGTATGCCGGATCACGAGGCCATTGCCGCAAAATCTGTCCGAGACGTCAGGTGCGTCTGGTCCGACTTGCAGGGCATCGACCATATCATTTCGCACACCGACCACCGTGCCAGCGGCCGCGGCTAGTACATTCACTCCCGCCGCTTGGGCTGCCAAGGTTGGCAGGGCGAAGTCGGTGCCCTTATGCGTGTCGTAGGTCAGCGACCCGCATGCAAAATCATGGGCGGCATCCGATGGGTCATGGTCCATATATTGCTGGATGTAGCAATCCTGATCCAACACGCAATCAACAGGCTGCACCAACGAAAAATCCCCCGCCGCGGGTGTCGCAGCGAGGGATGCTATTAAAACTGCGGCGCGCATTATTCCGCCGTCAGAAGGGGCGGCTTGTCACCGCTAATGCGGGCTTGCGCGGGCTCTTCATAGGTCAGATGCAGCTCGCCATTTTTGACGCCGACCTTGACCAAACCACCTTTGACCAGTTTGCCGAACAACAGTTCTTCGGCCAATGGCTTTTTAATGTGTTCTTGGATCACGCGTCCCAACGGACGCGCGCCCATTTTCGCATCATAGCCTTTGTCACCCAGCCATTCGGCGGCTTTGGTGGTGATTTCGATATGCACGTTGCGGTCGATCAGCTGCGCCTCTAGCTGAAGCACGAATTTTTCGACAACTTGACGGATCACAGGTTTCGGCAGTGCACCAAAGCTGATGATCGCATCCAGACGGTTGCGGAATTCGGGGGTGAACGTGCGCTCAATCGCGGCGATGTCTTCGCCTTCGCGTGTTTCACGGCCAAAGCCCATGGCGTTTTTACCAAGCTCGGACGCACCAGCGTTCGACGTCATGATGATGATGACATTGCGGAAATCGGTTGTCCGGCCGTTGTGGTCGGTCAATTTACCGTGGTCCATGACCTGCAACAGAATGTTGTAAACATCCGGATGTGCCTTTTCCATTTCATCAAGCAGCAGCACGCAATGCGGGTTCTGGTCGATCCCATCGGTCAGCATGCCGCCCTGATCAAACCCGACGTAGCCCGGAGGCGCGCCGATCAAACGGCTGACCGCGTGTTTTTCCATGTATTCGGACATATCAAAACGCATCAGTTCAACACCAAGCGTATCGGCGAGCTGTTTTGCGACCTCTGTTTTACCTACACCGGTTGGGCCGGCGAACAGGTAGTTGCCAATCGGCTTTTCCGGTTCGCGCAGGCCCGCACGGGCCAGTTTGATGGCGGATGACAATGCCTCGATCGCGGTGTCCTGACCAAAGACCACGCGTTTGAGCGAGGTTTCCAGATCCTTGAGCACCTCTGCATCGTCTTTCGTCACATTTTTTGGCGGGATGCGCGCGATTTTGGCGACGACGGCCTCGATCTCTTTGACGCCGATGGTTTTGCGGCGTTTGGATTCTGGGACCAGATGTTGGGCCGCGCCCGCCTCGTCGATCACATCAATCGCCTTATCGGGCAATTTGCGGTCGTTGATATAGCGCGCGGACAATTCCACGGCCGTGCGCACAGCGTCGGCGGTGTATTTGATGCCGTGGTGTTCTTCGAAATATGGCTTCAACCCGCGCAGGATCTTCACCGCATCTTCGACGGATGGTTCGTTCACGTCGATTTTCTGAAAACGACGGGCCAAGGCGCGGTCTTTTTCAAAATGCTGACGGAATTCTTTATAAGTCGTGGACCCCATGCAACGCAATTTGCCGCCCTGCAACGCAGGTTTCAGCAGGTTGGATGCATCCATCGCGCCGCCAGATGTGGCACCAGCGCCGATGACTGTGTGGATTTCGTCGATGAAAAGCACAGCATTGTCGTGATCTTCCATTTCGGTCATCACTGCCTTCAGGCGTTCCTCAAAATCACCGCGGTAGCGTGTGCCAGCCAGCAGCGCACCCATGTCGAGGCTAAAGATTGTGGTTTCGGACAATACCTCTGGCGTGTCGCCGTTCACGATTTTGAAGGCGAGACCTTCGGCGATGGCGGTTTTACCTACGCCCGGATCACCCACCAAAAGTGGGTTGTTCTTGCGGCGGCGGCAAAGCACCTGAATGCAGCGTTCCACCTCGTGGGCGCGCCCGATCAATGGATCAACGTCGCCTTCTTTGGCTTTGACGTTCAGATCAACGCAATATTTGGCCAGCGCGCTTTCTTTGACTTCGCCTTCTGTATTGGTGAATTCTTCAGCTTCATCGGATGATCCGGTCACTGGGCGGCTTTCACCGAATGCGGGGTCTTTGGCAACACCGTGCGCGATGAAGTTCACCGCGTCATAGCGGGTCATGTCTTGTTCTTGCAAAAAGAAGGCCGCGTTGCTTTCGCGTTCGGCGAAAATGGCGACAAGCACATTGGCACCGGTCACTTCTGTCCGGCCAGAGGATTGCACGTGGATCGCCGCACGTTGGATCACGCGTTGGAAGGCGGCCGTTGGCACGGCTTCGGACCCTTCGACATCGGTTACCAATGTGGACAGCTCTTCTTCGATGAAATCATCCAAGTCTTTGCGCAACTCGTCCAGATTGACGGAACAAGCCTGCATCACGCGGGCGGCATCCGGTTCATCAATGAGCGAGAGGAGAAGATGTTCAAGCGTGGCCAATTCATGCTTGCGCGCGTTGGCGAGCGCCAATGCACCGTGGATGGCTTGCTCGAGTGTGGTCGAAAAAGATGGCACTTTGTGTGCTCCTTTACAGATCGGGTTGGGTGCTGCGCAGGGCATCACGTCCAACTGTGGCCTCTTACCTCTTAAAGTTTGGTTTTATTGCCCAAGCTTCAAGGACTTTTTTGTCATTTCCGATCACTTTTCGCGTGAAATCGGTAGTTATTTTGTGTTTTGCCGGACGGGCGCATCAAAATCTGTCTTTGCGACCCCTGATTTCGGCGAAAACGGCGGCGTTGCTGGCACCTGTCATGCCGATTGCCGCCTTGAGCGCCGGATCGTCGGCGCGCAGGAACGGGTTGGTGCGCATTTCCAGATCAAGGGATGATGGCACTGTGGGTTCCCCTGCTGCACGGGCCGCCGTGATGGCAGCTATCCTGGAGGTAAGGTCCGCGTTGTCGGGTTCAATGGTTGCCGCAAATGCAGCGTTGCTTTGCGTGTATTCGTGGCCGGAACAAATGATGGTTTCAGGCGGCAGGGCGCGTAATTTCAACATGCTGTCCCACATCTGGTCTGGCGTGCCTTCGAACAGGCGGCCACATCCCAGCGCCATCAGGCTGTCGGCGGTGAACGCATAGCCGCTGGTGGCGAAATGGATTGCGATGTGGTTGATCGTATGGCCGGAGACGTCAAAGATCGTGGCGTCCTCGCCGCAGACTGTGATGTTGTCACCCTCGGTCACGGCGGTGTCGAGCGGGGGCAGGCGGCCTGCGTCGGCTTTGGCACCGATCACATGCAGGCTTTCGCGGCCTGTCAGACCGTCCAGACCTTGCACATGGTCGTGATGGTGGTGGGTCAAGATTACTGTGGTTAGTGTCCAATTGTCGGCGGCGAGGGCAGCGTTGATCGGCGCGGCTTCTGGCACGTCGATTACCGCGGCCTCGCGGGTTTCAGGGTTCCCAATGATGAACGCATAGTTATCGACAAGGCAGAGCACAGTTGTGAGCGTAAGGGTCATGGCATTTCGGTCCTGTCTTGCTAAGGTGACCCCAAGCTTCGCCCAAAGGAGAGCCGACTGCAATGCATCTTGATGTTCTAGATTTGCGCAATTTCTATTATCGCAGTGCGCTTGGGCGGGCCGCCCAAAAGGTGATCCGTGACGAGCTGGTTCAGATGTGGCCAGAAGCCAAGGGGCAGACTGTTGCAGGGTTCGGCTTTGCGGTGCCCTTGTTACGGCCCTATTTGGGATCAGCGCGGCGGGTGATGGGATTGATGCCCGGTCCGCAAGGCGTGATGCCGTGGCCTGCGGGCCAGTCGAATGTCAGTGTCTTATGCGAAGAAACGATTTGGCCTGTGGAAACAGGGCAGGTGGATAAGCTGGTTGTCATGCATGGGTTGGAAACTTCTGACAATCCCTCGGCCTTGCTGGATGAAATTTGGCGCGTCTTAGGGCCCGGCGGGCGCGTGATGTTTATTGTGCCCAATCGCGCGGGGCTTTGGTCGCGGTCGGATAAGACGCCGTTTGGCTTTGGCCGCCCCTATTCGGTCGGGCAGCTCGAAACGCAGTTGCGCAAGCACCAGTTTGTCACAGAAAAATCGCTGTCCACGCTTTACCAACCACCATCGCACAATCGGTTTTGGCGGAAAACTGCGGGGCTGATGGAAAAGGTGGGTCACAACCTGCCGGTTGTCGTCGCGGGCGGGGTGTTGATGGTAGAGGCAACCAAGCGGATGGTGGCCCCAACGCGGCCGGGGCTAACCTCTATGGTAAAGCGGCCGCTGCGCGCGCTTGAGGGGATCACGGCATCACCAGAGACAGCAAGCCGCAGCTGACCGCCATTGGGAGCAGATTCGCCGGAATCGCGACAGAATCCGTGTAGTCAGAAAATTCAGCCATGAATTGTAAGGAAATTTACAGTCATTTGCGTGTCAGCAACTGCTGGTGGTATTTTTGCAAATGATGACTGGAATTGACGCGCCACATGCAGGAATCTGCAACAAACAAAACACATTAACACGGCTTTAATGATTGGCTTGTGCGGGTGAAGGACTGGGTCAGGCCGACGGTTCTGGCAATTCCATCTTTCAGACATGCGACAAAAGGCATCAATTTGAGGGCGCAAGGCGGTTGCGACAGCTGAAATGCTCTGTTACATCGGCGCTGATTTTGCCGCCTACGCGTACTGCATAGGTGTGTGTAAGCTAGCCCATCTTTCGTCGGATAGTCCGGCGGTCGAGGCGGGCCCTAGACATCGGAAGGGTGGACGTGTCCGAAACAATAGGAATTTCCACAGGCATCGCTGCACGTTATGCGTCAGCTGTGTTTGACCTTGCCAAAGAAGGTAAGGCGATTGCTGGTCTTGAAAAAGACGTAGATGCACTCGACGCCGTAATGGCGGATAGCGCTGAGCTGCAAACGCTTTTGACTTCACCGCTCTATAGCCGTGAAGAACAAGGTGTAGCGATTGGCGCTGTTGCAAAGAAAATGAAGCTGTCCGAGACGACAAGCAATGTATTGGCGCTTATGGCGTCCAAGCGTCGTTTGTTTGTTTTGCCACAGCTGGTGTCCACGCTGCGGGCACAGATTGCAGAACACAAAGGCGAAGTAACCGCCGAAGTGACATCTGCCAAGGCGCTGACAAAGGCGCAGTCTGACAAGCTGGCAACGACACTCAAGGCGCAAGTTGGCGCCGATGTGAAGATCAAAGCGACCGTGGATGAGACAATCATCGGCGGTCTTATTGTAAAAGTGGGCTCGAAGATGATCGACACGTCGATCAAATCCAAGCTCAACGCACTCCAGAACACAATGAAAGAGGTCGGATAACATGGCGATCCAAGCGTCTGAAATTTCTGCGATCCTGAAGGACCAGATCAAAAACTTTGGCCAAGAAGCCGAAGTGGCCGAAGTTGGCCGCGTATTGTCCGTCGGTGACGGTATTGCGCGTGTTTACGGGCTGGACAATGTCCAAGCCGGTGAAATGGTTGAATTCCCCGGTGGTATCCGCGGCATGGCCTTGAACCTCGAAGCTGACAACGTTGGTGTTGTTATCTTTGGTTCCGACCGTGACATTAAAGAAGGTGACGTTGTTAAGCGCACCAACTCTATCGTGGACGTTCCTGTTGGTGATGAACTGCTTGGTCGCGTTGTTGACGGTCTGGGTAACCCGCTGGACGGCAAAGGCCCGATCAAAACAAAGACACGTGCTGTTGCTGACTCTAAGGCGCCTGGCATTATCCCACGCAAATCTGTTCACGAACCAATGGCGACTGGCCTGAAGTCCGTTGACTCCATGATCCCAGTTGGCCGTGGTCAGCGCGAATTGATCATTGGTGACCGTCAGACTGGTAAAACAGCGATCGCGCTCGACACGATCCTGAACCAGAAATCCTATAACGATGCTGCGAAGACAGAAGGCGAAAAGCTTTACTGTGTTTACGTTGCGATCGGCCAAAAGCGTTCCACAGTTGCGCAGTTGGTTAAGAAACTCGAAGAGTCCGGCGCGATTGAATATTCAATCGTGGTTGCTGCGACTGCTTCTGATCCAGCTCCAATGCAGTTCCTCGCACCATATGCTGCGACTGCGATGGCTGAACACTTCCGCGACAACGGCCGCCACGCGCTGATCATCTATGATGACCTTTCCAAGCAAGCGGTTTCTTATCGTCAGATGTCCTTGCTTCTGCGTCGCCCACCAGGACGTGAAGCTTATCCAGGTGACGTTTTCTACCTTCACTCCCGTCTGCTCGAGCGTTCTGCGAAACTGAACGAAGACAACGGTTCCGGTTCTTTGACGGCGCTGCCGATCATTGAAACACAAGGTGGCGACGTTTCTGCGTTTATTCCAACAAACGTGATTTCGATCACCGATGGTCAGATCTTCTTGGAAACAGAATTGTTCTTCCAAGGTATCCGCCCAGCTGTGAACACAGGTCTGTCCGTTTCCCGCGTTGGTTCTGCTGCGCAAACAAACGCGATGAAATCTGTTGCTGGTCCAGTTAAACTTGAGCTTGCTCAGTATCGTGAAATGGCTGCGTTTGCGCAGTTCGGTTCCGATCTTGATGCATCTACCCAAGCATTGCTGAACCGTGGTGCACGTTTGACTGAGCTGATGAAACAGCCACAGTATTCACCACTGACCAACGCCGAAATCGTCTGCGTGATCTACGCTGGTACAAAAGGTTACTTGGATGCAGTTGACGTCAAAGACGTTGGCCGTTTCGAAGCTGGCCTGCTCAAGCACCTGCGCACAAACGCAAAAGACGTGCTCGACATGATCACCAAGGACGATCCAAAGATCAAAGGTGAGGCAGAAGACAAAATCAAAGCTGCGATCGACGCATTCGCAAAAGATTTCGCCTGAACCCTTTCCTAAGAGAAGGAGACTTAGCTAATGCCTAGTCTTAAGGACCTTAAAAATCGGATCGCGTCGGTCAAATCGACCCGCAAGATCACAAAGGCGATGCAGATGGTCGCGGCAGCAAAATTGCGCCGCGCCCAAGACGCAGCCGAGGCGTCCCGCCCTTACACAGAACGGTTTAACGCCGTGATGGGTGGGTTGGCGTCCGGTGCGGCTGGTTCTGCCTCTGCGCCTAAGCTTCTGTCAGGCACTGGCAGCGATCAGACCCACCTTTTGGTGGTGATGACTGCTGAACGTGGTCTGTGCGGCGGCTTTAACGGCAACATCGCAAAATTGGCGCGCAACCATGCGCAAGAATTGATGGCCGCAGGCAAGACGGTGAAAATCCTGACTGTCGGCAAAAAAGGCCGTGATGTGATCAAGCGTGAATTTGGCGACCATTTCGTGGGTCACGTTGACCTGACCGCCGTAAAGCGCGTCAGCTATGCGAACGCCCAAGACATCGCAAAGGACGTTCTGGCAAAATTCGATGCCGGTGATTTTGACATCGCCACATTGTTCTATGCCCGCTTTGAAAACGTTGTGTCCCAGCACCCAACAGCTTTGCAGGTTATCCCTGCGAAATTCGACGTTGCTGACGATGCAGAAGTTGCATTGTATGACTACGAGCCGTCAGAAGACGCCATCTTGGCCGATCTTTTGCCGCGCGGCGTGGCCACGCAAATCTTTGCAGCCCTGCTGGAAAACGCAGCGTCCGAGCAAGGCGCACGGATGTCCGCAATGGACAACGCGACACGCAACGCTGGCGACATGATCGATCAGCTGACAATCGAGTTTAACCGCTCGCGTCAGGCTGTGATCACGAACGAGCTGATTGAAATTATTTCGGGCGCGGAAGCGCTCTAGAAACCCGGAGAAAACCACTATGGCTAACGCTAAAGGTAAAATCGTACAGATCATCGGCGCGGTCGTTGACGTGCAGTTCGGCGACGACCTGCCACAGATTCTGAACGCCCTGACAACAGACAACAACGGCAAGACACTGACGCTTGAAGTTGCACAGCACTTGGGTGAAAACACCGTTCGTGCGATTGCGATGGACGCGACTGAAGGTCTGGTGCGCGGTCAAGAAGTGACCAACATGGACGCGCCAATCACTGTGCCAGTTGGTGACGCGACATTGGGTCGTATCATGAACGTGGTTGGTGACCCTGTTGATGAACAAGGCCCAATCGGTGAAAAAGAGCGTCGTTCTATCCACGCTGACGCGCCAGCATTCGAAGAGCAGTCCACTGCTTCCGAAGTTCTGGTAACAGGCATCAAAGTTATCGACCTTCTCGCGCCTTACGCGAAGGGTGGTAAAATTGGTCTGTTCGGTGGTGCGGGTGTTGGTAAAACAGTTCTTATTCAAGAGCTAATCAACAACATCGCGAAAGTGCACTCTGGCTACTCCGTATTTGCGGGTGTGGGCGAGCGGACACGTGAAGGTAACGACCTTTACTACGAATTCATCGAATCCGGTGTTATCAACGAAGAAGACCTGACAAAGTCCAAAGTGGCCTTGGTTTACGGTCAGATGAACGAGCCTCCAGGTGCGCGTATGCGTGTTGCCCTGTCCGGCCTGACAATGGCGGAATCTTTCCGTGATAGCTCTGGTACTGACGTTCTGTTCTTCGTGGACAACATTTTCCGCTTTACACAAGCTGGTTCCGAGGTGTCCGCGCTTTTGGGTCGTATTCCTTCTGCGGTGGGCTACCAGCCAACACTCGCAACCGACATGGGTGCGATGCAGGAACGTATTACATCCACAAAGAACGGTTCGATTACATCGGTTCAGGCGATTTACGTGCCTGCGGATGACCTTACCGACCCTGCGCCAGCGACATCGTTTGCGCACTTGGATGCGACAACCGTTTTGAACCGTGCGATTTCCGAAAAGGGTATCTACCCTGCGGTTGACCCGCTCGATTCCACATCGCGTTTGCTTGACCCACAGATCGTTGGCGAAGAGCACTATTCCGTTGCAAACGACGTGCAGCAGATCTTGCAGCGTTACAAATCCTTGCAGGATATCATCGCGATTTTGGGCATGGACGAATTGTCAGAAGACGACAAAATGACCGTGACACGTGCGCGTAAGATCGAAAAGTTCCTGTCGCAGCCGTTTGACGTTGCGAAAATCTTTACAGGTTCTGACGGTGTTCAGGTTGATCTGGCCGACACAATCGCGTCCTTTAAGGCTGTGGTTGCTGGCGATTATGACGATCTGCCAGAAAACGCTTTCTACATGGTTGGCGGCATCTCTGAAGTGATCGCTAAGGCGGAAAAAATGGCGGCTGACGCTGCTTAAGGAGGCCTAACACATGGCAAACGTTCAATTCGATCTGGTCTCTCCCGAACGCCGTCTGGCGTCGGTAGAGGCGAGCGAAGTGCAAATCCCTGGCGCCGACGGCGACATGACGGCAATGGAAGGCCACGCGCCAACCATCACCACATTGCGCCCAGGTCTGCTGCGGGTCGTGCACAGCGGCGGGACCGATGAATATGTCGTGTCTGGTGGCTTTGCTGAAATCACTGCAACTGGCGTTTCTGTTCTTGCTGAACAGGCGCTGCCACGCGCAGAGATGACGCAAGAAGTCTATTCCAAGATGATCGCTGAAGCGCGTGCTGCGATGAACAACGCAAAGGAAGTGTTCGAAAACGAACCAGGTCCTGTTGATGACGCAGCCAAGCTGATTTCCGATATGGTCGCCATGGGTGGTCACATTGGTCTAAGCGACGACTAAGCGTCAATTCGCAAAAAAAGATAGAAGGGGCTCTGCAGAAATGCAGGGCCCTTTTTTCTTACCTTACGGCAATTTTTGGCCTATCCATGCTAGAGCGAATCCGAATTTGAAGAACCGAGCAGTCAGAATGCGCACTTTAGATAATAATGTCATCGGGATCGACCAAGGCGATGTGGTCCTGTTTTCAGATTTTTAGCACGATGGACAAATGTGGACCGGCGAAGGCCCCCGCCAATCTCGCGTTCCAGTAAGCTATTCAGAACATTACAAATCAGCACCGAGTGTTTATGTGTCTGTGTCCATGCTGGATATGTCCAACAACGTAAATACACGTGTTGATGTGCAGGCCGAAAACATTACGCCTGAGGGTTTCGAAATTGTGTTTCGCACTTGGGGCGACATCCAAGTCGCCCGCTGCCGTGTTGCATGGCAGTCCATCGGCCCTGTGCAGGCCGATGATATCTGGGAACTTTAAGACTGATACATGCCTTCGTAGATCGGGCCGAGCGTTTTATGATCGAACAGGGATGACACGGATGTGCCGTTCCAAGTGTTCAGGATCGCTTGGGCGAACATCGGCGCGGTTGGCACGATGCGGATGTTCGGGCAAGCGGTGACCGCATCTGTCGCTTGGATCGTGTCGGTGATCACAAGGTTCTTCATTACAGAATTGCTGACCCGTTCAATCGCAGGGCCGGACAACACGCCGTGGGTAATGTAGGAATGCACTTCCTTGGCACCATGTTCCATTAGGACCTCTGCCGCCTTACACAGCGTGCCAGCCGTGTCGACGATGTCATCCACGATCAGGCAAACGCGGTCTTTCACATCGCCGATCACGGTCATTTCAGCGACTTCACCGGGCTTGCCGCGGCGTTTGTCGACGATGGACAATGGTGCGCCGATCCGCTGCGCCAAGTCACGCGCGCGGGCCACGCCGCCCACGTCAGGGGACACAACCATCACGTCTTCCATGTTGCCCTTAAAGTGGTGCATCACGTCGAGCGCGAACACTGGGGAGGCATAAAGGTTATCCACTGGAATGTCGAAAAAGCCTTGGATCTGGGTCGCGTGCAAGTCGAGTGTCAGGATGCGTTCAATACCAGCCTCGACCATCATGTTCGCAACCAGCTTGGCAGTGATCGGCGTGCGGGCCTTGGACCGGCGGTCTTGGCGGGCATAGCCGAAATAGGGGATCACGGCGGTGATACGGGCCGCGGATGACCGGCGCAACGCATCGGCGATGATCAGCAGTTCCATCAAGTTGTCGTTGGCAGGATTGGATGTTGGCTGCATGATGTACATGTCTTCGCCGCGGACGTTTTCATAAACCTCGACGAAAATCTCGCCATCGTTAAACCGTTCTACACGCGCATCGACAAGCCCAAGGTCCAACCCGCGGTGCATCGACATGCGGCGGGCGACGGCGGTTGCCAGTGGTTGGTTGGCGTTCCCAGAGATCAGCTTGGGCTCGTTCAGATTTGGCATGGGGAGTGGTCCTTTGGCAGAAGGTGCAGAGAATCGCGACGTTGACATGGGTTAACACACCGCTACGGTCTGGCAAACAAACAGCACCATGACGGAGCCCGAAAATGCCTCATATCGACTATTTCTTTTCCTCGCTTTCCCCATTCACCTATTTGAACGGCACACGCGTCGAAGAGATCGCGGTAAAGCATGACGCGACGATCACATATAAGCCGTTCGACATCATGGCACTGTTTGCGCGGACGGGCGGAGTACCCCCGAAGGATCGCCACCCGAACCGTCAGGAATACCGCCTGCAAGACATGCGCCGCCGTGCCGCGATTGCGGATTTGCCACTGAACCTGAGCCCTGCCCATTGGCCGACCAATAGCGCGCCTGCGGGCTATGCCGTGATTGCCGCGCAGAATGCGGGCGGCGGTGATTTAGGAAAGCTTGTGCATAGCTTTGGCGCCGCGTGCTGGGCTGAGGACCGTGATATCGCCCAAGACGATGTGATCCGTGCCTGTCTGGAGGGCGCCGGTTTCGACCCTGCGCTTGCTGATAGTGGTCTGCTGACCGGCGCTGAAACCTTTGCGTCCAATTTAGAGGAAGCAGTGCGGCGCGGTGTGTTTGGCGCGCCGTTCTTTATCACCGATCAGGATGAGCGTTTGTGGGGACAAGATCGCCTCGACGATTTGGATGCCGTGCTTGGCGGGCAAGTTTAAGGGGGCCAGCCCCCTGACCCCCGAGGTATTTAGGGCCAGAAGAAGTTAGCCGTGCAGGACGTCGATGAATTGGTCGATCGCCGCGTCGGTTTGCGCCCAATCGGTGACAAGGCGGGCTGTCAGCAACTCGGCGGGATCGCCAGTCTGTGGGTCGCCGTTCCAAACGTAGTAATTTGCACCTGCGTCGAGTAGCCGCTTGTGATCGCGGCGCGGAAGGTCGACGAAAATCATGTTGGCGTCGGGCTCGAACAGGAATTTTGCGGGTGCATGGGCACGAAGCCCGTCGGCGAGCCGTTTGCAGTTGCTGTTGGCCGCAGTCGCCAGATCGTGCCAGAGGTTGTCGGTGAGGTAGGCTTTCATTTGGGCCGACAGGTAGCGGTGTTTGGAAAACAGGTGCCCGCCGCGTTTGCGCCGCAGTTCAAATTCCCACGCAAGGTCGGGATCAAAAATCACGCAGGCCTCTACGCCCATCAGGCCGTTTTTCGTGCCGCCGAAGCTAACCGTATCAATGCCGGATTTCCACGTCATGTCGGCGGCCGAGCAGCCCAAGGAAACCAGCGCATTGCTGAACCGAGCCCCATCGAGGTGGGTTCTGCAGCCGAAATCATGGGCTGTTTTGGTGAGGGCACGCAATTCGTTGAGGCTGTGAACTGTGCCTTTTTCGGTCACTTGCGTGATGGAAACGGGGCCGCGTTGCGGGCCGTGCACGCCGCGGGACTCTTCGGCCTCAATTGCGGATTTGAGAGTGGCTGGTGTCATTTTGGCGTTTTCAGCAGGCACCAAAGTCAGCTTTGCACCAGTATAGAATTCGGGCGCGTTGCATTCATCTTCGTGGATATGGGCCATGGGGGAGCAAAAGATCGTGTCCCATGGATTTGCCATGGTTGCCAAAAGGATCGCGTTCGCAGCGGTGCCTGTGGCGGTCAGGAAAACGGCGGCCTCTGGGGCCTCAAACATGTCGCGCACCATGCCGCGCACGTCGTCCATTAACGTGTCCGCGCCATAGCCGGATTGGTATCCCGTGTTGGCGTCCATTAGGGCTTGCATGACGGATGGATGCGCGGGGCCTGCGTTGTCGGATGCGAAGAACATTAGGTCGGCTCCTTAATGATGTGATCGTCCCAGTCGTCTTCATCGACGTCCGTTTCCGAAACGGTGCGACCTTTCATCGATACACCAGCGGCATGCACAGACGCCGGGTCACCGCTGATCAGTGGGTGCCAGTCAAACAGGTCACGCCCTTCGAATTTCAGGCGATAAGCGCAGGTTTGTGGCAGCCAATACATGTTATCTTCGAGTGACTTCGGGGTCATGACGATGCATTCGGGCACGAATTGGTGGCGGATCGGGTATTTGGTGCATTGGCAGCTGTCCCCGTCCAACAGGCGGCAGGACACGCGCGTCAATTCGACCTTACCATCCTCGTCTTCGAGCTTGTTCAGGCAGCATTTGCCACAGCCGTCGCAGAGTGCTTCCCATTCGGGGCGGGTTAGATCATCGAGATCGTATTTTGACCAGAATTCGGGGCGCAGATCAGACATTGGACAGAATTTCCCGTGCGGTGACGCAGTCGGCGTCCATTTGTGTGATGAGGGCATCGAGCCCGTCAAATTTCAATTCGGGGCGCAGGTATTGGACCAATGCTACGGAGACTGTTGCGCCGTAAAGATCACCTTTGAAATCGAAAATGAAGGTTTCGCAGTTGGCTTTGTTCACCCCAAACATAGGGCGCACGCCGACGGATGCGGCACCCGTATAGCTGCCCGCGTGCGGTCCGTCGCGCACGTCGATTTTCACGGCGTAGACACCGAATTTTGGTGGGTGTAGCCCGTCAATGGACATGTTCGCGGTTGGGTATCCGAGGTCGCGACCCCGTTGGTCGCCACGGATCACTGCGTTTTCCAAACGGTGCCAATGGCCGAGCATTTTTGCAGCATCTTCCGGCCGTCCATCAGTTAGCGCTTGGCGGATCGCGGTGGATGACACCTCGACATCGGCGACTTGCATCATCGGTGCAATAGTCACGCCAAAGCCCATTTCTGCCCCCATGTCCGCCAGGGTCTGCGCGTTGCCTTTGCGCCCTTTCCCAAAGCAGAAATCAGCGCCGACGACCACATGTTTCAGGCCGAGCTGATCCGCGATGATTGTTTGTGCAAAATCGCGAGCGGGTAGGGCAGCGAGGGCGTCATTGAACGGCACTTCATAGAGTTTTTCGACCCCGAGCTTTTCAAGTTGTGTCGCTTTGGCTTCGGCGTTCATTAGCCGGAACGGGTTGGAATCACGAGAGAAATAGCTGCGTGGATGTGGCTCAAACGTCAGAATGCCAAGGGGTGCATTGGACGTATCGGCGGCCATTCGGGTCAGGTCAATGACCGCTTGATGGCCCAAATGCACGCCGTCAAAATTGCCAATCGCCGCAGCGGCGCCACGGTCGGCGGGGTCGATGAAATGGGTGTCTCTGATGATGCGCATAGCTTTGCGTATCGCGCCTTGGGCGGGCGCGCAAGACTAGTCGAATTTCCGGCTAGGGGCCAAAACAGTGGCGTCGCCGACGAGCACCTTTTTATCATTCACCAAGCAGCGCGTGTTCATGGTCACGCGGCGTTTGGACAAATCGATGTCGGTCACTTCGACCTCTGCCAAAACCATGTCGCCGGGGCGCACGGGGGCGAGGAATTTGAGCGATTGACCAAGGTAAACCGTGCCGTGTCCCGGCAGTTGTTCCCCGATGACGGCGGACACCAAACCGGCGGTTAACATGCCGTGGGCGATGCGCCCGCCAAAGATCGTATCTTGGGCGTAGTTTTCGTCGAGATGCACAGGGTTATGGTCGGTGGACACCTCGGCGAATAGTTCAATGTCGCGGTCTGTGACGACCTTGCGCAATGACCGTGTCATGCCGATTTCGATGTCTTCGATGCAGATCGTGCCGCGTGGTGCGTTGTCCAACATTTCATTCCTGCCGAGTAATTAAAAACTACAATATCATATATATTTGTAATTTAATTACCTTGCAAGTGCGGCATTGGGGTTAGCGCAAGAACCCAATCGCATAGGTCGGCGACAGCATTTCCGTTTCTAAATAAGCGGTTAGGGTGTTGGCATCGGGGTGATCCACAGTTTTCGTTTCTGCCGCTGCCAAACCGCCAGTGATGAACAACGTGTCCAAATCCTCTTGGATACCGCCCAAAACGTCGGTTTTGATTCCATCGCCAATGCAGATGATGCGTGGCTCGGATGACAGTAATTCGAGCCCAGCAAGGCGCAGACGTGCAAGGTCATAGATTGGCGGATGGGGCTTGCCGAAATACAGGCTTTCGCCGCCCATTTCGGTGTAAAGCGCGGCCAGCGCACCGGCGCACCATTCGCGTGTTTCGCCGCGATCCACAATGATATCGGGGTTGGCGCAAAGCAGTTTGAGCCCGCGTTCCCGCGCCATCAGAAAATCGGGGCGGTTCACGTCGATATCGGCCAGCGTGTCGAAAGGACCGCAGCAGACGATGCCTGTGGCCTCTGACAATGGCACGCGCTCAATTTCGATCGGGTCGGCAAGCACAGACATTGGTTTGAAGAAATCCGCGTCGCGATCATTGTCGCCCATGAACCAGACCTTGTCGCCCACCACGCCTTGCAACATTGCGGCGCGCGCACTGTCGCCGGATGTCGCGATAGTGTCATAGCAATCTGGCGTGACGCCGATCTGATCAAGCTGTTCTTTCACCGAAAACCGTGGGCGCGGGGAGTTGGTGACGAGCACGACAATCCCACCTTCGGCGCGGAATTTTTGCATCGCATTCATCGCCGCCTGAAACGGCACAATTCCGTCATGCATACAGCCCCAAAGATCGACAAAAGCCGCATCATATTTGTCGGAAATATCGGCGAAGTTTTGGATGATCTGGGTCATGGTGCGTCCTGCATGAGATGTAAAAAGGGGCACCCGAGGGCGCCCCAATTAGAATGGTTTAGGCTGTTTTCAGATTTGGAATAATCTGTTTTTTCCGGCTCATGACGCCCGGCAACACGACCGTGTCACCTGTGACTGTCGTGCCAAACGATGCCTCTGCCACTGTTTTGGACAGATCGTTGGGGATCATCATTGTGGCTTCTTCGTTCAGGATATCGACGACGAACAAAAGCACCTGATCAACGCCGTCCTCAGCCGCAACTGCGGTCATGCTTTCCATGATGGATGCCTTGCGGTCCAGCACGATTGCGGGCGCTGTGGTTTCCAAAACGGACACGCGGAATTTGGTGTCGCCGACAGCGTATTCCTTGCTGTCCATGCGCAGCAGTTCCGCGTCGGAGAAGGACGACACGTCTGATTTCGCCTCAAACATTTCAGTCGCATAGGCGGACAGGTCGAGACCGAGGTCTTCAGCCAAGGCTTCGGCCAGTGCTTTGTCGGTTGGTGTGGTCGTGGGCGACCGGAATTCCAGCGTGTCGGAAATGATGCAAGACAACATCAGGCCCTTGATGCCTTCTGGCATGTGCTCGCCGTGCGGCCCCATGAGGCCCAACATGATTGTCGCGGTGCAGGCCAATGGGCGGATGGTGATGTCAATCGGACCCGCTGTTTCGAGACCGCCAACCAGCTTGTGGTGGTCGATGATCGCGGTGACGTTTGCCGCGTTGATGTTTGCCGGCAATTCGGCCGGATTGTTGGTGTCAACGATCACGCAGTCTTGGCCATCGGCCACGTCCGCGATGATTTCTGGCTGCTCAAAACCCCAACGCTTGGCCACAAACGCGGCTTCGGTGTTTGGCGTGCCGAGCAGTTTGGCCTCAGCCTTTTCGCCCGTGTGGTTCATAAACCATTCCCAGATCAGCGCAGAGCCGAGGGAATCAGTATCAGGCGCTTTGTGCCCAAAAATCAGAGTTGTCATTGTCATCATCCGTTAAATGAGAGAGGTTTGAGCGGCTTATAAGAGGGAAAACCCATGCTGTCACGTTGCAGATTGACCATGGCTGATATGACGTATGACCAAACCGCGCGAGGCTGATCTTTATGCACCCGTTAAGGCGTTTTTGACCCGTCAGGGCTATGACGTCAAAGGCGAGGTTGGGGCTGTGGATGTTGTGGGCATCCGCAAGGGTGATGATCCTGTGCTGGTCGAGCTGAAGTTAGGATTTTCGCTGACGTTGTTTCACCAAGGCATTGACCGTCTGGCCGTAACTGATCTGGTCTATGTCGCCGTGCCTGAAAAGACAGGCAAACCCGCGGCGCGCGCGTTGAAGGATAACGTGAAACTGGCGCGCCGCGTTGGTTTAGGTGTTTTAACTGTGCGTTTGCGCGACGGGCATGTGACGGCCCACGCGGACCCAGGTGGGTATGTGCCGCGCAAACAGCCCAAGGCGAAGAAACGATTGCTCAAGGCTTTTGACCGGTTGAAAGGTGATCCCAATGAGGGCGGGGCCACGCGCCACGGCATTGTAACGGGCTACCGCCAAGACGCGTTGCTTTGCGCGCGGTTCTTGGCTGTGCATGGGCCAAGTGCGGGCGCGAAGGTCAAGGAATGGGCGGAGGTTCCGGCGGCAACGAATATCATGGCGGCGGATCATTACGGCTGGTTCACACGCGTGTCGCGGGGCGTCTATGACATCACGGACGCAGGCCGCAAAGGTATCAAGGACTGGGGCGACGTTTAGGTGCCCAGCCGATGCAGCACGTCCAAGCCCTGTTGTTTCAGGAAATACAGGATGTCGATGAAGATCCAATTCTCCGCCAGCTTGTCGCCTTCACGTCTGTAGATATCGACGACACGCATTTCGGCGCGTGGCCCTGCAGGCAGCCCCATGTAGCCGCCCGTTGGCGTCACCGACAAGTTCGACCAGCCAAAGAAACCGCCGTAATTCCCTTCGGCCAAGCGCGCCACATGGCCGTGGAATTCGCGGTCCTCTAAATGGGTGCGGAAAGGGCGTTGGTGCTGTTCGACATAGCGGTCGATCGTGTAGGTCGCGCCGATCCCGTCGGGTCCCCACCAGATCATTTGATCGTGCCAGCAGCGGGCGAGTTCCTCTTGAGGCGTCGCATCGCGGGGGGCTGCGACGTCTTTGGCGTTCGAATTGGCCGCGATGTCCCCGATCATCCGGTTAATCAGGTCAAGCGTCTCAGACCCATCCGCCGCCCCATCATAGTGCAGCCCGTCATGTGTGCGCGGACCCGGTTGGATCAGGTGTTGTCCAGTTTGCGGGGGCAGGGGCTGTAGCCCTGCTTGATGCATCAAATGGATCAGGTCGCAGAACATTGCGGTTTCCACGATTTTGCCGTCCAGCACACGGTTAAATTCTGCATAGCGGAGCATGGTAATCCTGCGGGACGCGGGAATGCCAAGGAACGGCTGATCGAACAGCCCCATCAGATGGCCCATGGACACAACCCAGATGCCGGCCTCGCCAGCCAGCGAGTTTTCATTGGCGAAAAAGATGTCTTCGCGCCGCTGCACCGATGTCATCGACGTCAGAAAAGGGGTCCAGAACGTGGCAGCCACATCGGTAGCCCCATGTTGTTCGTAAAACGGATGCATTCCGCGCCAATGCCAATCGGCGCTTGTGCGTTCGGCCAGAACCCCTACAATCGAACCCGCATCCGCCCCATCAATCGCGGCGTTGTGATCACGGACGAGGCGCTTTGCTGCGGCGATCATCCTTTTACGGCTCCAGCGGTCAGGCCCGATACGATCTGGCGTTGGAACACCATGACCATCACGAACAAGGGGGCAGTGATCGACACGGCGGCGGCGACGGCGAACATCACGTTGCCTTTGGTCTGGGTG
>CAXIAL010000008.1:0-78753 GCA_964022435.1 uncultured Roseobacteraceae bacterium | reverse complement strand
TCTTTCTATGATCGTCGCGATGTTCTTTGGCCTAAGCCAAAGTTTCGGCACCGTGTCTTGGCCGTGGGCGATATTGGCAAATGCCGCCAGAGATCGTGGAGAAGGTTCTGTATCTACGCCGCAAGTATCACCTCGGGCCCATCAGGATCGTCTGGTATTTGGCGCGCTATCACGGCATCAAAATCTCGGATGCAGGGGTTTACCGTATCCTCAAACGCAATGGTCTCAACCGACTACCCAGAGGCACACGAATGCGTAAATTACACAAAACGCTATCAGAAACAGTGCCGTATCATATCAGAACACAATCTTCAGATTTTAGACTAAATTGAGTAAAACATAAAATTTTATTAGTCAAAACGATATTTTTATGGTGCATTGCTTGGTATGATCCCACTGACTATAAACTTAGAGTTGATTGATTAGTATTTTTGTGCCGGGATTTGAAACTTCAGAAAAAACTATCAGGAGAAAGTAAATGAAAGCTCTGAATGTCCGACTGAAAATAATTGTAGCAAGTGCTGCATTGATTGTTTCACCAAGTTTTGCTGCTGCAGCTGCAAATTTAGCCCAAGACGATTTTGTAGGTATATCCTTTTGGCTAATTTCGATGGCCTTGGTCGCCGCAACAGCGTTTTTCTTCATCGAAACCCAACGTGTTGAAGGAAAATGGAAAACGTCATTGACGGTTTCCGGTCTTGTTACGCTAGTTGCAGCTGTACACTATTTCTACATGCGTGACGTTTGGGTTGAAACTGGTTCGACACCTCTAGTCTATAGGTACATTGATTGGCTAATCACTGTGCCACTCCTAATGATAGAATTTTACCTTATTCTGCGTGCGATCACAAAGGTCTCTGGTGGCGTATTTTGGCGTCTAATGATTGGTACGATGGTTATGCTCGCAGCGGGCTACATGGGTGAAGCTGGTTACATAAGTGCATGGCTCGGGTTTATTGTAGGCATGGTCGGCTGGGCATATATTTTGTATGAGATTTTTCTCGGAGAAGCAGGCAAAGTTGCTGCTAATGAAGCTCCGGAATCAGTCAAGTCAGCATTTTCAACAATGCGTTGGATTGTTACAATCGGTTGGGCTATCTATCCCATCGGTTATTTCATGGGCTACTTTACAGGTGCGGGACCAGAAGAAGCATCTAATATGCTTAACATTATTTATAACCTAGCGGATGTTGTGAATAAGATCGCATTCGGTGTGATTATTTGGAATGTTGCAGTCACCGAATCTGACAAAGCCAAAGCGTAAAAAAATTAATGAGGCAGTCAAGTTAGAGGCTGCCTCACTCCACTCGTACATTTTAATGGATACTGGGTTGTTTGAATGTCGGCTCTAGCCTTAGACGTTCTGCCGCCCCGCAATCGCAGCGAAAGTCCGGTTTCCGCCCTTCATGTAGCAATGCTGCAACGCAATGAAGCAGTGCCCGTCAGGGTCTTTTAATCACGGCGCCAGCCATGTACCCGCCCACTCGTTTTCGCGAATGAATTCAGCGCGCCGATGGCGTGCCCCAAGATGCACGAGGTCTATCTCCAACAAATTGCACCTCAAAACGGCAAAGCGTTCCCTTTCGCTTGGTTTTTCGTAAGCGTATGCATCTAAAATGGCGGTGCCCGGCGTCGGTTGTGTGCCATAAGAAACCCGCGAACCTGTCGTGCAGTTTGGCCCTAACGCTCTGCGTGAAACACCAAAGGCTCGGGCAGCGCTTGGGATACTCGAGAAGCATGGCTGGCTGGTGGCAATGGAGGCCGGAACGGTTGTCCGCGGGGCTGCCCGCAAGGAGGCGTGGCGGGTGCTCAGGGGAGGCTGAGTGCATTTGGTGGCGGACTTGTACGAAAAGCGCGAGAGTGCGCCACATGTAAAGGCTGTGGCGGGAGTTGTTGAGTGTGCGTTACCGCTTGCGGCCCAAACCGGACATTCGCAAGCGATCGCTACGCTGCTGTGCAGCTTCCCCAAAGCGGCCATTCGCTGTCGGGGCAAGACTTTAAGAGATTGTCCAGGCCGCCCTCATTCAACTGCTATAGAGTCGGCGTCAGGTCGATTATGTGGACTTCACGATTGCCTTTTCGAAATCTTCGAATGCTTGGGCGCTGTGCGATGACTTGAGGACATCACGTGCCACTGCTGGGGCAATCGTGAAATGGTCGTGCCCTTTGTGGGCAAGGGTGACCATCTGCGCCGCGTTGCGCAAGGATGCCACCAGAATTTCGCAACGTTTCGTGCGGCCGGTGTTCATGGAAAGCATGACTGCCAAGCTGCCTTCGCCATCAAGACCCGCTTCCATCATGCGACCAAAGTAGGGTGCGATAAAATCCGCGCCCAAGGTCTTGGCGATGATCATCTGTTTGGCGTCATAACAGGCCGTCATCAAAATGCGCCCACCCAGCGCTTTGATTGCGGGGGTGGTGCGGATGGCCTCTTCGACCAAGGGGATTTTAACGACGGTTTCGATCCCTGTGGCCTTCCCAATATCGTAAAGCTTGCCGGCCCAATCGACATAGGTTTCCGCGGGCCCAAAGACCTGCGCATGCAGTTCTTTTGCGCCCAGATCGCGGGCACGGGCCGCCATGTCGGACCAATTGATGTTAGGATAATCAAGACCCGAGCGCACGGCCAACAGCGGGTTGGTCGTGATCCCGTAAAACATCCCTGTCGGCATCAGATCATCCCATGCGGTCGTATCGGCGGTATCGAGATAGAGTTTCATGTCGTTTCCTTTGCCAACGCACCATCAATCGCGGTCGTTGTCGGGGGATTACATCCACTTTGTGCGCAATTCAAACAGGCCGCATGAAGACATCGTTTCAATAGGCCGGATAATGCGGCAGGTTCCAAGCCCGCAATGGCACCCTGTGACAACTGCTTACGCGCTGCAAGCTGGGCCAAAAGCGTTGCCATAAACGTATCTCCTGCGCCGATCGTATCGACAAGCGCGTCAAGTTTCGGGTTCCGCTGCGCCACATGTCCGTTAGCTGACCAAATTTCTGCGCCCTCTGGCCCTTTGGTCAGCGCAATCAGAGCGGCCTGACTTTCCTCGCGCAAACAGGTCATGGCGTGGTCAATAGAAAGGTCCGGATAAATCCAGTCAATATCTTCGTCGCTAAGTTTCACCACCGTCGCGGAGGACAGCAGCCTGCGGAACCGTGCGCGAAACTCATCCGGGTCATCGATAAGAGATGGCCGCACATTTGGATCAAGGGAGGTTGTGAGGCCTTTTTGTGCCGCGGCGTGAAACGCGGTTTCCCACACATCAGCATCCGCACCCCCTGCAAAGGCCAGCGAGCCTGCGTGCAAGTGGCTGGCCGTCTTTGGCATAACCGTATTGATCAAGTCGGTCGTTACTGCACGTTCGGCGGTATTGTCGCGCAGGAACTGGTAGTGCGGCACGCCATCATCAACCGTGATGATGGCTTGTGTTGTGGCAGCATTGCTGCGCGGGGCAGCGATAATGACACCCTCACGGGTTAAGTTCTCTGCTAGACGTTGACCAAAGCTGTCGGTCGAAATGGGGGTCAGGTAATGTGCCGCCACACCTTGTCGTGCCAAGGCAACCGCGACGTTGTAGGGCGATCCGCCCAGATTGTCTGTGCAGAGCACGTCACCTGTAGGTGAGGTGCTCTGCACACTATCAATGAGATTTTCCCCACCGATCGCTATGATCGGATCAGGCTGCATTTACGTCTAATGTCCGTGCCTTTGCGAACAAGGCGTGGACGAAGGCGCTGCCAAGAAGTGCCGCAGCCCCAAGCACCAAGAAGGGCGCCGTGATCTGGTAGCCCAGCAGGACCAACGGAATGATCATTGCCATGAACGCCACAGCGAGGACAAAGCTGATGGAACGCGATGTGCGCAGGACGACAAGGCACGCAGCAATCACCAAGGCCAACAGCAACAGCATTGCCACAAGGTTGGAGGACGCTGCCGTTTGGAATTGCGATATCTCATCAGGCGACAGAAGGCGCGCATTTTGACCAGCGGCCAGCTGTGTGCCGGCTTCGCGCAAGTCGACGGATGCATTATGTTCCAGCATCGCAATTTTCGCCCGCAGGAAGATTGCGCCCGGCGTCATTAGCGCAAGGAAGGCCATGACAGCCGCGATAGCCCCAAGCAATTTGCGTACGTTTTCCGGGTTCCCGGACTGGCGGACAATATCAAGACCGACCGCCACAAGGATGATCAGGCCCGTCACAACCATCTGCCAGAAGGTGTCTAGTTGCGCCAATGTCAGACCGTTGTTGATCAGTTTCAAAAGGATCACGCCCATGAACGTGCCCCACAAAGAACCACGCCCTCCGAAAAGCGATGTGCCCCCGATAACCACAGCTGCGATGGCGTCCAGTTCCCACATTTGTCCGTAGTCGGATTTTGCATAAGGCGCGCGGCCAAGGAATAACAAGGCGCCAAGTGCGGCTGAAAAGGAACAGAACATATAGGTGATCAGCGTATAGCGTGGTGTGTTGATACCGGCCTGACGCGCACCGGGTTCGTTCGACCCAATGGCATAGACCCAGCGACCATAGCGCGTGTTTGAGATGATAATCGTAAGCAAAATGAAGAAACCGACAAAGATCAGCATCGACATCTGGAATGTCCGGAAGAAGTTGATCCAATTGTCATCCACGAATGCACCGAAACGTTCCCAACCGCCGGTCAGCGTGCCTTCTTTGTAGGCGTCGCGCAGCCCTGCAAACGGGTTGTAGCGGCCAAAGTAGTCAAAGGTTTCGGGTAGTTTTGGTGAGGCTTGAGCCCCGGTCGAAAGGTGACCCGTACCACGCCAGATTGATAGCCCCGCAAGGGTGACAATAAAGGCCGGCATCCCAAAATAGGCGACTAACGATCCGTTGAACGCCCCAATGGCAAGCCCAATTCCCAGACCGGTCATAATGGCAAGATAGGGCGGAAAGCCCCAGAAACTCGCAACATAACCCGTTAGTGCCGCTGTCATCCCCATGACAGACCCGACCGACAAATCAATACCGGCAGTGATGATTACAAGCGTCATCCCGCCAGCCACGATACCAATGGCAGCAGAGTTATTAAGGATCGTCATCAAGTTTGACGGGTGAAAGAACGGACGCCCAGAAGTCGCAAGTTCGATCGCAATCCCAAGAATTAGGATGGCAAGAAAAGCGCCTGACCACTCTGCCTTAAAGAATTTTACCAAGCCCAGCACAATGCGGTCTTGAAAGCTATTGCTTGCCTGAGAATGGGGTACGTCTGTCATCTTCTTGTCCACCAGTGAATGAGATGTTCGTGCATGAAAAAGGCGCGCCGAACGACGCGCCTTTAAGGTTAGGTCAGTCGATTACTCGATGCCGACCATTGCTTTGTAAACACCAGAAGTTGACGGTGTCACCAGGAAGAATCCTGTGTCGATACGTGGGGAAACATCTTCACCACGTGCCGCTGCTGCAGCCGCTTTGATGCCTTGGTAACCCATCTGGTACAGCATCTGCGCTGTATCAACATGGACCCAACCTTCATCCATAGCTGCGATCGCATCACCAGCACCGTCAAAGCCAACCAGCTTCACGTCGCCAGCCCCAAAACCAAGGTTCTCAAGCGCAGCTTTTGCGCCCATTGTGCCGCCGTCCCAAGCGTTAGCAACCATCACGATGTCCTGACGGCTGTTCAAGATGGCTTCGACACCTTCTTGCGCTTCTTGGCTGTTCCACTCTGTTGGGACCAACAGAATTTCAGAGTTTGGACGTGCCGCTGCAAATGCTTCCATGAAGCCATTCTTGCGTTCTTGGCCAGTGGATTGCGCTTGGTTGCCAGTCACGTAGATGATCGGCTGCCCGTCTTCGATCTGTGTGGCCGCAACAGCGCCTTGTACCTTTGCAACTGCGTAGTTGTCAGTCGCAACGAAGGACGTCACGTCGGCACCAGCAACACCGGTGTCAATTGCAATAACAGGAATACCTGCGCCCATTGCGTCGTTTACTGCTGGTGCGATGCCTGCGCTGTCAACTGGTGCAACTGCGATCGCAGCCGCGCCTTGTGCCACGAGGTTTTCGAAAACCTCAAGCTGGCTGGACAGGTCGCCCTGGAATGCTGGACCAACAGAAACGAGGTTTACACCTTCTTCTGCCGCCGCATCCGCAGCGCCTTGGTTGATCATCATCCAGCCCGCGTTTGTTGCGGATTTTGTGATGTAGCCGATAACATCCTGCGCGCTCGCAGCGCTACCAGCCAAAAGTGCAGCAACAGCTACACCAGCGAATTTAAGGTTCATTTTCACGATATTCTCCTCCCAAAGGTTGGTTAGTCCCGGATGGGATTCTAACCTCGTGTGCCCTTACAAAAACCGAATGCAGCAATCTGTCAATACTTAATTCAACTTGATTTAATTATTGACTTGTCCGCACTGATGATGCTTGTTCGGCTTGAATTAAGAGTTGCGTCTGGGAGGATACTGATGACTGACAAACGTAGAGTCATACTAGAAACACGTGGTTTAACAAAGCACTACGGTGGTGTTCAGGCACTCAACGATGCGAACTTCGAAATGTTCGCGGATGAGCATATCGCAATTGTCGGCGACAATGGCGCAGGCAAATCAACCTTCGTGCGCAACATCACAGGTGTTGAACAACGTACCGCAGGCGAGGTCTTCATTGACGGCGTTCCAGTAAACTTCAAGGCACCAAACGACGCACGTGCCCATGGAATCGAGACAGTTTATCAAAACCTCGCGCTTGCTGATCACCTTGATGTGCCGGCCAATATTTTTCTAGGGCGCGAAGAGGTCTACTTTGAGTTTGGCCCGCTGTCGTGGCTCAAGAAAAAGGCGATGGTCCAGCGCGCTGATGAGCTGCTTGAAGAAACTGGGATCAAAATTCCCGATACAAAACAATCCGTGGCAGGCATGTCTGGTGGTCAACGCCAATGCGTCGCAATCAGCCGAGCCGCCGGCTGGGGCGAAAAACTGATCATCATGGACGAGCCGACTGCTGCCTTGGGCATCCAAGAAACAACCCGCGTGGAAAACATTATCCGAGGCCTCAAGAAACGCGGCATTCCGGTCATCATCGTCTCCCACAATCTGCGTCAAGTCTTCAATCTTGTCGACAGGATCGTCGTGTTCCGTCAGGGCCGGATCGCGGGTGTTCTCGATGCCAAGACTGCAAGCGGCAACGATGTTGTCGCGATGATCACGGGTGTGGATCAAGACGTCCATGAAAACGCGAGCTACATCTGATGTTGAAAGGGATTGACCCAATACTCGGCCCCGAATTGCTTTCAACTTTGCGGTCCATGGGCCACGGGGATGAACTCGCGATCGTGGACGGCAACTATCCTGCAGAAAACCATGCGCAACGTTTGGTGCGGGCAGATGGTTTGCGACTGGTGCCGGTCCTCGAAGCGGTTCTAAGTGTTCTTCCGCTGGATGCCGATGTTGCGCGGCCTGCGATGCGAACACGGAACGTAAACGCACCTGAGACGCCCGATCCTATCCACATCGAAATTGACGCGGCGCTGCAAACACACCTGCGAGCTGATCAGATAGAAATAGCCCACGGAGCCACATTCTATGATCGCGTCAAACGGTGCCATGCGATAGTAGCAACGAGTGAGCATTATCTGTTCGCAAATGTGGTTTTGCGCAAAGGAGTGGTTTCCCTCCTCAACTGATTTGCGATGCGATCAGACCTTTTTGAGATCGAGAAAGATGCAACGTGCCAAAAGACGACAAAACACAGTCTACCTCTAAGGTGCAAAATAGCTTGCGGCCTTATAACGAGCGCTTGCTGATCAATCTCATCCGCACCGGCGGTGAGATGAGCAAGGCGGACTTGACGCGCGCATCCGGACTAAGCGCGCAAACCGCAACGGTCATCGTGAACCGTTTGGTGGAAGAAGGGTTGTTGAAAGCTGGTAAGGCCGTAAAGGGCAAAGTCGGGCAGCCGTCAACTCCCTACTCGCTCAACCCGGAAGGTGCCCTTTCGATCGGAATCAAAGTAGGCCGGCGATCGCTGGAAGTTGCCAGCATGTCGTTTGACTATAAGATCGTGAAACGGTTGGTGAAGCGTTACGACTTCCCACATTTAGAAACGATCAAACGCGATGTCTTGAGCAGTATTGACTCGTTGTTCGGGGAAATGACGACGCCGCAGCGAGACAAAATGGTTGGGATCGGAATTGCGATACCTGATGATCTGAGCGCATGGGAAGCCACTGTTGGTGCACCCGCTGGTGAAATGGCGGATTGGGCGGATGCGGATCTTGCCAATGATGTTAGCGAAGCCTTTGGCCTGCCTGTCAAATCGCTCAATGATGCCTCGGCTGCGTGTTTGGCGGAAATTTCTTTGGGCAACACTGCGCGGCACGCCTGTTTCGCCTATTTCTATATCGGGACATTTATTGGTGGCGGGGTTGCAATTGGCGGCCAGCTTTTCAAGGGGCAACACAATCGGGCCGGGGCGATTGCGTCCTTGCCGATTGCGGCCACCTCTACGGGGGTCGCACCGCAATTGCTGGAAGGCGCGTCGCTGCACTATCTGGAACAAGCCGCAAATGCGGTAGGTCTGAGCGAGGAAAGTTTTTATCACAATGATGATATAGATGCGCCCTTCACAGCGATTTTTCATGAATGGCTGGAAACTGCAGCACCGCAAATTGCCTATGCCGCGATGTCCGTACAGGCGTTCTTGGACCCTGATGCGATTGTCATAGACAGCAGTTTGCACCCCAAACTGACGCTCAAGCTGATCGACAAAGTTCGCACTGCAATTTCATCGCACTACGACCATCGTGGCTTGGCGCAACTGAATATCTCGGCCGGGGAAAACGGCCTATCCGCCCGCGCTATTGGCAGTGGCATTGTGCCATTCTTATCCCAATTCTCATTGGAAAGTGGTCTTTGAACTGTTGGCCTTTTCAGCAAGAGCCATACCAACGGCGGTGGCGATTCCCTGTCCCAATGGGCCGGTCGTTGTCTCGATGCCCTTTGCATGCCCGTATTCTGGATGGCCAGCAGTGATCGCGCCCATTTGGCGGAAGTTCTTGATCTGCTTCAGCGTCATGTCGGCATAGCCGGTCAAATGCAGAAGGGAATAAAGCATCATCGAGGCGTGTCCGTTTGACAGGACAACCCGGTCCCTGTCGGGCCAGTCCGGGTTAGAGGCGTCAAATTTCAGGTGGTTACGGAACAGAACGGTTGCGGCATCGGCCATCCCCATCGGCGCGCCTGGGTGGCCAGAGTTCGCAGCCTGCACCGCATCCATGCTGAGCACACGAATGCAATTGGCGAGGGCGAAGTTCTCCGGGTCGATTTTGGCTTTGTTGGCAACGAAGTCTGCGTGGCTCGAATCTGTTGGCATTTGGATTTCCCATTTATAGACATCATACCAGTAGTGGCAGCAGATCGGCGGGCTACAAACATAGAGAATCACCCCTAACCATTTGATTTAATAACGCATTATCTGCGAAACTCGGGCAAGATAACTCATGCTTTCACATGCCAGACAGCGCCCAAGATCGTTCGAGTTTTAACGAGTTTCCGCGAAACCTGATCAGCGGTTTGCGCGCGCCAACAACGCGACTGCGGCCAAGCCAATCAGCGTGATCATCAATGCCGCAGGTGCCGCCTCTGCAATATTTTCCAATGACGCTTTTGCATGAACGCGCGTCGCCAATGTATCGAAATTGAACGGGCGCAGCAGCAGTGTGGCTGGCAGCTCTTTGACCGCATCAACAAAAACCAGCAATAGCGCGGACCCGATCGACGCGCGCACTAAGGGCAGATGCACCGCCCGTAACGTGCCACCCGCCGTGCGCCCCAACGACCGTGCTGCCATCGGCAAGCTCGGGGCGACTCGTCCCATTGCGGCGTCGGCGGCACCTTGGGCAATTGCGAAAAACCGCACAACATAAGCCAGCACCAGTGCGGCCGCCGTGCCTGTCAGCAGTAACCCCGGATCGTAACCGGTGATTGCCAAAATGCCATCTGCGAACCAGTTATCGAATGCAGCCAAAGGAACCAAAATACCCAAGGCCAAAACCGCACCCGGTGCGGCATATCCAATCGCGGTGACGGGCATCAACAGCGCAGGCAAACGGCGCCCACTAAGGCGCACACCATAGACCATGAACACCCCGCCCAAGACTGTCACAACCGCCGCGATCCCCGCGACCGTGACCGTGCGGCCAACGGCCAAATGCAAATCTGGGGCCGCCCATTCGTCAGCATCAATCGCATGTCCAGCCAGAACGCCAACAGGCAACACAAAACCAATCAGCACAGGCACAGCGCAAAACGCGGCCACCATGCTGCCGCGCCAACCGTTCAATCGGGTGGCCGTTATCGGGCGCGCATTGCGGGCCGAGGTAAAGAACTTGCTTTTACGGCGCGACAGCTTTTCCAGCGTCACCAGCAGAACAATGATGACCAGAACACAGCTTGCCAATTGTGCAGCCCCGCCAAGGTTGCCGCCTTGCAACCATACAGAAAAGATCCCTGTCGTTAGGGTCTGCACCGCGAAATAATCGACTGTGCCAAAATCATTGACGGTTTCCATCATCACTACCGCAACACCGGCGACAATCGCAGGGCGTACCAAAGGGAAACCAACACGCCAGAACCGCGCAAACGGCCCTGCCCCCAAGGCCCGCGCAACATCAAACGCTGCGCCAGATTGTTCCCGCAAGGCCGCGCGCGCCAAAATATAGACATATGGATAAAGCGACGCCGACAAGACAATGACCGCAGCACCACGGGTGCGGATCGCGGGGAACCAATAGTCTTGCGAATTGGTCCACCCAAACATACCGCGCAGTCCGGTCTGCACAGGCCCCGCATATTCCAGAAAATCGACCAGCGCATAGGCCCCGACATAGGCTGGAACCGCTAAAGGCATCAACAAGGCCCATTGCAGCCAACGTCGCCCGGGGAACTGATACATCACAACCAGCCACGCAGCCCCAGTGCCAACCATCGCCGCAATCAGTCCCACGCCAACCATCAACACCGCCGTATTCGCAACGTATCGCGGTAAGGTTGTGGAAAGCAAATGCGCCCAGATGCTTTCAGTGGGGGTTAATGCAAACCAAATCACGGCGGCAATCGGCAACAAAACGACGATCGCAATCGCCAAAGCCCCAATAGACCAAGGGCTTGGCGTGAAGCGTTGGCGGGCGAGGCCGCTTATCTGACGGATTTCGTTGGTCATTTCAACGCCGCACCTATCGGAAAGCGGTTTATCTGTCCAGAAATCCGACTATGATAAGCGAAAGAAAACAAACAACGGCAGAGCAACATGCAAATCGCATTCCACATCGGTGTAAATTGCACAGACGACGACAAAATTCTTAAGTCTCTCCTCAAGACGCTAACAACTTCGCCCATTCTGGCATCAAGGTGCCCGGTCCTGGGAAATATCGCCGCCTGATCCGCGAAACGATTCAAAATCTAAACGGCGCGCCGCCCGCAGAAGACACGTGCAGCATTTTGCTCGATGCGAGTGTCGAGGAGGAACAAACCAACAGGCTTGTTCTGTCAAACGCGAATTTCATCTGCATTCCCAATCGCATTTTTGACGGCGGAATGTTGTATCAACAGGCGGAATCGAAAATTCACGCGCTGCACCAATTGTTCCCACAAGATGAAATCGAACTTTTCATCGCGCTGCGCAATCCGGCCACTTTCCTGCCCGTGACATTTGCCCAATCAAAAGCAGACTCGCCCCAAGCATTTCTGCAAGGGCTTCATCACACCCAAATTCGCTGGTCCGACCTGATCCGCCGTATCCAAGGCGCGTTTCCGATGACCCAGCTGACAGTCTGGTGCAACGAAGACACCCCGCTAATCTGGGCCGAGGTCATGCGCGCAATTTCAGGTATGGAACATGATCAGAAAATCACAGGTGGCTTTGACCTGCTGACCTCCATCATGACCGACGAAGGCATGAACCGGTTCCTGAACTACCTGCGGACCCACCCGCCAAAGTCCGAAATGCAAAAACGCCGCGTGATTGCGGCGTTCTTGGACAAATATGCCCGCGAAGATCAGATTGAAGAAGACGTCGACATGCCCGGTATGACCGATGACATGGTCGAAGAATTGTCGCAGATCTATGAAAACGATGTGGCGTTTATCGCGCAGCTTCCGGGCGTGGATTTCATCACGCCCTGACGCTGGTGATTACATGCCGAGCGCGGATTTATACATATCCAACACGGCTTCTTCTTCTGCCAGATCATTGGCGTCCATTTTGCGGATGCTGATGATTTTGCGCATAACTTTGGTGTCGTAACCGCGGCCTTTGGCCTCGGCCATCACTTCCTTTTGCGCGTCGGCAATGTCTTTCTTTTCGGCATCCAAACGCTCGAACCGTTCGATGAACTGGCGCAGCTCTTGGCCTGCAACTGAGCTTGTTGCCTCTGTGACGTCATTTTCCATATCGCTGGCTCCTCATTTTGGTTGGCCCCTTCCCTAGCCCGCCTGCAACCCTTGCGCAATGCAGTTCAAGCGGCTACGCGGGGGCCACGCAAAAAGAAGGTGATCAAGATGTTGATTTGGATCGGTGCTACACTGACAATTTTGGGCATGATTGGCATTATTGTGTCGATCATTATGGTCACCCGCGCCAAACGGGCCAAGCTGGAAGACGCCGAAATGCGTGCGCGCATCGGGAAAATCTTACCGTTAAATATGGGCGCGCTATTCGTGTCGATGATCGGCCTGATGATGGTGATTGTCGGAATCGTATTGGCCTAAACTGGCGTCGGACAAAACACCTCGTACACCCGCTCTAAAATCGGGCGCACCCGCGCATCGGCCAGTGAATACCGCATGATGCGGCCATCGCGCTCTGCCGCGACAAGCCCCTCTGCGCGCAATTTCAGCAATTGACCAGACACATAGGACTGGCTTTGCCCCACCGCCAATTCCAATTCGCCAACGGTCATATCTTGGGGCACCAAGGCGCATAAAATCCGCAAACGGCCCGGATTGGACAGGGCTTTCATCATGCCTGCGGCTTCGACAGCGGCGGCGTCCATGGGGTCGATCAGCATCTGGGTCATGGAATTAGCCTATCCCACCGGCAAATACATTTCAACATTGAAATGTATTGCAAAGCCCCTATTGTTGGAATCAGAGGAGATTCGCATGCAACCCAATGTCACCGCCTTTTTCGACGACGCGACCAACACCGTGTCCTATGTCGTGCGCGAACCCAATGGGGCCGCCTGCGCAATCGTCGATTCCGTGCTGGACTATGATCAAGCTGCAGGGCGTACCGACACGACCTCTGCCGACGCGATCATTGCATTCGTCAAAGCCGAAGACCTGCAAGTCGCGTGGATTTTAGAAAGCCATGTGCACGCTGACCACCTGTCTGCCGCGCCCTACCTGCAAGACCAGCTCGGTGGAAAAATTGGCATCGGCGATCAGATTACAGTTGTCCAAGACACATTCGGCAAAGTGTTCAATGAAGGCACGGCATTCCAACGCGACGGGTCGCAGTTTGACGCGCTGTTCAAGGACGGCGACAGCATCCACATCGGGCAAATGCGCTGCGACGTGATGCACACGCCCGGCCATACGCCCGCCTGTCTGACTTATGTGATCGGCGACGCAGCATTCGTGGGCGATACACTTTTCATGCCCGATTTCGGGACAGCGCGCTGCGACTTTCCCGGCGGATCAGCCAAAGACCTTTATCAATCTATCCAGAAAATTCTGTCCCTGCCCGACGACACGCGCATCTTTGTGGGCCACGACTATAAGGCACCGGGCCGCGATGAATTTGCGTGGGAAACCACCGTGGGCGAGCAAAAGGCGCTCAACGTGCACATCGGTGAAGGCCGCCCATTGGACGAATTTGTCGCCATGCGCACAACGCGGGACGCCAAACTGGGGATGCCACGGCTGATCTTGCCGTCGATCCAAACAAATATGCGGGCGGGCAATCTGCCAGAGCCCGATGACAACGGCACAAGCTACTTCAAAGTGCCGATTAATACGCTTTAACTTCAAGGGCTTCACAATGAATACAGATTGGATGATGGGCCTGATCGGCGGCGGGCTGATCGGCACAGCGGGGGCGATTTTCCTACTCGTCAACGGACGGATCATGGGCGCGTCAGGCATCTTGGGCGGCCTTGTGCATCGGTCCGGCATGGCCTCGGCCGCGGAAAAACTGTCGTTGATCGCGGGACTAATCATCGTGCCTGCACTGATGACATTGGCCTTCGGCGTCAAACCGACGTTTCTGACCGACAACCTGATCTTGGTCGTGATCGCGGGGCTTTTCGTGGGCATCGGCACACGGGTCGCCAATGGCTGCACGTCAGGCCACGGTGTCTGCGGGATCAGCCGTTTGTCGCTGCGCGGGATCGTCGCGACCGTGTTCTATATCGGCGCAGGCGGATTGACCGTTGTGCTATTCAAACATGTTTTGGGGTTGATCTGATGCGGAATTTTTATGCTTTCATCGTCGGCGGATTGTTCGGCGCTGGCCTGTTGATTTCAGGCATGACCAACACGCTTAAGGTCCAAGGCTGGCTTGATATTTTCGGCGAATGGGACCCAACGCTGGCCTTTGTGATGGGTGGCGCGATTATTCCGATGGCAATCGCATGGCGTTTTGTCACGGGGCGCAAGCCTGTCTTGGGCGGCGAATTCGATATGCCAACGGATGCGGCTGTGGATCGGCGCATCGTCGTGGGTTCCGTGATGTTCGGGATCGGATGGGGGCTGGTTGGACTTTGCCCTGGTCCCGCTATCGCGTCGATCACATTTGGCGGCATTGGTGGCCTGACATTCATGGTTGCGATGATTTTGGGCATGTATATTGCCCCAAAATTCCGCACGGCGCTGGAATAACGTTACGACCTGAGGTAAACGCCTCCCATGGATATTCGACAAATTACACCTGACTACGCCGTCAGCCCGCAAATTGACCCGACCGACCTGCCCGCAATTGCGGCGGCTGGCTTTACCTGCATTATCTGCAACCGTCCTGACGAAGAAGTCCCGACAAGCCACCAAGCCTATGCGATGCAAATCGCGACAGAGGCGGCAGGTCTGCAATTCGTGCGCATTCCGGTCACCCATCAAGGGTTGAACATGGACATGATCACGCAACAACGCGCCGCCCTTGATGCGTCCGAAGGTCCCGTTTTGGCCTACTGTGCATCTGGCACAAGGTCATCGATCGTTTGGTCGCTCGGCCAAGCGGGCGACATGCCAACAGATGATATTCTGGCGGCAACACAGGCGGTCGGATACGAACTAGGCGGGTTACGCGGACAGATCGACGCGCTGGCATCACAAGGTTAATCAACCTCCTGTGTGACGGCGGCGGCTGGCGGTGGAATGTCGCGCATATAGGCATCTGGCGGGGGCTCTATGCGCACAGCGCGCATGCCACCCGACTGCCCCAAACGCGCGGTGCCAACCAGAGTGCTGTCTGGGGCGAACAACCGAACCGACCCCACGGTTGCGCCATAAAGCGGCAGTATCTACCCCGCGGACAGATTGTCGATCTGCTTCAACGACAGCTTCATTGTATAAAGCACGGCATCCAACGTCGCAGGTGCCGCACTGACCGACGCATGCATCCGCTGTTCCCACAAGGCATCATCATCTTGGGCATCAAGCGTTTCCGATGCTTGGGCTTCGCGGGTGGGCAACACAATCACCATGTGCCCCTGTCGGCCTCCATCAGTCAAATCGACGGTGATCTTCATAATGCGGTAACGAAAATCACCAAGAACAAGCCCCGCAGCGCGCAAGCTGTCGAATGGATCACCCAGCAGCGTGCCATCGGCCCAACCTTCCAAATCAGACCCTTGGGTGGTGATCGGCAGGGCCAATACCATTTCCTTGCACAGTGGTTCTGCCAACATCAAATCCGTGCCGGTATGGCTGCGCGCAATCGCGTGATTGTCCGACAATATGCCCATCGTTTGCATTTCAATCGTGGCCGCGCGCAGCTGCACATCCATGCCGATTAATCCGACCAACCCCGTTTCGTTGCGCAGCGCGACATAACTGTCGTCCGCATCCAGCCCGCTAATCACGCCATCAAGCCGCTGCAAATCCTCTGTGACCTCTGACACGGTCAGCGCCAAACCAAACGCACGATCCGCAGCGCGCGTCACAGCCAACCGCAAGGCGCGCGTGGACGCCAGCGGGACAGTGGCCGCCTTGCGCGGGCCGCCAGCCGTCATCCGTGCAAGAATAGAAACATCTGCCGTCACTAAAAGCCCTGCCCCCTTTGTCGTCAGGCAATCGATAGGTTCAAAATAGAGCTTAAATGGTTACGGAGTTGCTAAGATCATGTGATCGGGCAAGGATACACGGAACCCCGCACCGCCTTGCCCTGGCAGATACTCGATCCCGCCGCCAAGGCGGGTCATAATTTCACGACAAATCGCAAGACCCAGCCCCGCGCCGCCCGCCTTGCCTTCATCGGTCAATCTGGCGAATTTTTCAAAAATCAGTTGCTGGTCTTCTGCTGCGATGCCACCGCCATTGTCAATAAAATCAACAACATACCCCTCATCAAGGCGCGTCAATTCAATCCGCAGTGCGGGTGCGGCCGCGTCGCAATATTTGCGCGCATTGGCGATAAGATTGATGAAAACCTGCACCAAACGGTCCAGATCTGTGGCCAATGTCAACGTCTCTTCGGATTTGACACGCAGCACCTTCAATCCGGTTTTTCCACCATTCACAACGTTCTCTGCACGATCAATCAGATCGCTTAGGCTGCCCGTTTGCGCTTGTAATTCGACCTGCCCATCAGCCAGAACAGACAGTTCCAACAAATCATCCAGTAGACGCGTCAAACGCAGGGTTTCATCGTGAATAATTCCTGCATAGCGGTCCTGCTCTTGGGCGGACATTTCACTGTCACGCAGAATTTCAGAAAACGATCTAATCGAGGTCATAGGCGTGCGCAATTCGTGACTGATCTGGCTCAGAAACGCGTCCTTTTGTACAGACAACGCGGTTAATTGTTCGTTGGCGCTTTGTAGTGCGCGGGCCGTCCGGTCCTGCTCTGCCGATTTTGCTTCCAATTGGTTCGAGTATTCCAAAATCTGCGCCGCTTCATCAGCCACAGCAATCAGATCCTCAACCGACAAACCGCTGCCATCTGTCAGCTGCCCGATCATCGCATGGGCGGTCGCCGCGCCAACAGAGCCCGCCAACTCGCGCTCCAAAGCTTCCAAAAACTCTGGTGTGGCATCAGGCAAATAGCCGTCTTTTCCTTGGGTCTGTGCAGCCTTTTGGAAAAACCCTTGCGCCTCGCGACCACCGATAATGCGCTGCGACATAATCAGCAAATCCTCTGCATTTGCCACGCTGGTGCGCCACGGCTGAGAACCGGCAGAGTAATCAAACACATTGACGAATTGCGCGCCTTGCAGCCGTTCCAGTGGTGTTGGGAAACTGAACACAGAGCCTATGAAAAACATTGCCGTATTTAGCAACATGGACCACATGATCCCATGCACCAACGGATCCATACCGTCGATCCCAAACAACGCATCTGGGCGCAGCCACGCGATGCCAAATGGCCCAGCCGTGGCGGTGATTTCTGATATGATTGCTGCACTGCCGAAGCTCGGTAAAAACAGCGTCCAGCTCCAGACGACAAAACCAGTGATTAACCCCATTGCGGCGCCCAAACGCGTTGCACCGCGCCAGAAAATCCCCCCGATCAAGGCAGGCAATACCTGCACCGCGCCCGTGAACGATACCAGACCGATCGCAGCCAAGGCCGCCCCGCCCCCAGATAACCGGTAATACAAATACCCAAGCAGCAAGACCCCCGCGATGGTCAACCGCCGCGTCAGCAAAATCACATAACGCACATCGCCCGACATATTCGCCTGTTTCGCGTTTTTGCGCACGGCCAACCATATCGGCAGCACGATATGGTTCGACACCATGGTCGCTAGTGCGATGGTGGCCACGATGACCATCGACGTTGCTGAAGAAAACCCGCCCAAGAACGACAACATCGCCAGCCCGTCGCGCCCTTGGGACAGTGGCACGGTCAACACGAACAAATCGGGGTTCGCGCCTGCTGGCAACAATCGCAGCCCCACAACGGCGATGGGCACCACAAAAAGGCTCATCAGCATCAGATAGGCCGGAAACGCCCAGCCCGCGATATTCAAATGCCGTTCGTCCACGTTTTCCACGACGAGCACTTGGAACATGCGCGGCAAACAGATGAAAGCGGCTGCAGATAGGAAAATCAAACTGATCCAGCGCGACCCGTTTTGCTGCCATGTGGCGATAGGAGAGGTCTCGATTTGGGTCAAAATCTGTGCTGGCCCACCCGCAATGCCCCAAATCACAAAGACACCAACCGCGACCAAGGCCAACAGCTTGACCGCCGCTTCTACTGCGATGGCCATAACGATGCCGTGGTGGCGCTCGTTTGCGTCCAAGTTTCGCGTGCCGAATAGCACGGTAAACACGGCCAGTCCAATGGCGACCCAGATCGCGCCACCTGCCAGCTCGTCCGCGCCCCAAGGACGTCCGCCGGCCTCTGCGAAGACCGCAAACGACAATGTAACTGATTGTAATTGCAGCGCGATATAGGGCGTTGCGGATACAACGGCCATTAGTGTCACGATCACACCCAACGATGTGGATTTACCAAATCGGGACGAAATCAGATCGGCCACCGACGTCAGGCGTTGGGTTCGCCCAATCCGCACCAAACGGCGCAGCACCCACCACCAGCCCACCATGACAAGCGTTGGGCCAAGGTAAATCGTGACATATTCCAACCCTGATCGCGCGGCATATCCCACAGCCCCGTAAAACGTCCACGCCGTGCAATAGATCGACAGTGACAGCGTGTAGACAACAGGTGAATGCAACCAGCCGCCGCGCCCCTTGGCAGCTCTGCGTTCCGCGAAAAACGCGACCGCGAACAGGAATGCAACATAGGCCAGCGCCACCGCGACGAGGACGTTGAACGCGACCATGCCTAAGGCGCCTTCGGGCTGTCAGTCGACACCAGCCGTGAAATCACGGCCGCCAAGACAATCAACAAAACCCAGACCGCAAAAACATAAACGATTGCCGTGCTATTAAGTGTGTCATTCGACCACAAAAGCGGCAGCATCAGCAAGATGCCACCAATCACCGGCACCGCGCGCGCCAAATCACGCATACGTCGCTTGCGATATCTGTCCTTGGCCAGAAACGCCGCCTTTTGGGATGGTGGCAGGCTCATGCCTCGCCCATCAGAGTCCGCACATGATCACGCACATCGGCATTGGAAAACGGTTTGGTCATAAAGTGATTGGCCCCCAAACGATCCGCCAGTTCTCGGTCGCGGGCTTGGCCACGGGCGGTCAACATCATCACTGGCGTGTCGGCCGTGACCGCGTTTTCCCGCAAGTCCCGCAGAATGTCGAAACCACTGCGCCCAGGCAGCATAACATCAAGAATAATCAGATCGGGCGGCAAGGCCAGCACCTTATCCATCGCGGATGTGCCGTCCTCATGCGTATGCACCGTCCAACCATCTCGCGAAAGAATGAAACTAATCGCTTCGATAATGTTCGGCTCATCCTCGATCAGCAAAACGCGTTTTGCCATTGTGTCTCCCCCCACGTCGTTTGCGGACTATTGCGTCAAAAGCCGCACCTGTCAAAGCTGTTAGCGCATGGCAGAGGGTTCCCGGCGCGCGGCGCAAGATTGCCGCGGGCAAATCCGGCATGACACACCAGCCGGAATTGGTGTGTTCACGCCTTCGGGAAGATCGGGAATGATCAACATTGTGGCATGCAACACAGGCGGCGCATCAAACCCCGCAGCCCCGACAGGTTTCGCCACCGCATAGCATAAGAACCGCTGTTCTCCGGCGTCAGGCAAGGCGACATCGGCGCGGATCGGCTGATCGGGTCTCCCGAACGCAGTGAACAACGGCCAAAGCGGACAGCCCGCCCCAGCGCGCGGCAGGGCAAAACCACCCACCAGTTTGCGAAACAGCATCGCGCCGGACGCATCGGCCACGGCCAGCCCCATGGACGGATGGCCGTCCGCCTTTGGCAAGCCTGACAATCGCCGCAGCACCGCATCCACAGGGACACCAAACCGCGCCGACAGCGCCAGCGGATCATAATTCAATTCCTTGGCGACTGGCCCAAATGCATCTAATGGCATCAGCGCTGCATCCGCTTGATAAGTTGTCAAAAACCGCAACATCAGATCATGAGCGACGCCTGTCTTTGGCAGCAGCTCTTTCGCGATTTTCGCCAGATCGGCGCGTCCTGTCCGCTCTAGCGCGGCGATATGATAATCAACAGCCGCCAAAGCGGTTTCCATATCATCAACCGGCGCAGTCTGTGCCGCACCTATTGTGTCCGGTGTATCAAGATAGCGGATCAAGGCCTCTGAACTGGCGGCGAGCCTGACACTGTCGTCATAGATATTGCGGTGAAACCGCGCCTGCCAATCGGCATCAATCTCTTCGCTGCCCACCAGAATGGAGGCAGCAGACCGCACAGATGTCACGGCGGTGATGACTTGATGCAATGATCCTGCCAATTCGGGGTCGTAGGTCATGCGGTCGGTCAAAACGCGGACATGATCCTGCAAATCCGACACTTGCTTCGCCTGTTTGACGATCAACGCGGACCATCCCGGAAAACGGATCGTCATATCTTCGGCGCGCGCCAGCTCGACATTGGCCGAAAACGATGCCGCCGCCGCGTGCAATTTGTCCAAAACCGAGGCGTTCACACCTTGGCTTAACTGCTCTGTCGGGACATCAAGTGCGGCGGCAATATCCGTCAGCAGCTTGCCCGCGATTCTCCGTTTGTTGTGCTCGATCAGGTTCAAATAGGGCGGCGAAATGCCCACCCGAGCCGCCAAATCGGCCTGCTTGATCCCGCGATCAACGCGACGATCACGAATACGCGTCCCTGTTATCTCATCCACGGCCATTGTGCATTTCCCCAGTGTTTCAGCGCATTGGCATCCAAGGCTGAAAATGAATTTACAACATTTCCAGCCATACTGTGCATTAATTTACCAATTCGTCCAGCGAAACATGCCCCACTGTTGCGACAATCGATCCTCCCTTCCAAGGTGTTGACACACTTAAGTGTTAAGTCGTGGGAGCGAGGAGGCTCAAGCGGCGGATATAAAATCTAGGGAGGATAATAATGTCCAAGTCTAATTTCTCACGTCGTGGGTTGTTGAAGACAGGTGCCGTTGCCGGTGCAGGTCTCGCAGTTCCTACGTATCTGAGCGCGGCGAGCCACGCTGGCTTTACCAACGCTCCAACTGGTTCCACAGTCAAATTCGGTTTCAACGTGCCACAAACTGGTCCGTACGCCGAAGAAGGTCTGGACGAACTGCGCGCGCAAGAGCTGGCTGTTGAGCACCTCAACGGCATGGGCGACGGCGGCATGATGAACACGTTCTCTGAGAAAAATCTCAAGGGTAACGGCGTTCTGGGCAAGAAAGTCGAATTCGTCACAGGCGATACGCAGACTAAATCTGACGTGGCACGTGCATCCGCACAGTCCATGATCCAGAAAGACGGCTGCATCATGATCAACGGCGGTTCTTCTTCCGGTGTTGCGATTGCTGTTCAAGGTCTGTGCCAAGAAGCTGGCGTGATCTTCATGGCTGGTCTGACACACTCCAACGACACGACTGGTAAAGATAAGAAAGCCAACGGCTTCCGTCACTTCTTTAACGGTTACATGTCCGGTGCTGCTCTGGGCCCAGTTCTTGAAAAAGAATACGGCAACGAGCGTCAGGCATACCACCTGACAGCTGACTACACATGGGGCTGGACACAGCAAGAATCCATCGCTGCTTCTACAGAAGCTTTGGGTTGGAACACTGTTCAGAACGTTCTCACGCCAGTTGGCGCGGGTGACTTCTCTTCCTACATCGCGCCAATCTTGAACTCCGGTGCTGATACATTGATCCTGAACCACTACGGTGGGGACATGGTTAACTCTTTGACACAGGCCATCCAGTTTGGTCTGCGCGACAAGCAGGTTAACGGCAAGGACTTCACAATCATCGTTCCTCTGTATTCAGAGCTGATGGCTGCGGGTGCTGGCTCTAACATCCAAGGCGTATTTGGTTCCATGAACTGGAACTGGCAGCTGCAGGATGAAGGCACAAAAGCCTTCACAAAATCCTTTGGCGAAAAATACGGCTTCCCACCATCCGGTGCGGCGCACACATGCTACGTTCAGACGTTGCTGTATGCGGATGCTGTTGAGCGTGCAGGCACATTCAACCCTTGCGGCGTTGCAGAAGCTCTCGAAGACTTTGACTTCGACGGCATGGGCAACGGTCCAACATCTTACCGTGGCGCTGATCACCAGTGCTTCAAAGACGTGTTGGTCATGAAAGGCGCAGAGAACCCAACCAACCAGTTCGATACACTGGAAATCGTGGAAGTTACGCCACGTGCACAGGTTGAGTACGATGTTGATCACCCAATGTTCGCCGGTGGCGATCTGGGCGCATGTAACCCAGGCGCATAAGCGTTTCGGTTATACGAGATCGGACCGGCGTCTTGAATGGCGCCGGTCCTTTTCAACCCCAGCACAGGGGTCCATCCATCAGACACGACGGGGCAAGGTCCAATGGACGCATTTATTCTTCAAATTCTCAACGGCTTAGATAAGGGCTCGGCTTACGCCTTGATTGCCCTCGGCCTGACACTCATCTTCGGCACGCTTGGCGTCGTGAACTTTGCGCATGGTGCGTTGTTCATGATTGGCGCGTTTTGTGCCGTGACCGTGCAGAAAATTCTGTCGCTCAGCTACGAAGTTATCGATCCAACGCAAACCGACTTTTTGGGCAACCCACTGAAAGTGGCGACACCCTATGTCGAAGGCTGGTTTGGCCAGACCATGGGCGCCGCGATCCAAGATTGGTCTGTGCCCTTGGCCATTCTGGTCGTAATCCCCGTGATGTTCCTTGTGGGCTGGGTCATGGAACGTGGCTTGATTAAGCATTTCTACTCTCGCCCCCACGCAGATCAGATCCTCGTGACCTTTGGTCTTGCCATCGTCATCGGTGAAATCATCAAAGCGTTCTACGGCGCGAACCCGATCCAGACCCCTGCCCCATCTGCCTTCCTTGGCACTATTGATGTTGGGTCTTGGCTTGGCATGGGCGAAAACGCTGTGGCTTACCCCACATGGCGTTTGGTCTACTTCCTGTTCTCTGCGATCATCATCGCGGCTGTGTTTGCCTTCTTGCAGTTCACCACCTTTGGGATGGTTGTGCGTGCGGGTATGGCCGACCGCGAAACTGTTGGCCTGCTTGGCATCGACATCGACAAACGGTTTACATTCATGTTCGGCCTTGCGGCGGCTGTCGCTGGCATGGCGGGCGTGATGTATACGCCAATCCTGTCACCCCACTATAACATCGGCATGGACTTCCTTGTGCTGTCGTTTGTTGTGGTTGTTGTCGGCGGCATGGGCTCGCTTCCTGGTGCGGTTCTGGCTGGCTTTATGCTTGGCATCTTGCAGTCCTTCGCATCGATGAACGAAGTGAAAGCCATCATCCCCGGCATTGACCAAATCATCATCTACCTTGTTGCAATCATCATTCTATTGACCCGTCCACGGGGCCTGATGGGCCGCCGCGGCGTGATGGAGGAATAATCATGCTTGGATTGAATTCACGCGACTTTAAACTGTTCCTCGTGGTCTGTGTTATGGCTTTGGCCGCACCGATCTTGCTGAACCCTTTCCCTGTGTCCTCTGCCTTGGGCGAAAGCTTTAACGCGGGTTACCCTGCGCTGATGCAACGCTTTGCGATCTTTGGCATTCTTGTCATCGGGTTTAACATTCTGTTCGGCCTTACGGGCTATCTGTCATTCGGTCACGCTGCCTTTCTGGGTGTGGGATCATTCGCGGCGGTTTGGATGTTCAAACTGCTGTCCTATAACGTGGTCCCTGCGATCATCTTGTCGGTCATCGTGGCAGGTCTGTTTTCGGTCGTGATCGGATATGTGGCACTGCGCCGGTCTGGGATCTACTTTTCCATCCTGACATTGGCCTTTGCGCAGATGATGTATTCCATCGCCTACTCCGACTTGGCCGGTAAAATGATGGGCTTTGGCCTGACCAACGGCGAGACAGGTCTGCAGGTCTATAACGACGATCCGCAAATCCTGTTGCGCGAAGGTGATTCCACTGTGCCGCATTTGTTTGGCTGGGAAATGAACTCTCAGTTTAACTGGGACATCGGTGGCTGGTCGTTCACATTCCAGAATGGGTATTACCTGTCTGCATTGTTCCTAATCTTGGCTTTCTACCTGTCGATCCGCATCTTCCGGTCCCCCATGGGTCTGATGCTGCGCGCGATCAAATCCAACCAGACGCGCATGTCCTATACCGGCGTGAACACCAAACCTTATATGCTGGCGGCATTTGTCATCTCTGGCATGTATGCTGGCCTTGCCGGTGGTCTGCTGGCTGCGATGGACCCGCTGACTGGTGCAGAACGTATGTTCTGGACGGCATCGGGTGAAATCGTTGTGATGGCGATCTTGGGCGGTGTTGGCACATTGATTGGTCCTGTGCTTGGCGCGGGTTTAATCAAATACCTCGAAAACATCGTGTCCAAAATCAACGGCGACATTCTGCACACATGGTTCGCATTCCTGCCAGACGGTTTGGAAAACTTCATCGTGAACATCATGTATCCGTTTGTGGGCAAAGGCTGGCACTTGACGCTGGGCGTCTTGTTCATGGCTGTTGTCATCTTCCTGCCCGGTGGGCTTGTGCAAGGTGGTCAAAAGCTTGGTGGTCTGTTCCGCCGTAAGAAAACCGACGACGCCGCTGATGGCGCGAAAACCCCAGCGGAATAAGGAGAAACAACAATGGGTATCCTTGAAGTCAAAGGCATCAACAAACGCTTTGGTGGTCTGCAAGCGCTGGGTGACGTAAACCTGAGCGTGGCAAAAAACACAGTGCACGCGATTATCGGCCCGAACGGGGCCGGTAAATCCACCCTACTCAACGTGTTGGTCGGCAAACTGATCCCAGATTCTGGATCGGTCATGTTCGACGGCCAATCCGTGCTGGGCCTTCAGCCCCATGAGATCAACCAGATGGGCATTTCCCGCGTGTTCCAAACACCGGAAATCTTTGCCGATCTATCCGTGTTCGAAAACGTCATGATCCCCTGCTTTGCCAAGCGCGACGGTGCATATAAAATGCAAGCCATCGGGGCCGTATCTGGCCACGGCGACATCCAAGAGATGGCGGAAACCATTCTGGCCGACGTCAACATGCTTGATAAACGCCATATGATTGCGTCGTCCCTATCGCGCGGTGACAAACGTCGTCTAGAAATGGCGATGTGTTTGGTCCAAGAACCCAAATTGCTGCTGCTCGACGAACCAACAGCGGGCATGGCGCGGGCCGATACCAACAACACCATCGATCTTCTCAAAGAGATCAAGGAAAAGCGCGACATCACCATGTGCATCATCGAGCACGACATGCATGTTGTGTTTTCCATGGCAGAGCGGATCACAGTGCTCGCCCAAGGAATGCCATTGGTCGAAGACACGCCCGACAACATCAAAGGCCACCCAAAAGTGCGCGAAGCCTACCTCGGCGAAGCACAGGTGTAAGGAACGGATATGACCACTGAATTCAACAAGCGCGTCAATAACGCAGCCACCACACCCGCCTTTCTGTCCGTCTGGGAAGTCGAAGCCTATTACGGCGAAAGCTATATCGTTCAAAACGTCAGCTTCAACATCCACGAAGGTGAAATCCTCGCGCTTTTGGGCCGTAACGGTGCGGGCAAAACCTCAACATTGCGCACCATCGCGCGTATGGGCGATCCACAACTGAAACACGGTGAAATCTGGCTCGACCACCAGCCGCTTCATAACATGAAGTCTTGGCAAGCGGCCCAAGCCGGTATCGCATTGGTGCCAGAAGACCGGAACATCATCGCGGGCTTGACCGTAGAAGAGAACCTCCAACTGGCACAGATCGCACCACCGATCGGCTGGTCACTGGACCGCATCTACGAACTGTTCCCGCGCCTGAAAGAACGCCGCAAGCAAGAAGGCGTCACGCTTTCAGGTGGTGAACAGCAAATGCTTGCCATCGCACGCGCCCTTGCACGCGACGTAAAGGTTCTACTGCTGGATGAACCCTATGAAGGTCTGGCGCCTGTCATCGTGCAGGAAATCGCTAAAACGCTGGGTCTGATCCGTGATCAGGGCATCACAACCGTGATTGTGGAACAAAACGCTGTTGCGGCGCTCAAACTCGCCGATCGCGCCGTGATCTTGGACACAGGCACCGTGGTTTACGACGGTTCCGCCCAAGAGGTTCTGGACGACGAAAAGCTGCGGGCCCAATACCTCGCGATTTAAGGGCAATTTCTTAACACTTCGGTAAGCGATGGATTCTATTATCAGCTGGTAATTTGTGTTTTCTTAACATGGACCAGAAAAATGGAAACCTTGCTTACCGTCCCCCCGCTTGCCATCGCAAGCTTGATCCAACCCAACATGCCTGTGCCCATTGCGGACTCCTTGCCGCAAAAGCCACGGCAATCATCGCCAGATATTGCAATACGTCCTGCTGACAGCACGCAGGAAGGCATTGTTACTGAAACGCGCCTGATGGACCAAGCCTCTGCCATTGCAGAAACGGAACGGGTTCTAAAACCCTATGGCATTGAAATGCTATCTCCCCGCGACCAAATGGCCGAAGTTGCCTGATAATACAGGCAATAGTTCCGCAACGTCATTTTCCTGAACGACCCGCCTTTCCTCGGGGTGCGTCCTGACGTATAACGCCTCTTATCACCAGCATCGCTGGGCTTAGTTTGGGCAATGGGCCGAGGAAAACATGACAAAAAAGACTTCTCATGACAGCGATGTCAGCTTCATCCAGTCGCTTGCAGAGCTTCTGCGCGAAAACGATCTGACCGAATTGCAGGTCAAACGCGACTACGGCGAGAATGACAGCCTGAACGTGCGTGTCAGCCGCCAAACCCAAACAGTGATGCAAACAGCCGCCCCTGTGGCCGCTGTCGCAGCGCCAGCCGCTGCACCGGCCACTGCTGCCCCTGCCGCCGCAGAGGTTCCAGCAGATCCTGCCGCACATCCAGGTGCGGTCACATCTCCAATGGTTGGCACGGTCTACATGGCCGCTGAACCGGGCGCTGCACCATTCGTTTCCGTTGGAACGACAGTTGCCGAAGGCGACACATTGCTGATCATCGAAGCGATGAAAACAATGAACCACATCCCAGCCCCAAAGGCCGGCACAGTGAAACGTATTCTGGTCGAAGACGGCGGCGCAGTCGAATTTGGCGCCCCTCTGGCGATCATCGAATAAGGCGGTCAGCACATGTTCGATAAAATTCTAATTGCGAACCGCGGCGAAATTGCGCTGCGGGTCGTGCGCGCGTGTCGCGAAATGGGCGTGAAATCCGTCGCCGTGCATTCCACCGCTGACAGCGATGCGATGCATGTGCGCATGGCCGACGAGGCGATTTGCATCGGACCGCCATCATCCGCGCAATCCTATCTGTCGTTTGCCGCGATCATTTCGGCTTGCGAAATCACCGGCGCACAGGCTGTGCACCCGGGCTATGGTTTCTTGTCCGAAAACGCCGCTTTCGTGCAGGCGCTCGAAGACCACGACATCACATTCATCGGCCCATCCGCCGCTGACATCCGCACCATGGGCGACAAAATCACGGCCAAGGACACGATGAAAGAACTCGGCGTGCCTTGCGTGCCCGGGTCTGCTGGCGGCGTGCCAACATTGGCCGAAGCCCAGAAAATCGGCGAAGAGATCGGCTATCCGGTCATCATCAAAGCCACCGCAGGTGGCGGCGGACGTGGCATGAAGGTCGCGCAAACCGCCGCTGACATGGAACAAGCGTTCCACTCCGCCCGCGCAGAAGGCAAAGCCGCCTTTGGCAACGATGAAGTCTATATCGAGAAATACCTGACGACCCCGCGCCACATCGAAATCCAAGTTTTCGGCGACGGGAAAGGCAACGCAGTGCATTTGGGCGAACGCGACTGTTCACTTCAGCGCCGCCACCAGAAAGTGTTCGAAGAGGCCCCCGGCCCCTGCATCACCCCCGAATTGCGTGACCGCATCGGTAAGGTTTGCGCGGACGCGGTTGCCAAAATCAATTATTCTGGCGCTGGAACAATCGAATTCCTGTTTGAAAACGACGAGTTCTATTTCATCGAAATGAACACACGTTTGCAGGTGGAACACCCTGTGACCGAAAACATCTTTGGCGTGGACTTGGTGCGCGAACAGCTGCGCGTGGCCTCTGGCCTGCCGCTGTCGTTCACCCAAGACGACCTGCAGATCAACGGTCATTCAATCGAGGTGCGGATCAACGCAGAAAAGCTACCAGATTTCCGCCCCTGCCCCGGTCAGATCACGCAATACCACGCGCCTGGTGGGCTTGGTGTGCGGATGGATTCCGCGCTTTATGACGGCTACCGCATCCCGCCCTATTACGACAGCTTGATCGGCAAGCTGATTGTGCATGGGCGTGACCGGCCAGAAGCATTGGCCCGTCTGGAACGCGCCTTGGGCGAGCTGATCGTCGACGGTGTCGACACGACCGTGCCCCTGTTCCACGCGCTGCTCGCTGAAGAGGCCGTGCAAACCGGTGACTATAACATCCACTGGTTGGAACACTGGCTCGACGAAAATCTGGCCTAAACATTGAACGATCCCGCGCTGACACCTGACCTGCTGTTGCAGGCCTACAGCGCGGGCGTTTTCCCCATGTCCGAAAGCCGCGATGACCCAGAGGTATTTTGGGTCGATCCACAATTTCGCGGCATTTTCCCCCTCAACAGCTTCCATATCTCGCGTAGCTTGGCCAAACGCCTGCGGACCAGCCCGTTTCACGTCACGCTGAACACGGCGTTCGAGGATGTCGTGACGGGCTGTGCCAACCGCGAAGAGACATGGATCAACGACACGATCTTTGACCTCTACCGCGCCCTGCACGCCCGCAGCAGTGCGCATAGCATAGAGATTTGGGACAACGCCGAACTCGTCGGCGGGGTCTATGGTGTGACTGTCGGCGCCGCATTTTTCGGGGAAAGCATGTTCAGCACACGGCGTGATGCGTCAAAAATCGCACTGGCCTATCTGGTGGATCATCTGAACCGCTGCGGGTTCCGGCTGTTCGACACGCAATTCATCACGGATCATCTGGCCAGTCTTGGTGCTATTGAAATCCCGCGCGATGATTATCACGCGCAGCTTGCAGACGCCCTTCTGCACGGGGCAGACTTTACGCGAACCACGGAAATTCCCGACGCTTACTCGTTGTTGCAGCGCAACGCCCAAACGTCATAACGCGGGTGGTCCATTGCGTTCAGCGCGGGCGCAGAGGCAATCAACCAACCACGGAAAACCGGCTCTACTGTGTCGCGGTAGACGACCGTGACCTTTGCATAGGCATCGCCATTCGGGTTGGATTTGGGAAACCGGCATTCGTCGAGTGTAATTTTCAACAACCCCAGCGCGCCTGTGCTGCCTGTTTCCAGACGTAAGTCCGTTACCGTGCCTGTCACCCTATCCAACACGCGCAGCTTGCCTGAATTGGCGCTGCTGGCTTGCTGGGCGAATGCGCCCGTTGCGGTGAGGCATAGCAATGCAATGGCGATGATTTTCATTTTTGTTCCCCTTCGCCCGTGACGAATTTCAACAACAAGGAAATGAGACTGACCGCACCTTGGGTGTCTTCAATTTCTGCACCGTTTTCAAAATTCCCCAGCGATCCACCCGGCACGATTTCTACGAAATTGCCACCTAGCAAACCCTCGGATGCGATCACAGCCGCGCTGTCGTCCGGAATAACCGTATCGTTTTGAATGGCAAAAACCGTATCACCGCGAAAGGTTTCCGCGTTCAGTGTTACCTGCGATACCGTGCCAATTTTCACGCCAGAAAGACGCACATCTGTTCCGGCTGTGATACCTTCTACCGACCGGAAACTTGCCGTCAGATCGTAGGTGTCACCTTTGCCGCCGAACCCCGTGGTGGACATCGTGTAGGTCAAAAAACCAATGGCGGCCGCCAAAACGACGCCGCCCACGATCACCTCTGTTAGGTTCTCGCGCATCTGGCTTACTCTGGCGTCCATGCCTCGTAGTCGTCACGCGACTTGACCTGTGCATGACGCAACGACCCTGCAGGCGCATAGGCCGCAACGGTGCCGGTCAGGTTCTTCTGATGCGGCTTTTCCCACGCCTTGTGAACCAGCGGCTTGTCTGTTGGCGGCTCATTCCATGTGTGGTGCAGCCAGCCATGCCAGTCGGGTTCAATGCGGGTCGCATCCATATCGCCGTTATAAATCACCCAACGGCGGCTATCGTCGGCATTTTTGTAAAAGATATTGCCTTGCGCATCTTCACCAACTTTGTGGCCCTTGCGCCATGTCCAAAGCTGCGTGCCGAATGTTTGACCATCCCACCACGTGAAAACACGTTTGATTGTATTCAAAAGGCCCATCTTATGCTCCTAGAGGCTTGCTTGCCTCGCGTTTTGCCCGAAACTGCAGCAAAGGTCCAGTGCGCTATGCGTTTGGATCGATGGCTGTTAGCTCTATTTCAATCTTATACTTGGGATCGATCAAGGCGCATGAAATCATTGTGGCCGCAGGCGGGTTTTCACCGAATGCCGCAGCCAAAACTGGCCAGCACGGTTCAAAATCCGCAGGGTCAGGCAGGATATAGCGTACACGCACCGCATCAGCGAATGTTGCACCTGCTTCAGCCAAGGCGCGTTCCATGATGCCCAGCGCAGATTTGCATTGATCCACCACATCATCGGACACATCAGGCCCAGCGACCGTGCCCGACACATGGATAAATCCACCTGCCACAACGGCCCGGCAATAGCCGATCTTGGCCTCGAAAATGCCACCAGACGAAATCCGCTGCATGGTCATTAACCCGCCTCGGCAGATTCTTTTTCTTTAGTTTTCTTCTTGTCGTGGATCATCAGCGGGGATGCGTCGGAGCCAACGGCCTCTTCGTTCACGACAACCTCTGACACAGTGTCCATGCCAGGCAGGTCAAACATCGTATCCAACAGGATGTCTTCCATGATGGACCGTAGACCACGCGCACCGGTTTTACGTTCGATCGCACGTTTCGCGATTGCGATCAGCGCGTCGTCGGTGAATGTCAGCTGCACATCTTCCAGATCGAACAAGCGCTGGTATTGCTTGACCAATGCGTTTTTCGGTTTCGACAAGATGGTCACAAGTGCGTTTTCGTCCAAATCGGTCAACGTCGCGATCACGGGCAGACGGCCAACGAATTCTGGGATCAGACCGAATTTCAACAGATCTTCTGGCTCCAGATCGGTAAAGATTTCGCCGATACCGCGTTCGTCGTTGTCGTTCACCTCTGCACCAAAACCGATACCGCCGCCCTTACCACGGGCCGCGATGATCTTGTCCAGACCCGCGAATGCACCGCCACAGATGAACAGGATGTTCGTTGTATCGACTTGCAGGAATTCCTGCTGCGGATGCTTGCGCCCGCCTTGTGGCGGCACAGAGGCAACGGTGCCTTCCATGATCTTAAGCAATGCTTGCTGCACGCCTTCGCCCGACACATCGCGTGTGATGGATGGGTTATCGGACTTGCGCGTGATCTTATCGACCTCGTCGATGTAAACGATGCCGCGCTCTGCACGTTCGACGTTGTATTCGGATGCCTGCAACAACTTGAGGATGATGTTTTCAACATCTTCGCCCACATAACCGGCTTCGGTCAGGGTTGTCGCATCGGCCATTGTGAACGGCACATCCAAAATCCGCGCCAGCGTTTGCGCCAGCAAGGTCTTACCGCAACCCGTTGGGCCCAGCAGCATAATGTTGGATTTCGCCAATTCGATTTCGGATTTGTCAGCGTGGTTCAGACGTTTGTAATGGTTATGTACCGCGACGGACAACACGCGCTTGGCGTGGACCTGGCCAATCACATAATCATCCAACACCTGACAGATTTCTGTCGGGGTTGGCACGCCTTCGCCCGATTTCAGGCCCGCGGTTTTGGTTTCTTCGCGGATGATATCCATACACAGCTCAACACATTCATCGCAGATGAACACTGTTGGTCCAGCGATCAGCTTACGCACTTCATGTTGGCTTTTGCCGCAAAAGCTACAGTAAAGTGTGTTTTTGCTGTCGTTGCCGGATGTATTCGCCATGTCTTAAACCTTATTGACCGGATGGTCATTGCTAGAAATGCAGCGAGCTGCCGTTGGCATATAGCCTATGGCAGCCCGCAACTGGCTACAATGTCAAAATGACCTTCGCGCAGTCATGTTTACAAGCCGTTGACCTTAGTCTTCGAGTTTCTCGCGGTTCGTCACGATTTCGTCGACATGACCCCAGTCTTTGGCCTCTTCGGCGGTCAACCAAGTGTCACGGTCCAAAGCTTTGACAACAGTGTCGTAATCTTGGCCTGTGTGATCCACATACAGCTGATAAAACCGCTCGCGTGTGCGTTCGATGTGACGAGCAGAAATCAGCATATCAGATGCTTTACCCTGTGACCCGCCGGATGGCTGGTGCACCATCACTTCGGAATTCGGCAACGAGAAACGCATGCCTTTTTCACCACCAACAGCGATCACAGAACCCATGGATGCTGCCATACCGCAAATCAGCGTGGACACTTTAGGCCGGATGTACTGCATCGTGTCATAGATGCTCATGCCCGCATGCACCGCGCCACCAGGGCTATTGATATACATGCTGATCTCTTTTTTCGGGTTCTCCGCCTCGAGGTGCAGCAACTGCGCCACGATCAGCTGGGACATGCCATCATGGACCGGGCCGTTGACGAAAATGATCCGTTCCTTGAGCAGGCGGGAAAAGATGTCATAGGCGCGTTCGCCGCGGGATGTTTGTTCAACAACCATCGGGACGAGATTCATATATTGTTCGACTGGATCGTGCATTTTGCTGCCTCACTGTTGGACGCGACCGTCCTAGTTCAAATTACCTTACAGAACCTTAGTCATGCCAGTGAGGGGCTTCAAGGTCGGTTCGGTGATTTGCCCGATCAGATTGGCGGACTATTTCATACGATATGACAGATTTCCCGCCTAACCGCACCGCCGCCCTGACCCGCCTATCCGCTTTCGCCCCTTCCGCAGGGCGCGATTACGCGGCGGGCCGCAACTATGACAACCACGCGCATGTGTCTGTCCTGTCCCCCTATTTGCGCCACCGGATCATCACCGAAACAGAAGTCTTGTCAGAGGTTTTACGTCACCATACCCCTGCCGCCGCTGATAAATTCATCGCCGAAGTGTGCTGGCGCATCTATTGGAAAGGCTGGTTGGAACGTCATCCCGAAATCTGGGCCCGCTACAAGGCCGATTTGGCAGCCGCCCACAACGCTGTGCAAACCCAAACAGGCCTGCGCGCCGATTGGGAAGCCGTCTGTTTAGGCCAAACCGGTATTGATTGTTTCGATCATTGGGCGCGTGAATTGGCAACGATAGGTTACCTGCATAACCACGCCCGCATGTGGTTCGCGTCGATCTGGATACACACACTGCGCCTGCCATGGGTCTTAGGCGCGGATTTCTTTTTGCGTCATTTGTTGGATGGGGATGCGGCGTCGAATACGATGTCTTGGCGCTGGGTTGCGGGTATTCAGACCATGGGTAAAACCTATCTCGCCCGCCCCGATAACATTGCGAAATATACCGAGGGGCGGTTTCAACCCACGGGGCTAGCGACCACGCCGCTAACCATCGACACACCACCACATCCGCCGCTTGGACCTATGCCAATGTCCGACCGGATTGATCCCGATGGGCGCTGCGTGCATCTGATCACCGACGACGATATGACAGCACAGCACAGCGCCGTGGCCTCCGCGACCTATGCAAACCCGACAGGGCGCAGCCAATGGACCGTGTCCCCGCGCGTCACCGCATTCACCCGAAACGCCCTTGCCCCGCTTGGTTCGCCATTGGCCGATGTGGCCGAAATTGCGGATTGGGCCAAATCACATGACGCCACCCAAGTCGTCATGAATTACACGCCGCAAGGCCCCACAAATGACGGTTTGCATGGCCTTACAGAGGCGCTGCACGCCCAAGGCATCACCCTGCGCCGTCACATCCGGCAGATTGACCAAACCGGCTGGCCCGCCGCCACCGCTGGGTTTTTCAAGTTCAAGGCAATCATCCCCGATCTGTTACGTATCGTCGCCGATTGCCGCAGCCCGCAGTTTGACCTAGCCTGACCGCAACGCCCTAACCCAAAGGACACCCCCCTCTTCTGGCCACCACCCTGACGATCAACGGCGAAAGCAAAACGATTGACCTGCCCGACGACGTGCCCCTGCTGTGGGCCTTGCGCGACGGGCTGGGCCTGACGGGCACGAAATTCGGCTGCGGCGTGGCCGCATGTGGCGCCTGCACGGTACATATCGATGGTGAAGCAGTCCGGTCTTGCCAAGTTGGACTGGCCGATGTTTGGGGCGACGTCACCACGATTGAAGGCCTCGGATCACCCGAAAACATGGCCGTGATCCAGCAGGCGTGGGTCGATCATCAGGTTGCACAATGCGGGTACTGCCAATCAGGCCAAATCATGCAAGCCGCTGATTTGCTTGCCAATAACCCTGCCCCCACCGACGATGACATTGATTTCGCGATGCAGGGCAACCTGTGCCGTTGCGGCGCCTACCCGCGCATCCGCGCCGCGATCAAAGACGCCGCAACCAAAATGAAGGACGCGTAGTCATGGCCAATATTCGCAAAATTGCACGGCGTTCATTTCTCATCGGGTCTGCCCTATCGTCGGCGGCGTGGCTTTTGGTGTCTGCCAAGCACTTGATCGACAGCAAATTGGTCACCCAAGACGAAGGCCACGACGTGACATACATCCACATGATGTTTGACGAGCACGAAGTCGTTTACGCCGAAGGTGCGCCAAGTGAATCGTTCCACCCTGGTGAGGTCGGCCTGTCAGCCGTATCCGATCCAGCACGTGAGGAACTGTTCGCCTTGTTCCCAGAACTGCGGTCCAACATGGCCAACTACGGGGACACTGCACGCCGTTGCTTGAAAAAGCACGAAGCAAGCCTGCTTCACGTCTAAGACGGCGCATGCATGAAAAAAGGGCCGGACACCTGCCAGTGTCCGGCCCTTTTTTCTTTATCCGCGCTGGCTGCGCCAATCTGCGCAAGCCGTACCAAAGGCGGCAAAAAGCGGCTTGGACACGGGATCATGCGCCGCCTTCCATTCAGGATGCCACTGCACAGACAAGGTGAACCCAGGCGCGTCCTTGATATAAATCGCTTCTGGCGTGCCATCGGGGGCAAACCCATCCACGACAACACGAGGCCCTGCATCGGTGATGCCCTGCCCATGCAGCGAATTGGTCATGACTTTGCTGTCCCCCAAAACCTTGCGGAATGGACCATCCTCGGAAAACGCCACTTCATGGCGCAGCGCGAATTTCTCTTCGAGCGTGCCATCAGGCGGCATGCGGTGATTGTCACGGCCCTCTAGGTCACGAATTTCGGGATGCAACGTGCTGCCCATGGCAACCGCAACCTCTTGGAACCCGCGACAAATCCCGATGATTGGCTGGCCTGCGTCCACACAAGCACGGATCAGCGGCAATGACACCCCGTCCCGATCACGGTCGAAATCACCGTGGGCCGGTGTGGCCTGATGCCCATATTCTTCGGGATGCACATTTGCGCGTGCGCCGGTAAAAACAAACCCATCGCAGATCGCCATAAGCTCTGGAATACTGACCAAGGCAGGATCAGTCGGCACGATCATCGGCATCGCGCCACAAGCCTCTGCGACGGCGGCCGCATTCAGCTTACCCGCGCCAAAAATATGATAGTCGTCGTTGATCAGAAAACTACAACCAATGATGCCAATAACGGGGCGTGACATGCCGACTCCTTATGCTGTTGGCTTACGCTAGCGCGTCCCTGCCCCGCCGAAAAGACCACCAGACACAACAAAGCCGCGCTTGCGCGGGGCAAACACGGCTTTGCGTTTCTTTTGCGAAACTTTAGCTCTCGCCGATCAGCCCAGCGCCTTCGATACCGGCCATTGCGGCGATGACGTCATTGTCGGATGTGTCACCTGTGACGCCAACCGCACCAATGACTGCACCGCGCTTGTCACGCAGCAGCACACCACCTGGCACAGGTACAACCTGCCCGCCGTAAACGCCGTTCACTGCGGCCATGAAATAGGCCTGCTGCTCTGCACGCGCCATTTGCGCCGTGCCAGCCATGCCCAACATGACGGACCCGTAAGCTTTGCCATGTGCAATGCCGAAACGGCCCGGTGCGGCGCCATCAGCGCGTTCAAACGCTTTGACGTGGCCCCCAGCGTCCAGCACGACAACGGACAGCGGTTTGAACCCCATTTCGTCGCCTTTGGCCATTGCTTTGCGAATGATTGTGCGTGCCTTTGACGCGGATACTTCTGCCATGTTTTCTCTCCTGCGTAGGATGGGTTTTAACCCATCATTCCTTAATGATTGCGCTGTGCCTTAAGCTCTAGACGGCGGCGGTGCAACACGGGTTCTGTATAGCCAGACGGCTGCACACGGCCTTGGAACACAAGATCACATGCCGCTTGGAACGCGATCCCGTCAAATGTCGGTGCCATAGGGCGGTATGTTGGATCACCCTCGTTCTGACGGTCCACAACACCGGCCATCTTCTGCATCGCGGCCATGACCTCGACCTCTGTCACCACATCATGGTGCAACCAGTTTGCCAGCGCTTGGCTGGAAATCCGACAGGTTGCGCGGTCTTCCATCAGGCCCACATCATTGATGTCAGGCACCTTGGAACAGCCCACACCTTGATCGACCCAGCGCACAACATAGCCAAGGATGCCTTGCGCATTGTTCTCGATCTCGCGTGTGATTACCTCTTCGGACCAATTGGGCTGCACGGCCACTGGCATGGACAACAAATCATCCAATGTACCACGCGCACCGCCCGCCTTAATCTCAACCTGACGCGCCAGCACATCAATCGTGTGGTAATGCGTCGCGTGCAACGTTGCGGCCGTTGGCGATGGGACCCACGCACAGTTCGCACCAGCCAGCGGATGGTTCGTCTTGGCGCTCAGCATTTCTTCCATCCGGTCCGGCATGGCCCACATGCCCTTACCAATCTGCGCACGGCCTTGAAGCCCGCAAGCTAGACCGATATCCACGTTGCGATCCTCATAGGACTTGATCCAAGCACTGTCCTTGATCTCGCCCTTCGGGATCATCGGCCCTGCTTCCATAGAGGTATGAATTTCATCCCCCGTCCGGTCCAAAAAGCCCGTATTAATGAACGCCACACGCGATTTCGCAGCGCGGATACACTCCTTCAGGTTCACCGACGTGCGACGTTCCTCGTCCATGATGCCCAGCTTGACTGTATTGGCCGGCAAGCCCAACGCGGCCTCAACACGGTCGAAAATCTCGACGGCAAAGGCCACCTCTTCTGGCCCATGCATCTTTGGCTTCACCACATAAACAGACCCGTGCAGCGAGTTCCCGCCATCACGCGCCAGATCATGCATCGCAATCAGCGTGGTGCACATGGCATCAATGATGCCCTCGCCCACTTCCTTGCCGTCACGGTCATGAATGGCAGGGTTCGTCATCAGATGGCCAACGTTGCGGATCAACATCAGCGACCGGCCCTTCGCCGTGACCGCGGCACCGTCCACACCGGTAAAGCTGACATCATCGTTCAGCACACGGGTAAAGGTTTTACCGCCCTTGCTGACCTCCTCAGCCAGATCGCCCTTCATCAGGCCCAGCCAATTGGCATAGGCTACGACCTTATCCTCGGCATCAACCGCAGCAACACTGTCTTCGCAATCCATGATCGTGGACAGCGCGCTTTCGAGAATTATATCAGAAATGCCTGCCTTATCGGCCGCACCAATCGTGCTGGATGGATCAATCACAACGCGGATCAACAACCCTTTGGCGCGCAAGAACACGCTGTCATCATTGTGACCCGCCAATTGCGCCGGATCAGCCAAGGCCGGCGATTTCACGTCCGCCGCGTCAATGTCCGCCCAAGACCCAGCGGCCAAAGGCACAGCCTTATCCAAATGCGCACGGCCCCATGCGATAACCTCGGCACCGCGTGCCGCATCATACCCCTTGCCTGTGGCAACAGAGCCCAGCGCATCCGTGCCATATAGGGCATCGTACAAGCTGCCCCAGCGCGCATTCGCGGCATTCAGCGCGAAACGGGCATTGGTGATTGGCACAACCAGCTGCGGGCCAGGCAATGTCGCGATTTCAGGATCGACATCCGCCGTCTCAATGGAAAACGCCTCTCCCTCTGGCACCAAATAGCCGATTTCGCGCAGAAACGCCTGATATGTGGCAGCATCAGCCTTCGGGTTGGCGATATGCCACGCGTCAATCTGGCCCTGAATGTCTGCGCGCTTTTGCAGCAACGCGGCATTGCGCGGTCCAAGGTCATGCACGATTCCGGAAAACCCGGACCAGAACGCATCGACATCCACACCTGTGTTTGGCAACGCCTTATTCTCAAGGAAATCAACCATTTGCGGGTCGACCATCAGGCCGTGCTTATCAATCGGTTGGGACATGTCGTGCTCCTTACAAAATGACGAAAGCCCGTGCGCGAGCAGGGCGATTTGACACTTTGCTAGGGCATAAGTTTCCGATAGGCAACACGCATGTGGTAAAATTTACTTACCAATTACACCTGACCCACGCGTCCGACGACACGCATCAGAGCAATATTTGACTTCTGCCCAAACTTTCGTCCATTTCTTGCGCCATGCAAAAGGACGGCCACATTTAGCACAAACCTTTGTTTCCAAATCTCTTTTTTTGATCATCCGTGCCATAAAAATGATATAGTGCGCCTGATTATCAAATCTAGATTGAAGCAGTTTCGATTTCCCGATGACCAACTGCTTGTGGCCCAAACATCAAACCCATACGCTTGCGCCAACACAGATCACCCCAAGGATTACCCGATGAAAAACGCAGCCATCCATCTGGCCGATTACACTGCCCCTGCCTACCTTGTGGACACCGTGCATCTGACGTTTGATTTGGATCCGCAGGCGACGAAAGTCACCAGCCGCATTACCTTTCGCCCCAACCCTGACAGCGCGGACAGCGTGTTTTTCCTGCACGGCGAAAACCTGAAACTGGACTGGACCAAAATCGACGGGGTCGCGGTCACCCCTGATGTCACCGACAAGGGCCTGACATGTACTGCACCTAACGCCCCATTCGTCTGGGAATCCTGCGTCGAAATCGCCCCTGCGGACAATACCGAACTCGAAGGGCTTTATATGTCCGGCGGCATGTATTGCACCCAATGCGAGGCCGAAGGGTTCCGCAAAATCACCTATTACCCCGACCGCCCTGACGTGATGGGCGTGTTCACGGTGCAGATCAACAGCGACATGCCGGTGCTATTATCCAACGGAAACACCACGGGCCACGGCGCATGGCACGACCCATGGCCCAAGCCCGCCTATTTGTTCGCATTGGTCGCAGGCGACCTGATCGCACACCCCGATACATTCACCACAATGTCTGGCAATGACGTCGCCTTGAACATTTACGTGCGCAAGGGCGACGAGGACAAATGCAACTTCGGCATGCAGGCGCTGAAGGCATCGATGCTCTGGGATGAACGGGTCTACGGGCGCGAATACGACTTGGACATTTTCAATATCGTTGCAGTCGATGACTTCAATATGGGCGCAATGGAAAACAAGGGATTGAACATTTTCAACTCCAGCTGTGTTCTGGCTTCCCCTGAGACCTCCACCGATGCAACGTTTGAACGGGTCGAGGCGATCATCGCCCACGAGTATTTTCACAACTGGACGGGCAATCGGATCACTTGCCGCGATTGGTTCCAGCTTTGTCTAAAAGAAGGGCTGACCGTCTACCGCGACCAGCAATTCACGGGCGACATGCGCGGCCATGCGGTCAAGCGCATCGACGATGCCCAAACCATGCGTGCGGTCCAATTCCGTGAAGACCAAGGGCCGCTATCCCACCCCGTGCGCCCCGCCAGCTTTGTCGAGATTAACAATTTCTATACCGCAACGGTCTATGAAAAGGGCGCGGAAGTCATCGGGATGCTCAAACGCATCGTCGGTGATGATGCCTATTACAAAGCCTGTGATCTGTATTTCGACCGCCACGATGGCCAAGCCGCCACCATCGAAGACTGGCTCGCCGCGTTCGAGGACACGACTGGCCGTGACCTGTCGCAATTCTCACGTTGGTATGCCCAAGCTGGCACACCGCATTTGCATGTGTCAGAGGCCCGTGACGGCGACACCTACGTCTTAACACTTCGTCAAGATTTACCACCAACCCCGGACGGCAGCCCCAAAGATCCGCAAGTCATTCCTGTGGACATGGGCCTAATCGGTGCAGATGGCACCGAAATTTTCGCGACACAGACCTTGCTGCTGACAGAGACGGAACAGACGTTCCGTTTTGACGATCTCCCTGATGGCGCGGTGCTATCGGTGCTGCGCGACTTCTCCGCGCCTGTTGTCGTGCACCACGATCAATCCTTCGCAGATCGCGCCCATCTGCTGGCCCATGACACCGACCCGTTTAACCGCTGGGACGCGGGCAACCGCTTGGCAGCCGAAGTCCTGCAATCCATGATCACCGACAACACCCCGCCTGCGACGGCCTTCCTCGACGGGCTCGCGGCGGTTTTGCGTGACGACACATTGGACCCAACATTCCGCGCGATGGTTTTGACCTTGCCCAGTCAATCGGAAACCGCGCGGGCCTTGGTCGCAGCTGGCCACACGCCCGACCCGCTTGTGATCTACCGCGAAACCCAAGCCCTGCTTTTGCTGATTTCCCAACACTTACAGGATATTACCCCCCGCATTTACGCGCAGATGGCTACCGACGGGCCGTTTTCGCCAGACGGGGCCGACGCCAGCAAACGCGCGCTCGGCAATTGCGTTCTGGCCTATATCAACCGCACCGATGGCGGCGCGATGGCGCAGGTCCAATTCGACGCGGCGACCAATATGACCCAACAAATCGCGGCCCTCGGCATGCTGCTGCGTATTGGCAAAGGCGATGCTGCGAGTGCCGCGTTCTTCGAGCAATGGCAGCATGAACGGCTTGTCATGGACAAATGGTTCGGGCTGCAAGTCGGTTGTGCCGCGCCAGAAGATGCTGTCGCCTTGGCCAAAACCCTGATCGCACATCCGTTGTTTGACTGGAAAAACCCGAACCGGTTCCGCGCCGTGATCGGTGGATTGCTGGGCAATCAAGCAGGGTTCCACGCGGCTGACGGATCTGGTTACGATTTCGTTGCAGATTGCCTGATTAAGCTGGACGCGATTAACCCGCAAACCACGGCGCGGATGACCAAAGCGTTTGATACTTGGGCGCAGTTCGGACCTGATCGTCAGGCGCAGATGCGCGGCGCGCTGCAGCGTATTGCAGACACACCAAACCTGAGCGGGGATACGACCGAAATCGTGACCCGCATTTTGGGCTAGTTCACAGTTGTGAACTTTGCCGGACGGGCATTGGGGCGCGTTGTGTCAATGGATTGGCAATAATTTTGCTGGCGTGTCCATGCAGACATTTCGGCGATTTTTTTGGGCTTGGTCATTGGGCCCCAATCGGCAGCCACGCCGCGCCAGCGCGTATCACGCACGGCCACGGCATTGTCGCGCAAAACGGTCACATTCATAATGCGCGCCGCACAGGACAAGTTTTCAACGGGGTTTTTCAACGCCTCGCCCGTTTTGGCGCGGCAGCCATAGCGTTGCGCCGTGTCGGGATAGATTTGCAGCAACCCATACCACAGATCGCCGCCACCCACGGCCTCTGGCCGGTAGGTGCTTTCATGTTTGGCAAGTGCGGACATCATACCCACCCAAAATGCACGGCGCAGGGTAGTCGAATTTTTCACATAGGCGGGACACCACGTGTCGATATCCTTGGGGATCACCGAATCGAGACCTTGACCATATGCCCCGACAGACACCATCGCGGCACGGGTCCAAACATCTGATCCTGCCTTAAACGCCCACCGCGTATTGGGCAAAAATTCATCGCGTGCAAAAGGCCGCATTGTCGGCGTCGTCAAATTTGCCTGCACGGGATACCGGATCATGTGTGCGGGGCGCGCCGCGGGACGAAATGCAGCAAATGCCGCTATAGCCGCCGCCACACGCGCATCTACTACATCGGTGCGGGAAAAGGGGCGGATCGTTGGATTGGCAGCTGCCGTACTGGCGATCACCAAAGCCACAATCCCCCCCAGGAGTGTGTTTGAAATCTTCATCAGCGCAATTTGCACCAAGGGGCACAACAATAGCAAGAATTTTGGCGTCTTGTTACCGCGCCCCCGCTGGCTTAGAACCCAAGAAACGCTACGAGTTTCCGGAGACACCCCATGCTTGATCTGACTTACGACGCCCCTACCCCGAAGGTTATCGCGGGCGCACAACATGACTGGGAATTGGTCATCGGGCTGGAAGTCCACGCGCAGGTCGCGACCAAAGCGAAACTGTTTTCTGGTGCATCTACACAATTCGGCGCAGAGCCGAACAGCAATGTGGCCTTTGTTGATGCAGGCATGCCGGGCATGTTGCCAGTCATTAACGAAGAATGCGTGGCCTATGCCGTGCGCACGGGTCTGGGCCTGAAGGCAGAGATCAACCTGATGTCTGCTTTTGACCGCAAAAACTATTTCTACCCCGACCTGCCGCAGGGCTATCAGATTTCCCAGCTTTACCACCCGATTGTCGGTGAAGGTGAAGTGCTGGTTGAAATGGGCGATGGCACGGCGCGCATGGTGCGGATTGAGCGTATTCACCTTGAACAGGATGCGGGCAAGTCGATCCACGACATGGACCCGAATATGTCATTCGTGGATTTGAATCGCACCGGCGTTGCCCTGATGGAAATCGTATCCAAGCCGGACATTCGCGGCCCCGAAGAAGCGGCGGCCTATGTGTCCAAGCTGCGTCAAATTCTGCGCTATCTGGGCACCTGTGACGGCAACATGCAAAACGGCAACATGCGTGCCGATGTGAACGTGTCGATCTGTCGCGTGGACCAGTATGAAAAGTTTGTGAAAACGCAAGATTTTAGCCATCTGGGCACGCGCTGCGAGATTAAGAACATGAACTCTATGCGGTTTATCCAAGCCGCGATTGATGTGGAAGCACGTCGTCAGATTGCGCTGTTGGAAGACGGCAAAGAGGTCGTGCAGGAAACACGTTTGTATGATCCTGATAAGAACGAAACGCGGTCCATGCGGTCCAAGGAAGAGGCGCATGATTATCGTTACTTCCCCGATCCTGACCTGCTCCCGTTGGAGATTGAGCAGGCTTGGGTCGATGATATCGCCGCAACCTTGCCAGAGCTGCCAGATGCAAAAAAAGCCCGCTTTATCGCTGATTTCGGTCTGTCCGATTATGACGCGTCTGTTTTGACCGCTGAGGTCGCGAATGCTGAGTATTTCGAGGCTGTTGCCGCGGGTGCCGATGGCAAACTGGCCGCGAACTGGGTGATCAACGAGTTGTTTGGCCGTCTGAAAAAGGACGAGAAAGACATCACTGAAAGCCCGATTTCAGCGGCGCGTTTGGCCCAGATTGTGGCCTTGATCAAGTCCGACAAGATTTCCGGCAAGATTGCCAAGGATGTGTTCGAGATTGCTTATACGTCTGACCGCGACCCGACAGAGATTGTCGCAACCGAGGGCATGGAGCAGGTCACGGATACGGGTGCCATCGAGGCAGCCGTGGACGAGATCATTGCCGCCAACCCCGAGCAGGTGGAAAAGGCCAAGGCCAATCCAAAACTGGCCGGTTGGTTTGTCGGTCAGGTCATGAAAGCCACAGGCGGCAAAGCGAACCCTGCGGCTGTGAACAAGCTGGTTAGCGCGAAACTCAGCCAATAGGGCGATGGGTTAAAACCCATCCTACGTGGTTTTAAGGTGTGGCAAACGGGGCACGCCCATGGGTGGCGCATTGCGTGATACACCGCATTTGACCGAATTGTAGGGGCGCACATTGCGCCCACCACAACCCCTAGCGCAAATGATTTTATCCAGCGAAACCTTGGATTTGCGCGCAGTTGTTGATACAAATGTCAGGTGAAATCGAAGGATCACCCAATGTCCCAGTATGAATACAAAGTTGTGCCTGCCCCAACCAAGGGTTTGAAAAGCAAAGGCGTGAAGACGTCGCAAGACCGCTTTGCCAATGCATTGGAAACCGCGATGAACACGCTTGGCGCGGACGGCTGGGAATACCAGCGCACTGATACGTTGCCTTGCGAAGAACGGTCCGGCCTGACGGGCCGCGTCACCACGTTTCAGAATATGTTGGTGTTCCGCCGCGCAGTTGTGACCGAAGAGGTTGCCGCCCCTGTCGCCGAAGAACCCGCCGCTGCGGTCACGGCCGAAGAGCGCACCGCAGAGACCATCGCCCCTGAGGTCGAAGACACCCCAGAGGTAGAGGCGATGCCACTCGACGCCGACCCTGCCCGTGTCGAGCCGCAGGTCGCGGCCGAGTAATTACGAAATTTGCAATGACAGGGCGTGGATGCGCCCAATGATCGCGGGGCCAAGGGCTGCGTGAATGGCCCTGTGCCGTGCGATGCGTGACATCGACGCAAATTCCGGTGCGGAAATTTCGATGCGCCAATGGCTTTCGCCCGTGCCATCATCGCCCGCATGGCCTGCGTGCAAATGGCTTTCGTTGATCACATTCAGCTGTGTTGTGGTAAACGCCGCAGCGAGGGAATCATTTATCTCGTTGTCCAGCCCCATTATTTTCTCTTTGCCCCTTCTATCTGACAACCAGAGGCTTAAAGTCTCTTGGTCGAGTCGGAAAGGTTTTACGCGTCATGAAGAAGAATGATCCATTTGGTTTTGACATGTCAGTGTCGTCATCCAAGAAGAAAAACCCGCGCGGGCGGCGGGGGATGTCGGGTGCGTCCGAAACCTCGACACGCATTTGCGACCATGACGGGTGCGATGAGGCAGGCAAATACCGTGCGCCGAAATCCCCCGACGTGATGGATGACTATTTCTGGTTCTGTCAGGAGCATGTGCGCGAATACAATCTGAAATGGAACTTCTTCAACACCACGTCAGAAGCTGAAATCGCAGCACAGATGGATCAAGACCGTGTTTGGGATCGCCCGACAAAACCGATGAACAAAAAGACCGTGGAACAGCGGGCTTGGGCGCGGTTGGGTGTTGATGACCCGCATCAGGTATTGGGTGAAAACGCGACGATGAACCCTGGCAAAGGTCCGGCGCAGCGCCGCCTGCCCGCCACGGAACGCCGTGCGCTTGAGATTTTGGAAGCCAAAGACAATTGGACCAAACCTGAGATCCGCAAGGCGTATAAGTCACTGATCAAGGTGCTGCACCCCGACATGAACGGTGGTGATCGCAGCCAAGAAGATCAGCTGAACGAAGTTGTTTGGGCGTGGGATCAGGTCAAGGCGAGCAAGAGCTTTCGCGACTAGGCCTGCACTGCGGGCATGACCGCATCCATTGCGGCCGCCCGTTCGCTGCGCCATGTTGCGAGCAGAAAATGCGCGCATGCTAGCGTGCTGATCCAAAGTATCGCCAAAATGGGTGCGCCGATCAACGTCATCACCAGCGTGAACGGCCCAAACATGGTGCCGTAAAACGGCAGCGCCAAGGTGCCGGCCACGACCGCCCTTGTCATGCTGGTGCTGATGATCCCGGCGCAAGCGCGCACCAAACCACGCCAACCCGCGTGCCCCATCCAATTGCGTGATAGATACAAACCGGCCAAGGCACCGATTGCGCCAGACATCGTCACCCAGAGTTCATAAGCGGACAGCATATTGAGCATCGCCATTTGGCCGCCGAGCGTCATCACAAAGTTGAACGCGAGAACCGCACCGAAAACAGACGCAGATATAGCGGCCAGCAGAATGCTCCGCTCGCCTTCGGTTAGTGTGAACAGGCGCGCGATACGTCTGAAAATGCGCAATATGGGTCCCAACATGAGCCGACAGTAGCATGGCTCTCTCAAAACATTGACAGCGGCCCGCGAAACTTACTGTTTCGTGGACGCCATCAGTTGGGATTTATGCAGCAACAAATTTCAAGCTAACACCGTTCAAACAGTGACGTTTGCCCGTTGGCGCGGGCCCATCGTTAAAGATGTGGCCCAAGTGGCTGCCGCACCTGCGGCAATGACATTCGGTGCGTTTGGAAAACAATGCAAAGTCTTCTTTGGTGCCGATTGCATTGGGCAGGCTGGCGTAAAAGCTGGGCCAACCTGTGCCGCTGTCGTATTTTGTATCGCTGGGATAAAGTGGCAGGTCACAGCCGCGGCAAATATAGGTGCCCGCGGCGTAGTTTTTATCTAGCGGGCTGCTGCCTGCGCGTTCCGTGCTTTCATGGCGCATGACCTGATATTGCAGGTCGGTCAGCATGGCGCGCCATTCTGCATCTGTGCGCGTGACCTCGAAAGACTGCGCAACTGCGCGAGCAGGAATTGCGGCGGCTGCCATTGCGGCAAGGGTGAAGTGGCGGCGGTTCATCATGGTCGGGCTCCAGTTCAATAGCGTTGAACCTTATGTAGGGACCATGCTGGCATGGGAACATATGTTTCAAAGCAACGCACGATCATGTGAAACACCGAAACCTTATCGTCACCCCTGCCGAATGCAGCATTCACGTTGTAATATCAGTGTGATAGCATAATTTCCCCGACGCCCAAAACATCGCCCGTTGGCGCACCTGTCGGCGATCCACCGGGCGGTTCGTCACTGACCGCCAACACGCCACCGTCCATCAATCGGGCGATGTCGGATGCGATGGCCAGCGTGGCCTTGGCCTGTCCTTTGGGCCAAACACCAAGCGATACGGGTGGGTTTTCTCCTGCGATTAACCAGACTTCGAGCGCGCGCCCTTCGCGCGGACCGCCGACGGTGCGGTTCATATCCAATGTGCCTGCGTCAGGGTCAAAGCTGGCCAGCACGACAAAGCTGTCATCCCCTGCCGCGATTTCGGCCACGAATGTCGGGCTGTCGTCGTTCAACACCCCAAACTGGTTCAACCCGAAAAGCACCGCCAATGCCGCCGCAACACCGGCAAGCGCAGGTCCAAAGAACCCAAGCCGCGCGATCAGCGATGGTTTGGGCTTGGGTGCTGGTTGGCCAAATATGGCCGCGTGAATCCGTGCCTCTAACGCGGGATGCGGGTCCACGGGGGCAATGTCATCTGTCAGATCGGCGAAATCTTCGGCCCAATCGGCGTAAAGATCGCGCAGCGCGGGATCGACAGCCAGCACGCTTTCAAATGCGGCCGCCTCTTCGGGGCTGAGCAGACCAAGCGCATATTCAGCGGCCAGCGCCATTTCGTCGTGTGTTTCAATGTCATCGGTCATCGTGACAGGCACTCTTTCAACTTGATCAGACTGCGGCGCAGCCATGTTCGCACGGTATTGAGCGGCACATCATAGCGCGCGGCCAGCTCGTTGTAGGTTTCGCCTTCGAGATGGGCGCGGCGCACGGCGTCGGATTTATTAGGGTCCAATTCAGCCATGCATGTGACAATTTGTCCCCGCTCTGATGCCGCAAGCGCAAGCGCCTCTGGCCCAAGTGCGCCGCTTGGCAATTCTGCGGCTTCTTCCAGTCCAGCGCCTTGTTTTGCTTTCCGCGCCCGCAATCGATCAATGGACTGATTGCGGGCAATCGTAATCAACCATGTCATCGGGCTTAACCCGTTGACCCTATAGCGATCCGCGTTGTTCCAGATTTTGATAAACACGTCTTGGAGTGCGTCCTCGGCTTCTTCGCGGTTATTTAATACACGCAGGCAGACACCAAATAGTTTCGCGGAGGTCGCGGAATAAAGCGCGGTAAATGCGGCCCGATCCCCAAGCGCACATTTCGCGATGTAGTCGTCGATCTCTAGGATTTCAGTCATCAGAGGTCTCGCGTCTATGATTTGTTACATTTTGACAGGTTAAAGATGAATTACAACTGACCGAATTTGCACTTCCTTCCCCTTGCAGTGTCCATATTTATGATGCATCCAAACGGGTAGAATTCACTGCAAAGCGCGACACAGAAAGGCACCATCCCATGGCAGACGGAACGACTCAGATCGACGCGACACCCACAAACGATATTTCCGTGCGCGACGTGTTTGGCATCGAGAGTGATATGAAAATTAAGGGTTTTGCCGAGCGCACGGACCGCGTGCCTGACATCGACAGCACCTATAAATTTGATCCAGATACGACCCTCGCGATTTTGGCTGGTTTTGGCTACAACCGCCGCGTCATGGTGCAGGGCTATCACGGCACAGGTAAGTCCACACATATCGAACAAGTGGCTGCGCGCCTGAACTGGCCTTCGGTTCGTGTCAATCTGGACAGCCACATCAGCCGGATCGATCTGATCGGCAAAGATGCGATCAAATTGCGTGATGGTGTGCAGGTTACGGAATTCCACGAAGGCATCCTGCCATGGGCGCTGCGTAACCCTGTGGCCATCGTATTTGATGAATATGACGCGGGCCGCGCGGATGTGATGTTTGTGATCCAGCGTGTGCTGGAAGCCGACGGTAAACTGACTTTGATGGATCAAAACGAAATCATCACGCCAAACCCATTCTTCCGCTTGTTTGCCACCGCCAACACCGTTGGTTTGGGCGACACGACTGGCCTGTATCACGGCACACAGCAAATCAACCAAGCCCAGATGGACCGTTGGTCGCTGGTCGCCACGTTGAACTATTTGTCACATGACGCCGAAGCCGCGATTGTTTTGTCGAAATCACCGCATTTCAACACGGAATCTGGCCGCAAGACGATTTCCCAAATGGTGACCGTCGCCGACCTGACCCGCACCGCATTCATGAATGGTGATTTGTCCACTGTAATGTCGCCACGCACAGTGCTGGCATGGGCCGAAAACGCGCGCATCTTTAATGACGTGGGCTATGCGTTCCGCCTGTCATTCTTGAACAAATGTGACGAGCTTGAGCGCCAAACAGTCGCCGAATTCTTCCAGCGTTGTTTTGATGTTGAACTGCCAGAGAGTGCAGCAAGCCTGAGCTTGGGTTAACCCCATGAGCGCAGCTTCGGACAACCCAGCTGATCCGTTCAAAAAGGCTCTCGCAGAGGCCACGAAAGTTATGGCCAATGATCCTGACTTAACGGTCAGCTATTCGGTTGATCCAGCAGGCCAATCCGCCGACAGTATTCGCCTGCCCCAAGTTAGCCGCCGCATGACCCGCGAAGAGGTGTTGTTGGCCCGCGGCACCGCAGATGCATTTGCCCTGCGCCACAAATTTCACGACCCGAAAACCGCTGCGAAATATATGCCCCAAGGCCAGATGGCCAAGGATCTGTATGACGCGATGGAAACCGCGCGGATCGAAGCCGTGGGCGCGCAGCATATGCCGGGCACGGCGGGCAATATCGACGCCAAGATCGGCAATGAAGCCATGCGCAAGGGCTATGACGGGATCACGGATGCCGCCAATGTACCGCTGTCGGTGGCTGCAGGCTATTTGATCCGCCATCTGGCGACGGGCCGCGATCTGCCCAAGGGCGCCGAAAACGTCATGGAGCTGTGGCGCGGGTTTATCGAGGAACAGGCTGGCGAGACGCTCAACGACGTGCAGGAATTGCTGGGCGATCAGCAAGCATTTGCCAAATTTGCGCGTCAGATGATTTCTGATCTGGGCTATGCTGATCAGTTGGGCGACGACCCCGATGCGCTTGATGATGATCAAGAGGATGAGGCGGAACCGAGCGACGACGATGACGTCGACGAGCCGGACAGCACGGGCGATGACGAGGACGGCGAAGAGGCCGAAGCTTCGCCAGAGCAGACCCAAGAGGAACAACAAGACGCGTCCCAAGCCGAAGTCAGCATGGATGATCAAGCTGATGAAGAGATGGGCGAAGAAACCGAAATGCCCGATGGCGAGGCCCCGTTAGAGCCGCCTGCCCCGATGCCTGTTTCGGATGCCGACCCGAATTACAACGTGTTTACAACCGAATATGACGAAGAGATCGGCGCAGAAGACTTGGCCGAACCTGCCGAGCTGGAACGCTTGCGCGCCTATTTGGATCAGCAGTTGGAACCGCTGAAGGGTGCAGTTTCCCGACTGGCCAATAAGCTGCAGCGCCGTTTGCAGGCACAGCAGAACCGGTCGTGGGAATTCGATTTGGAAGAAGGCATTCTGGACGCAGGCCGTTTGGCGCGCATCGTCGCATCGCCCACGACCCCGTTGTCGTTCAAGCGCGAGCAAGACACGGAATTCCGTGATACGGTTGTAACCCTTTTGCTGGATAATTCGGGGTCCATGCGTGGCCGCCCGATTTCCATCGCTGCGATTTGTGCCGATGTGATGGCCCGCACGCTGGAACGCTGTTCGGTGAAGGTCGAGATTCTGGGCTTTACCACCAAGGCGTGGAAAGGCGGGCAAAGCCGTGAAAGCTGGCTGGCCGCTGGGCGTTCCGTCACGCCTGGTCGCCTGAATGACCTGCGCCACATCGTTTATAAATCCGCTGACGCCCCATGGCGCCGGACCCGCGATAACCTTGGTCTGATGATGAAAGAAGGCCTGTTGAAGGAAAACATCGACGGGGAGGCGCTTGAATGGGCCCACCGCCGTATTGCGAACCGGTCAGAGCAGCGCAAAGTGTTGATGGTGATTTCCGACGGCGCGCCAGTGGATGACAGCACCCTGTCTGTGAACCCCGCGAACTATCTGGAAAAGCATCTGCGCGATGTGATTGCGATGGTGGAGAAGCGCAAACAGGTTGAACTGGCAGCGATTGGTATCGGCCATGATGTGACCCGCTATTACGATCGCGCGATTACAATTACCGATGTCGAACAATTGGCGGGTGCGATGACCGAACAGCTTGCAAGCTTGTTCGACGATGACCCGCGCAAACGCGCCCGTGTGTTGGGCATGAAGCGATAAAGTGACCACGGCGCTGCGCGCTGTGGTGCCTCCGGCGGAGGTATTTTTGGCCAGAAGATGCGAAAGGCACCACCATGTTTCAGACGTTTGAAAGCACCACATCACCGGAACAAGGTCCGCTGCGTTTGGCCCAATTGCGGTTGGCGATGCGCGATGCGGGTGTCGATGCGTTTTTGGTGCCGCGCGCGGATGCCCATCAGGGCGAATATGTGTCTGACCGTGATGCCCGTTTGGCGTGGCTGACAGGGTTCACCGGATCGGCTGGCTTTTGCATTGTGACGGATACACAGGCGGGTGTTTTCATTGATGGGCGCTACCGCGTGCAGGTGCGCGATCAGGTGGCGGATGTGTTTACCCCTGTGCATTGGCCCGATGTGACAGCGGCGCAGTGGATTGGTGATAATGTCGCGGTGGGCGCGGTCGTGGCCTATGATCCATGGCTGCATGCCGTCCACGAAATAAAAGAATTAGCCGCAGCATTGCCCGATATGGAGCTGCGACCAGTTCCGAACTTGGTAGATGTGATTTGGGATGATCAGCCCATGGCACCTGCGGCGGCGTTTTTTGCCCACGATGAACGCCTGACTGGCGAGAGTGCTGCCTCTAAACGCGCACGGCTGGCAGCAGACATGTCGGCTGATGTCGTTGTGATCACCCTGCCCGACAGCATTGCGTGGCTGTTGAATATTCGTGGTGCTGATATTGAGCGCAATCCGGTGCCGCAGGCGTTTGCGTTTTTGCACAATACTGGGGCCGTGACATTGTTTGCTGGAACTGGGAAAGCTGATGGTATTGCCGATCATCTCGGGTCGGATGTTGATGTGCGCGATATTGCGGCATTTGAAAGCGCGTTGTCCGCACTGAATGGCACGGTTCAATTCGATCCAAAAACAGCACCGCAGGCGGTGGTGTCCGCGATCAAGGCGGATGTCGTTCATGCGGCCGACCCGTGTTTGTTGCCCAAGGCGATCAAGACAGATGTGGAAATTGCCGGAGCAAGAGCAGCGGCAAAGCGCGATGGTGTTGCCATGGTCCGGTTCCTTGCGTGGCTGGAAACTGAAGCCGTCAAAGGCAATTTGACTGAGATTGATGTCGTCAAACAGCTCGAGGGATTTCGTCGTGAGACCAATGCGTTACGCGACATTAGCTTTGAGACGATTTGCGGTGCGGGTCCCCATGGGGCCATCGTGCATTACCGCGTGACCGAGGCAACAAATCGCGCGGTGAAAGCGGGCGAGTTGCTGCTGGTAGACAGTGGCGGGCAATATGTCGACGGCACAACCGACATCACCCGCACGGTTATTGTGGGCGATCCGACGGACGAGCATCGCGCCTGTTATACCCGCGTGCTGCAAGGCATGGTTGCCCTATCGCGTGCGCAGTTCCCTAAAGGTGTCGCTGGGCAGCATTTGGATGCGCTGGCGCGGTTCCCATTGTGGACGGCTGGGATGGATTATGACCACGGCACCGGCCACGGGATCGGCAGCTATCTGAGCGTCCACGAAGGCCCACAGAGCATTTCGCGCCGTTCCAACATTCCGTTGGAAATCGGTATGATCGTCAGCAATGAGCCGGGGTATTACCGCGAGGGTGCATTTGGCATTCGGATCGAGAACCTGATCACTGTTGTCCAAGCGCCGGAAGGCATCGACAGGCGCGATTTGCGTGCGTTTGAGACACTGACCTATGTGCCGTTTGACCGTCGATTAATCGACTTGTCATTGTTGTCAGGCGCGGATCGGGCGTGGATTGATGCTTATCATCAGCACACTGCGGACCTGCTTGGGCCGATGGTCGAGGGTGAAACGGCGGCTTGGTTGGCACAGGCTTGCGCCCCGCTTTAGGAATGTTCCTCGCGGGCGGTTTCGGCCAAGGCTGTGTTCATTTTACGCAAAGCATCCACTTGGAATAACGCGCCCCATAGCTCTGGCGGGGCTTCGTCACTGCCAAGGCTGACGACGGGGATGAAGCCGTGGTTGCCCTGCTCAAACATCGGCATGGCTTGTTCCAGCGTGGCGTTGCCGTCGATATAGACGCCTTCACCGATCAGATCCCAGCACGCGTCTTGAGGTGCGGCACGATTGTCATCCATCGGGCGCATGATGCTAGCGACGCGGAATGTGGCGAGCAGGTAAGCCTGTGGTCCGGCGGCCAAATGAACGTTGCGGCGTTCCAGCTGCGTGAGGAAGAAGGAGCGGTCGACCAGTGAAGACGCGAGTGCCGTGGATAGCGACACGGACACCATCACCGCCATCGCGGTTTGCCAGTCACCGGTCAGCTCGAACACGATTAAGGTCGTGGAAATCGGCGCGCCCAGCACGGCGGCGGCGACCGCACCCATACCTGCGAGCGCGTATAACGTCCCCTCGCCCGATACATTGGGCAGGATGCTTGTCGCGATGATGCCAAAGGCCAGACCTGTCAGCGCGCCCACCATCAAAGACGGTGAAAACACGCCGCCGCCCATGCGCCCGCCAAGAGTGATCGCGACGGCGACGACCTTGAGCATGGCGAACACGATGGCCTCGTGCAGGACGAGCTGTCCTGTGAGCGCGGCTGATGTTGTCTCGTATCCGACGCCGATGATATGCGGCCAGAAGATTGCCAAACCACCCAGCAATGCCCCCGCACAGGCGGGGCGCAGGTAACGCGGCAAACCCACGGCGTCTTGCAATCCGGTGGCCATGTTGTCGGCCCAGAAAATCGCGCGCATCAGCACAACAGACACCAATCCGCAAACAAGGCCAAGGATCAGGAACGCGGGCAATTCAACATAGAACGCCAGCGCGTTTTGCACGGGCAGGACGAATTCGGTCACATCACCGAATGCCAAACGGTTGATCACTGTGCCCGCGACGGAGGCAATCACGATGGGGGCAAATGCATGCACGGCGAAATGGCGCAAGATGACTTCGAGCGCGAAAAGAGCGCCCGCAATCGGCGCGTTAAAGCTCGCAGAAACAGCCGCTGCAACCGCACAGCCCAGCAGGTCGCGGCCCGTGATCCCGTTCGCACCTAACCAACGGCTGACCATTGTCGACAGCACAGCGGCAAGGTGCACAACCGGCCCCTCTCGCCCAGATGAACCGCCCGTGGACAGGGTGATCAGGCTGGCGCAGGCAGATGCGATGCCATGGCGTACCCTCACGCGGCCTTCGTTTAATGCGGCCCCTTCGATGACGTCGCTGACCGATCTGGCCCGTCCGTCGTCAGTGAATTTGTGTAGGATCAGACCGACAATCAGGCCACCGCAGATCGGCAGCAGCAAAATCTGATACCATGCCAGTCCCGCGACAAAGCTGTGCAGTCGCGCAACATCATCCGTACCGTAAAGTGTGCCTTGCAACCAATTGACGCCAAGGCGGAAAAACAGCGCGGCAAAGCCTGCGGCGATCCCAATGGCCAAAGCGATGAACCAGAATTGCAGCTGGGACGGGCCGCGTTGTTTCATGATCTGAAATGCATCGGCACAAGCGCCGCGCACATCCCGCATGCCCTGTCCGATTAACGTGCCAAGTGGCCCTGCCATGGGTTCGCCCTGCTCAATGTCTTGTCACAACGTCTAAGCGATGAAATGCAGTGGGCCAAGCCCCGTTACGGCATCAAGGCCCGCGCCGCATCGCGTGCTGCATCTGTGATCGTATCGCCAGACAACATGCGCGCAATTTCATCAATGCGCGCATTGGCATCCAGTTCCACCACTGTTGAAAGTGTCTGGTCTTTGGTCTGGTGTTTTTCCACCCGCCAATGATGGCCACCAAGGGCCGCAACTTGGGGTGAATGCGTGACCACCAAAATCTGCCCATTGGCCGCAAGTTCCGCCAAGCGGCGCCCGACCGCATCGGCAGTCGCACCGCCAACGCCACGGTCGATTTCGTCAAAAATCATCGTCAATCCGGCCTCTGTCGAGGTCAGGCAGACCTTGAGCGCCAGCAAGAACCGCGACAACTCGCCGCCCGATGCGATCTTATTGATCGGGCCTGCTGGGGCGCCGGGGTTTGTGGTCACGGTGAAGGCCACGGCGTCGCGCCCCTCTGGTCCGGGATCGGCGTCTGCTATCTCTGTGACAAACACGGCGCGTTCCATTTTCAGCGGGCCCAGTTCTGCAGCCATGGCTTTATCCAAGGCCTTGGTCGCGGTGACGCGTTTGGCGTTTAACCGGTCCGCACCGGCGTCATAGGCGGCTTGTGCGGTCTGAACATTGCCCTGCAACAGCTTCAAATCATTCGCACTTCCGTCCAGCACGGCCAAGCGGTCCCGCAGGTCATTGGCGAATGTGCCAAGATCATCGGGCAGCACGTTGTGTTTGCGCGCAAGGCCGCGAATGGCGAAAAGACGCTCTTCGATGTCTTCCAAATCGGACGGGTTGAATGACAGTTGATCAAGGCAACGGGACACGCCCTGTCCTGCTTCATCCAATGCCAATGCCGCCCGCTCAAGGGCCGCAAGAGGTTCATCCAACGCGCCCTCGGCCCTGTCCGTGACACCACTTAGCCAACGCGTGGCGTCTGCGACCATGCCGTCTGCACCTTGCATGCCGATGGCGTCGGCCGCGCGTTTGATATCCTCGCGGATTTTCTCGGCGGCCTGCATCATCCGGCGTTGTGTGTCCAAGGTGGCCTCTTCGCCGACCTCTGGCATCAGCTTGTCCAATTCGGCGACGGCATGGCGTAGGAAATCTTCTTCGGCGCGGGCTTCGGCAATGCGAGCTTCGCCTGCGGCCAGCTCTTTGCGCGCATTGGAAAGGGACCGCCACGCACTGCGCGACTTTTCAAGAAGCGGCGCGAGGCCTGCAAAACTGTCCAACATATCGCGGTGACCGCGGGGGTTCAAAAGGCCGCGATCATCGTGCTGGCCATGCAATTCCACAAGTGTTTCGGACAGGTTGCGCAGCACTTCGCCGCTGACACGCCGATCATTGATCCATGCCGTTTTGCGGCCATCGCGGGTGTTGATCCGGCGCAAGATGACTTCGCCATCCTCGACCTCGATCCCTGCCTCGTCCAACACAGCGCGTCCGGGATGGTTGACTGGCAAGTCGAAACTCGCAGTCACTTCGCCTTGATCGGCACCAGCGCGGACCAGTTCGGCGCGGCCCCGCCAGCCCAGCACAAACCCAAGACTATCCAGCAGAATCGATTTGCCGGCACCGGTTTCCCCCGTCAGCACGTTCAATCCGGGCTGAAACGAAAGTTCCAACCTGTCGATAATCAGCATGTCACGAATGTCTATGTGTCGAAGCATAACTGCGTAGGATGGGTTTCACCCCATCCCCCCATCAAAGCCACTCGCCACGAATGACTTGGCGGTAAACAGATGACAACCAGTTGTTGCCAGATTGCGATGGCGTCAGTCCCTGCCCTGTCAGCAAGGCAAAGCTGTCTTCATACCATTCTGTCGATTGGTAATTGTGGCCCAAGATCGCGCCAGCGGTCTGTGCCTCATCAGTCAGGCCCAGCGACAAATAGCTTTCGACCAATCTGTGCAACGCTTCTGCGGTGTGGGTCGTTGTCTGGAAATCCTCGACCACGATGCGGAACCGGTTCACCGCGGCCGCATAGTGGTTGCGTTTCAGGTAATAACGCCCGATTTCCATTTCCTTGCCCGCAAGATGGTCGAACGCCAGATCGAATTTCAGGATCGATGACCGCGCATATTCGGTATCGGGATAGTTTTCGATCACAGCACGCAACGCTTGCAAGGCTTGGAATGTCAGCCCTTGGTCGCGGCCGATTTCGTCAATCTGGTCGTAGTAGGACAGTGCCAGCAGATATTGCGCATAGGCGGCATCTTCTGTGGCAGGATAAAAATCAACATAGCGCTGCGCGGCGGCACGGCTATTGGGGTAATCTTCGTCCTTGTGGAACGCGAATGCCTGCATAATCAGCGCGCGTTTGGCAAAGTCTGAATAGGGGTAAAGCCGTTCAATTTCACCGAAATATTCGGCGGCATCATCTGGCTGTCCGCGCTCTAGTTCATATTCGCCACGCTCAAAGATTTCAGCGGCGGTGTAATTGTCCAAGGATCCTTCAACGGAGCTATCAAAGGCCCCGCATCCAACCAGCAAACTTAATCCGCTGACCGCACCAAGCAGGCGCAAGCGACGTCTGATCTGAAATTTGGCGTTTGACATGAACGGCCCCTGCAACTCAAGCATCGCGCTAAGGCTTCCACCCTAGGCGTATTGCATCCGGTCTAGCACAGAAAAATCAGGTGCAAAACGCCTTTTGCGTCTCTCGGTACACATGTGTTCACGCAACCGCGAAAAGATCGGCCTTGCTGACGCCAACACCCGGCAATCGGGCGGCAATTTGGGCATCGCAGCGTGTCATACGGTAGGCATCTGGCTGCGCAAATAGTGCGCGCAACAGGCGGTTTGTCATGGCGTGGCCTGCGCGCACACCGGTATAGCGGCCCAAGAGGGGCGCGCCCGCCGTATAAAGATCACCCAATGCATCCAACATCTTATGGCGCACAGCCTCGTCGCGGTGACGCAATCCGCCCGGTGACAGCACCTTGTCGCCATCGACAACAACCGCGTTTTCATATGTCCCCCCCAAGGCCAAGCCTTGGGCGTGCATTGCATCCACATCCACAGAGCGGCAAAAGGTTCGGCTGTCACAAAGTTCGCGGACAAATGCGCCATTGGCCATGTTCATTGTTTTGATCTGATGCCCAATGGCCGCATCGGCAAATTCAATATCAAAATCGATCTGCAAACTGGTCGCCGGAGACAGCATCGCCATGGCTGGTCCGTCTTCGACCACCACATCGCGCAACACTTCGATGGCGAACAAAGGCGCGGCCAAATGTGTCAGACCCACACCCACAATGCCGCGCACGAATGCCGCCGCGCTACCATCCATGATCGGCACTTCGGGGCCGTCGATGTCGATCAGCACGTTATGCACGCCCGTCCCTGACAATGCAGCCATCAGATGTTCGATTGTCGAAACGGTTACCCCAGCCGCTGTGGTCAACCGTGTGTTCAAAGGCGACATAACAACGCTGTCCCAGATTGCGGGTAAACATGGCGCATCAGCCAGATCGACCCGGCGGAACACAACGCCAGTATTTGCAGGTGCAGGATGCAAAACGACGGTCGCAGGCGCACCAGTGTGCAAGCCAATTCCGTCGAACATGACCTTGGATTTCAATGTCGTTTGCAAGCCTGCGGCCCCTAAAATCGATTCAATTTTCATCAACGTGGATATTGCGGTGGGCAGGATCACTCAATTCACAGTTTGCAACGGTCTGAAACATGGGCCTAGCGCCTTGTTTCAAAACAAAAAGCCGCCCCGAATGGAGCGGCTTTTCAATCTTTTGTTACGCCCGTGTGACGGGTTTAGTTTGCCTGACGGCGCAGGAACGCTGGAATCTCGATGCGCTCTTGCTCTGGATCGACCTCGGCCTCTGGTGCTTCGTGGATCGGTGTCACTTGTGGCTGTTCACGTGTTGGCTGTGCTTCTGCAGCTGCACCCGTCATGCGGTTGATCAAGCTGTTGATGCCGAAACGTGGACGATCTTCTTCGGCGGCAGGTGCTGCAACAGGCTGACCTGGTGCACGTGTCACTGCGGCCTGCAGACGCGCCATCGCTTCTGGTGATGGTGTGCCTGGGGTTGGTGCGCGCGGTGCGAAAAAGCTTTCGGCTGGATGCAGCTCTGGCTCTGCGCGCGGCGTATAGGACGGTGGTGGCAAATCGTCTGTTTCAGCCAATGCCGCGTGAATATCGGCAAAATCGTCTTCGATTGGCTCGACACGGCGATCATCGTCGATGCCTTCGAACAATGTTGCTTCCGGCGCGGCAGGTGCTGGAGCTTCTTGCGCTGCAACAGGCGCGGCAGCTGCAACAGGTGCGGCAGCGGCGATTGGCGCAGCAACAGGCGCTGGCGCTGGTGCAACTTCTTCAGCCTGATCCTGTGGCTTCAATGGGGCCGCCATGGAACGACGCGGCAATGGCAAATCTGCGCTGCGCACTGCAGCGTCAATACCTGTCGCCACAACAGAAACGCGCATTTTGCCGTCCATTGTTGTGTCCAGAGTGGAACCAACAATGATGTTCGCTTCTGGGTCGACCTTTTCGCGGATTTTGTTGGCTGCTTCGTCGAGTTCGAACAACGTCAGGTCGTAGCCGCCTGTGATATTGATCAATACGCCGCGCGCACCTTCGAGAGAGATTTCGTCGAGCAGTGGGTTCGCAATCGCTTTTTCAGCTGCGTCAACCGCACGGTTTTCGCCGTCGGCTTCGCCTGTGCCCATCATCGCTTTGCCCATTTCGTCCATTACGGCGCGCACATCTGCAAAGTCGAGGTTGATCAGGCCTGGACGAACCATCAGGTCTGTCACGCCCTTCACACCTTGATAAAGCACGTCATCAGCAAGCTGGAACGCCTCGGTGAAGGTGGTTTTTTCATTGGCCAAACGGAACAGGTTCTGGTTTGGAATGATGATCAGCGTATCGACAACCTTTTGCAGGGCTTCGATACCGTCTTCGGCTTGCTTCATGCGCTTGCCGCCTTCGAACTGGAACGGCTTGGTGACAACACCAACGGTCAGAACGCCAAGTTCGCGGGCTGCTTGTGCGATGATCGGGGCTGCACCAGTGCCGGTGCCGCCGCCCATACCCGCGGTGATAAAGCACATGTGCGCGCCCGCCAGATGATCAACGATTTGTTCGATGCTTTCTTCTGCAGCTGCGGCACCTACAGTTGCGCGGGCGCCAGCACCCAGACCTTCGGTGACCTTGATCCCCATCTGAATGCGCGCCTGTGCCTTTGCATGCTGCAAGGCTTGGGCGTCGGTGTTTGCAACGACAAACTCGACCCCATCCAGTTCTTGTTCGATCATGTTATTGACCGCGTTACCACCGGCCCCACCAACACCGAATACGGTGATGCGTGGCTTCAGTTCTTCCTGACCCGGAATGGAGAGGTTCAATGTCATTGCTCTGTCCGCCTTGTTTTTCCTGCGCCCCTCCCACGGGGGCTTTTTACTCGAAATTAGGACAATCCTAGCGGTATTGCCCTTGTCCGTCACGCGAAAATCGCAACTTCACCACCAAATGTGGTGGAAATTCGCAACTTTTCCGGCCGATTTGGACGTATCGGCAAGATATTGCGTACTACCAGTTGTCTTTGAACCACTTCACGGCCCGTTTCAGGGATCGCGCGGGGTATAGATCTGCTGGCACTTCAAAGTCCCACCATTCGTCTTGGGGGTGTGCTGCGAATAATGTCAGCCCCACCGCGCCAGAAAATGCCGGACCAATTGCGGCCTGCGGCAGTCCCTGCACGCGCAATGGACGACCAAGGCGCACTTGCTGCCCAAGGATTTTCGACGCCAGCCCATCAAGACCTGGAATTTGGCTTGCGCCACCTGTCAGCACGATCTGCTGTGACGGCAAATGTTCGAAGCCCGCGGCGTCCAAACGCACGCGCACCTCTTCAAGAATTTCTTCGACACGGGGGCGCATGATGCCGATCAATTCGGCGCGGGACACAGTGCGGCGGTCATGTTCATAGTCGCCAGTGTCGCCACCGATTTCAATCATTTCACGGTCGTCCATCCCTGTTGCGACAACGCCGCCGTAGAATGTTTTGATCCGCTCTGCGGTGGCCATCGGCACCGATAGCCCCATCGAAATGTCGCTGGTGACGTGATCCCCGCCCATGCGCACAGTGTCGGCATAGATCATGTGTTTTTTCATAAACACCGAAATGCCGGTGGAGCCGCCGCCAAGATCGATGCAGGCCGCGCCCAATTCTTGTTCGTCTTCGACAAGCGACGACACGCCGGACACATAGGCGCTGGACGCGATGCCAGCCAATTCCAGATCACAGCGTTTGATACAGAAGAAAATGTTTTGCAAAGCGACGCTATCAACAGTCAGCATATGCATGTCGCAGGTCAGTTGATTGCCAATCTGCCCACGCGGATCGGCCATGCCCGAGCGATGATCGAGCGCAAAGTTCACGGGCTGCGCGTGCAGCACATCGCGGTCCGCGCCATAATCAGGCACATCACACGCCGCCATCACGCGCCCAATGTCACCGTCTGTGACAAGACCGTTTTCGATGTCGATCATGCCATCAAGGCCATAAGACTTTGGTCTGCCGCCAGAAATACACGCAATCACGTGGTCCACACGGACCTTTGCCATTTTTTGCGCGGCTTGCACGGCGGTGCGAATGGCGCGTTCGGTTTCTTGCATGGCGTCAACTTCGCCAAATTTCACGCCGCGCGACCGTGTCGTCGCAGCCCCAATCACCCGAAACGAGGATTGACCTGCCAGCGACCCAACACCATCGGCACCGCGGAATGTTTCAGGCCCGTCAAAGCGCAGAACCAGACAAGCGATTTTGCTGGTTCCAATGTCCAAAATTGCAATAACGCCGCGTTGCATTGCGGCTTTACGCATGGAACGCATCGCGCGTTGGCTGTCGTATAAGTCGCCCATTTACTCGTTTACCTCTGTGTGTCCTACGCGGCGAAATGCGCCGGCGGCTTCTTTGTTCATTCTTAGGGTGGGTCGGTCGCCGTTGCGCATGTCAACGACAGACACATCACGGTCCAACATATCACGGGCCTGATGCAGTACAATCACCCGATCGAGCGCTGCAACAGGGTTGTCTGTGGGGAGCAAAATGCGCTGATCACGGTCCAGCACCACGTCCCAACGGCGATCCCCCATGCGCACCAATCCGCGCAAACGATCAGCGACAGGTTTCGCATTGCGGAAAAGCGCGAGTGCTTCGGCGATATGATCCTGCGCGCCCTCGCCCGCGATCAACGGCAGGTCCAGACGTGCGGCGCGACTGTCCGCGAAACCGGCAAATGTGCCGTCAGCGTCAAGCAGACGCAGGTCCTGACCATCACGCCACAGTGCCACAGGCACGCGCGCCGTCACATCAACATTCAAAACGCCCGCAGCGCCAACCCGCACACGCGCAGAGCGCACGGTGTCCAGCGCTTCGACTTTTTGGCGCATGGCCTCTAAGTCCAATTCAAAAGATGACAGCGGGAATTCCAGTGGCAAGGTCGCAAGGATCACGGGCTTGAGCACCTCATCCGCGCCGGTCACATCCATTTCGCTGATCATAAACTCGGGGCGCTGCTGCACCGATTGTTTCATCTCGTCCCATTTGGCCACAGCCATGGCACGGTTTTCAGGATGGCTCGACCAGCTTGTGACGATAATCGCGATTAGGGCCAGCGGCACACCAATGCGAATAAGCCCACGCATGCCGGGCGTCAGCATCATGCGCTGATAGCGGTATTTCCATTTTGACGGTGCCGGATCGCGGGGCAAGGCGCGATGGCGGGCCATAGCGTTTAGCGGTCGCATGATGCGTCCTCCACCAACCAACGGCACAGTTCCGGAAAGCTGATCCCCGTCTTTTCAGCCTGTTCGGGTGCCAGCGATGTTGGCGTCATGCCGGGCTGTGTATTGGTTTCGAGCAGGATCAAACCATCAACGCCGCGGGCTTCGTCCCAGCGAAAATCGGTGCGGCTCATACCGCGACAGCCCAGCACCTTATGGGCGCGCAGGGCCATTTCCATGCAGGCGTCGAAAATCTCTGTTGGCAAATCGGCAGGGATCACATGGCGCGATCCGCCATCGGCGTATTTCGCTTCGTAGTCATACCAGCCGTCCACGATGATATCGGTCACGGTCAAGGCGCGGTCACCCATCACAGCCGTCGTCAGTTCACGCCCTGGCGCGTAGGTTTCAACCATCACTTGATCAGGCATGTCATCGGCCAGCACAGGCGGCGCATCACCTTCAGCAATGATGTAAATCCCGACGCTCGACCCTTCGTTATAGGGCTTCACCACATAAGGCGGCGGCATGACGTGGCCCGCCTGCACATCGGCGGCGCTTGCAATCACGGACTGCATGAAAGGCAGATTGTGGGCTGCATAAATCTCTTTGGTGCGTTGTTTGTCCATGGTAACCGATGACGCCATGACACCGGAATGCGTATAGGGGATTTTCATCCACTCGAGCATGCCTTGCACACAGCCATCTTCGCCCCAACGACCGTGCAAAGCGTTAAACACAACATCAGGTGCAATCTGCGTCAAACGCGCAGCGAGATCGGGGCCAGCATCGACCTCGATCACATCACATCCTGTTTCCCGCAAAGCAGCTGCACATTCAGCGCCCGAGCTGAGCGAAACTTCACGTTCCGCTGACGGGCCGCCCATTAGGACAACAACTTTCGGGTTTGCCCTGCTCGACATAACCCACCACCTTTAACGCGGATCTTTTTGACCCGTCATTTATTCTGTGACCCCTTGCCCGAGGCCTGCCCTGATATCAGGGCGATTGTTCGTAAGCTATCGGTTTGACCACACTATCGTGTGCCGACCCGCATAATTTCCCATACTAACGTGATCCCACTGGAATCGTAAACCTTTTTCCGCACCCGCTCTCCCAAATCTTCGAGATCAGCAGCCGTGGCACCGCCGGCGTTTGTCAAAAAGTTGGAATGCATCGTGTTCATCACGGCCCCGCCGACAGTCGCACCCCGCATGCCAGCGTCGTCGATGACCTTCCAAGCCTTCAAGTCATGCACGTCATCCGCCTGCCCCGTGGACGAAAAACCAGCAGGATTGCGGAAGGTAGAGCCCGCTGTGCGGTCTTTGGTCGGTTGCGTTTCGTCGCGTTTGGCGAGCTGTGCCTCCATACGGGCGTTCAGCTCATCTGGATCACCTTTGGGCGCCTTCAAGGTTGCGCTGGTAATGACCGCCCCCTCTGGCAAGGTGGAACTACGATAGGCAAGATCCAGCTGATCAGGGGTCATATTCACAATTGAACCGTCGCGCATGACCACGGTGACCGATTGCAGGACATCTGCGGTGTAGCTGCCATAGCAGCCAGCGTTCATGCGCACGGCCCCGCCGATTGTGCCAGGAATGGTGCGCAGGAATGTCAGATCAAGCCCTTCTGCTGCCGCCTTGCGCGCCACATGCGCATCCAGCGCCGCAGCGCCTGCGGTGACGGTGTCACCGTCAAAGCTGATCCCGTTGAACCCGCGCCCCATGCGGATCACAACACCGCGCACGCCACCATCGCGCACAATTAGGTTGGACCCGACACCCATGGGAAACACAGGCACGGCGGGATCCAGCGTGGCAAGGAATGCGGACAAATCATCGACATCGGCAGGTTGAAACAGCACATCCGCAGGGCCACCCACACGCATCCAAGTCAGATCAGACAAGCTGCGATCTGGTGTCAACGTGCCGCGCACTTGGGGGAGATTATCGATCATGGCTTCATCCTTAAACGGCGGCGCAACAACAAATGGCCGAGCACTGCGCCCATACCTCCTCCGAGGAAGGCGGGCAAGAATATCAGGAACGCGGCGCTCACGGCCAGCATCGGGTCAATCCCCATCGGTGTGGTTGACGCAAACCACGCCACCACAAAGCCCGCACCGATCAGGGACATCACGCAAATCGACCAGCCCGCATGTTGGGCCATCATCAGCCGCGTCATCAGGGCGAACGGCACAATGCCGCTGGCGAACATGACGGCGAGGATCGCCATTCAGCTGCGCCCCCGCGCTGCGGATCTCAGCCAACGCATCAGGTAAATCACGGGCCAGCGCAGCACCGACATGCCCGCCGCTAAGACCAGCACCCCAATCAACGGGCCATTCTGATAGGTCACCCAGCCCAACAACGGCACCCCGATAGCGATCAAAACATAGGCCCGTGCCCAAAGGTTATCGCTAGATGGGATCAGCGCCATGACATTGGCCGCGACCATCCAAACGGCAGCACAGATAAGCGATGTGGTGATCACTTTGGTATCTCCGGTCTTTGGCCACGCGCACGGGCCCATAAATATCGTAGCGGGTTGCGAAACATCGACAAAAACGCCGCCAAACACAGCCTGCCCACAAGCCAGCCGAAATCATATCCAATCCAGATGATCAAGACCGGCGCCAAGATCAAAAGCGTGACAACGGGGATATATTGACGGCGCATAGGAAGCAACGCGGTAACGGTCCCTGCGAGCACCCAAATGCAGCCTATGATGAGGGATGGGGTCACTTTTTCAATCGCGCTGGCAGCCCGTTTGCCCAAGCTGAGATCGTCCCTGCGCCCAAGCAGACAACCATATCGCCGGATGCTGCGTGGGTGCGGACGAATTGGGCGAGGTCGGCTTCGTCGTTGAGTGCTTCGGCGTGGCGGTGGCCGTGGCGGACCAGTCCTGCGACGAGGTCATCGCGGGTGGCCCCTTCGATCACGTCTTCGCCTGCGGCATAGACATCGGTGATGCCCACGACATCAGCATCGTTAAAGCAGGCGCAGAATTCGTCGAAGTGATGCGCCAAACGGGTATAGCGGTGCGGTTGGTGCACGGCGATCACGCGGCCAGTTGTGGCTTGGCGTGCCGCCTTGAGCACGGCTGTGATTTCCACGGGGTGGTGGCCATAGTCGTCGATGATCGTCACGCCGTTCACTTCGTCAACTTTGGTAAAGCGGCGGTTGACCCCGCCGAAGCCTTTCAGCGCTGCGCGGATTTCATCCTTTTTCATGCCCAAATGGCGGGCGACGGCAACGGCGGATAGCGCGTTGGATACGTTGTGGTCACCCGGCATTGGCAATTCGCAGCCTTCGATCATGTCGTCTTCGGCCTGCAGCGCGATGTCGAAATGGGCGACACCTGCCTTGTAATGCAGGTTTAAAACGCGCACGTCGGCTTGGGCGTTGAAGCCGTATGTGATGACGCGGCGGTCGGTTAGCTTACCGACCAAGCTTTGCACTTCGGCGTTGTCGGTGCAGCAGACGGCCAGCCCGTAAAACGGGATGCCGGACACGAAATCGTAAAACCCTTGGCGCAGGTTTTCGATGGTGCCCCAATGTTCCATATGCTCTGGATCGATGTTGGTGACGATGGCGATTGTCGCTGGCAGGCGGTTGAATGTGCCGTCGCTCTCGTCAGCCTCGACGACCATCCATTCGCCCTGCCCCATGCGTGCGTTGGACCCATAGGCATGGATGATGCCGCCGTTGACAACGGTTGGATCAATGCCGCCCTCGTCGAGCAAGGCTGCGACCATGGTGGTGGTGGTTGTTTTGCCGTGTGTCCCGGCCACAGCCACGTTGGATTTCAGGCGCATCAGTTCGGCCAGCATTTCTGCGCGGCGCACGATAGGCAGCCCCTTGGCGCGGGCTTCGTCCAATTCGGGGTTGCCCAGCTTGATGGCAGAGGAAATCACAACAACAGCCGCATCAGCCATGTTTTCAGCGCGTTGGCCTTCAAACACCGTCGCGCCCAGTTTGCCCAAACGGTCAGTGATTGGCGAGGCCTTCAGATCGGACCCCTGCACGGTGTAACCATGTTCGAGCAGCACTTCGGCGATGCCCGACATGCCAATGCCGCCGATCCCGACAAAGTGAATAGGACCAACTTCAAGAGGCAGTTTGGTGGCTTTGGCGTTCATCGGGATACTTTCTTAGGCGTTAGAAACGAGGTCTTCGACCAGCCCAACAAGGCGGTCGGTTGCGTCAGGTTTACCGCAAGCAAGGGCCGCTGTGGCCATCTGCCCTGCGGCGCGTTCATTGGTCATGATTGTGGTGATTTGTTCTGCCAAAGCAGCGGCCGTAAATTGGCTTTCTGGCATCAGAACAGCCGCGCCCGCATCTACCATTTGCCGCGCATTTGCGGTTTGCTCGTCGCGGATCGCGGCGGCAAGTGGCACGAAAATCGCAGGGCGTCCGATGACGGTCAGGTCGGCGACAGTGGATGCGCCCGAACGTGTGATGACCAGTTGCGCCTCTGTCATGCGGTTGGGCACATCATCAAAGAACGGTTTGACGTCAGCGTCGATACCAGCCTCTGCGTAATATGTTGCAACGCGCATGCCGTCTTCATCACGGGCCTGATGGGCCACGCGGATGTTACGGCGCAGATCGTCGGGCAACATGGCAATGGCTTCGGGCACGACATCAGACAGGATTTTTGCACCCTGAGAGCCGCCCATAACAAGGATCGACATCGGGTAATCACCGGGCGGGATATAGCCCGCGCCAGCACGGTCCAAAATCGCCGCGCGCACGGGGTTGCCGACATCGACACCTTCCACGCCCGCAGGCAATGTGGTCGGCCATGTGCCGCAAGCAACCGTCTGCACGCGTTTGGCAAACAATTGATTCACGCGGCCCAGAACACCGTTTTGTTCATGGATCATACGCGGGACACGGTGGATATAGGCCGCAGCCATCGCGGGGATCGCGGGGTATCCGCCAAAGCCCACAACAACGTCAGGCTTTTCACGAAACATGCGCCACTTGGCCCCACCAATGCCCGCCAGAATGCGGAATGGCACGGCGAGCTTGGCCACAATGCCGCCCCGCGCAAATGTCGCGGATTTCACGACATTGATTTCAACTGCATCAGGAAAACCACCCGCATAGCGCGCGCCGCGGTCATCAGTGGACAATTTGACCCGCCAGCCCTTGGCCAACATGGCCTCTGCCAGTGCTTGGGCTGGGAACATATGGCCGCCGGTTCCGCCAGCAGCGATCACTAATAACTTTGTCATCGGCCTCTTCGCATCAAAATATCACCAATTTCGCCTTGCGGGCGGGTGCGGGTAAACGCCAGCAACATGCCGACTGCAATCCCGCCTGCGATGATAGATGATCCACCATAGCTAACGAATGGCAGGGTCATGCCCTTGGCCGGCAACAAGCGCACAGCGACGCCCATGTTAATCATGGCCTGCACACCAAACGCACAGGCCAAACCCGTTCCGGCAAAGCGGATAAACGGATCACGTTCCTTGAGCAACCGCAACAGGCTGCGCACCACGATGATGCTGTAAAGCAAGATGATCGCAAGCACGCAGATCAACCCGTATTCCTCCGCAGCCACGGCAATGATGAAATCGGTATGCGCATCAGGCAAGGACCATTTCACTTGCCCCTCGCCGACACCAACGCCGAAAAAGCCACCCTCGCGGATCGCATTGGTGGCATAGCCAAGCTGGGTCGTCGGGTCCAAATCGGGGCTCAGAAACCCGTCAATCCGGCGGGCAAAATGTTCGGAATTGGCATATGAAAACATGCCCACTGCGACAACAGCCGCACAGATACCAGCGAGCAACAGCATCGGCGCCCCTGCCACAAAATACATCACGCCCCAAGAAAACAGCACCAAACAGGCTTGGCCGAAATCGGGCTGCAACGCCAGAAACGTGCAGATAATCACAGTCAAAATGAAAGAATACAGCCGACCTGGCGGGCCACCGACCTCTAACCCAGCAGCCATCAACCATGCGGCCATCACCACGAAACCGGGCTTCAAAATCTCGGACGGCTGCACAGAGGCAAAACCAAGCGAATACCAGCGCACCGCGCCTTTACCAAAATCAGTTCCGAAAAACGGCAAGCCCATCAGCGCAACAAAGGCGACGAGAAATCCAACAACAGCCAAGCGGCGCACGACCTGCGGCGACATCATCGACGTCAAAAGCATCGCAATCATGGCCAATCCGCCAAAAAACGCTTGCCTGCTGACATAGTGAAACGGGTCCAACCCGTTCTTGCTGGCCAAAGGCGGCGACGACGCGAGCCCCAAGAGCAAGCCGATGCCAAACAGCATCATCACGCAGCCCATTGTCCATTTATCAATCGTCCGCCACCACCGTGGAAGAACCGGGTCACCTGCATACACAGGCACTGTGCCATACACCATTTCCGTCATGGAATTACCGCCAATACTGCCTCAATCGCCCGATTTCTTCGGGTCTAACACCACCAATAGCGGGTTTACCCCCCCATTTCTACTGCAAATTGTGCATGCGCGGCCTCCCGCTTCTTCTGGCCCCAAATACCTCCGCCGGAGGCCGAACCGATGGCAACACTTGCACAGCGCGCGTTTTCGCGGCAGGTGACAGCCATGCAAGTCAAAACCCTTATCATCGGCGCTGGTGCCGCTGGCATGATGTGCGCCGCACATGCTGGCGACAGCGTGCTGATCGTCGATCACGCCAAAGCCGCAGGCGAAAAAATCCGCATTTCCGGCGGCGGGCGCTGCAATTTCACAAATATGGGCACGACGGCGGCGAATTTCCTGTCACAAAACCCGCATTTTGCGAAATCCGCGCTGAAACGCTACACGCAGTGGGATTTCATCTCTCTCGTGGCGTCGCACGGTATCGCCTATCACGAAAAAACGCTGGGCCAGCTGTTTTGCGACAATTCGGCCAAAGACATTATCGCAATGTTGCACGCCGAAATGAAAACCGCGCAGCTTTGGCTGCGGACAGAGGTCGGCGAGATCAGCCACAACGGCACCCATTTCACAGTTGCCCTGACCAAAGACGGAAAAACACAGACAGTCACAGCGACCAATCTTGTGATGGCGTCTGGTGGTAAATCGATCCCCAAAATGGGCGCGACGGGCTTGGGCTATCAGATTGCCACGCAATTCGGGCTCGACATCATCACCCCGCGGCCGGGCCTTGTCCCGTTGACGTTTACCGACGACCGGTTCAAACCGCTGGCCGGCACCGCCCTGCCCGCGCGCGTGGCAGCAAATGGCACCAGCTTTGACGAGGCGCTCCTTTTCACGCACCGCGGCCTGTCCGGCCCAGCGATCTTGCAAGCTTCGTCCTATTGGCACGAAGGCGACGCGATCACGACCAATTTAATCCCGCAAATTGATCTTTTCACTGCCTTGAAAGACCAACGCAAGACCCAAGGCCGCAAGGCCCTGACCACCGTGATGTCGCAACACCTTCCGGCACGGTTGGTGGCTTATCTCGCGGACACCATGGATCTGAATGGCAACCTTGCCGACCGGTCTGACACGAGCTTGCAAGGGATCACGGATGCTTTGACGCATTGGGACCAAACCCCATCAGGGTCCGAAGGGTATCGCACCGCCGAAGTTACCTTGGGCGGGGTCGACACCGATCAGCTCAATTCCAAAACCATGGCAGCAAAATCCATGCCAAATCTTTATTTCATTGGCGAATGCGTGGATGTGACGGGTTGGCTTGGCGGATATAACTTTCAATGGGCGTGGTCATCGGGCTGGGCTGCAGGTCAGGCGATATCCGCGTAGGATGGGTTTTAACCCATCATAATTGGATCGCTGTTGAAACTGCGCATCGCCGCTTCAATCACTTTCGGGCTTAACCCCAAACAGCGCCCCGCGGCATAGGCTGCGGTGGCCACATTCGGGACCAGACCGACCATCAGCTGCAGATCGAATGCCGCGACCTGTCGGCCTTTACGATACTCGGACAAGAAGCCCTTGCGCATGAAAACAGACCAAGCAGCGGTTTCCAGTTTGCGCTCGGATGACATTTGAATAACCCTGTCATCCTTTGGTCCTTCGGCCATTTGGTTGGCCAAAAACTGACCTTCCGCCGTGTCCACATTGATCACGCAGCGGTCTGGGCCACCTTCGGCAAACAGCCGGCGCATCGCCGCGAACTCACCTTCCGCAACATCTGTCAAAACGGCCACATCGGGCGTTAGCGCGCGCGCCAATTCGATCTGTGCGGGCGGTAAGTCCAGCACGGTCACTTCACCATCATGCGCGGGCTCTAACGCCAAAGGCGCGTGTTGCCCCATTTGCGATGCCCGTCCGGCCGTTACCGCGATATGGTGGATCAGTCTGCTAGTCGCAGCACTGCCTTGCGGCCCCGTCACGGCAATCACTTTTGGTAAGTTGTGGAAATCACCCCAATCGCGTGTAGCAAAGGATTGGAAAAACAATCCCAGAGGATTGTCTACGGGAACCCCTGCGGCCCATGCCCCAGCAACCACAGGGTCAGGTGACGGGTAAAGATGAGCAATCCCCGCCCCCACAACCAAACGGGCGATGCCGTCAAATCCATTTGGCTTGCACAGATCATGCGCGGCAGCATCGACCACCGTCGCCCCCCCCGCGTTCAGCGCTGCCGCGACAGAGGCATCACATCCAAGCACCGCAACAGTCGCCCCGTCAAAACCTTGAACTGGGATCACTAAGTATTCCTTTTTTGTTTGGCAGGTGGCCTAGCGCACCTTCAGCGTCGCGAGCCCGATCATCGCGAGGATCAAGGAAATGATCCAGAACCGGATCACGATCTGCGGCTCGGCCCAGCCTTTTTTCTCGTAGTGGTGATGGATCGGCGCCATCAGGAACACGCGTTTACCGGTCCGCTTGTAATACAGCACTTGGATGATCACCGACAGGGCCTCTGCCACGAACACACCACCAACAATCGCCAGCACGATCTCGTGCTTGGTGGCCACGGCGATTGCGCCCAATGCGCCGCCCAAGGCCAATGACCCTGTGTCGCCCATGAACACGGCTGCAGGTGGAGCATTGTACCACAAGAAGCCCAAGCCGCCGCCGATCAGCGCCATGCAGAAAATCGCAATCTCGCCTGTGTCAGGCACGTAATGCAGATCAAGGTATTCCGTGAAATCGGTGCGCCCCACGATATAGGCGATGATGCCAAATGCACCCGCCGCAATCATAACAGGCATGATCGCCAGCCCGTCCAAACCATCTGTCAGATTGACCGCATTGGCCGCCCCGACAATCACGATGATCGAAAATGGCACGAACAAAAAGCCCAAGTTTATCAATGTATTTTTCAACACAGGCACGGCCAGTTGGTATTCCAAACCGTCGGGATGATATTGCGCGGCCCAGTAGCCCGCAATGCCCGCGATCAACAGGCCAAGCAGCAAACGCACCTTGCCAGAGACACCGGCCGTCGTTTGCTTGGACACTTTTGCGTAATCATCGGCAAAGCCAATGGCCGCAAATGACAGGGTTACGAACAACACCATCCAGATGAATGGATTGTCGAGCCGCGCCCAGAGCAAGGTGGAAAACGTCAACGCGCCGACAATTAACAAACCGCCCATGGTTGGCGTGCCTGCTTTGGCAAAATGTCCTTCGGGGCCATCATCGCGGATTGGTTGGCCTTTGCCTTGCTTGCGGCGCAGGACGTTGATCAATGGCAGCCCAAAAATGAACCCGAACACCAGAGCCGTGATAAACGCACCGCCCGCGCGAAAGGTAATATACCGAAACAGGTTAAAGAAATCGCCGCCGTCAGACAGTTCGGTTAACCAATAGAGCATGATAAATTCACCTTTTATGCGTCTTAATTGTTAGGCCTTGCGATGCCCGAGTTTGCGGATGGCGTCAACGACAAGTGATACTTTGCTGCCCTTGGACCCTTTGACCAGCACAACATCGCCAGCATCGATGAGCGGTCCGATTTGGGCGACCATTTGGGGCGCATCTTCGGTCCACTGGCCGCGCTGTGCTTCTGATAATGCGTTATGCAGATATTCCATTTCGGGGCCCACGCAATGGATAACATCCAGTGATTGCAAGAACTTATCATGGGCAATCGCGCGGTGCATTTCGCGTGACGACGGGCCAAGTTCGAGCATGTCACCCAAGACGGCGATGCGGCGACCTTTAACAATGCGGCCAACGTTATCGCGCGGTTTCGCGGCTGCCAGAATTTCGAGGCTCGCCGTCATTGATGTGGGGTTCGCATTGAATGCATCATCAATCAGGTCAAGCGTGTCGCCCGGCTCTGCAGGATCAAGAACAACAACTTCGCGTGTGCCGCGCCCGCCGGGTGGCGCCCATGTGGCAATATCGCGGGCCGCTTGTCCGACATCCGCACCAAGCGCGTCAACTACCGCCAAGACCCCAACCGCGTTCATCGCAAAATGCCGCCCCGGCAGGCCAAGTTTGAACAAATAGTCCACGCCATTGTTGGACGTGGTCACAACGGTTGTGTCATCGGTCAGACGCACATCGACGGCCTTCCAATCTGCCGCATGTGCGCCGAATTGGATCGCTGTCGCACCGGTTTGTTCCGCCTTTTCCATCAGAATGCCTGTGGTGGGGATGTCCGCGTTCAATACAGCAACCCCACCCGACACCAGCCCATCCATGATGGCGGCCTTTTCATGGGCGATGCCCGCAACGCTTTCAAAGGCTGCGAGATGTGCTGCGGCGACGGTGGTGATCATCACGACATGCGGTTGCGCCATCTGGGACAGGGGCGCGATTTCGCCCGGATTGCTCATGCCAATTTCGAACACGGCGTAATCTGTATCGACGGGCATGCGTGCCAACGTCAGCGGCACGCCCCAATGGTTGTTATAAGATGCCTCTGCGACATGGGTTTTGCCTTGTGGTGCCAGAACCGTGCGCAACATTTCCTTGGTCGAGGTTTTCCCAACCGATCCTGTGATGCCGACGACCTTTGCCGTGGTGCGGGCGCGGGCCGCTTGGCCCAATGCCTCTAACGCGGCCAAGACATCATCGACGATCAAAAGCCGCGCATCATCCGCAACACCTTCAGGACGGTGTGTGACCAAAGCGGCAGCGGCCCCTTTTTCCAGCGCCATTGCGACGAAATCATGCCCATCGCGGATGTCTTTGAGCGCGACAAACAAATCGCCCGCTGCAATTGTGCGTGTGTCAATCGATACGCCTGTGGCGGACCAGTTGCCAATCGCTTGCCCACCGGTTGCGGCAGCGGCGTCTTTTGCTGTCCAGACTGCGTTCATATCCGGCCCTCCAACGCGGCGACCGCCACGCTTGCTTGTTCTACGTCGTCAAACGGCAATGTGACATCGCCAATGGTTTGCCCACTCTCATGCCCCTTGCCTGCGATCAACAGCGCGTCACCGGGACCAAGCGCATCAACACCGCGCAGGATCGCCTCTGCACGGTCGCCGACTTCGGTCACGCTTGGCGTGCCTGTGCCATTGAGCGCGCCAGCCATCACAGCGGCACGGATGGTTGCAGGATCTTCGGATCGCGGATTGTCATCGGTGATGATCACCACATCGGCATGTTCCGTCGCGGCCGCGCCCATAAGAGGACGTTTGGACACATCCCGGTCGCCCCCTGCGCCAACTATGGCCACGATCCGCCCCATCACATGGGGGCGCATGGCTTTCAATGCTGTCGCGACAGCGTCGGGCGTATGGGCGTAATCAACGAACACTGCCGCGCCATTGTCGCGGGTTGCGGCCAGTTCCATGCGGCCACGCACGGTGGTCAGGTGGGGTAGCGTGTCGAACACATCTTGGGCATCGGCACCTGCAGCGATAACCAAGCCAGCGGCGAGCAAAACGTTGTCGGCTTGAAACCCGCCGATCAGGTTTAAGCGCGCCTGATAAGATTTGCCTTGCCATTGGAACAAGAGATCTTGACCTGTTGCATCGAACCGCTGACCTGTCAGTTGCAAGCGGGCGTTGGCATGACGGCCCACGCCGATGACCTCTTGCCCACGATCCGCGCAGATATTGGCGACTTGCGGTCCTTTGGGATCATCAAGGTTGATCACGGCGACGCCATCGTCGGCCAGCACACGGGTAAACAGCCCCATTTTCGCGGTGAAATAGGCGGCAAATGATTCGTGATAATCAAGGTGGTCTTGGGTGAAATTGGTAAACCCAGCGGCAGCCAGCATCACGCCATCAAGGCGGCGTTGATCTAGGCCGTGTGACGATGCCTCCATCGCGACATGGGTGATCCCGTTGGCTGTGGCTTCGGCCATGACGCGGTGCAAAGTGATTGGTTCGGGCGTGGTGTGGTTAAGCGGATGGGTCCATGCGCCTTCGACGCCCGTGGTGCCAAGGTTGACGCCTGCGATGTCCATCTCTTCCCAAATTTGGCGGGCGAAGGTGCTAACCGATGTTTTGCCATTGGTGCCCGTCACCGCCACGACTGTCGCCGGATGCGCGCCGGACCAAAGCGATGCGGTCTGCGCCAAGGTTTGGCGCGGGTCTTGTGCCACGATCAATGCGGCATCTGAAGCTGCCAATGCGGTGGCTGCAATCTCTGCGCCTGCAGAATCCGTGAGGATCGCGGCTGCGCCTTGTTCCAACGCTGTCGGGATGAATTCAGCACCATGCACAACGGCACCTGGGAGCGCGGCGAACAGCATGCCTTCTTTGACTGCGCGGCTGTCCACGGTCAGGCCAGTGATCTGCGCCTCGCGCCCTGCTTGGGCCGTTAGCCCGACAGCGGCCAAAGTTTTCGTGTGCTGCGTCATATCACCCACCGCTTCTTAATTAGATGTGAGTGTTACACCGATCGGCTCTGAAGTGTCCACTTGTGGTCTGAGCCCCAAAAGCGGTGCAGTGCGGCGGATCATTTCAGCGGCCACGGGCACGGCGGTCCAACCGGCTGTGCGGCGTGGTTTATCACCTGAATTCTCGGACGGCTCGTCAAAGGTAACGATCAACACGTATTTGGGGTCATTTGCCGGAAAGACAGACGCAAACGTAGAGATGGTTTTGTCTTTGTAATACCCGCCCCCGCGTTCCTTGGGCTTATCGGCGGTACCGGTTTTGCCACCAACCTCGTAGCCTGCGACCTCGCCAAAGGACGCGGTGCCGCGTGTTACGACCTGACGCAACATATCGCGGGCCCGTTCACTGACGCTTTCAGATACGATACGCGGGCCGTATTGTGGGGCGTCGCGGCGGATTAGGGTTGGCAGAACTTTGGTTCCGCCATTGAGCAATGATGCATAGCCCGCTGCCAAATGCAGCGGCGACGATGATAGGCCGTGACCGTAAGAGATTGTCATCGTTGAGATTTCAGACCACTGGCGCGGCAAAAGCGGCTTGCCGGATGGGGCTTCTGACAACTCAACAGGCGTGGCCTTCATAAAGCCAAGGCTATCAAGGAAGTCCTGCTGACGTTCGCCGCCGATCTGCATCGCGATGCGCGCCGTGCCGATGTTGGACGATTTAACGATGATGTCTGTGGCGGACAGTTGCGCGCCGTAATCGTGGAAATCACGGATCTTATGGCGGCCCCATTGCAGCGGGCCTTTTGTGTCGATCATGGTGTTTTGGTTCAGCAGGCCAAGTTCCATAGCTTGGGCCACGGCGAAAATCTTGAAGGTAGACCCCAGCTCGTACACCCCCTGCACCGCGCGGTTAAACAGCGGGCTGTCGGATTGATCACCCGTGGTCAGCACCTGCGGGCGGTTGTTTGGGTCGAAATCTGGCAAGGAGACCATCGATATGATTTCGCCTGTGTGCACATCCATCAACACGGATGCAGCACCTTTGGCGTTCATGATCGACATGCCACCGGCCAATACCTCTTCGGCGGCGGCTTGCACGGTTAGATCAATGGACAGGGCCAATGGTTCGCCTTCGGCGGCAGGATCGCGCAAGCGTTCGTCAAAGCGACGCTCTACCCCAGCGACGCCAATGACTTCAGCGCTGGCCACACCTTCACGACCATAAGACGCACCACCCAAGATATGCGCCGCAATTGCGCCATTGGGGTAAAGCCGCATTTCACGCGGGCCAAACAGCAAACCAGGTGAGCCGATGTCATGCACGGCCTGCATTTGCTCTGGCGAAATCTGTTTGCGAATCCAGACGAACTTGCGGTCGCCGGTAAAATCCTTGACCAGCCGTTCCTCTTCTAGCTCTGGGAAAATCTTGACCAGTTCAGCTGCGGCATAAAGCGGGTCAATCATGTCACGCGGATGCGCATAAAGCGCGTGGGTGTCCAGATTGGTTGCCAAGATGCGCCCGTTTCTGTCCGTGATATCAGCGCGTTGCCCGATGATTGGGTTGCCGTTCACGGCGGCTTGCGGTTCTTCGATGGCGGCACCAGCAAGGGCGCCCATGCGCATGCCAATCGTGCCAAAGGCAATGGCGAACATGGCCCCCAAAACAAGCAGTCGGCCTTCGGCGCGCAAACGGGCCTGATCGCGCATGGTTTCATGGCGCAAGCGGAGGTTTTCGGCCTCAATCGCTTGGGTATCTTCGCCGCGTGCGCGGGCTTTCAGGATGCGGGCAAGTGGGCGCAGCGGGGTCCGGATCATAGCGCGTCCTCTCCGGCTGGCACGGATGCGCTATCAACTTCGATCGGCACAATGATCGGCAGCACGTCTGGCAATGGATAGATGATCTGATCCACGCGGCCAAAGGCATCGGGCATCAACGGCAACAGGCCAAGACGGTCAAAGTTCAGCTCTGCCAAATCCGACAAACGGTCAGGACGGTTGAGATAGGCCCATTCCGCACGCAAGCGGTTCAGCCGTTCGTGCTTGGCACCGATTTCACGGTGCAGGCTGCGGACTTCGGCGAGTGCATCACGGGTGCGGTAATTTTCTTGGTAAGACCAAAACGCGAGCCCCATCACGGCCAAAGCCGCACAAAGATACAAAAGCGTGCGCATCTATTTGCCCCCTTTGTTCATCATCGGCATGCCCAGCTTGGCTGGATCAACATCTTTGGCGGGCGCATCCGTGCGGATCGCCACGCGCAGTTTCGCAGAGCGGGACCGCGGGTTTTCCGCCAGCTCTGCCTCATCAGGGCCAATCGCCTTGCGTTTTTCAACGCGGAACGCTGGGGTGTCTTGGGCCACCTCGGGTGCGTAACGATTGGCGTTTGCTTGCCCCCCAGAGCGGGCTTGCAAAAACCGTTTGACCATACGGTCCTCGACGGAATGGAATGTGACGACAGCCAACTGACCACCGGGTTTGAGCGCCCGTTCAGCCGCCATCAGCCCCATCGCCAATTCGCCGTATTCATTGTTCACCGCGATGCGCAACGCTTGGAAGGTGCGGGTCGCGGGGTGTGATTGATTGGGTTTGGAGCGCGGCAAGCAGCCCGCCACAATTGTCGCCAGCTGCAGCGTGGTTGTCAGCGGGCGATTTGCGACAATCGCCTTGGCAATGCGCCGCGATGCGCGTTCTTCGCCGTAAAGATAGATGATGGACGCCAGTTCAGCCTCATCAGCTTCGTTGCAGATATCCGCAGCAGAGCGCCCCGATTGCGACATGCGCATATCAAGCGGGCCGTCGCGCATGAACGAAAACCCGCGTTCCGCGATATCAAGCTGCATGGACGACACACCGAGGTCGAGCACGACACCATCCAGATCGGACGCATATTCATCAAGCTTGGAAAACGTGCCTTCAACCGTCTCAATGCGGTCGCCAAAATCGGAAATCCATCCAGCCGCCATTTCAAATGCCAATGGGTCGCGGTCGACGCCGATGACCTTATCCGCGCCAGCCGCCAGCAATTCGCGGGTATAGCCGCCATTGCCGAATGTGCCGTCAAGCCAGACACCTTCGATTGGGGAACAGGCCGCGATAATCGGGCGGATCAGAACGGGAATGTGTGGGAGTTCAGTGGCAGCTGACATGATAGACCCTAGCTTTCGTCCAAAAGCGACAGCGGATCAAAATCATCCGGCATTTCGTCCAGCCAAGCTGTCATATCGTCAGCGACGGTGGCCGCGAAAGTATCAGCTTTCCAAATTTCGAAATGGTCACCGACCCCACGGAAATACAGCTCGCCATCTTTCAGGCCCAGCTTTTCACGTTGACGGATTGGCATGACCGTACGGCCATCTTTGTCGATCTCCATCTTCATGGATTGACCGATATAAAGATGCGACAGCTTTTTCTTGGCAGGCGAACCCTTGGGCATCGCGTTAATCTGATCAACAAGGGCTGCGAATTGTTCGACTGTATATACGTGCAATTCCTCTTTGAGGTGGTCGCCATACAGAAGATACATGCGGGGGTTCAGGCCGTCGGTCCAATCAGGGTCTTGAGATTCAAGCACGCGACGAAAATCGGCAGGGATCGACATGCGTCCCTTACCGTCCACCTTTTGGGTGTGTTCGCCTGTAAAACTTAGAACCACTGTCC
>CAXIAL010000007.1:0-90232 GCA_964022435.1 uncultured Roseobacteraceae bacterium | reverse complement strand
GGTCGTAGGTTCAAATCCTACTCCCGCAACCAATCTTACACAGCATTATCAAAACCCAAGAACCACTCACAGTGGCAGAATGCCAAACATATAGGTAGGCTGGTCCACGAATCACGATCCGATTTGTTGGAAAGTGGTGCCACAGCGTCCACGTCAAAACGTCAAGTTGCTCGCAGTTCTTCAATGGATTTCAAATCGAAGGCATGCATCCAGATTCAAATTTCTATCGGGCCACCTGCGATACTCCTAAACCAGTTCCTCAGATTCCGCCCATACGTTCCCAGCCACCAAAGTAGCCAATATCGGCGTTTGGATCCCCCATTCCGTAGGGAAATGGCCGCCAAGTAAGGCCATTAAAGGCGTTTGAAGCAAATCTGAGCCGAACCTGTTGAAAGATAGAACTAAACCAAAACCAGCAATGCCTATGGTTTCGTTCCTTTGAATCTCACTCAAACCACAAAGATTCCGTTTGACGGGATGAACAATTCATCCCTACCATCAACAGGCTAATACAAGTTTCGACAAACGAGACAAAACGGGAGAACGAAATGCTTAAGAAATCTCTAATGGGTGCTGCTGCTAGCGCCGCCCTGATGGTCAGCGGTCAAGCCGCTTTCGCCGACGGTCACGAAATCACAGTTGCCTACTTCCTTGAGTGGCCCATGCCATTCCAGCACGCCAAAGTTATGGGCGAATATGAAGAAGCGCTCGGCGTCGGTATCAACTGGGTATCCTTCGACACAGGAACCGCAATGTCCGCCGCTATGGCATCTGGCGATGTTCAGATCTCTGTCTCACAGGGTATCCCACCATTCGTCGTTGCCGCATCTGCTGGTCAAGACATTCAAGTGATCGACGTTGCTGTATCCTACTCTGACAATGACAACTGCGTTGTCGCGTCCGGCCTGGAAATCGACAAAACCTCCGCAGGTGAACTTGCTGGTAAGAAAGTTGCTGTTCCATTGGGTACAGCTGCACACTACGGCTTCCTGCGTCAAATGGACCACTTCGGCGTAGACCTTGCGTCGCTGTCCGTCGTTGACATGGCACCTGCTGACGGCGCTGCTGCGCTTGCACAAGGCGCTGTTGACATGTCTTGCGGTTGGGGCGGTGCATTGCGCACAATGAAAGAGCACGGCAACGTGTTGCTGACAGGCGCTGAAAAGCAAGAGCTCGGCATCTTGGTATTCGATGCGACAACTGCACCAGCAGGCTTCGTTGCAGAGAACCCAGAAATGGTTGCTAAGTTCCTCGCTGTAACGGCAAAGGCAAACGCTGCTTGGAACGATGGTTCCATGACAGCAGACATGCTGCCAGTGATCGCAAAAGATTCCGGTATGGATGAAGATGCGACAGCTGAAACAATGGCGGGCTTCGTGTTCCCAACTGTTGAAGAGCAGCTGTCCGAAGCATGGTTGGGCGGTAACGCCGGAACATTCATGAAAGGCGTTGCAGACGTCTTCGTGGATTCCGGTTCCATCGACTCTTCATTGGACAGCTATGAAAGCGCTGTGAACACGGCCCCATTGGCTGCTGTCGCGGACATGTAAATTGCCTTTGCCCATCGGTTGACCGGTGGGCGCTGGACACCAAACTTGGATGGACCGTTCGAAGTTCATCTGATCTGGCCGAGCCACGCGTGGCTCGGCCTTTTGCATTGTGGGAGCAATCTCCTCCGAGCTCTCGGACTTGGCAAGATTCTCAATACGTCGGTCGTAACAGTTGGGCGATCTAGGTTGGCGCGATTGACCCATGCTGCTCATACCGATTCCACTTGGTGAAAGCGCATGATTGGTCGGACCTAAACACTTGTTGCGCCTAGACTAGTCACGTTGCTCAGGCCTCCCATGAGTCACACCACTGTCGTGATGCGGGTGATGAAAAAATAAGCAAATGACCACGGGTTGGGAAAACTTTAGGCACAATGGGCCAAATTGAGGCGCTGAAAGTTGTGTTAACTTTTGTTCCGGAGCCCATTGTTCAATGGTCTGCATGTCCGAACACGGGCAATCAATGCCACGCGAGGGTGCAATCCTGGCAGATAACGACCCCCGCATGGCCGCAACATGAAGCTGCGTGATCCGCATAGCATTCTCGCTTGGCCTTGCCTAGCAGACGCAACTGGATACGCGGCGAAACTTTAGGGGGTCTATCCTTTGACACTTCGTTCCACTCTGCTCTCCACTCTTTCCGCTAGCGTTCTGTGTGTCGCTGGCTCCGCTGCATTTGCTGAATGTGCTGACCCGATCAAAGTCGGTGTTCTGCATTCTTTGTCCGGCTCTATGGCGATTTCCGAAACCACGTTGAAAGACGCAATGCTGATGCTGATCGAACAGCAAAACGCTGCTGGCGGCCTGCTAGGCTGTGAACTGGAAGCAGTGGTTGTTGACCCTGCATCTGATTGGCCACTGTTCGCCGAAAAAGCCCGCGAGCTTTTGACAGTCAACGAGGTCGACGTGATCTTCGGTAACTGGACATCTGTTTCCCGTAAATCCGTTCTTCCTGTCATCGAAGAACTCAACGGTCTGCTGTTCTACCCTGTACAATACGAGGGCGAAGAATCATCCAAAAACGTGTTCTACACTGGTGCCGCACCAAACCAGCAAGCGATCCCAGCCACCGACTACTTCCTTGAAGAGCTTGGCGTTGAAAAATTCGCATTGCTTGGTACTGACTACGTTTACCCACGCACCACAAACAACATCCTTGAATCATACTTGATGGATAAGGGCATTGCTGCCGAAGACATCTTTGTAAACTACACGCCATTTGGTCAATCCGACTGGGCGACGATCGTCGCAGATGTTGTTGCACTTGGTGAAGACGGCAAACAGGTTGGTGTGATTTCCACAATCAACGGCGATGCGAACATCGGTTTCTACAAAGAACTGGCTGCTGCTGGCATCTCTGCTGACGACATTCCTGTTGTTGCCTTCTCTGTTGGTGAAGAAGAGCTGTCCGGCTTGGACACATCCAACCTTGTTGGTCACTTGGCTGCTTGGAACTATTTCCAGTCTGCGGAATCTGAAGCAAACACAGATTTCATTGCAGCATGGAAGGCCTTTGCTGGCGAAGAGCGCGTCACCAACGACCCAATGGAAGCCCACTATATCGGCTTTAACATGTGGGTGAATGCAGCAACTGAAGCTGGCACAACAGACGTCGATGCCGTACGCACCGCGATGTATGGTCAAGAATTCCCGAACCTGACTGGCGGCACGGCCGTGATGTTGCCAAACCACCACTTGGCAAAGCCAGTTCTGATTGGCGAAATCCAAGCAGATGGTCAGTTCGACATCATCAGCCAAACCACCGAAGTGCCAGGCGATGCTTGGACAGACTTCTTGCCTGCTTCCGCAGTGCTGAAGTCTGATTGGAAAGACCTTGGCTGCGGGATGTACAATGTTGAAACTGAAACCTGTGTTCAGCTGACATCTAACTACTAAGCCAACGAAGGCAGGCGCGCAGTCCCTCCCGAGGTCCTGCTGTGCGCCTACCGACACTCTATTGAAAGACAGCTGATGCGTTCCGCACTTATTGCTTTGATCTTGATGATCTGCAGCGCCTCTGCTGCTTTTGCCCAAAATCTCCAACCCATTTTGCAAGACTACGCCGCGGAGATCGCAAAACCATCTCGTGGTTCGGTCGGTGATACGCTTGACGCTATTGCGGCGTCTGGCTTGCCGCAAGTCACCACGTTTCTGGAACAATGGTCCGACAAAAACGTTTGGCAACGCAATGATGGGGTCTTCTTCATTGGATCCGCCGATGGAGATACAATTGCCCTAACAGATGTCGACACACAGGCCACTTCCAGCGCACCAAAATCCGACTTCAAACAGCTTAAGCCCAACGGAGGCGTGCGGCGACTCATCGGCACAGCCTTGGTCCAATTCCAACTAATTGATCCAGATTTGGGCCGTCGCGAAACGGCCGTTGCCTCTATTGCCCGCCGCCCCGAAGCTGCGCAGCTCGCCCCGTTGTTGGCATCTATCGATCCAGAAGTGGACCCCGCCCTCAAAGCGCGGAAAGTCCAGCTTGCCAATTTTCTATCAGCCCGATTTGCAAATGATCCAGCAGTTCGTATTGAGGCGATCAACAGCCTATCGACCGACACATCCGTCGAAGCCCGCGCCGTTCTGAACCAAATTCTATCGACAACCACCGGTGTTAGCCGCGCTCAACCCGATGCCAATATTGCGGCGTTATTTGATCCGATGGATGCACCAGATACGTTTTATACCACATTGGTTGATGCCGGACTGGCGCCTGCCAAACAGACGCCTGCCGATATTAAGCTCGCGCTCGAGGCAAACATTGTCGACGGACGGATCGCGGGACTACCGCTGGCTCAAATGAATGACCAAAACAGTAGGGAAGCCGCCTATGCATCCTTGGCTGCCGATGGGTTAGTGCCCACATTGATTACCAACGCTGTGCGCGATTCAGCTTTGGGCGATCACGTGTTTTACGACCTTTATGATGAACCAGATTCAGACATAACAGCTGCGGCTCAGACAGCGCTTAGCGCCGTTGATACGCGGGTCGCCACGGCACAGGTTGCCGACCTGACGCTGGATGCATTGTCTTTGGCTTCGATCTTTTTCCTCGCCGCGATCGGTCTTGCCATTACCTTTGGCGTGATGGGCGTGATCAACATGGCGCACGGCGAATTCATCATGATGGGCGCCTATACGGGATATGTCGTGCAATTGTTCGTGCCCAACTACACTGTATCGCTGATCATCGCATTGCCGCTGGCCTTCGCAGTGACATTCGGCGCAGGGGTCTTGATGGAACGGCTTGTGATCCGCCGTCTTTACCACCGCCCACTGGAAACCTTGCTCGCGACTTTTGGAGTTTCCATTGCACTGCAACAAATCGCTAAAAACATCTTTGGCACGCAAGCCCGCCCACTAACGTCCCCTGACTGGTTGGCAGGTGCTTGGGTGATGAATGATGTGATTCAAATCAGCTATATTCGCATCGCGATTTTCGTGCTCGCACTGCTATTCCTTGGATTGATTATCTACATCCTCAAACGCACACGATTGGGGCTAGAGGTCCGCGCCGTTACGCAAAACCCGGGCATGGCGTCATCGATGGGGATCAATCCGGACCGCATCAATATGATGACCTTTGGTCTTGGGTCCGGCATCGCTGGGATCGCAGGAGTCGCCATCGGGCTATACGCCAAGGTCACATCTGAAATGGGATCAGATTACATCGTACAAAGCTTTATGACTGTAGTTGTCGGGGGGGTCGGCAACGTCTGGGGTACGCTGGCGGGGGCCACCATGATTGGGTTTGGCCAAAAGGGCATTGAATGGCTTAACCCTTCCAATACGCTGGCAGCACAAACTTATATGATCTTGTTCGTGATCCTGTTCATTCAATTCCGCCCTAAAGGCATCGTCGCCCTAAAGGGCCGCGCGGCAGGAGATTGATCATGGGAAACTCTTTCATCGCCAAAAACCCGTCCGTGCTGTGGTTCCTCTTGGGGCTCTCGCTGTTCACCGTCGTCGTGTCAGTCATGAGCGAGGCCGCTGGCACCGCGCTTATTTCGACCTCGTTTCTCAAGACTTTGGGTAAGACGTTATGCCTATGTCTTGTCGCTGTGGCGATGGATGTGGTGTGGGGCTATTGCGGCATTTTAAGCCTTGGGCATTTCGCATTCTTTGGCATTGGTGGTTACGCGATCGGCATGTGGCTCATGTATGACCGGACCGAGGACATCGTCGTTTCATCGCTTGAAAATAATATCTTACCAGCAACTCCTGATGAGATCACGACAGCAATTGGTAGCCAAATTTTTGGTGTCGTAGGCAGTTCAGATTTTCCATTGATCTGGGCGTTTTCGCATTCGTTGACATTGCAACTGCTGGCCGTTGTTCTGGTTCCTGGATTGCTGGCTTTGGTCTTTGGCTGGCTCGCATTCCGCAGCCGCGTGACTGGTGTGTATTTGTCGATTTTGACCCAAGCCATGACCCTCGCGTTGTCGCTCTATTTCTTCCAAAACGATACTGGGCTTCGTGGCAACAACGGGCTTTCCGGTCTTCAAAATATTCCAGGGTTAGAATCCGTTTCCCAAGCGACACTATCGCTATGGTTCTTCTGGGCTTCTGCTTTGGCGCTCGGTGCGGGCTATGTCATGTTTGTTTGGATGCTGGACGGCAAGTTCGGATCAGTCATTCGCGCCATTCGCGACAACGAGGCGCGGGTACGGTTTTTGGGCTATCATGTCGAAAGCTATAAGCTGTTCATCTTCACAATCACGGCCATGGTCGCAGGGGTTGCGGGCGCGCTTTATTATCCACAGGCAGGTATCATTAACCCAGCCGAGATCGCCCCCATCGCGTCGATCTATCTTGCCGTTTGGGTCGCCATCGGCGGACGCGGGCGGCTTTATGGTGCAGTCATCGGTGCGGCTGTCGTATCATTGATGTCGTCATGGTTCACAGGTGGCAGCGCACCGGACATCAACCTTGGTGTTTATGTCATCAAATGGACGGATTGGTGGCTTGTGCTGCTCGGTCTGACATTCGTCGCAGTTACACTGTTCTTCCCCAAAGGGATCGGCGGCTTGTTCGATCTTCTAACACGCAAAAGGGAACAGTCATGAGCACACTTCTTGAAGTTTCTGGCGTCTCTGTCAGCTTTGACGGGTTTAAGGCGATCAACAACCTGTCGATCCAAATTGGTGAACCTGAATTGCGCGCGATCATCGGGCCGAATGGTGCGGGAAAAACCACTTTTATGGACATCGTGACCGGCAAAACGAAACCTGATGAAGGCTATGTGATCTGGGGTGAAAAATCCCAGTCCCTGCTGGGCATGTCCGAAAGCCAGATTGCCCAAGCTGGCATCGGACGCAAGTTTCAAAAACCCACCGTCTTCGAGGCGCAAACTGTGCGCGAAAACATCACGATGGCCTTGAAAAACCCACGCCGTCCACTTGATCTGTTGTTCAACCGCGTTGCCGCCGACACCGAAGATCGCGTGCGCGCTATCAGCGACGATATTGGCTTAACTGATGCATTGGACCAAACCTCTGGTGCGCTAAGCCACGGCCAAAAACAGTGGTTGGAGATTGGAATGCTATTGGCGCAAGACCCGCGTCTTTTGCTGGTTGATGAACCCGCGGCGGGCATGTCGGCGGTGGAGCGTGAGCAAACGACCGACATTCTTGTGCGGGCTGCGAAAACCCGCGCCGTTGTCGTCGTCGAGCATGACATGGATTTCATTCGACGACTGGATTGCAAGGTGACTGTGCTGCACCAAGGGTCGGTTTTGGCCGAAGGCTCGCTTGATCACGTCACACAAAACCAAGACGTCATTGACGTCTATCTGGGGCGCTAAACCATGTTGGACATCCAAAACCTGACCCTGAAATACGGTCAAAGCCAGATCCTGAATGGTGTGTCGCTGAATGCGAAAGCGGGTGAAGTCACCGCTGTGATGGGCACGAATGGTGTGGGCAAAACCAGCCTGCTTAAAGCGATTGCCGGTCGCCACCCCTATGCCGAGGGGACAGTGGTTTTGGATGGAACGTCGCAATCACACCTCAGCCCATTCGACGCGGCTAAGGCTGGCATTGCTTACGTGCCCCAAGGCCGTGAGGTGTTCCCGATGATGACTGTTGTTGAAAATCTCGAAACCGGTTTTGCGTGTTTGGACAAGGCCGATCATGCCGTGCCAGATCACATCTATGACCTTTTTCCTGTTCTCAAGGATATGGCTGACCGCCGTGGCGGGGACCTGTCAGGTGGGCAGCAGCAACAGCTTGCTATCGCCCGTGCATTGATTACTCGGCCCAAGGTTCTGTTGTTGGACGAGCCGACGGAGGGCATTCAGCCAAACATCATCCAACAGATTGGCCATGTCATCCGCACCCTTTGCGATCAAGGCGATATGGCGATTGTACTGGTCGAACAGTTCTTTGATTTCGCGTTCGACCTCGGCGACCAATTCACGGTCATGAAGCGTGGAGAAGTCTCGTTTGCCAGCGGCAAAGATGGGCTCGATCGGCAAACGCTATATGACGCAGTGATGGTCTAGACGGGCGCCTCGAACCCGCCGATTTGAGCCAATAGATCAATGACCTCTGCTACACCAGTGCCGCCCCGCAGGCTGGTGAACACAAACGGTTTGTCACCACGCATCCGTTTGGCATCACGTTCCATCACATCCAATGACGCGCCCACATGGGGGGCCAAATCGGTTTTGTTGATCACCAGAATGTCCGATTTGGTGATTGCAGGACCGCCCTTGCGCGGGATTTCCTCGCCTGCTGCAACGTCGATCACATAGACGGTCACATCGGCCAGTTCGGGGCTGAAAGTGGCCGACAGATTGTCCCCACCACTTTCGATCAACACGATTTCCACCTCTTCGTGCCGTTTCCGCATCTCTGCAATCGCCGCCAGATTGATCGACGCATCCTCACGGATCGCGGTATGCGGACAACCGCCCGTTTCGACACCAATCACGCGGTCCTGGGGGAGGATTTGCATGCGCATCAACGCCTCTGCATCCTCTTGGGTGTAGATGTCATTGGTGATGACCCCGATGGACATCTGCGGGTGCAAAATACGCGCAAGCGATGCCGTCAATGTGGTTTTCCCAGCGCCCACAGGGCCGCCGATTCCGATCCGGAGGGGTCCGTTTTGTGATGTCATATTATCTAGCTCCGAAAGACGCGTGAATATTGGGTTTCGTGACGCATGGCCGCGATGTCCGAAAGCCAAGCGGTGTTGTGCAGATCATCCAAAGTGGCCCCGCTGCATTCGACGGCTATAGCCGCGCAACGTGGTTTCAACAGGGTTTGTGTTTTCTGCCCGTCAACCTGCCCCAAAGGAACCAGTCGCATGGCCGCTGCGGTCAGATTGCCAACAAAGGCTTGGAGATACATCGCTGTTGTCAGCTCCACATCAAGGCCCAAAATGGCCGCAGTCCGCCCAACGGCAACCGGATAACAAAGTCGTCCCAAGTCGTGCCCCCAAACCGCTTGCACCGTGTCGCAAAACGCAGCCCCTTGCAGGTCCGTTTCCATCAACCGTTCCGCCGAGGCTGCAAAGGCACGGGCGCTTGCATCAATGATCGGATCGTCCGATGCATAAGCCGCGTTTAGCAACACCGCATCAGCGCGCGCGCCGCCGTAGTCTAGCAAGTCTAAAAGCCAATCTTGAAGACCTTTCGCATCTGGGATTGCCCCATCGTTGATCGCGAATTCCAGTCCGTGGGAATAGGCAAAGGCACCTACGGGAAAGCTGGGCGATAGCAATTGCGACAGGGTCAGAACGTCAGTGGTCATGGGACGTGTGACTATGTTCATGGGAATGTGTGCGGCCATGGCCATAGGCGCCGCCTTCGGGAGTGAAGGGCGCCGTGACCTTGGAGATTTTCGCGCCCAGATGATCCAACATATGCCCGATCACAGGATCGTCTTGGATCAGCAAGAAACCCGTTTCAATTTGGCAAGGCGTATGCCGATTACCGATATGCCAAGCTAATTGCACCAGATCGCCGGACACCTCTAACAGGGGTTCTTGGGCGGCGATGACCTCGACAAAACCGCCGTCTTCTAGCACCAAAGCGTCCCCATGATCCAGTGATGTGGTGTGGGCCAAGTCGACAAGCACCGTTTGACCGGACGCCAAAGTGATCACCTTGCGTCGCAGAAATCTGTCGTCATAAGTCAGCACGCAATGGTCAGCCGCGTCTTTCCAATCGCCAAATTTCGCGACGGTTTGGGATTTAAAATCGGCCATCAGAACAAGAAATACCGCTGGGCCATCGGCAATTCGCTGGCGGGTTCACAGGTTAGCAATTCTCCGTCCGCACGCACCTCGTATGTTTCAGGGTTCACTTCCATCTTTGGGGTGGCGGTGTTCAGGATCAGATCGGATTTTCCAATGTTGCGGGTGTTCTGCACGGCCACGGTTTGCTTGGCTAGACCAAGCTTATCGCCGATGCCGTCTGCCTGCGCCGCAGCCGAGACAAAGCACACGGCGGACTGTTCTACCGACCGGCCGAACGCGCCGAACATGGGCCGCGAATAGACGGGTTGCGGTGTGGGGATCGACGCATTGGGGTCGCCCATCTGGGCGCAAACAATCGTGCCAGCCATCAGCACCATTTCAGGTTTCACGCCAAAGAAGGCTGGGTTCCACAACACAAGATCGGCGCGCTTGCCCTCTGTTATGCTGCCAATCTCTTGGCTGATCCCATGGGCGATTGCGGGGTTGATCGTGTATTTCGCGATATAGCGGCGGACACGGAAATTGTCGTTCTCGCCGGTTTCCTCGGGCAAGCGTCCGCGTTGTTTTTTCATTTTATCGGCTGTCTGCCATGTGCGGATCAGCACCTCGCCCACGCGACCCATGGCTTGGCTGTCTGACGCGATGATCGAAAACGCGCCCATGTCGTGCAGAATATCCTCGGCCGCAATCGTTTCGCGCCTGATACGGCTTTCGGCAAAGGCGACGTCTTCGGGGATGGATTTGTCCAGATGGTGACAGACCATCAGCATATCCAGATGTTCCTCAAGCGTGTTGACCGTATAGGGCCGCGTTGGGTTGGTGGAGGCAGGCAGCACATTTTCATCGCCGCAGATTTTGATGATATCAGGGGCGTGGCCACCACCCGCCCCTTCGGTATGGAACGCGTGAATGGTGCGCCCTTTCACGGCGGCCATGGTGTTTTCAACAAAACCAGATTCATTCAATGTATCGGTGTGGATCATCACCTGCACATCCATGTCGTCGGCCACGGACAGGCAACAATCAATCGCCGCAGGTGTGGTGCCCCAATCCTCGTGCAGCTTCAGCGCACAGGCCCCACCTTTGATCATTTCAACCAAGGCATCAGGCTGGCTGGCGTTGCCTTTTCCCGCAAACGCAAGGTTCATCGGAAACGCATCAGCCGCCTGCAACATCCGCCCGATATGCCAAGGGCCTGGGGTGCAGGTGGTGGCCAAAGTGCCGTGGGCAGGCCCCGTGCCGCCGCCAAGCATCGTGGTCAGGCCAGAATGCAACGCGTCTTCAATCTGTTGCGGGCAGATGAAATGGATGTGGCTGTCGAACCCGCCTGCGGTCAGGATGCGGCCTTCGCCTGCAATCGCCTCTGTTCCCGGGCCTACGATGATATCGACACCTGGCTGGGTATCGGGGTTACCTGCTTTACCGATCTTGTGGATGCGCCCATCCCGCAGGCCAACATCAGCTTTATAAATCCCCGAATGATCGACGATCAGTGCATTGGTAATGACGGTATCGACGGCCCCATCAGCGCGGGTGGCTTGGGATTGGCCCATGCCATCACGAATTACCTTACCGCCACCGAATTTGACCTCTTCGCCATAAGACATGCCGTTGCCACCATTGGTGCGTTCGGCGGTCAGGTCACGCTCGACCTCGATGATCAGATCGGTATCGGCAAGACGGATTTTATCGCCTACGGTGGGGCCAAACATGGCGGCATAATCGGCGCGGCTGATTGAAGTGGCCATATTACAAGTCTCCCATGACTTTGTTGTTAAAACCGAAAACGCGGCGTGCGCCTGACATCTCGATCAGGTTCACTTCGCGGCGTTGGCCCGGTTCAAAACGCACTGCGGTACCTGGTGCGATATCGAGGCGGCGGCCATAGGCGGCGGTGCGGTCGAAATCTAAGGCACCATTGCATTCGGCGAAATGATAGTGGCTGCCAATCTGAACAGGGCGGTCGCCAGTATTGGCGACCATCAGCGTGATCGCCTCACGGTCTTCGTTTAGGATCAAATCGCCATCGGCGGGAAAGAGTTCTCCGGGGATCATTGCGGCCTCCTATCGGATTGGGTTGTGAACGGTGACGAGTTTTGTTCCGTCGGGAAAGGTGGCCTCGACCTGCACGTCGTGGATCATCTCTGGGATGCCATCCATGCATTGATCGCGGGTAATGACATGTGCGCCTGCCTCCATCATGTCAGCGACAGATCGGCCATCGCGCGCGCCCTCGACCACAGCATCCGTGATCAGCGCAATCGCCTCGGGGTAGTTCAACTTAACGCCACGCGACAGCCGTTTGCGGGCCACCTCGGCGGCCATGGCGATCAACAATTTATCTTTTTCACGCGGGGTCAGTTGCATGGGTCAAAGTCTCCAGTTTTTGGGCACAGCGTTGTTGGTCAGTAACGTCAGGATTGGAAAAAGGGCGCAGCGCAACGCATAGCTGTCGGCGGCCAAAATACGCGCCACAAGGACGGTATCAGACAACAAGCTGGCGCCAGCGTTTGGCGGTAGCAAATCGCGTAACGCAGCCAAGAAGGCTTGCGCCTGTGGATCTACCAACACGATGCTTGCAACCGCGCGCGCGCCATGTGCCGTAGCAGGCCGCGCGAGTGAAGCAGCGATATCACCTTCGAGATGGATGCGGTCCATAAAGATTGGCTGCCCATCGCGGGCGATTGCGACACGGTCATCAAGCAACCCAGAACGCAGGGTTTCGCCAGACGCTTCGCGCCCGAAAACAAGTGGCTCAACCATAAGAAACTTGGCCGTGCGGTGCAGATCAACATCAAGGCTGCGGTGCAATCTGGCCCCGTCAAACAGGATCGTTTCTTGTGGTAGCCAATAAAGTTGAGCGGATTTTTCAGCACAAAGCGTAGTTTTCATGGTACCCGTCGCTGGTTCCGTCGCACGGTAAATGCGCTCCGCGGCTTGTGTTGTGACACTAACTTGGGCGGCTTCATGGGCGGTGATGCTGGTGGTAAACCTGTCGCCACCCGTCACGCCGCCGGCAGTGTTGATGATTACCGCTTCGACGTTGCCAGCAATGGGGCGTGGGAAAATCGCGCGATAGGATCCTTGTTGGCGCAAATTCCGAAGGCGGGTGACGTCACCATCGGCACGCTGTACGCTTAGCTTCAGCTGTCCGCGGGCACGCTGAAACTTGGCCGCTGGCACAATGGCAAGTTGGGAGTTCACGAGGCACCTCGTCGGATCTAGACGACCAATTGGTGCCGAAAATTGTCCAGCCTTGCAAGGAATGGGCGAGGTTGTAGTTGATAATCCTAATTTTCCACCCAAGTGCCTAATATTTAGGCGTAGGCGCCTAATTAGTAATCAGATAATTGCGTGACTGAAGCCGATAGGCGATCCGCTCGGAGAGTGCGGACAAGTTTGAAATCAATCGAACAACGCAAAGCAGTGACGCCAATTGGTATTGCTGGGTCCACTATGGGCCCATTTGGTTATTTAACAAAACGTGCTGGTTTCATTTCTTAGAGAATTGAGCAAGCGTATTGCCTTGACCCGGTTATTTGGGTTGGGCTGTCTCGTCGCGACAAAAGATATGGAATTATCAATCTTTTGGTGCCCAGAAGAGGACGTCGAACTTTTCATATTTTGATTTGGTTACAGACACTTATTCCAAATTTAAAATATAAAAGCGGTCCCGAAAGTGGTCCTAATTTGTACATCAAATCAGAGTAACATTTTTTGGCTTGCTCCCAAAGCTGGACGGGTTGGCAGGTCTGCTTTCGGCCCAAAGCGGAAATTGAATAGATGACCGAAATGCTTTGGTGCGGCAGCTCAAAGTGGACGTTGGTTGTCGGTCCGGGTCGATACGAGGTTAACATTTATGTGAAACATCTGGGGCAAGCGCGACTTTTTTTATGGTGTGATTCTATGAGTGCCGCTAAGTAACTTTAATCATTAGAGCTTATGCTGATTGCTCCAATTAAAATCGTTGTGGGGTAGGGTAATTCCATGCGACCAAATTATGTGTCTTTTATAAAGAATTTATGACACATTTGTCGGAGATTCGCTGGGAGGTATCACGAATTCTGGGTAAGAACTTTCATCGAGGAATAACCCTTCGGCACTTGCGTGCCCTTGTTGCATTGTCCGATCTTAAGTTGGTCGCGAGGGTGTCTGAGGCGCTCGGGGTGACGCAACCTGCTGTGTCCAAACAGATTGCCGAGCTGGAAAAAATTGTTGGGGCGCCTGTGGTCACGCGGGACCGTAACCGGCTGTACTTGACGCCGATAGGCACCCGCCTTGCGGATCATGCGCGCAAGGCACTTGGGCAAATTGATCGTGCTGCATTTGACATTGAGGCGATGACAAGCGGGGTATCTGGTTCTGTATCTGTGGGTGTTGTCAGTTCGGTCGCACCCACCTTATTGCCTAACGCCATTGCACTGTTAAAACGAAGTACGCCGCAAGCAAATGTATCCGTTTCTGAGGGTCATTTTGTTGAACTTTTGCCGCAGCTAGAATCAGGTGCATTGGATCTGGTGATCGCGAGAATCTGGCAGCCGAACGAATTGGCTGGGATTGACCAAATGGCGTTGTTCTCTGAGCCTGTTGTCGTGGTTGCTGGTCGCAATCATCCGCTTGTGCAAGGTGGTGATGTCGCATGGGCAGATGTCAGCAGTTATCCTTGGATTTTACCACACCCCACTTCCGTAGCGCGCCAAGCAGTAGACGCGCTTTTTGCCGCAAACGGATTATCGCCTCCTATCAATACGATTGCGTCTTTGTCGATTGCACTAAACCTTGAACTTCTGCGTGCGATGCCAGCGTTTGGCCTGCTCCCGCTAAGGCTGGCTCAGGCACAGGCTGCGCGGGGTGACATCGTAATTTTGCCACTTGAAACGCGCGACCTGTTGTCGGAGGCTCGTTGTTTTTGGCGCAAAGACCAAGTTTCACAAAACGCGACACTCTCGCTGTTCCTTAAATGTTTGCGTCAAACCACTGCAGACATCCAAACCATTCCCTTTGGTTAATGTTTTAGGCGAATAATTCACTTTTGTTTATCTATTTCATTCATTACCTTAACCAAAATCACGGTTTGGGAGGGCTTGGGTGTTTATTTCATATGTCATGGGCGTAAGAGGCTGCATTTGAGCATTACAGCTTTGTCTGCTTATGAGGTTCTTACAGCGTTTAAGGCCAAGAGCTTGACTCCGACGGCTTATCTGTTGGCTTGTCTTGACGAAATTTCGCGCTTCAATCCAAAAATAAATGCACTGACCGCGCTTGATATAGATCATGCCACGGTTGCGGCGGCTGATGCGACGAAACGCTGGCAGGCGGGGTGCCCGATTGGTCCGCTCGACGGCTTGCCGATTGGCGTAAAAGACTTGCAAAACACCAAGAACTTGTTGACCACTCATGGCAGCATTCGTGCAAGGGGGCACGTGCCTGACCATGATTTGCCCATGGTTGAACGTCTGCGCGCGGCGGGCGCTATTATTCTTGCCAAGACTAATGTTCCTGAAATGGGCGCCGGTGGAAACAGCCGCAACCCAGTCTGGGGTGCGACGAGCAACCCGTTTGATGCCAATCTAATTGCTGGCGGCTCCTCTGGTGGATCGGCCGCTGCCCTTGCGGCCAATCTGTTGCCGCTTTGCACAGGCTCGGACACGGGCGGGTCGCTGCGAATGCCTGCCGCACTTTGTGGCGTGGTCGGGTATCGGCCTTCAGTTGACGTTATCGCCCACCCTACTCGCCCCTTGGGGTGGTCGGGCATATCTGTGCTTGGCCCGATGGCGCGGACAGTCAATGATCTGACCCTGATGCTGGAGGTCTGTCAGGGCTATGATCTTGATGATCCGCTTTCGGCGCCTTCGGTCACTGGTCGTTTTGCAAACCTTCCGACCACAGATTTGAAAGATTTGCGCGTTGGATTCAGCGAAGACTTTGGTGGCGCGCCGGTTGCACAAAACATCCGAGACACCTTTCTAGCCCGCCTTGAGGTTTTGCGGCCACATGTGAAGGAATGCCGCCCAGTCGATCTTGATCTTGGCGAAATGGATCGTTGTTTTGATATCCTTCGTGCCGAAAGTTTTGGTGTCGCATTTGGGGATGCCGTAGACAATGACCCCGACAGCTTTGGCGAGCATATCAAAGACAACGTTGCCCTTGAGCGCACGATGTCACTGGCCGATCGCGGCTGGGCCCATGCCGAGCAGACCCGCATCTTGCGTAAATTCAATGCGCTCATGACACAGTGTGATGTGATCGTGCTCCCAACGTCACCTGTTTCACCTTTTGCATGGACCCAGTCCCATGCCGAAGAAATCGACGGGCATGAGATGGACACTTACTACCGCTGGCTTGCGCTATGCTATCGGGGGTCTTTGACAGGTGGACCTGCGATCACGCTACCATGCGGCCGAGATAACCATGCCATGCCGTTCGGATTTCAGGTATTGGGGTCGTTGCGCGGTGATGTGGCGTTGCTGAGTGCCGCAAAAGCGATAGAAAACCTCTTTGCGCTCTCAGACCAGACCGCGCGGCCCGTGGCAAATATGCAAACCCTTCAACACTCGCTTGTGGAATTGACCTCTATTGTGACCCACCCCCCTGATCTATCTGCCGCCCCTTCATCCAACAGCTCTAACATGCGGACGGCAGTGTAATATGTGGTTTATCCCTATCATTTTTGTTTTACTGCTTATCAGCGGAACGGCCTTTGCCTACCTGATGGGCGCGGTATCCGTTGTGACCTTTGTCGCAGTCGACAAAACCCAGTTCCTGTCGATCTTGCCGCAACGCATTTTTGCCCAACTTGACGTCTTTGCCTTCATGGCAATGCCACTATTCATTCTGACTGCCGAAATTATGAGCCGCGCAGGTGTGACCCGCAGCCTTATCGATTTTGCGATGTCGATTGTTGGTCGGTTTCGCGGCGGTTTGGGGCATGTGAATATTCTCACAAGCGTGTTTTTTGCCGGCATTTCGGGCTCTGCGATTGCTGATAGCGCCGCATTGTCACGTACATTTGTACCAGAAATGAAGGCACGCGGCTATGATCCCTATTATGCAGGGGCGATCACGGCCGCATCCTCGATGATCGGGCCAATTATCCCACCTTCGATTATTATGATCATCTATGGGGGCCTGACCGGGGCATCGGTTGCGGCCTTGTTCATCGCGGGCGTTGTGCCCGGTTTGTTGCTGGCGTTTTCGTTGATGGTCTTGAACGCGATCATTGCGCATATAAAGGGACATCCCGGTGGTGCGTCAGACGATCTGCCACGCTTCTTGCCCAGCTTGCTGAATGCCGCGCCTGCACTTTGCCTTCCGATCGTGATCCTTGGCTCGCTCGTGTTTGGATTGGCGACGCCAACTGAAGGGTCAGCCATTGCAGTATTTTTCGCGCTCTTGGCAGGCCAGTTCTACAAAGGCTTGAACTGGAAGATGATCTTTGACGCTGTTGAAGCCACGGCAAAGATGACAGGAACGATCTTTATCATTCTGGCAGCGATTTCGGTGCTGGGGTATTTGGCCGGGCAACTTGGCTGGTCACAGGCGCTTGCGACATGGGTCGATTCTTTCGGACTGACGGGCACAAAATACCTGTTTTTCCTTGTGGTTATCTTCCTGATTGCGGGCATGTTCATGGATACCCCCGTGGCGCTAACCCTGTTGATCCCGCTTTTCGCACCACAAGCCATGGAACAGGGCATCAGCCCGATCCAACTGGGCATCGTGTTGTGCTTTAACCTATGCGTTGGTCTGATTACCCCGCCATTGGGCAAATGCCTGGTGGTTGTGTCGGCTTTGACAAACCTCAATTACTGGCGGCTCGCCTATGCTGTGCTGCCCTTTATTTTCGTTCAGGTGCTTTTGTTGTTTGCTCTGGTCTATTGGCCAGCGCTTAGCCTCACATTGCCGCGCCTGTTCGGATTTTCCGTGAACTAACCAAAACTAAGGGAGGACGACCAATGAAACTTAAGACACTTACATTCGCGGCTTTGCTCGCGATGGCTACATCGGCATCAGCTGAGGTCAAAATTGCACTGGACAGCAAGCCGGATCTGGAAACATCCGGTTCGTACAACTGGGCATTTGCTTTTGGCAATGCGCTGAAAGAAGCGGGCATGGACGTGCGTGAAATGCCGCGCGGCTCTGTTGGCAACGAGGCCGAAAAATTCGATCAGGTCTCAACTGGCTTGCTCGAAATCTCGCTTTCAGATGTGCGCGCAGTGGCACAGGTAGACCCGTTTATCTACGGTGTTCGCTTGCCATACATCTTTGAAAACATCGCGCACATGGATCGCGCGATGGCTGCAGGCGATGTCTACACTCGCATCAATGAAAACCTAGCGGAACAGGATGCTATCCTTTTGGCTCTGGCACCGCTTGGGCCAGCATCTGGTGTGATTACGACCACACAGGCTGTGCGCTCTCCGGCAGATATGGCGTCGCTGCGGATGCGTGCTTTGGACGATGCGCAGATCGCGATGTATCAGGCTTGGGGTTCCAGCGGTACAATCGTGCCTTGGGGTGAAGTGCCTGCGGGTCTGCAAACAGGCGTGATCGACGGCTATCTGAATTCGCCTTTCATTCCTGTGATGTTTGGCCAGACAGACTTCATCAAAAACTTTGCCGATGCAGATGTAATTTGGCCACTGCGAGCGGTCATTGCATCCAAAGATTGGTACGATGGTTTGTCTGATGCGGATCGCGCAAGCGTTGATGCAGCAGTGGAAACCGCAGATGCGGCAGCCCGCGCATGGCTGGCAGAGGCATCGGTTAACGGATTGCTCGCGCTTGAAGAAAATGGCGTGACAGTTCAGCGTCTGACACCAGAAGAGCGTGCGGTCTTCCGCGAAGCGTCTTTGCCGGTTTATGATTCAGACCTGATGACAGCCGAGGATACCGCGCTTTGGAAGTCCTTGTCTGACGATAACCGCTAAACAAATGGGCGGGCCGTATCTTGCGGCCCGCTACGACTTAAAACCGGAGTATGAAGATGCGCCACCTGATCATCAGCACCAGTGACGGCTTGCATTTAGTGATGCGTCGCGTTGCCGTTTTTGCAGTTTGTTTGATGTTCGTAACCGTCGTGGTCCAGATTATTGCGCGCTATGTCTTCTCCTCGCCCCCAGTGTGGACCGAAGATGTCGCCCGCTACGCGATGGTATGGACAGGGCTGCTCGGCGCCACGCTGTCATTCAAGACCCAGTCCGATGCTGTATTGATGCAAAGTGTGTTTCCCGATCCACCACATGGTCTCGCCTTTTTTGCAAAAGCCGTCCAAAGCGTGGCGGTACTTACCTTTATCCTGCCAGTCATCTATTTTTGCTTTGTCGGACTGCGCGGTGGTTTCGCAAAAGGATATCTTGCGCGACAATCAGGTCTGACTGCTGATACGCTTGGCATCCCTATGGTGTGGATATCTGTGGCAGTCCCTGTGTCGATGATCATCATTCTTATACACCTCGTCGCGCGATGGTTCGGAGACGATTCATCGGAAGACGTAGCGGCTCAACTTGACTGAACGACCTGATTTTTGGGGCATCTGTCTGAAGCAATTTTCGGACACTGTCCTGCTCATCGGTGCGGAATTGCCCCACTTGGAGGACTTATCTCAATGGCGCAACAGAGTTTTTTAAGCGAAATTCTTGCCAGAGTAGCTCGGGCTGGAAGCAACCGCGCACAATCGCCAGCGGGCTCACCAAACAGATTGATATCGCTCTGTCATTCGCTGATTCAGGACCGTAGTGAAGCAGCGGGGCTGATGTTATCGCGCCAAATCCTTGATATGTACGCGGCGCTAGAAAGAGATGAACAGGTTTCTTTTTTCTTGTCTGTCAGCCAAGAATTTGGTCAGGAACTGGATGCGCTGAGCGCCGCGATTGAGGCATGGAAACTCGGCGACATTGACACCACACGCGCGGTGCATTTTGCCGCAGAACCACGCACCCAAGAACTGATCCGCACAATCAACCGGGTTCCCGGTGCAACGGCAGAACTGGTCGCGATGCGCGCCGATCTGCTCGCCCACGCAAAGCAAAACCCAAATCTGCGTGGGTTGGACGCCGATTTTCAGCATCTTTTTGCTTCTTGGTTTAACCGTGGTTTCTTAGAGATGCGCCAGATCGATTGGTCAACGCCCGCACAAATTTTGGAAAAGATCATCACCTACGAGGCGGTCCACGAAATTGCTGACTGGGATGATTTGCGTCAACGTGTCGGTGACCCCGACAGAATGCTATTTGCCTTCTTTCACCCAGCTATGCCGGATGATCCGCTGATTTTTGTTGAGGTAGCCTTGCTTAACGAGATACCCAAAGCAATCGGGCCAATCCTTGCAGCCGATCGTGAGCAGATAGACCCCGAAACCGCAACCGTCGCAACTTTCTATTCGATCTCAAATTGCCACGCGGGTCTGCGCGGAGTTTCGTTCGGGAATTTCCTAATCAAGCAGGTTGTCGCGGAACTACAAAAACTGCGCCCAACCCTAAAGACGTTCGTGACGCTGTCACCGGTGCCAGGCCTTAGAAAGTGGGTCGCGCTTGCTTTGGAGAATGACGATACTTTGTTAAGCGAAGCGGACAAGGCGGCACTTAATTCTCTTGATGAAACCGAGCGCCCCGACGATGTCTTTGCGACCAAGCTGACCGCGCGCTTTCTTACCCAGGTCAAATGGCCCCCTGGGACAGTGGTGGATCCGGTGGCGCATTTCCATCTGGGCAACGACATCGAACACAACCACCAAGCCTATTCAAGCAGTTACGACGTATCTGTTTCGTCCAGCGTTGCGGCACTGGGCAAGGCATAGAGGAAGTAGAATGTATCAAGGAAACTATCTCGCAGAGAGACTATGTGCCGCACAAAAAGACACAGGTAACAGCCTGTTCCTGCGCAATTATAAAACAGGTGAAGATATCACATATCCAGCCTTCTTTGCCAACGCCGAACGGATGGCGCAGGTTCTGGTCGCCAGCGGCGTCAAACCAGGTGACAGGGTCGCCGTGCAAGCCCCGAAAACGGTCGCAATGCTGGAGCTTTATGTCGGTACGGTTTTGGCGGGCGGCGTATTTCTGCCCCTCAATCCAGCCTATACCGCCAGTGAAATTACCTATTTTCTGACCGATGCGGAACCACGCATACTCGTGTGCGATCCGACGCGCGAGGGTGAACTTTCGCCTGTCGCCAAACAAGCGGGTGTTTCGGAGGTGCTGACGATTGGTGCCGATGAAAGCGGAACATTGGTAGAGCGGCGTGATGAGGTGGTTTCTGGGTTTACAGCTGTCAAGCGCGGACCAGATGATCTGGCCGCGATCCTTTACACTTCGGGCACGACCGGTCGATCCAAAGGGGCCATGCTAACACATCGCGCGCTGGCTTCTAATGCACAGACCCTAAGGGACGTCTGGCAGTTCAACGCAGATGATGTGTTGATTCACGCTCTACCGATTTTTCACACCCACGGGCTTTTTGTGGCGACGAACGTCACTCTGATGGCGGGGTCGTCTTGTATCTTCATGTCCAAATTCGACGCCGATGACATTCTGGATAACATGCCGGAAGCCACGGTGCTCATGGGGGTGCCAACGTTTTATGTGCGCCTGCTTGAAACTGATGGTTTGACCAAGGCTTCGGCAGGTATGCGCCTGTTTGTATCGGGGTCGGCACCATTGCTCGCCGAAACACATGACCGTTGGCGCGAGGTCACGGGCCACGCGATTCTCGAACGATATGGGATGACGGAAACCAATATGAATACCTCTAACCCATATGAGGGCGACAGGCGGGCCGGCACGGTCGGCTTTCCGCTGCCTGGGGTTGCATTGAGAGTTACGGATCCGGCGACCGGTGTGCCTTTGCCGCAGGGCGATACCGGCATGTTAGAAGTTCAAGGGCCAAACGTTTTTGCAGGCTATTGGAAAATGCCTGAAAAAACCGCCGAGGAACTCCGCGACAACGGGTTTTTTATCACAGGCGATCTTGGGCGTATCGATGGGGATGGATATGTGCATATCGTCGGACGCCAGAAGGACTTGATCATTTCGGGCGGCTATAACATTTATCCGAAAGAAATCGAGCTTTTGATCGACGATCTGACCGGCGTCAACGAGAGCGCAGTCATCGGTGTCCCGCATCCAGATTTCGGCGAAGCTGTTGTCGCAGTCATTGTCGCCCAAGACGGTGCCAACTTCACGACGCAGGATATTTTATCCAGTCTCAAAGAAGATCTGGCCCGTTTCAAACAGCCCAAACATATCGCATTTATAAAAGCACTGCCGCGCAACGCGATGGGTAAAGTCCAGAAAAAAGCACTGCGCGAGCAATACGACAGGGTTTTCCAATAATACCTAGCGATGCCTTTACCGCGCACAATACCTACTATGATCTAAAGGAAAAATAACATGACAACGGACAATACTGCGTTGGCCATTTCTGCATTGAAGGCCTTGCTTGGCGACCGCCTGTCCACAGGCGATAGCATTCGCGACATTCATGGCCGCGACGAGGCCTATTCCACGCCGGCATTACCGGATGCGGTGGCGTTTCCCGAAAGCACCGAAGAGGTGTCCAAAATCATGAAAATCTGCTCGCAATTCCAAGTGCCCGTCGTCCCGTTCGGCATCGGGACATCGTTGGAAGGCCACGTCATCCCAATTCACGGCGGTATTAGTGTCGATACCAGCAGAATGAACAAAGTTCTCGAAATTCACGAAAGCGATCTGGACGCGGTCGTCCAGCCGGGGGTTTCGCGCACGCAGCTCAACGATGAACTTCGCGCGACCGGATTGATGTTCACGGTCGACCCAGGTGCCGATGCCACGCTGGGTGGCATGGCTGCCACACGCGCCTCGGGCACCAATACTGTGCGCTATGGCACTATGCGCGAGAATGTTATGGCACTGGAAGTGGTGCTGCCTGACGGAACAATCATTCAAACAGGCTCACGCGCCCGCAAATCCTCGGCCGGATATGATCTGACCCATCTTTTTGTTGGCTCCGAAGGCACGCTTGGGATCATTACCGAACTGACCGTGCGTTTATTTGGTCAGCCAGAGACGATCCTTGCTGCAACCTGCGCATATGAGACGGTCAATGATGCGGTTAATACAGTGATCATGGCTATTCAAATGGGCATTCCACTGGCGCGTGTCGAGTTATTGGATGAGATGCAGATGAAGGGCATGAACATTTTCAATCCTGAATTGAACCTGCCTGAAAAACCGCACTTATTCTTGGAATACCACGGATCTGGGGCTAGCGTAAAAGAGCAAGTTGAGCTGTTTGAGGGGGTGGGAGAAGAGTTCGGTGTGTCGGACTTCGCATGGGCGACCAAAGTTGAAGATCGCAATCGCCTATGGGCTGCGCGGCACAACGCCTATTACGCTGGAAAGTCACTTCGCAAGGGCTGCGAAAGTGTCGTAACAGACTGCTGTGTCCCAGTTTCCGAACTGGCAAACTGCATTTCACGCACCAAAGAATTGATTCAGGATGCTGGAATGATTGCTCCAATCGTGGGGCATGTAGGTGACGGGAACTTCCACTTACTGATCTTGTTTGATCCAAAAGATCCAGACGAGTTTGCGCGCGCAAAGTCTCTTGCCTCGGAAGTTAATCGTGTTGCCCTGTCGTTTGGTGGGACCGTCACCGGTGAGCATGGTGTTGGCACTGGTAAAAAGGAATATATGTTGGAAGAACATGGCAATGCCTATGCTTTAATGACGACGCTCAAGCGCGCGATCGACCCAAATAACATCATGAACCCGGGTAAAATCTTCGATATCAGCTAACAATTTGTTCAGAAAAAACAATAAAGGTAGACTGTACTGGGCGGGCTAATTTGACCTTTGCGACCACACATCAATCTTCGGAACTTGCCCGCGTACTCTTACCGGGCTCATTCAGAAAGACGAGATTGCCGTCCACACCATGAAAGATATGTTGGCGTGAGACCACGTCCATACTGCGGTTGCTCCGCTGCCTGTTGTCCCGGCAAAAAAATAGCTGAGGTTTGTTCCCCGCCCAACATCTCGCTGTGAGACACTGGACGGGGTTTTGATGTAGGAGTTTTTTATGCCTGAGGTTTCGTCGGCGCGGGTATTTGGTTTTGGTCCCAAGGCTTGGCGACCATCGGGGTGGTCGGCACCACGATTGCGCTTTCCCTACGCATCGCGACATTGGCCGAATGGGTCATGGATGCGGTGGGGCGGATTTTTGAACAGGTGGGGTCCGTGCGCGAGGCGTTGCGGACGTTGGGCCAGCCGCTTGCCATTCCCCAAGACCCGAACGCGCCTGATCTTGAGCTGAGAAATGGCGCGATCGAGGTGACGGATGTACGCCACCATTATGGCAAAGACGGCGGCGGTTTGGATCAAGTGACGCTGTCCATCGCGCCGGGCGAGCGGATTGGGTTGGTCGGGCCATCGGGGGCTGGAAAATCCACGCTGGTGAATTTGATCCTGCGGTTTCCATGACGCTGCCGAACCTACTGTGGAACTAAGTCAAGGCGGCGATAATTCCGCGCAGCTCTGACAGCCCGCGCAAGCGTCCAATCAGCGTATAGCCGGGTTGGAAATCGCGCTGGCTGTCTGTCAGCAGGGCGTGCCCATGATCAGCCCGTAAAGGCAGATCGACGTCGCGCATGGCCTCAGTTTCGAGTAACTCGTCGATGACGGCGACCAGATCGACGTCACCTTCCAAATGGGCGCTTTCGGTAAACGACCCGTCGGGTTGTTTGGCGACATTGCGCAGATGCACAAAGTGGATGCGGTTGGCAAAGGTGTGGGCAATGGCGGGCAGGTCGTTATCGGGATGCGATCCAAGTGATCCGGTGCAAAGCGTCAGGCCATTCGCCGGCGTATCCACGGCCTGCATGATCCACGCGATGTCATCGGCCGTCGACGCGATGCGCGGCAGCCCAAGGATGTCACGCGGCGGATCATCGGGGTGAATGCACATGTTGATGCCCAGCTCGGACGCCGTCGGGATCACTTCTGTCAGGAACCGTTTCAGATTGCCGCGCAGGTCGTCATGCGACAGGCCCGCATAGCTGTTCAAAACCGTTTTCAGCCCCGCGATATCATAGCGGTCCACGGCCCCCGGTAGCCCTGCCATGATCGTCTTGATGAGCGTGTCTTGATCTTCAGGTGTGCTGGCCTCAAACCACGCTGTCCCTGTGGTAACGGCATCGGGGTGATAGTGGTCCTGTGCCGCATCACGCCCCAGCATGTGGATTTCAAGCGCGGCCATTTTTGCTGCCGAAAAATGGAGACACGTGCCACCGCACGCAACAGGTGCGGCAAGATCGGTGCGTGTCCAATCAAGGATCGGCATGAAGTTATAGCAAACCGTTTTGACACCTTCTGCCGCGAGGTTTGTAAGCGACGTGCGGTAGTTGGAAAACAGCCTGTCTAAATCGCCGGTGCCTCGCTTGATGTTCTCGTGTACCGGCAGGCTTTCGACAACGTCCCACGTGAAACCGGCGCCTTCGATCTCTGCCTTGCGCGCGGCGATGGCCTCGCGTGGCCACACCTCACCATAAGGGATCGCGTGCATTGCGCTGACGATGCCGGCAGCCCCCGTTTGAGCAACTTCATCTAATGCAATCGGGTCAAATTCGCCGAACCACCGCCATGTTTCGCGCATTAATTGTCCTTCCAAGCGGCAAAGCGCGTGAGCGTGGCAGGATCTGTCGGCGGATACAGCCCACGGATCGACGCGCCAGCGTTGACTTGTTCCAGCACGAAGGCTTCGAACAGCTCCATCTCGACGGTTTCCACTGCGATTTCATCGGCCAAATGGCGCGGGATAATCATGACGCCATCCGCGTCGCCCATCACGATGTCACCGGAATAAACGGCAACGCCGCCGCAGGCGATCGGCAGGCCGATATCAACCGCGTGGTGTTTGGTTAGGTTCGTAGGCGCAGAGGGTTTGGCCGCAAAGACTGGCATAACCAATGCCGCAGCTCCACGTGCGTCGCGAATGCCACCATCGCTGACAACACCGGCAACGCCGCGCATCTGACAGCGGGTCAACAGGATTGATCCAGCGGAGGCTGCCGTGGCATCCTGCCTGCAATCCATCACTAGCACAGCGCCTTCAGGGCATTCTTCGACCGCGACACGCTGGGGGTGATCGGGTTCGCGAAATGCATCCAGCGGATCAGTGTCAGGCCGTGTTGGGATATAACGCAGCGTATAGGCAGGGCCGACCATTGTGCCAGTATCGGGGTTTAGGGGCAGAGCGCCTTGCACATAAGCATTGTGATAGCCGCGCTTGAACAGCAGCGTCGCCACACTTGCCGTGCTTGCCTTGGCCAGTAACGCGAGCGTATCGGACCCGAGATCGATTGCTTCAGCTGGCGCGGGATTTGGCATTAGCGGATGCTCTCAGGATCAAAGTCGACCAAGGCCCCGCGGCTTTGCACGACCTGACGCGATAGAGCACAGGCATAGGCAATGCCGCCCGCCAATGTGTCGCCCGTCGCATGGCGCGCAAAGATGCCCGCGTTAAAGCTGTCGCCTGCCGCTGTCGTATCGACGAGCGTTTGCACGGGTGTCACCGGCACTTCGGCGTAGCTGGCTCCTTCGGCATAGAGCACGGGATCAGCGCCGTTCTTAACGATCACTGTCACAGCGCCTGCGTTCAAATAGCGGTTTGCGGTGGCTTTGGGATTGGCATCGTTAAACCAATCTGCCTCGTCTTCGAACGATGGCAATACGATATCGCTGACGGCGGCGGCCTGCATGATGGTATCTGTCATCTCTGCATCAGACGCCCACAACCGTGGTCGCAAATTGGGATCAAAGGCGATGGTTTTGCCCGCCGCACGGGCCTTTTGCGCCGCAGCTAACAACGCTTCGCGGCCCATAGCAGGTAAAATCGCCAATGTGATACCCGAGAAATAGATCAGGTCAGAAGCATCCATCGCCGCATCCAACGCGGCAGTGTCATTCGCCAGCGCCTTGGCCGCAGATTGTCCGCGCCAGTAGGAAAAGCTGCGCTCGCCTTGATCCAGCGTGATCATATAAAGCCCGACAGTCTGTCCCTTTGCCACTTGCACGAACCGGTCATCAATGCCGCTGTCGCGCATGAAGGTCGCCATCTTTTGCGATATCGCATCGTCGCCCAGAACCGTCAGATAAGCCACCTGCGTGTCCGGCGCACAGCGCGCCAGATACCACGCTGTGTTGAATGTATCGCCAGCGAACCCCAATCGCAGATCACCATCGGTATCCGTCGGGGCCAATTCGGCCATGCATTCGCCAATCGCCAAAACACGCATCACGTGGCCTTTCTAAGAAAACAGCATGCCGCCATTCAGGTCGATATTTGTGCCCGTCATGAACGCACTATCGTCGGTGGCCAGAAACACGATCAGGTTCGCGGCGTCGTCCACATGGCCTTGGCGTTTCATTGGTGCGTTGGCCTCGAACCCGCGACGACCCGCGTCTGGTGTGTGGATGTTGTGGAAATCCGTGTCGATCATGCCAGGGCAAAGCGCGTTGACCCGCACGTCTGGTCCGACCTCTTTGGCGAGCCCGCGTGTCATGGTCATCACAGCACCTTTGGACGTGGCATAGGCCAATGAGCCGGGGCCACCACCGTCGCGGCCCGCTTGGGATGCAAGGTTCACAATCACGCCTTTGGACATATGTTCAAGACAGGCCTTAGTCATCATGAATGTGCTTGTCAGGTTCAGGGTCATGACCGTGTTCCAATGGGCCAGATCCATTTCGGCCATCGTTTTACGCGCTACCAGACCACCGGCATTGTTCACCAAAACATCGACGCCGCCAAAGGTATCAATTGTGGCGCTGACCAGTTTGTCGACACCGTCTTGAGCGTTCAAATCTGCCTGCACGGCAATTGCTTTGCCGCCAGCCGCTTTGATGTCGGCGACAACGGCGTCTGCACCCTTGGAGCTTTCAAAATAGCTAAGCGCGACATTCGCGCCCTCAGACGACAGTTTCTTGGCTGCAGCGGCCCCGATATCGCGCCCGCCACCGGTTACAATGGCTGTTTTCCCTGCAAGTTTCATGGATCAATCCCTTAGCTTTTGCGCGTCATAAAGTAGTCGAAAATTTCGGGAACATTGCCGTCGCCCATGCCTGCGTCGACCGCCGCCTGAAGGTTGTTGGACGTGCCTTCCGCGATCTCTGCGCGGGTGCCCATGTCTTCGACCATCTTCAGGAAATACCCCAAGTCCTTGTTCGCGTTATTAAGCGAAAAACCAAGGTCGCTGACGTTATCAACGGCGTATTTCTTGGCGAAAGCCATGAAGGGGGAATTGGACGGGCCAGCCGACATGATGTCGAACAATTGCGCACGGTCCACGCCAGCGCGGTCAGCTACGGCAAAGGCTTGGCTCATTGCGGTGACGGTTGTCATGCCCATGAAGTTGTTGATCAGTTTGGTCACATGACCCGCGCCCAAAGCGCCGAGGTGGAATACGTTTTCGCCTTGGTCGTCCAGAACCGGTTTGACCTTGTCATAGGTTGCTTGGTCGCCAGCGGCCATTATGTTGAGCAATCCGTCCTTGGCATGGGCTGGTGTGCGGCCCAATGGGGCGTCGATCATACCCGCGCCCTTGGCAGCCAAATCTGCGCCGATCTTGCGCGTGGATGCAGGGACGGATGTGCCAAAATCGATGACAGTCGCACCCTCTTTGATGCCTGCCAGAATGCCGTCGTTGCCGTAAATCAGGCTTTCGACCACTTCGGATGTGGTCACGCAAAGCATGACGATGTCGCAGGCCTCTGCCATCTCCTTGGGCGTTGCCGCGATACGCGCATTACCGCGTGCCATGACCGCATCAAGCGCGTCTTGTTTACGGGCCATCACGACCATTTCGTACCCGCGATTTTGCAGGTTTTCGACCATATTGCCGCCCATAAGGCCAAGGCCGATAAAGCCGATCACTGGTTTGGTCATGATAAATACTCCGTTACGTTAAATGGGATCACAGGAAGTCTTCGCGGTGCGGCGTAAAGACATCCAAAAGCGTGCCGGCCTCTAGGCAGGTCGCGCCATGTTCGATGTTGGGTTGTTTATAGAGCGAGTCGCCCGCGCCCACGACGTAGGTTTTATCGCCCACGGTGAATTCGAATTTACCAGACATCACATAGGTGATTTGTTCATGCACATGATGGTGCAGTGGCGCGGTTGTACCCGCATCGAAATGGACCTCGACGATCATCAGATTGTCGTTATGCGCGCCGATTTTGCGCGATAGACCATCGGCTACTGTTTCCAGTTTTCCGTCTTGTCCGGGGAAGTGGTTTTTCACAGTCATCTTTTTGGCCCTTAGCTATTGGCAAGTTTCTTCATCACGACGCGGAAGGTATGTTCTTCTGGGTCGGTGAAATACAGATCAGCGTCATAGCCCTGATCGTCCATGAAGTTGAAAATCCGCTTTGGCGCGTCGAGCTTATAGGGCACCAAAAGCGTGGCGATCCGGTGGCGCGTGGCGGCAGGATAATGCGCCTTCAGCACCGTGCTGACGGGCAAACCTTCGTAGTCTGCGGGGTCTACATCGGCATAGCCAGTATCTTGGCCGATCTGCGGTTTGCCAGCCTCGGACCAGACGACCTGACCATAGAACCCAGCCTTATCGCCCGTGTTGCGGAACGATGATTTGCCCAGATCATAGGGGTTGTTGGCGTGCAGCAACCAGTCGATGGTCACAGGTGTTTCGGCGTCGACCTTATCGATGATCACGAAATAGGAATTGCGCACAAAGTAAATCTCGCGCTCTGCGCGGGTGACCTCTGGCGATAGGCTTTGGTATGCGCCCGTCGCATCGCCGCGTATCAAATAGTGATCGTCGTGGGTTTCCGCGGCCAGAATACGGCCCGTTGCGGCCATGGCCTTGGACTTATCCTTTTCAGCATACTGCCCTTTGCCATTAATTAGGATCGCGTTTTTGGATCGCGTCTGGCGGCGCCATGACTGGTGCATGGACGAGTTGAAGGCGACGTAATGCCCTGATTGGATCGCCATATCTTCGCCAAAGGCTGACATGCAGAAAGAGTTCTGATCGCCGTGGCTGTGGCTGATGGACCCAAATTGGGACGACTTAAACACGAAATGCACGTGGCTGTCGGGGTCGTTCATCGCGTGTTGCACGCCGACCCAACCGATACCCTTAAAGTGGCGCAGGCCGCTTTCAGGTGGGGTCGCTGGGACCACTGGGAAATCAGTTTGGAACACAAGTTCATCGAAATTCGTATCCCACCAACCCCAGTTATAAAACGCCATTTCGGTGCCCGGATTGGTGCGCAGGTTTTCGTCGCAATACCATTGATACGCACCATTGCCGGTAGCCCCTGCGAACTGGCGCAGGTTCAAGCCGGTTTTCACGCAAGGCAAATCGCCCATGGTGCTGTCGTCACCCATGGTGGCGCGGCGGGTGTTGGGGGCCTTGCAATACAACGGGAAATCACCGGTGTTTTGGAAGAACGGGCGCTTATACAAATCAAGCCCCATGTAGGACTTCAACCGGTTCGCGGCGTCGATCAAATAGGCGATGCCCATCATCCAATAATGCGTGCCCTCGGCCCAGCCGCCGTCGCTGTCGCCCCATGGCGAATAGACGGTGGACAGGAATTCGATGCAGTAGTTCAGCCAATCGCGAGCTTCGTAATTCTCGTCGTCGCCCAGCAGCGCAATGCAGGCAGGCACGATGACCAAAGACACCGAGCGCACGGCGTGGCTATCGTAGGGAAATAGGTGGATTTTCGCGTTCAGGATCGCGTGTTCGGCGATGTCGCGGGTGCGCTCGAGCATTGCGGCGCGGACGATTGTGCGCTCTTCCTCGGACAGATCATCATGCAGCCAGTCGTATCCCCACGCCAGCGCATTGCAAACGCGGTACGCCCATTCATCGGTATAGGCGCGCGATGTCACACCCATCGGGTCCCAGCTTGCAGCCTCCAACAGCCATTCTTTGGCGCGGGCGGTCATGGCGGCGTCGCCTGTCACTTTGCCGCCAATCGCAAGGTGACGGATCGCATACCAGACCTCTTGCAGGTCGATATATGTCTGCCGCCAGATCGGGGGTGTGCGTTGGTGATTGGGGTATCCCGCAGGTTCGCGAATGATGTCGCGGTCCATCCATGGTTTTACGGATTTGTCGTAAAACGTGGACCATGTGCAATAATCAGGATCGGCCTTCACCGCATCCATGAAATCGCCCAAACGGTCGTTGGTCATCCACAGGCGCGGGTGATCCATTGCTACGTTTTTCAGACGCTCATCACGCGATGGCAGGGGCGTCTCTGCCAACCCTTCGGCGATGGTGAAACTGCGCGGCGTGCTCCATGTGCTGGTCACGGCGTCACCGTCCCATGTGGCATAGGACCAGTGGTAATCCGCAGGCGCGAGCGTGGTGTCAGGGGTGAAGAAGTTCAGCGGCAAGTCCGTGAACTGCTGCGTTTTACCTTTGGGGAATGCCGGATCGGTTGAGAGGCGCAGCACATAGCGCGCATCGTCATCAACCACCGGAATCCACATAAAACGGGGCGGGTTTTCTGTCACATCCGTGTCAGCAGTCGGACTATATTGAATAGTCAAACGCCCTGCTTTTGGCTCGTCGAGAAGGGGAAGCGTGCTGGCCGGCATTTATCAGAAATCCTGCGAAATTTTGAAATAGTTTGGTAGGGGCGGCAGATGATGCCGCCCCCTTTTGGTTTAGTTGTACTGACGGTCGTATGCAGATTGCATCGCGGCCAGAACGTCGTTGAAGCCCATCTTGTCGAGTGTGGCCATGTAGTCGTCCCACTCTTCTTCGATGCCGCCACCGAGAACCCAAGCCTGCTGACGCTCAAGCATATAGGTGCGGATCTGGCTCCAGTTTTTGTCGTAGACGCCTTGCTCTTCTTCGTTGAAGGCAACGCCCAAGAACTGCTCGACCAGATAATCGCCAGCATCATAAAGCTCGATACCTTTGATCGCGGATGGGTTTGTCCACTGGATTTCATATTTGAAATCTTGTGGGTATCCACGCTGAACCTGCGCACCAACTTGATAAAGCTGGCTGTTTACAGGACCGGCATCCATGAACTCTTTGGTAAAGATCGCTTCGCCGTCGACAACGTCGTAATGCGTGCCTTCGATACCAAAGTTGGCCAAACGCTTGCCTTCAGGTGTGAAGTAGAAGTCGAAGTATTTGATCGTTGTGACCGGATCAGGGTTGGTGTGCGAAATCGCCCAGCCATCTGGTTTCACTGGAATGCGGCGGTGCTCTGCCATTTGAACGCCAGAAATAGACGCAGGTGGCGCGATCACGGCAAGGTCAAAGCCTTCGATCTTGTCGCGCAGCTTTGGGTTATAGCCCGAAGTAGACGCGAACCAATCGTGAGTCATGCCGCCAAGGTTTTCAGACAGAAGATATTCACGCGCAGTGGAACCACGGGTAAAGACTTCTGCGTCGATCAGACCCTCAGTATACCATTGGTGAATGTTCTTGATGCCTTCACGGTAGCCCTCGCCAGCGTAGCCGTGTGCGATCATGCCGTCTTGGACCAAGAAGTCGTGTGCTGTGTCAGAGCCAGAGGAACGACCGTCCCAAAGTGTGACCAGACGCAGCAATTCCTGCCACTGACGTACGAAGAACGGCACTTCGTCTTTCAGGCCGTTGCCGTTTGGATCATCGTTGCGGAACGCGGTCAGAACTGTGTGCAGCTCTTCTACGTTTGTTGGAACTTCAAGACCGAGTTTATCAAGCCAATCCTGACGCATCCAATAGGCGCGACCATATTTGCCGTCAGGCAGATATGGGATGTAATAGAGATTGCCGTCGAATGACGAAACAGCCGCCATCTTCTCTGGATACTGCTCGAAATACGCCTTCATGTTTGGCGCATGTTCGGCGATCAGGTCGTTCAATGGAACAAACGCGCCCTGTGGGCCGTATTCGTTGACCATGTCTTTGATCTTATCACCGCCAACGATGTGCGGGATGTCACCGGAAGCAAGCATCAGGTTGTGGGCCTCGGCAGAGCTTGGGGTGTTGGTGCCGAATGTCGCACCGACCAAGGACACGCCAGTCATTGCGCGCGCAGCTTGCTCAACCGGCCACTCTGAATCGTAGAAATAGCGTTTATTGTGCAGGTGAACAGTGAACTCTACCGGTTCATCTGTAATCTTCAGGTGTCCGTCTGCGAACGCAGGCGTCACCATCGCCGTGGACAGCAATGCCGCTGCCATCATGGTTAGTTTACGCATAGATATTTCCTCCCATTATGCGGTTGTTGTGCACTTCAACGGTCATTCTTTTACGCCTCCCAGCATGATGCCTTTGTTGAAGTATTTCTGAATAAACGGATAGAAGATCAGGACGGGGATGATCGAACAGACCATAATCGCCGCCGTGACGGTTTCGACCGAATAGCTGAAGTTCAGAACCTGAAGTCCGAATTCTTCGTCATCTTTGAGCGTTGCGATCACTTGGCGCAGGTACACCTGCAGCGGGATCTTTTGCTCGTCTTTCAAAACGATCATCGCCCAGAAAAAGCCGTTCCAACGGGCGACCATGCAAAATAGAATGATCGTCGCGATAGCGGGTTTGGACAGGGGGATGAACACTTTCCAAAGCACTTGGAATTCATTGGCACCATCCATGCGCGCGGCTTCTTCAAACGATTCTGGGATCGCCTCAAAAAAGTTGCGCAAAAGGATGATGTTAAACGCGTTACAGGCAAACGCGATGATCAGGCCAAAGTAGCTGTCCATCAGGCCTAGGTCGCGCATGTTCAAGAAGAACGGGATCAGGCCCGCGTTGAACCACATGGTAAATGCGACAAACAGGTTAAAGAACCGGCGGCCAATCAGTTGCGGACGCGACAACGCATAAGCGCCTGGAATAATAATCAGCAAGCTAACGAATGTGCCGCCGAATGTATAAATGAACGTGTTCACATAGGATGTCCAAAACAGCGGTTCTGACATCACGTATTTATAGGCCGAAATTGTCGTGGCGATGGGCCGGTAAACCACGGTTCCTGCACTTGCTGCCGACCCGTCGCTGAACGATACGGCCGTGATGTAGATAAACGGATAAAGCGTCGACAATGTGAACAATGCGATCAATGCCATGTTCACATAGACGAACAATTTGTCGCCGCGCGAGTAAAGGTTCATGTTTGCCATTGTCTGCCTCCTACCAAAGCGATGTGCGTGAATAACGCTTTGAAATTGTGTTGGCGGTCATCACCAGTACAAATGCGATGACGGCGTTGAATAGGCCGGCAGCGGCGGCCATATCATATTGCGCACCCTGCACACCTTGGCGGTAAATGTATGTGTTGATCACATCCGCCGTCTCGTAAGTGGCCGGTTGATATAGGACGATGATCAGCTCGAACCCAACTTCGAGCAGGTTGCCAATGCGGATGATCAGCATGATGATAATCGTCGGCAAAATTGACGGCAGGGTGATTTTCCACATCATCTGCCAACGGCTTGCGCCATCAACCACAGCAGATTCGTATAGCGACGGGTTCACCCCAGCGATGGCGGCCAAGAACACGATTGACGAGAAACCTGCTTCTTGCCAAATGCCGGAACCGATGAAAATCGGGCGGAACCATTCGGGTTTGATAAGGAAGTAGATCGGCTCGAACCCGAACCAACCCAGCACAGAATTCACGACCCCCGCGGTCGGAGAAAAGGCCGTAATCACGATACCCGCGATGATCACGGTCGAGATGAAATGCGGCAGATAAACAATCGTTTGGGCAGTGCGTTTGAAGACTTGGTTCGTGACCTCGTTGAACATCAACGCCAGAATGATCGGCATTGGAAAGCCGAAACACAGGCTCAGCATACTAATCATAAACGTGTTACGCAGCGCGCGCATGAATTGGTCGCTGCCGAATAGGGTTTGGAAATGTTCGAACCCGATCCATGGGCTAGCGGCGATCCCTTTAAAGATCGAATAGTCCTTGAACGCGATTTGCAGTCCATACATCGGTTTATACAGAAAAACTGTGAACCAAATGACCATCGGCAACAGCAGCACATAGATCTGCCATTCACGTTTGAAGTGATCGTAGAGCCGGATTAAGCGGCCGTCGTTTGGGACGTGTTGATCACTCATCCGCTTAGCCCCCAAGGTTCAGTGCTTGGCCGGTTTCGCCGTCAAACAGCTTCACCAGTGACGCATCGACATGGATGTCGGTCACACCAGACAGATGCGCGATGTCACCGTGGGTTTCAGCCTTGAACACCATTTCGTTTTCGCCAAACCGTGCGTGCAGAAGGGCCTCTGATCCAAGTGGTTCCACAAGATCCAGATCAATCGGGAGCGCCGACGTGCCTTTGCTCGCCTTCAGCGCCACATGTTCGGGCCGAATGCCGACCGTTACGGGACGCCCGACATCGGCGGCTGTTACACCGTCGATCTTAATCTCTGTATCGCCGATCTTGGCGCCTTCGCTTGTCAAAACGCCCCTTACTTGGTTCATTGGCGGCGACCCAAGGAAACCTGCGACAAATGTATTGGCGGGGTTGTTGAACAATTCCATCGGGGTGCCGATCTGTTCGATCCGGCCATCGTTCATCACAACAATGCGGTCGGCCAACGTCATCGCCTCGACCTGATCGTGGGTGACATAGATGGATGTAACGCCAAGCCGTTTGTGCAGACGCTTGATTTCGGCACGCATTTGAGTGCGCAATTTGGCATCAAGGTTGGACAAGGGTTCGTCGAATAAGAATACTTTGGGATGGCGCACGATCGCGCGGCCCATGGCAACACGCTGGCGCTGCCCTCCAGACAGATCAGCAGGACGACGATCCAGATAATCGGTCAGCCCAAGGATGCCGGCGACATCATCAATTGTCGTCTTGATCTCGGCTTTGGGCATTTTGCGAATGCGCAAACCAAACGCCATGTTGTCTGCCACATTTAGATGTGGATAAAGCGCATAGTTTTGGAAAACCATCGCCACATCGCGGTCTTTTGGCGCGATGCGATTCATACGGCGACCATCAATCGTTAAATCACCGGCGGTGATTTCTTCAAGACCCGCAATCATGCGCAAGGTCGTCGATTTACCACAGCCAGACGGGCCGACGAGGACAACAAATTCTTTCTCTGCAACCGTCAGGTCGATCCCATGGACCACCTGAAAGGCACCGTATTTCTTTACGATACTGCTAAGATCTACACCGGACATCGTCGCCTCCTATTGCGCTATCATGCTGAGTTCTATGCCCAGCGAATCACGCTCCATAACTGGAATACTAGTCTAATATATCTGGAGCGCCAGTCTAGTATACCAGTTTGTTTTAACGTAACGTTTGAGGTATTACTCGCTACGAAGGAGTACTCTGAATGGCACAAGCGACCGCCCAAGCGGCACGGCGTACAAGCGTCGACGAGGTATTTGAGCATTTGCAGGATCAAATCCTGTCACTAGAGCTGAAGCCCGGAGATCGTATTTCTGAAGCAGAGATTGCTGCGCGTTTCGGTGTGTCACGGCAGCCCGTGCGTGATGCATTCAGCAGGCTCGCCAACCTTGACATGCTGCTTATCCGCCCACAGCGCGCCACTGAAGTGCGGCGCTTTTCTATGCGCAAAATTGAAAAAACACGCTTCATCCGCGCCGCAATTGAAACCGAAGTCCTGCGACGAGCAGCTGCACATTGCGACGAGAAGGGTGAGGCCTTGCTCCAGTCAGAGTTAGCCCAGCAAAAGGCTGCGGTGCAGAACCAGGATGTCGATCTTTTCGGGCAGCTTGACTATGAATTCCACAAGATACTCTGCGAAATTGGGAAGGTGGATTACGCCTTCGAGGTGATCTTGGAAGAAAAAGCCAAGGTCGATCGTCTATGCGTGCTCGGTCTTGAAAAAGAACAGCGCATGCCTGAACTGGTTGCAGACCATCAAGCCATCGCCGCTGCGATCTGCGCGCATGATGCCGACGCTGCGATTGCCGCAGGCATGGCGCATTTGTCACGGCTCGATGCGACAATCGCAAGCATCACAGCCACCAACGCCAACTATTTTGAAAATGATGATGGCTAAGATGCGCAAGCGCGGAGCCACACTATGGCCACACCAATCCAGTCAATAGACAGCCGCGCTATCCCCGGTGCGAAACAGGTATTTTTGCTGTCTTGGCCGATGACCATCAAGGCAATTTTATTGCATGGTACGGTCGTGATCGATGGTTGGCTTGTGTCATCTTTGGGTGAAGTTTCTTTGGCGGCAATGGGGTTGGCTGCAACAATTGCAGGCATTGTGTCGGGCATCATCTTTGCCTTTTCTAACGCATTACAAATTCGCACGGCCCAAGCGTTCGGCACCGAGGATGCGGTGTTTCGAAAGTCTGTCTTAGCCTCGGGATTGGTGCTTGGCATCGGGATCGGTTTCTTCGGGGTTGCAGTCTTGTGGCTGTTCGGCCAAGGCGTTCTATCGGCCATCGCCCCCAGTGCCAGCGTCGCTTCTGACGCATGGTCCTATCTGTCGATCTTTCTTTTTGTGGTCTTGGCAGAATCCGTCGGTCAGAATCTTGGCAGTCATTTCAACGGATGCGGCCGGACGAAAATTCCGCTGTTTGGCTATTTGTTTTCGGTGCCGATCAACATTGTTTTGAGCGTCCTATTAATACATGGATATTTTGGATTTCCTGCGATGGGCGTCGCAGGCGCCGCGCTGGGCAGCGCAATTGCGATTTCGGTTCAGGCGGGTTTTCTCGCCTCGATGGCGTGGCACCTTGATGGCGATCTGTTTCACACCAAAGGTTGGCGCAACGGAACATTCTCCGCGACTATCAGGCGGCATGTCGCATTCGGTTGGCCTATCGCAATCACTTTTGTCAGTGCGAATTATGCAGCACGTGTGAGCATGTTGATCTTTTCGCAAATGAGCATTGCAGCTTTCGCGGCTATGACCTTGATCATGCCGTGGATCATGGTTGCGGGCACGATTGGGATGCAGTGGGCGCAGGCCACGGGGATCATCGTGGCGCAGCTGTTGGGTCAAAAACGAGACGAAGCCACGTTGGACAAATTCCTAAGCTCGTCTTGGCGCATGGGTTTTGTCGCGGCTGCTTTGGTGGCCGGTGTTTACGGGATTTTGTGCCTTTTGCCAGACGTGATTTACCCGCAGCTTGGCCCCGACACACGTGCCTATTTGGGCAGTTTCGCGCTGGTTCTGCTGGTTCTGCCATTCCCCAAACAATCTAACGCCATCTGCGGTAACACACTGCGCGCCAGCGGCGACACGGTCTATGTCATGCATATTTTCGTCTGGTCGCAGTGGCTGTTCCGCGTGCCAGCGACCGCAATCGCCGTGCTTGTATTTGGTGTGCATCCGGCTTGGGTTTTGTCGCTGATGTTCTGGGAAGAACTATTGAAATTTCCGCTATTTCATCGCCGTCTTTGGCGTGGGGATTGGAAACGATCAAACGTCTCGGCCTAAGCGCCGAACAAATCAATCACGCATCACGGGAGGATACGATGCTTAAAACTAACCTACGGCGCGCGATTGATCCGCGTCACGCCAAAACCTTTGACACCACGCAATTGCGCGACGAGTTTCTGATCGAAAATCTGTGGTCGGACGACGAGGTTTGCCTGACGTATTCGCAATACGACCGAATGATCGTCGGTGGTGCCACACCCAAATCCGGCCCTTTGACCATTGACGGTGTCGACCAGACTGGCACGCCGTCATGGCTTGATCGCCGCGAGGCGGTTTTGGTGAACCTTGGTACAGATGGCACGGTAGAGGCAGGTGGTGAAACCTACGCCATGGGGCGTTGCGATATGCTCTATCTTGGGATGGGATCGGGTGCTGTCACGGTCAGCGGGCAGGACGCGCATTTCTACATTATCTCGGCGCCAGCACATCGCGCGATCCCTGCGCGGCTTATCACGATTGATGACGCGGCCCAAGTGCCTTTGGGCGACCGCGACACCAGCAACGAACGTGTGATCTATCAATTTGTGCATCCCTCCGTGATGGAAAGCTGTCAGATCGTGATGGGCATGACCAAGCTGGGCAAAGGATCGGTCTGGAACACGATGCCAGCGCATTATCATGAACGGCGGTCAGAGGCTTACCTGTATCTCGACCTCGATGAGGGCCAAAACATCGTACATCTGATGGGTGAACCTGACGAAACCCGCCACCTGATCGTGCGCAATGAACAGGCCGTGCTGTCGCCACCGTGGTCGATCCACAGCGGGGCTGGCACGTCGTCTTATGCGTTCATCTGGGCGATGGCGGGCGATAATGTCGATTACACGGACGTAGAAATGGTCGCGATGGAGGACATGCGATGACTGGGTTTTCCCTGACCGGCACCCGTGCCTTTGTGACCGGCGCGAATACGGGCATCGGTCAGGCGATTGCCGTCGATCTGGCACGCCACGGTGCCCATGTGATCGCCGTGGGGCGGTCATCGATGGACGATACTTTGGCGCAAATAGCAAAGGCCGGCGGCAAAGGCGACGGCTTGCCCGCCGATCTTGCGACCGTCACTGCTGCACAAGCCGCGTTTGCGAAGGCCGAGGACCAATTCGGGCCGATCGACACGTTGGTGAACAACGCAGGCATCATCCGTCGGGATGATAGCCTGACTTTCTCCGAGGCCGATTGGGACTCCGTAATGGACATCAATCTAAAGGTCGTGTTCTTCCTGTCCCAGGCCTTTGCCAAGTCACGCGTCGCTGCGGGCAAGGGGGGCAGCATCATCAACATCGCGTCCCTATTGTCGTTCCAAGGCGGCATTCGCGTGCCGTCTTATACCGCGTCCAAAAGCGGGGTGGCGGGGTTGGCTAAGACATTGTCCAACGAATGGTCGGCGCAAGGCATCACGGTGAACGCCGTCGCACCCGGCTATGTGATCAGCAACAACACCACCGACTTGCGTAATGACCCCGAGCGCAACCAAGCAATCCTTGATCGTATCCCCCTCGGGCGCTGGGCCGAGCCGCAAGACATCGCGGGTGCGGTCACATTTCTTGCGTCCCCCGCTGCGCGCTATGTCACAGGGATTACCTTGCCTGTCGATGGCGGTTGGTTGGGACGGTAACACGGGCCACGAAAGGACCAGACATTGCGAGCGATTTACAACTGTGCCACGCGCCTCGCGCTTAATTTGGTCGTCCCTTATGACGCGGGCGATGGCAGTCCGCCGGCAACCGGTGTCTGGCCCTATCTGCGAAGCCACCTGCGCCCATTGCGATGGGTCATTGCGCTAAGCGTTGTGATGACCATCCTTGCTGCCAGCGTCGAAGTTTGGCTGATCAGCTATGCGGGGCGCTTGATCGACATGCTTGTCGATAGCGCACCTTCCGCGATCTGGCAGGACCATGCAAGCAGCCTGATGTTCGCGGCGTGCATGCTGATCATCTTGCGTCCGTTCATTCAATTCCTGCGCCATGCGGTCAATGACATTGGGCTTGATTGTAACGGTGCGAGCCTGTTCCGTTTCCGCGCCCATGCACATCTGACCAAGCAATCTGTTGGCTGGTTCCAAGACGACCTCGCAGGGCGCACCGCATCGCGTCTGGTATTGATGGGCAACTATGCCACGGCGGTGATTTTCCAATCGCTCAACGCGGTCGCATTCGGCGCGGTCTATATGATCGGCATCGTGGTGTTCATGTCCGAAGTCGATGTGCGCTTGGCGTTCCCATTGCTGGCTTGGGCGGTGATTTATGCAGGTTTGATGGTTTGGATCGTGCCACGTGTGGTCAACGCGATGGAAATTTTCATGGCTGCAAAATCCGCATTGCTGGGCAAGGTCGTCGATGTGTTTTCCAACTTTGACACGGTCAGCCTGTTTGCGAACCGCGCGCAGATCGAGGCCAACCACACAGACGCCTTGGAAACCACCCGCCAACGTCTGTTCGAGGCCCGCCAAATCAGTGTTGGCCTGCGGACCACAACTATCTGGTTAGAAGGGTTGATTATTGTCGGTTTCGTCGGCGCGGGTATTTGGTTTTGGTCCCAAGGCTTGGCGACCATCGGGGTGGTCGGCACCACGATTGCGCTTTCCCTACGCATCGCGACATTGGCCGAATGGGTCATGGATGCGGTGGGGCGGATTTTTGAACAGGTGGGGTCCGTGCGCGAGGCGTTGCGGACGTTGGGCCAGCCGCTTGCCATTCCCCAAGACCCGAACGCGCCTGATCTTGAGCTGAGAAATGGCGCGATCGAGGTGACGGATGTACGCCACCATTATGGCAAAGACGGCGGCGGTTTGGATCAAGTGACGCTGTCCATCGCGCCGGGCGAGCGGATTGGGTTGGTCGGGCCATCGGGGGCTGGAAAATCCACGCTGGTGAATTTGATCCTGCGGTTCCATGCGCCAGAAGGCGGCAAGATTTCCATCGACGGGCAAGACTTGGCGAACGTGAACCTTGATAGCCTGCGTCAACATATTGGCATGGTCAGCCAGCAGGCCGCATTGCTGAACCGGTCCGTCCGCGACAACATCGGGTTAGGGCTGGCAAACATCTCGCAGGCCGAGATTGAGAATGCAGCCAAACAAGCGCACGCCCATGACTTTATCCTTGGCCTGCAAGACAGCGAAGGACGTCGGGGTTATGCCGCCCATGTAGGCGAACGCGGCGTGAAGCTGTCGGGTGGGCAACGGCAACGTGTGGCCTTGGCCCGGGTGATCCTGAAGAACGCGCCGATCATGATCTTGGACGAGGCGACAAGCGCGCTTGATAGCTCGGTCGAGGCCGAAATTCAGGCCGCTTTGCGCGGTGTCATGCAGGGTAAAACGGTGATCGCAATTGCCCACCGCCTGTCCACGATTGCCGAACTCGACCGGATCATTGTCATGGATCAGGGACGTATTGTTGAACAAGGCAGCCACGCCGAATTGCTGGACCTTGGCGGGCTTTATGCCACGTTCTGGGCGCGGCAATCGGGCGGGGTCATCGGCACTGACGATCCGCAAAAAACCAAAGGGGACGTATCATGAAAATCACGGGAGCAAAGGTCTTTGTCGGTGGGCCGGGCAAGAATTATGTCACACTGAAAATCATGACGGATCAGGGCGTTTATGGCCTTGGCGATGCGACGCTGAACAACCGTGAAACCCTGCCTGCCGCCTATCTGACGGATTACCTGATCCCGAACCTGATCGGCATGGACCCGCGCAAAAGCGAAGACATCTGGCAGTTCTTTTATCGTGGCGCATATTTTCGGCGGGGCCCAATTGCGATGGCCGCCTTTGGAGCGATCGACATGGCGTTGTGGGATATAAAAGGCAAGCTGGCGAACATGCCGCTATATGATCTGTTCGGCGGTAAAAGCAGGGATGGGGCAATGGTTTACGCGCACGCCACTGGCGCGGATTTGTCCGACCTGATGGACTCGATTTCGGGTTATGTCGAACAGGGCTACAAGGCCGTGCGCGTGCAATGCGGCATTCCGGGTATGGCGACCGCGGGTTATGCGATTCCTGAAAAGGCGGGCGGCAAGGGGGACTATATGACCGATTTCAGCGGGATCATTCCCAAGACTGAGATTTGGGACACCGACCGTTACATGCGGTACATGCCGCAAGCCTTGGCCGATATTCGTGCCAAATTCGGACCAGAGCTTAAGATCCTGCATGACATCCACCACCGGTTGTCACCCCGCGAGGCTGCGGCATTCGCCAAGACCGTTGAACCCGTGGACCTTTACTGGTTAGAGGACCCGACCCCTGCCGAAGACCAAGACGCTCTGCGTTTGATCCGCCATCATTCAACCACGCCCATTGCGATTGGCGAGGTGTTTAATTCGGTGTGGGATTGCAACAAGCTGATCGAGGACGAGCTGATCGACTTCATTCGCATCGCTGTAACCTACGGCGGCGGCATCACCCCTGTGAAACGGATCGTTGATCTGGCAGGCCTGCACCACGTGCGCACTGGTTTCCACGGCGCGCCGAGCCATTCGCCAATCTCTATGGCGGCGCAACACCACTTGAACGCGTGGGCGCCGAATTTCGGTATCCAGGAATACCTCGTGCTTGGTACATCAGAATGCGAGGCTTTATTTCCGTCAGATCACGTCATGCAAAATGGGATGATGTTTGTTAGCGATGCGCCGGGGCTTGGTGTGGATTTCGATGAAAGCGAGGCAGCGAAGTACGAATACAAACCCGGCAGCCATCCAATTGTGCGCCTGCAAGACGGGACGATGTGGGACTATTAAACCGCCATGGAGTTTTGAGCTGTTGGCGGTTTCATTGAGACAACCGTACAGTTCTTGGCAAATAGGGCATTGTAAGCCGGGTGGTTGATCGTTCCGTTTGTCGGTTAGTGCAGCATATCAGTTTCGATGCTGGTGATCCTTGGTGTATTCACCGTATCCATTCACCGCATTTGATAAAGCCGTTTGTGTAAGTCCCTGATTTTGGTGTCCTGTTAGCCAAATGAGGGAGGCAAGCGGCATGACACATCACGCACCCGTAGATGATACAATCACTTTGGATCAGCTCGATCTGAACCCATATCCGATCTACCGCCGTCTGCGCGCAGAATCCCCTGTTGTCCGCGTGCCTGCCGCGAACCGTATTCTGCTGACCAAGGCCGAAGACACCAAATACGTCAAAGACACCCCTGCGCTATTCAGTTCGAACGATCCGAACACGCCGATGAAACGGGCATTTCAGTCCCATACGCTTATGCGAAAAGACGGGGCAGATCACATGCGGGAACGTATGGCGATGATGCCCGCCTTTAATCCCAAGGTGATCCAGAACGAATGGATGCCCGAATATCAGAAGATCGCAGAAGACTATGTCGGCCGCCTGCCCAAGGGCGAAATTGTCGATCTGTTTCAACTTCTGTCAGGCGCCTATGCTGCGCGTGGCCTTGCGATTTTGTTGGGCATGCCCGAAGCAACGGACGCTGAAATGATCCGCTGGTCGCAAGCCTTGATCGATGGCGCTGGGAATTTTGGCTGGCGCGACGATCTGTTTGCAGTGTCCGACCGCGCAAATGATGAAATTCATGCGTTGCTAGATAGCCTTCACGATCGCCACCGCGCAGCACCCAACAATTCGGCATTGTCGGTGATGCTGAATGCCGATGATCCGATTGAGCAAACACAGATTTACGCAAACATCAAAATCGCGATTGGCGGCGGAATTAACGAACCTCGGGATGCGCTGAACACCATTCTCTACGGTCTGCTCACCAACCCTGACCAAATGGAACAGGTCAAGGCCAACGGCGACTGGGACAAGGCATTTGAAGAGGGCGTGCGCTGGGTTGCTCCAATTCAAGCATCGTCGCGCATGGCAATGGAAGACACTGAAATCCGCGGAATTCACATTCCAAAAGGGGACACTGTCATGACGATTCAAGCCAGTGCCAACCGCGACGAAGATGTGCTTGAAGATGGCGAGGTGTTCGACGTCTACCGCAAGTCTGCACCGCACCAGGCGTTTGGCAACGGACCGCATTTCTGCCAAGGCACCCATGTCGCTCGCCGTGCTGTGGCGCGGGTTATGCTGCCTGTGCTGTTTGACCGTTTTCCAAATATGGAAATCCCCGACACTGATGCGGTGATCTGGCGCGGCTTTGGTTTTCGTGGGCCAATCCAAATACCGGTTTTGCTGAAATAATTAGTCTGCGAATTGCTGCCTGTATGCGGTGGGCGTTTGCCCGCGAACGACGCGGAAACGTTTCGAAAAATATGACGGATCAGCATACCCCAATCGATAACCGATCTCTGCCATGGGCATGCGGGTGAACGCCAACATGCGGCAGGCTTCTTCCATCAATGCGCGTTCAATATAAGTGCTCGCACCCGTGCCAGTCGTGTCGCGGCACAAGCGGCTGAGGTGGCCCGTGGTCATGTTCAAGGCAGCCGCATATTTGGCGGCGCCCCAGCCTTCGCTTTGGTGGGTGGCGATCAATGTGTCGAATTGGGCCAGCCGCGCGCTGGCGGGGCTGCGCGCCGCGATGGGGGCCAGCCCACCCAATGCGCCCAACACGGCATGGGCCAATCCCACGGCGATTTGCTGGCGAAATGTTTGGGGGCTGCCAACCACATCGGACAGTGCGGACAGCAATGTGGACAGTTGCGGTGTCACAACGCCTGTGAACATTTGTCCCAACGCCCCTGATAGGTCAGATGATGCAGGGCCGATCGACCCAAGTATGGGTTGCGGGAATGACATGACCGTACCGTCGGTCTGTGGTTCGATTTCCAATTCATGCACGATTTGCACTGGCAGGAACAAAAACGATCCAGCTGCCAAATCATGGGTCTCCCCATCGGCCATGGCCATGACCCGCCCGGTTTTCACCGCAAACAATTGCGCCATATTGGAATGTCTGTGTGGTGAGATGGTCCAGCCATGCTCTGGTGCGCGGGCCAAAAACGTTTCCACATGCACCACATCAGGAAACGGAGTGGTTTTGCCGTAAAGGGTAAAGTCGGGAATCTGCGTCATGCACGAATATTACCATTCTTGGCCTGTGTGGTCCATTCCGAAACCGATGGGTGCACTTTAGGGTCACTGCAAAGAGGATGATGTTATGAAAACCCAAGTTGCTATTATTGGCGGCGGCCCGTCGGGGCTTTTGCTGTCTCAACTGTTGAACAAATCTGGCGTGGCGACTGTCGTGTTGGAACGGTCCAGCCGCGCACATGTTGTATCGCGGATCAGGGCAGGGGTATTGGAAACGGGCACAGTGAACATGCTGCATGAAGCAGGTGTTGGCGACCGCATGACCCGCGAAGGCATTCCGCATGATGGCTGTTATCTGACTGACGACGATCTGATGGTGCGGATCAATTTCAAGGAACTGACAGGCAAACAGGTTATGGTTTATGGCCAGACCGAAGTGACCGCTGATCTATATGATGCCCAAGACGCGATGGGCACCACGATCTTGCATGACGTCAGCGATGTTGTGATCCAAGATGCCGATAGTTCTGCGCCCTATGTAGAGTTCACCCAAGATGGCAAACGCCAGCGGCTGGACTGTGACTATGTCGCCGGTTGCGACGGTTTCCATGGCGTCAGCCGCACGACCATTCCCGCAGAAAAGCGCCGCGAATTTGAACGGGTCTATCCGTTTGGCTGGCTCGGCATTCTGTCGCGCACTCCGCCTGCAAACCACGAATTAATCTATGCCAATTCATCCAACGGCTTTGGTCTTGTGTCGATGCGGAATGAAAACCTGAGCCGCTATTACGTGCAGGTGCCACTGACTGACAAAGTAGAGGAATGGTCTGACGAACGGTTCTGGACCAAGCTGAAATCCTGTCTGCCCGCAGATGTCGCCAATACAATGGTCACCGGCCCGTCGATCGAAAAGTCGATCGCGCCATTGCGGTCGTTTGTCAGTGAACCGCTGCGTTGGGGGCGATTGTTCCTTGTTGGTGATGCCGCCCATATCGTTCCGCCGACGGGGGCGAAGGGTTTGAATTTGGCGGTTTCCGACGTGTTTTATCTATATCAGGGTCTAATTGACGTGCTGCAAAAGGGTGACACTGGGGGCATTGATGACTATTCCGAACGCGCGCTGGCGCGGATTTGGAAAGCCATGCGCTTTAGCTGGCAAATGACAACGATGTTGCACCATTTCGATGGCGAAGATCAGTTTGCTGCCCAGATGCGCAAGGCCACATTGGCCCATCTGTCTCAGTCTGAAACGGCGCGTCGTGATCTGGCTGAAAACTATATCGGCTTGCCATATTAATGTGCATACTACTGCAAAGGGGACACCAATGACCGACCGTTATGCCGATGGCATGAAAACCCGCCGCGCCGTTTTGGGCGACGCCCATGTGGACCGCGCGGAGGCCGCGAAAACTGATCTGGACGTACCGTTCCAGACCCTGATCACCGAAGGGGCCTGGGGTAACGTCTGGTCGTCTGACGCGATCCCGTTTCGTGAACGGTCCATGCTGACGCTTGCCCTGCTAGCGGCCACTGGGAATTTCGAAGAAATCCCAATGCACATCCGCGCCACCGCCCGCACAGGCGCTAGCAAATCTGATGTCATGGAGGCGTTCCAGCATGTCGCGATTTACGCCGGCGTGCCCAAGGCGAACCATGCCATCAAACTGGCCAAACAAACCTATGCCGAGATGGAAGCAGACGATGTCTAAGTCAAACGTATTGATGCCCCGCCGCCGCGAGGTGCATCCACTGCCATATTATCCCGACTATAAAACGTCTGTGCCGCGGTCCCCGTCGCTGCCCTTGCTATCGATGGAATCCACCCCGTCAGAGGAAACCGGTCCGCGCTTTGGTCATAATATGCTGGGCGCTTTAGATAACGATCTGATCCGCAACTATTCCCAAGATGGGGGGCTTGCGATTGGCGAACGTATTCGTGTGCATGGTCGCGTGCTGGATGAAAATGCGCGCCCCGTCACGGGCGCGTTGGTTGAAGTTTGGCAAGCCAACGCAGGCGGCCGCTATCGTCATGTCAAAGATAACTACTTTGCCCCGCTTGATCCTAACTTTGGCGGTTGCGGGCGGACGATTACGGATGACAACGGCTACTATGAATTCATGACGATCCGCCCAGGGGCCTACCCTTGGCCGAACCGCGCGAATGACTGGCGGCCGATGCACATCCACTTTTCCATCTTTGGCCATGCTTTTGGGCAGCGGTTGATTAGTCAAATGTATTTCGAAGGCGACCCGCTGATTAACCTTTGCCCAATTGCGGCGACAATCCAAGACCGGTCGCAGCTTGACCGCTTGGTTGCCCCGCTTGATCTGCAGAACTCACGCGGCATGGATTATCTAGCCTATAAGTTCGACATCGTCTTACGCGGAACGCGTCAAACCATGTTCGAAAACAAGCTGGAGGGCATGTGATATGACACAAGCGTTAAACACATTGGTCGAAACGCCAAGCCAAACCGCCGGTCCATATGTACACATTGGTTGCATTCCGTCGTTCGCGGGGATCGAAGGGGTCTACGACGAAGACCTTGGGAAATCCCCCATCTCTGACGGTGCAAAAGGCGAGCTGATCACCATTTCCGGTTCCATCTTTGACGGCACAGGTTGGACGATGCGCGATGCGATGTTCGAAAGCTGGCAAGCGGATGCTGCGGGCATTTATGCGGGCCAAGAGGGGGCCGATCCTGCTGTGAATGGGTTCTGCCGATTTGCTGCCGATGGCGACAGTGGTGAATTCGAATTGCGGACGGTCAAGCCCGGTGCAGTGCAGTCTCGCGCAGGTTTGATGGCACCCCATATCAACCTGTGGATCGTCGCGCGCGGCATCAACATCGGGCTGAACACGCGCATCTATTTCGACGACGAAGATAACAGCGCCGATCCTCTTTTGGCCCGCATTGAACAGCGTCAGCGCGTCGATACGATGATCGCGAAAAAGACAGGCGCGGGGACTTATCGTTTTGATGTGCGGCTGCAAGGTGAAGGCGAAACAGTCTTCCTTGATCTATGATCAGCGCGTTTGATCATCCTTGGCTAGGTGGGCTATTCGCCGATCCTGAACTGGCAGCGATTTGGTCGCCAGACGCGCAGTTGCGCAACATGTTGGCGTTCGAATCCGCTTGGTCGCGCCACGGCCATTTGGCTGGGCTTTGGTCCGAAGCTGACGGCGCGGCAGCGGCCGATGCCATTGCTAAGGTCGAAATCACACCCATTGATTTGGCAGAAGGTACTGCGCGCGATGGTGTCTGTGTGCCTGATCTAGTGAAGGCGTTGAAATCGCAAACTGGGCTGTCCGCGGTCCATACTGGGGCGACATCCCAAGACGTGATCGACAGCGCCACAGTGATCAGCATCAGCGCGACGTTGGATCATTTGATCACGCGGATTGAGGCGTTGAAAATGCAGATGATCGCATTGGATTCCCAATTTGGTGACATGCCAATGATGGGCCGCACACGAATGCAAGCCGCCGTGCCGATCACAGTGCGTGACAGGCTGGAAAGCTGGATGTTGCCGCTGGCCGATCACCTTGATCGTATTACCGAATTGCGCCCCCGCGTGACCCGTGTGCAGGTTGGTGGGGCTGCTGGAAATCGTGCCAAGACCACGCCCGAAATGGTCAGCGCGGTCGCGGCAGAGCTTGGGCTGTTGGACAATCCCAAGGCGTGGCACGCGATGCGTGACGGTGTCGGAGAATTTGCGTCTGTTCTGTCGTTGATCTCCGGAACACTTGGAAAAATCGGCCAAGATGTCTGCCTTATGGCGCAGCAGGGGATTGATGAAATCGCATTGGCTGGCGGCGGCGGATCATCCGCAATGCCGCATAAACAAAACCCTGTTTTGGCCGAACTGTTGGTGACGCTGGCGCGGTTCAATGCCGTCCAATTGTCGGGGATGCATCAAGCCTTGGTCCATGAGCAAGAACGGTCTGGTGCGGCTTGGGCGTTGGAGTGGATGATCCTGCCGCAGATGGTGCAAGCCACTGGGCGCGGGTTGACCGCAGCCAGTGAATTGACCGATCAAATCACGCGGATTGGGCAATCCTGATCTGCATGTCGCGGATTGCGTTCGCGACAAGGGCAGGGGCCTCGACACAAGGCAAATGCCCGCAATTTTCAATCACCTGATAGGTCGCGCCAATCTGATTGGCGAGGGTTTTGACCAAGGCAGGCGGCGTCGCCAGATCATTCGCACCCGCGATGCAATGGGCGGGGGCTGTCACGGTCAGACCACCAAAATCAGTGTCCCTGATCGCCCCGCAAACACCCGCGTAACCGGCAGGCGACGTACGTGTCAGCATGTTGCGGTAAATCGGCAGATCGGCGGTATAGCTTGGCGAAAACCAGCGTTCCATAACAGCTTCGGCCATGCTGGCCAGCCCTTGCGAATGCACCGCATCAATCCGTGCGTTCCAGCCGTCGGCATCGCCGATTTTCATCCCAGTGCAACAAAGGATCAGACCCGCGACATGGGACGCAGGCATCCCTTGGGCGATGATGCCACCGACGGACACGCCGCAAATCAGGGCAGGTGGCAGGGACAGGTGATCCATCAACGCCACCACATCCCCGATCAACAAATCCATCGTGATGTCAGCATCATCAGACAGCCCATGCCCGCGCTTATCGATGCAAAGCACCGGCACGTCGGGTGCTAGATCGGCAATCACATCGTCCCAAATCCGCAGGTCAGTTCCCAATGAGTTAAGGAACACAATCGGGGTGCCGGACCCCGCGCTGAACCGATAGTGCAGCGCGGTGCCATTGTTAAGAAACGTCGCCATTTAGACGATCGCGGCCTCTGTTGCGGCGCGCAGCTCGTCTTCGGTCACACCGTCAGCGCATTCGACGATTTTCAGACCACCTTCGACCACATCCAGAACACCAAGGTTGGTGATGATGCGGTCAACGACTGCTTTACCCGTCAGGGGCAGGGTGCAAGATTTGAGCAGTTTGCTATCGCCGTGTTTGTTGGTGTGGTCCATCACAACCACCACGCGGCGCACGCCAGCAACGAGGTCCATTGCGCCACCCATGCCTTTGACCAATTTGCCCGGAATCATCCAGTTCGCCAGATCACCGTTTTCGGCCACTTCCATAGCACCCAAAATCGCCATCGCGATCTTGCCGCCGCGGATCATGCCGAAGGATTGCGCGCTGTCGAAATACGCGGTCTGCGGCAGTTCTGTGATCGTTTGCTTGCCTGCGTTAATCAGGTCGGCGTCGATGTTTTCTTCTGTCGGGAACGGGCCCATGCCAAGCATGCCGTTTTCCGATTGCAGCGTCACTTCCACACCTTCGGGGATGTAGTTGGACACCAGCGTCGGGATCCCGATGCCAAGGTTCACATATGTGCCGTCTTCAAGTTCTTGCGCGGCGCGTGCCGCCATTTGGTTACGATCCCACATGGTCTAAGCCTCCCGCACTGTGCGTTGTTCGATACGTTTTTCGTGGTCGCCTTGGATGATGCGGTGCACGTAAATCCCCGGCAGGTGGATCGCGTCTGGGTCAAGCGACCCTGTCTCGACGATCTCTTCAACCTCAACCACACATGTCTTGCCGCACATGGCGGCTGGTGGGTTAAAGTTGCGGGCGGTTTTGCGGAAAATCAGGTTACCGGTTGCGTCGGCTTTCCATGCTTTCACGATGGCCAGATCGGCAAAAATGCCTTCTTCCATGATGTAAGTTTCCGCGGCACCGTTTTCACCTGTTGGGAAATCCTTATGCTCTTTGCCGTCGGCGATCACCGTGCCCACACCTGTTTTGGTGTAGAAACCTGGGATGCCGCAGCCGCCAGCGCGCATGCGTTCGGCCAATGTGCCTTGCGGGTTGAATTCCAGCTCTAGCTCGCCGGACAGATACTGGCGCATAAATTCCGCGTTCTCGCCGACATAGGACGAGATCATCTTTTTGACCTGTTTGGTTTGCAGCAAAATGCCGATGCCAAAATCGTCGACGCCCGCGTTGTTGGACGCGAATGTCAGGTCTTTGGCACCTGCGTCCTTGATCGCGGACAGCAGCAGTTCGGGAATACCGCATAGGCCAAAGCCGCCCGCCGCGATAAACATGCCGTCATGCAAAAGCCCGTCGAGGGCCGCAGCGGCATTTGGGTAAATCTTGTTCATGATGTCACCTTTTGAAGTCCAAGAATGTCACGCGCCTGCTGCCATGTGGCAACCGGACGCTCGTATTTGTCGCAAAGATCGGCGGCCCGTTTGACCAGTGCCGCATTGGAAGGGGCCAGCGTGTCGCGGTCAAGGCGCACGTTGTCTTCTAGGCCTGTGCGGGTGTGCCCGCCTTTGGAAATTGCCCATTCGTTGATGGTGTATTGCGCAGGGCCAATGCCAGCTGCACACCACTGCGCATCAGGCGCAAGGCGGTTCAGGGTTTCGATATAGAAATCGAAAATCCGTTCGTCCGCAGGCATGGAATTTTTCACGCCCATCACGAATTGCACATAAAGCGGGGAGGCGAGACGTCCATCAGCGGCCATGCGTGTCGCCTGCACGATATGCCCCAGATCAAACGCTTCGATTTCGGGTTTCACCCCGTGTTCCAGCATTTCAGACACCAGCCAATCGACCAGATCAGGGCTGTTTTCATAGACGCGGGTGGGGAAGTTATTGGACCCCACAGACAGCGACGCCATGTCAGGTTTCAGGGGCAACATACCACCGCGGTCACGGCCCGCACCGGACCGGCCACCAGTAGACATTTGCATGATCATGCCAGGGCAATGTTTGGCGATACCTTCCTGCAATGCTGCGAAACGATCGGGGTCAGAGGTTGGCTTGCCGTCGTCATCACGCACGTGGCAATGGGCAATTGTGGCGCCAGCCTCGAATGCTTCTTGAGTGCTTTCAACCTGCTCTGCGATTGTAATCGGCACAGCGGGGTTGTTGGCTTTGGTCGGCAACGATCCGGTGATCGCAACGCAGATAATGCAAGGCTTGGTCATGTTCGTCTTTCAATGGGCTGCAGGCTGAGATTGGCATTTCAATAGAGAACAGCCAAGTCGTTTGCGTTGTACTAGCAAAATTTAACCCATCACGGAAATTGCTTGAATGAATGGCACGCATTCATTTTGCGAACACTAACTCGTCGCCTCGGCACGCTTCAATTGCTGATGCTCGTCTTCGATCAGGCCAATTTTCCAATAGCCAGAGATGTAACAATCCGCCTTGGGCATTCCGCGCGCAACCAATAGCTCTTGTCGCAGGGTTTTGATCATCCCGCTTTCTCCTGCGATGCAGGTTTGCACCGTGCCGTCGGGCCAGTCCATCGCAGAGATCATGTTGGGGATCACGGGGCTGCTGACATGCGGATCGCTATTCACAATCCACTGCACGTCGATGCCTGCAGGGATGTGGAAATTTTGTTGGTCATCGGCTGACATGATCTCGAAAATGGCGGTACCTTTGGCGTCATCGGGCATGGCTTCCAATGTGGCGGCAGCGACGGGCAGTGCCGACATATCTGCAACAACCAGATAGCTGTCGGCGTAGAAGGATGTAACCTTCACTGGACCTGGTCCGGCAAACCCGATGAACGAACCTGCCTTAGCCAATCGCGCCCACGCAGACGCAGGACCGCCATCGCCGTGGTTCACAAAATCAATGTCCATTTCGTTTTGATCGGGTCGGATGTTGCGCACGGTATACGTGCGCACCGTCGGGCGTGGGCCCGCGTGCAATTGGGCCGTAAAATCATCGAGCGACTGACTGGGATCCGGCAAGAAAAGTTTGCAATTGGCCCCCGCGCAACTGGGGTCCATGTCACCAATTTCGGGCGCGGTGAATGTCACGCGAATCATATTTGGCGTCAGCGACCATGCGGCCACAGCGGTTAGAATTTTCGGCACTCTTTTGTTCATTGCGATGTCCAAAATCAAACGGTTTTTACGTTGGAAACAGGTTTTCGCTCTGACTGCAATCTATGCACAAAATCCATGTATCTCATTGCTCAATTCAATTTTCATGATATGCGCGACTTCGTTATTCTTTCGCAAACCATAAAGGATTCCATCATGCCAGCACCATCATCCGTCATCGCTCTTGGGACCGCGGGTGGTCCTATTCAGAACCCCAATCGGTCACAGCCATCGTTTGTTTTGATGAACGGCGACGCGCCGATATTGATCGATTGTGGTGAAGGCGCGATGGGTCAGTTGCGCCGTGCAGGCATCGAATTTCGCGACGTGCATCATATCTTTTTGACGCACCATCATTTTGACCACATCGGCAGCCTGTTTGCCTGTTTGGGCCTGAACATGATGACACAGCGCGGCGTGCCATTGACGATTTATGGACCCAAAGGGACACAGTCGATTGTTGATGGTCTTGTCGCCGCTTGTGATGTGCCCAATGCCATCGGCTTTGGTGTGCCGGGACAGAATTTGCCGCATCCGCGTGACTTTGTGAATGTCCACGAAATCGCACCCGGTGACAAGGTGGCCATCGACGGTCTGAAGATGATCTGCTGTGAAAACACTCACTACCGGACAGAAGATCAATTTGGCGAAGGCGGCTATATTTCCCTTTCCATGCGATTTGAGCTGGCTGATCGGACAGTCGTATTCACCGGCGATACCGGCCCATGTAAAGCACTGGAAGAACTCGCCAAGGGCGCTGATCTGATCATGGGCGAAATGATGGATCTGGATATCACGATGAAGAAAATTCGCGGCATGAACCCGAATATGCCGGAAGAGAAAATTCTGATGATCCGCTCGCATTTGTCACATCATCACATCGATGCTGAAGACCTTGCCAACCTTGCAATTGCAGCTGATGCCAAAGAAGTTGTGGCCATTCATTTCCCACCTGGTATCGCGGATGAGGATACCGCCGACGGCTATGTTGCGCGCGTCGCAAAACTCTACGATGGCAAGTTCGCTATTGGGCAGGACCTCGGCGTCTACTGATAAATTTCGCCATGTGCGAGCTCATCGCGCATGGCAACTTTGATCCAATGTCGGTCCGGCCCGTTGGATTCAATTGCCAATGCATCTGAGTAAATTGATGTGCTTTGCAAACTCAATTGGTCCGCCTAATTAAGCAATGAGCCAGACACAAAAAAGCACCCGCGGATGGGCGGGTGCTTTTCTTTTTTCTAAAGCTAAGATGCCTTAGTTCGCTTTGATCACAATTGTGACAACGCCTTCATCAACCAATGTGATTTCATTGGTGCCTTCGGATGCGCCAATATCGTAACGGTTCAGATGAATTGTGCCTGGACCTGTTGAGATGTCATAAACACCGCTGATCAATGTATCGGCATCTGGGCCATAGCTGCCCTTGGCATAGAAACGGATCGTGTTGCCAAAGATGAACATGTCAGCTGTTGCTGTTTCGCCGCCAGCGATCAAAACACCTGGAGGGCCTGAAGTGCCCAAAACTGGACCAGCAACGCCGTCGCCGATTTTACCGTTCATTGGACGTGGATCGCCTTTCAGAATGGTTGTGCGATACAGGTCAGACATGCTGCCGTCGTCGTTAAACATGATTGGTGACGCCAAAAGCGCGTCTACAACGATCAAAGGCGCGATGGTGTTACCTTCGGGCATATTGTTCGTCACTGTGATGTTATAGTCCTGCGCCATCGCTGGCACAGCACCGAGCACGGCAAGAGCCGCTGCTGCAAAAGTCGTTTTCATTTGGTTTTCTCCTCCACAAACGGGAGCGATTTAGCGTACAGATTATCCGACATGAATCTCCCCCTCCCTATTGGTGAAGTGATCTTAGGGTGGGTCTTGGTATTGCAAAAACGAAATTACGGAATACCAATCATTGATCTGCTGAATGTGGGGTCAGGCGAGCTGCATTCAGTTTATCAATGCAATGCATTCAATCAATTCAATACCGAAACACATGGAACCGCGCTAGGCTCGCGTCATCGACCACAAGTGGTCTCTATAGATATTTTTGGGAGGAAATAATGCGCAATACTCTAATGGCCCTCTGCCTTGCGGCCACGACAGCGCTATCGCCAATCGCAGCATCGGCGGAAAAATTAACATTCGGCACGGGTAACGTGATCATTCACCCGATCAACCAACGCATCTTTATGCCTTGGGCGGAAGAAGTGAACGCGCAAGCAGGTGACACGTTCGAAGTCGCCGTGCGCCACGGACCAATGCTCGTAAACGCGCAAAACTACGTTGACCGCATCACCGATGACATCGTGCAAATCGCATGGGGCATGCTGGCGTTCAAACCAGGCCTGTTCCCACGTTCAATGATCGCTGGTGTCCCATTCATTTCCGGCTCTGCTGAAGCAAACGCAATGGCGTTCTGCGCCCTGCATGAAGCTGGTGCATTGGATGAGGAACTGGGCGATTTCGTTCCATTGTTCTTTGTACCGTTCCCACAGTCTTCGGCGCACCTGAACGGTGGACCGCTGACAACATTGTCTGACCTCGAAGGCAAAAAAATCATGGTTGGCAGCCCAACGGCATCTACAATCGTAAGCCATTTTGGCGGCACGCCATTGTCCATCGTTGTGCCAGAGCAGTATCAGGCCCTGTCACGCAGCACGGCTGACGGCAACTTCATGACCTTCACTGCCTTCCCGGCGTTCAACTTGGACGAAGTGACGACCGATCACCTCAAGGTCCCACTTGGTGGTGCGATGGGCATGGTGTTCATGACGCGCGACCGCTACGACGGCTTGTCCGACGAAGCACGCGCCGTGATCGACGCAAACCGCGGCTGTGACGTGTCCCGTGAAATGGGCAAGCGCGTTGACCAGTGGGAAGCAGATGGCAAAGCCTATGTCGCTGCCCAAGATAACCACACGCTCAACGACATCGACCCAGCAGAATTCGAAGCCCTTCGCGACGAATTGGGCCCTGTCATCAACGCGAACTTTGCAGAGCGCGTTCCAGGTGGTGCTGAATTGCTGGAAATGTGGGCAGCCGAAATGGAAATTGCCCGCGCCGCAACTGGCGAATAAGCGAACCTAAATGACAAAAGCCGGCCATAATATATGGCCGGCTTTTTTGTGTCCGATGTGCGGATTGTGTCGTTAAACCATAGAAGCCGAGACGACACTCCACAAAATTTCAAATCTAGGTCAATTGGCCATGCTGGACGACGGTTTTGGACCTATGCGTCTGGACCCCTCTCTACTAACGTTACTGCTAGGGGGGACTATGGTAACTACTGTACTTACATTTGAAATGCTGGTTGTTCTTGGATTGCTAGCCTTCACCATTTTCCTTTTCATATCAGAAGTCATGCGCATTGATCTTGCCGCGATCCTTGTGATGGTGATCTTGGGTGGTCTTAGTTACTTGCCCAACCTCGGCAATCTTGCTGATGGCGCAAATTTGTTTTCCGGGTTTTCCTCAAATGCGGTTATTTCGATCATCGCCGTGATGGTCATCGGCGCTGGGTTGGACAAAACAGGATTGATGTCCAAAGTCGCGACATTGATCCTGAAGCGCGGTGGGACCACGGAAACGCGTGTTATTCCGATCGTTTCAGGCACCGTAGGTGTCATCAGTTCTTTCATGCAAAACGTCGGTGCAGCAGCGTTGTTCCTGCCTGTGATCAGCCGCATTTCCGCGCGCACGGGCATTCCAATGAGTCGATTGGCAATGCCAATGGGGTTTTGCGCGATCCTTGGTGGCACGATTACCATGGTCGGATCGTCCCCGTTGATCTTGTTGAACGACTTGTTGGTATCGGCAAACCAAACGCTGCCAGCTGATCAAAAAATGGAACCCTTCAGCCTGTTTTCTGTCACGCCGATTGGGGTCATGCTCGTTCTAACGGGTGTGTTATATTTCGTGCTGTTGGGACGTTGGATTTTGCCCGACCAACGGGGCCGCGGCGAAGACGCTGGTGCCGCGCGATCCATGCAAGCCTATGTGGAAAATACCTATGGGCTGCGCGCTGACATGTTCGAAGTTAGCGTGCCGCCCGGATCAATCCTGATTGGGCAAACACTGGCCGACATTATGGTGGCCCATCACATTTATATTCTTGGCACGTTATACAAAGGTCACCGCGTTATCGCACCCATGGCCGACACAGTTATCGAAGCACCCGCACGTTTGGTTGTGCTGGGCTTGCGCCGTGTTATTGAATATGAATTTGCCGAACCCTATGGGCTGGAAATCCTACCCGATCTGGAAGAATTTGCTGACGATTTTTCCGCCACAGAATCTGGCGTGGCAGAGGTGGTTATTCCGCCCGGTTCCGCCGTGATTGGCAATTCTCCCATCGACCTGCGCCTGCGCCAAACCCATGGTCTGTCGATCCTCGCAGTGCACCGCGGCGAAGAAACTATGAGCCATGTCGAAACCGACGACCACATTGCGACCCACATTGGCGGCGTGCCGTTACAAGCTGGCGATACGCTGGTGGTGCATGTGCAATGGGAACGCCTGACCCGCATGAAAGCGGACAAGAATTTTGTCGTTGTCACGTCTGACTTCCCCCAAGAAGAACTGCGCCCGCACAAGGTGAACTGGGCACTTGGCTTCTTTTTGATGACCTTGTCGCTGATCCTGTTCACAGATGTCTTGCTGTCCTTGTGTTTGATGGCCGGTGCTGTGGGCATGATTTTGTCACGCGTTTTGTCCATCGACGAAGCCTATGCCGCCGTCAGTTGGAGCACGGTTTTTTTGCTGGCCTCGTTGATCCCCTTGGGTCAGGCCGTGCAAAACACGGGCACTGCCGCGTGGATTGCTGAGCATATCTTGCACTTGCTCGACGGTTGGCCGATTTGGTCGTTGCAGGCGGGGCTCGCTATTTTGGCAACCATCTTTACGCTCGTGATGTCGAATGTCGGCGCGACGGTGCTATTGGTCCCGCTCGCGGTATCCATTGCCATTTCTGCGGGCGGCGATCCCGCGATCTTTGCCCTGACTGTCGCCATCTCGACATCAAATTCATTCTTGATCCCGACCCATCAGGTTAATGCATTGATCATGGGGCCTGCAGGCTATCGGGTCGTCGATTTTGTACGCTCTGGAAGCATTATGACGGTGCTATTCTTGGTTGTGTCGATGATCGGGCTGACAATATTCTTCTAGCGTATCGCTGCCTTAGAAATGAAAAAGGCCCGCGCATGCGGACCTTAATCATAAAACACTCATGGTGTTTTTCTTCTTAGTTCATCGTTGACGGTAACCACAGCGCCAATGCTGGGAATGCGACCAATGTGATGATCTTGATGAAGTCTGCGATGATAAACGGCACAACGCCGCGCATCACAGTGCCAAGTCTCACGTTCGGATCAATCGACTTGATGATGAAAAGGTTCATGCCGAACGGTGGAGTGATCATGCCGATCTCAACAACAACAAGCATCAAGATGCCCCAGAACAGCATGTCGTAACCCAGATCAAGGATGATCGGTGTCACAACAGGCAGGGTGATAATCATCACGCCAAAGCTGTCCATGATCGATCCAAGAAGCAGGTAGATCACGATCAAAAGTGCAAGGATCATGATTGGTGCCGCATCAATGCTCGCGATCCACGCACTGACCATATCCGGCGCGCCGCCAAGGTTGATAAAGAACGCAAACATCAGCCCGCCAAAGATCAACGCATAGATCATCGCCGTCGTCGCCGTCGTTTCACCAAACACACGTAGGATCGACGCACGGGTCAAACGGCCACGCATGAAGGCCAGAACCACAGCACTGATCGCGCCAACAGCGGCACTTTCCGTCGCGGTGAACAGCCCGCCGTAAAGCCCGCCGATCACGATGGCGAACATGGCAACAACGGGGAATGAACCTTTCAGCGCAGGCAGCAAATCGTCCATGCTGCCAGTCTGCGCATCAGGGGCCGCATCTGGGTTCAACCGTACCACGGTGAATACCGCAGCGAAATAAAGGAGCACGGCCAAAAGCGCAGGGATCATCGCCGCGACGAACAGATCGCCAATGGATGTTTCCGTGAGTAGCGCGAACAAAATGATCACACCAGACGGTGGCACAAGCGCACCCAATGTCCCGCCAGCGGCCACACTTGCGGTCGATAGCGTCGGCGCATAGCCCGCTTTTTCCATCGCGGGCAATGCCATCCGGCCAAAGGTGGCAGAGGTCGCGATAGAGTTCCCCGACACAGCCCCAAAGCCCGCGCAACCCGCGATGGTCGCATAAGCCAAACCACCACGGAACCGGCCGAGTAAGGCTTGGCCCAAACGGAACAGATCGTCGGACACACCCGCGACCACGGAAAACGCGCCCATGATCAGGAACATTGGCAAGGTCGCGACTTGTTCATTGCGCAGGAACGCCGCGGCATCCCCCGCAAATGTGTTCATCGCAGGCCCCGACCCGATAAAGGCGGTGGAGCCCAGAACGCCGATGGACGCGGTGACTGTCGCCAATGGCAATTGCAGCAAAACACCGAGCCAAAGGATGATGAACCCGATGATCGCAGCCGTACCTGGGTAGCTGAAGATATAGTTGGAATAGCCGTCATAATCGACAAGCGACCAGATGCCTGCCCCAAAGAACAGTACGGCAAGTGCGGCGACCAAAGCCCAAACAGTGATATGCGTCGGCTTCGTTCCGGTCTCTGCGCGCGCATCTCCAAAATCTTCGATAGTATTGAAAATCTGCACAATCGCGGCGGATGCCATCGCGACGGCAATCGCCATATAGGTCGGTGCCAATGGGATTTGTAACAGGGCGGACGCGCGGCCTTGGCCGTAATAACGCACAGCCAAACCGCCCAAACGCCATGCAAGCACGGCAAAGAAGATAAACAGCATGATCGACCCGACGAACCGTAACCAAGCCGTCAGCTTTGGCCCTGTCAAATGCGCAAGCAGGTCAATTTTCAAATTTATCCGGTTCGCGGCCCCAGCGGGCAAGGTCAGTGAAATCGCAATCGCGAAAATCGCGGACATGATTTCATTGAGCGCAAACACAGACGTGCCGAACAGCCAGCGCCCCAAAACATCAATCACAATGATCAGTGCGCCAATCAGGGCCGCCGAAATAGAGATGACCGAAATCACCCCCGTGATGTTTTTGATCCAGCCAAAGCGGGCCCTCTTTATTCCTTGAACATTTTCCAATGTCTTGTCTCCCCCCGCTGACATTGCGTCAGCTATTCAAAATGGCGACTGGTCGACACCAGCCGGCTGAACCTTTGGCAACTTTGACAGGCAAGGCGATGACCTCGAACCCAGTTGCGGGCAACAGTTCCAAATTGCCCAGTTTTTCCATGTGGCAATATACAGTGTCTGCGCCGGCCTTATGGCCCTCCCAGAACACGGACCAATCGCCGGTTTCGCGTGCTTGTTTCGCTTGCCCCATCAGGGGCGCGTCCCAGCTCCATGCGTCGGTGCCGCAGACTTTCATGCCGCGGTCCGTCAAATATAATGTTGCCTCGCGCCCCATGCCACAGCCTGTCATGACATAGTCGTCCTGACCATAGCGCGCGCCAGCGGCGGTGTTCACAAGTACGATATCGCCTTCTTGCATCGTGTGATCGATTCGGGCCAATTCGGCCTCTACCTCTGCCGCAGAAATAGTATGCCCATTAGGTCTGTCACGGAAATCAAGCTTTACACCGCGCCCCATGCACCACTCCAACGGAACCTCGTCAATCGTGATCGCCCGCGCACCGCCGTCCATCGTTGGGTGGTAATGCCAAGGCGCATCCATATGGGTGCCGTTATGTGTGGACAGAACCATCCGCTCGACCGCTGCCCCAGCGCCATCACGAAATTCGTCCATGGGCACACCAAACATTTGAGAAAACTCTGCCGCGCCAGTCGCGTGATCCACATATGTGATCTGCGGTCCAAGACCAGGGGGGTCAGACGCGATCTGATCAGTCAGACTTACTGCAAGGTCGATGATCTGTTTGGCCAATTTCGGCTCCCCCCTTGTTCGAGCCTCATGTTTAGTTAAACCCGATGCATCCAGAAAATTGTAAGATTGAATGCCAAGCATTGATTAAGCAAATAGGTTTGCCTCTGCTTCAGCAATCGGTAAAGATCAACAAAGGAGACTCCAATGCGGTTTAAAAAGCTTGATCTTAATTTACTGGTGGCGCTCGACCACATGATTGAATTGCGGTCTGTTTCGGCGGCCGCAGACAAAATGTTTATGAGCCAATCCGCGATGTCTAACGCGTTGACACGATTGCGCGATTATTTTGATGACCCTCTTTTGGTGCAGGTAGGCCGGCGGATGGAAATCACCCCGCGCGCAGAATCTATGCGCCCTGCAATCCGCGATATTCTGGTGAGAATCGAAGCCACGATTGAAACCCAACCCGAGTTCGAGCCAAGCGTATCGACCCGCGTGTTCAACGTTTTACTGTCTGATTATTCGCTGCGGGTTTTTATGCCGATAGTGTTTCGCTTGTTGGACGAGCAAAAATCCACCATTCGGATCAACCTGCATGCGCAAACTGATGCCCCACATACATTGCTGGAACGCGGCGAGATTGATTTCCTACTGACCCCTGAAATGTTCATGTCCGATGATCACCCTGCCATAGCCCTATTTGAAGACGAATATGTGGCCGTTGCTTGGGCGCATGGGAAATACGGCAGCGGGACGTTGGATCAAGCGGCCTATTGCAAAGCGCCTCACGCTGTCATGGTGCCACCCAATGCAGCCAAATCGTTTGAAACTTCGATGCTTGTTAACGCGGGCGTAGACCGCAATGTGGATGTGCAATCATTTTCGCTTTCGACCTTGCCGCATCTGATTACAGGCACGGATCGGATTGCGACCATCCACAAACGTTTGGCCCAGCTTGTCGCCAAACAGGCCGAGCTGGTCATACACCCGATTCCTGTACCGCTGCCTCACTTGCGGCAAATGTTGCAAAGCCATGCCTACCGCGACCATGATCCGGGCATCAATTGGCTCCGCGACGTGTTTCGTCAAGCGGCGGAACAGCTTCCCTAAGTATCCATAAAAATGATAGGTTTGATTGGAGCTTTCAATTTCCAAAATGCTTGGGGCCTGCCTAAACTTCTGCAAAATCGGGAGGATTGGTCATGCTTGCAAAGACGGCACTTATAATCGGTGGTGGTATTGGTGGTTTGACCGCTGGGATCGCGCTTCGCCAAAAGGGGATCGCCGTCGACATCATTGAGCGTTCCAAAGACTGGAGCGTTTATGGCGTTGGTATTATCCAGCAGATGAATGTTGTGCGCGCTATGGGGCAGCTTGGCATCCTTGATGACTATCTATCGCGCGCCTACGGCTTTGACAGCACAACACTATTTGTCGGTCCCGGCGGCGTGCAAGACGCCAAATTCGACACACCCCGACTGGCTGGTCCAGACTATCCATCCAATGCGGGTATCCGCCGCCCTGATCTGCAAATTGTGCTCGGCGAAGGCGCGAAGAGGGCCGGAGCAAATATTCGGCTTGGCACAATGGTGACCGAAATGAACGATGATGGCGCAGGTGTTGATGTCACGTTTTCTGATGGCAGCACGGGCCGCTATGATGTCGTGATTGGCGCAGACGGTATCTATTCGCAGACACGTCAAACAATCATGCCCGATGCGCCCGCACCGGAATATACAGGGCAATGGGTTTGGCGTTATAACTTCCCGCGCCCCGCTGATCTGGATGGAATCCATGTGTTCGCTGGGCCGCTGAACGCGGGTTTCGTGCCAATGACGGACGACCTGATGTATATGTTCCTTGTGTCGTCCGAACCCGATACGACACCTCTGCCCATTGACGGTGCCGCAAGCGCCCTACGTGATCGCGCGCGTAAAATGCCGCCACCTCAAGTCGCGGCGATGATCGATCTAATCACCGATGACGCAGGCGTTGTGGCTCGGCCAATGGAAACCATTCTGCTCGAAGGCGACTGGCACAAAGGGCGTATTGTTCTGCTCGGCGACGCCGTGCACGCATCGACCCCGCATCTGGCCCAAGGCGCTGGCATGGCGATCGAAGACGGGCTTGTTCTGGCGGATGAGCTGATCAAAGCCGCCCCCGAAGAGGCATTCAAAGCCTACCGCAACCGCCGCATGCCGCGTGTCGCTCATGTCGCCAAAAGCTCTACGCGCATCGGCCAAATGCAGATGGGTAAAATCCCCCCATTTGACGTGGGCGCGCTAACTGGCGAAACAATCGGCATGATGTGCCAACCGATCTAAGCGCTCAATTTACGGAGACTACCAATGAAATTCGCAACTCTGCCTGACGGCAGCCAAGATGGCCGTCTTCATGTTATTAGCCGTGATTTGTCCCGCAGTGCACCGGCCCACGGTGCGCAAACAATGCAAGATTTGATTGACGACTGGAACGGACATTCCCCCGTGTTAGAGACACAATATGCCGATCTGAACGTCGGTGGAGGCAACACGTTTGACCCAAAATCTGCGATTGCCCCTCTGCCGCGTGCTTGGCAATGGCTCGATGGGTCTGTTTATGACAGCCACGGCGATTTGATGCAGACCGTGTTCAACCTAGAACCCAATCCCAAGGGTCGCCCGCTGATGTATCAGGGCATGTCGCATCAGTTTCTGCCCGCGACGGCGGACGTGCCATTTCCATCTGAAAAAGACGGTATCGATTTCGAAGGCGAGTTTGGCCTGATCTGCGACGAGGTTCCCATGGGCACTGACGCCGCCACCGCGCGTGGACATATCCGCCTGTTGGTGCAGATCAACGATTGGTCGTTGCGCACGCTTGCGCCGATTGAAATGAAAACCGGTTTTGGTTGGATTCAGGCGAAACCTGCCTGTTCGATTGCCCCTATCGCGGTCACACCAGATGAGCTTGGCGATGCATGGCGCGATGCGCGTGTTGATCTGCCCCTGACCGTGGACCTGAATGGCAAACGCTTTGGCAATGCCGAAGGTTATCACATGACGTACGGGTTCGATGAACTGATCGCCCACGCCGCCTATTCGCGCAGCCTTGCCGCTGGCACGGTAATCGGGTCCGGCACAGTTTCGAATGAAAACTTCCGCGAGGTGGGGTCATCTTGTTTGGCCGAACGGCGCGGGATCGAATTGCTTGATAATGGCAAACCCGAAACGCCTTATATGTCGTTCGGCGATCACATCCGCATGGAATGCAAAACCCGCGATGGGCAATCTGTGTTCGGCGAGATCAACCAGACGGTTGTTGCTGGCTAAGGCATCATGCGGTCGAAATAGCCCAAGATCACCCGCACGATCCGTTCGGGTAAGGCGTCTGGCCCATCGGAGTCCACGTCGTTCAATGTGACCAGACCATAGGCCCCACCAGCGCCGTCTGTTTCGCCGTAACCCAATACGACTTCACCACCGAATTTGACTTCGGCTTGTGCGGCCAATGGCGCGATCAGTAGGCCGCAAAGTATCGTGCTGCAAAATTTGTTCATTGCAGGTTCTCCTCCTCAGTATTTTGAATGCTCCTTATCGTTTAGATAACTGATATCTTTGAATTTTAATTGTGAATGGAAGCCATCGCCCGCGCGCATACTGCGCCAAATCGGCGAATTTTCGGCTTTTTCAGGATCGCATCTTGGTGCCTATTCATCCACCTCTCGGATCGGTTTTTCGCATTGCATCAATCCTGTAGCGTGACTTTTCCCATCGGTTAAGACGCACGCATTGCATCGAAAATACGAATACTATGTATAAAATCAATTCAGTTAGTAAATACGATAAAAGGCGCTATTGTCCCCTATCATCGTCGCGAACCCCGTGGCGTCAGGAACAAATGCGATGCGATTTAAGAAGCTAGATCTGAATCTTTTGACTGCGCTCGATCACATGATCGAACTGCGTTCTGTCTCCGCTGCGGCGGACAAGATGTTCATGAGCCAATCCGCGATGTCCAATGCCCTGCGCCGGTTGCGGACCTATTTTGATGATCCGCTTTTGGTGCAGGTCGGACGACGGATGGAAATCACACCACGCGCCGAAGCCATGCGCCCAGCGATCCGCGACATCCTTGTGCGGATTGAAGCCACGATTGATGCGCAACCTGAATTCCGTGCCGATGTTTCGACGCGCACGTTCAACATTCTTTTGTCGGATTACAGTTTACGGGTACTGATGCCGACGGTATTCCGTTTGCTTGATCAACAGAATGCGACCGTGAACATCAATCTGCGGCCACCTACAGACACCCCGCAAATTTTGCTCGAACGCGGCGAAATCGATCTCTTAATTACACCAGAAATATTTCTGTCGACGGATCATCCTTCTGCCCTGCTGTTCGAAGATGACTATGTCGTCGCGGCTTGGAAGGGCGGCAAATTCGGTGATGTCGTAATGGACAGAACCACATATGAAGCCGCCGCCCACGCCGTATTGGTTTTGACAAATGGCGCAAAGTCTGGCGAGGCATTTCTGCTCGAAGCGAATGGAATCAACCGCAATGTGGAGGTCGAATCATTTTCATTTTCCACATTGCCCCATCTGATCACCCGCACGGACAGATTGGCGACAATCCACGGACGCTTGGCCAAATTGGTTGCGCCGCAAGCGGAGCTGGTGACCTATCCGGTGCCGACTGATTTACCGCCAGTGCGGCAAATGGTGCAATGGCATGAATACCGGGCCAACGATCCTGGCATTTTGTGGCTGCGGGGATTGATGCAACAAGCAGCGACTGAATTGCCCTAGTTGATCGCCGCGATGATCGTAAGGCTCAGGGATTAACGTATTGAATCACATGATAATTCCTGTTCGATGCGCCCAATGAATTGATTAAATCAATACCCAAGATCAATTCAACTCGCTTGGCCGATATGTTGAATTTTCCGGTATGCGGGATCGATTTTTGGGCGTTACGACCCGCGCACAGTTTCGATCATCAACTGCACATTTTCGGGATCAGCGTCAGGCGTAATACCGTGACCTAGATTGAAAATATGTGGTCCGTTTGAAAATGCTTCGACGATACGTTTGGTTTTTGACACCAGCGCGTCACCACCTGTAACCATATGGGACGATTTCAGATTGCCTTGAACGCATCCGCCTGTCTGTAGATTGGCAGCCGCCCATTCCGCCGTCACGCCATCATCAACGGCAATACAATCAGCGCCAATCGCAGCATGCGCACCAGCATAGCGTTCGCCAGCGCCGCGTGGGAACGCAATGACAGGTGTGTCTGGATGCAAGGCCTTTAGAGCCGCTGTTATCTGCTGCATTGGTTTGATCGAATAGGCGATAAAATCGGCGTCTTGCAATGATCCGGCCCAGCTGTCGAACAGCTTAACCACTTCGGCACCTGCTTGGATCTGCATCGACAGATAGGAAATGGTCGCTTGGGTAATCCGTTCCATAAGCGCGTCAAACACGGCGCGATTTTCAGCCTTTAGCGCATGTGCTGGGCCTTGATCCGGTGTGCCTTGGCCCGCGATCATATAGGTTGCGACAGTCCATGGCGCACCAGCAAAACCGATCAGCGTTGTGTCATCTGGCAGCTCGCGCGACAGAATTTTGACGGTTTCATAGACGGGGGCCAAGTGGTCATGGATGGCATCCGCTGGTTTCAACTTCGCAAAATCATCGGCGCTGGTGATGGTCGACAGACGCGGTCCCTCACCGGTGACAAACCAAAGGTCAGCACCCAATGCCTGAGGCACCAGCAAGATGTCAGCAAACAAAATCGCAGCATCAAACCCATAACGGCGGATTGGTTGCAGCGTGACTTCGGCGGCGAGATCGGGGTTGTAACACAGCGACAGAAAATCACCTGCTTGCGCGCGGGTGGCTTTGTATTCCGGCAGATATCGCCCAGCCTGACGCATCATCCAAATCGGTGGCGTTGCAAGGGTTTCACCCGCAAGGGCCCGCAGGATCGTTTTCTGGCTTTTCATCGCAATATCTTTCGCTGAAGTTCACCGAACTTATGTACTGCGCAACGGCCAAGATACAAGAGTTGTCAGCCCGCCGCCACGGCATTAACAAGGGCAAATGAAACATGATCTTCCGACACCATCCGCCCCTTTGAACATTGGCACCCGCGGGTCGCCATTGGCGCTGGCTCAGGCCTATGAAACCCGGGAACGTCTTGCGGCCGCTTTTGACTTGCCGCTTGCGGCGTTTGCAATTGTTGTGATCAAGACGACGGGTGATAAAATCATCGATCGCCCGCTGAAAGAAATCGGCGGGAAGGGCCTGTTCACCCGCGAGATCGAACAGGATATGCTGTCGGGGAAAATCGACATTGCCGTGCATTCGATGAAAGACATGCCGACGGTGCAGCCAGACGGGTTGATCCTTGATACCTATCTCCCGCGTGAAGATGTGCGCGATGCTTTCATTTCACCATGGGCCACTGGTCTTGATGCATTGGCTGGCGGTGCTGTCGTGGGGACGTCATCCTTGCGCCGTAAGGCCCAGCTAAAGCTGCGCCGTCCAGATCTTCAGGTCGTAGAGTTTCGTGGCAATATGCAGACACGCTTGCAAAAGCTGGATGATGATGTGGCAAAGGCGACCTTCCTTGCGATGGCGGGACTGAACCGCTTGAAAATGGACCATGTGCCCAAATATGCGATCGAAGTCGCAGACATGTTGCCCGCCGTGGCCCAAGGCGCAATTGGTGTTGAGCGCCGGATCGACGACACGCGCGCAGCCGATATGCTGGCCGCGATCCATGACACGCCAACCGGTCAACGGCTCGCAGCAGAGCGCGCATTTCTTAAGGCTTTGGATGGGTCATGCGAAACACCTATTGCTGGTCTTGCAGAATTGGACGGCGATACTTTGCGCCTGCGTGGAGAGGTGTTGCGCCCTGATGGGTCCGACCATGTGACGGCCGATGTGTCTGGCAGTATTGCCGATGGCGCGGCGATGGGGGCTGAAATGGCGCGCACAATGTTGGCGCAAGCAGGGCCATCATTCTTTGAATGGCGCGATCACTGATCTTGTGACCTGACCGAACGAAAGGCAAAGGCGTGCAAACACCATATTACCTCATCGATAAGGCGCAGATGCTGCCCAACTTGCAAAAAATTGCCAAACTGCGCGCCGTATCGGGCGCCAAATGTTTGCTGGCGCTGAAGTGTTTTGCGACATGGTCGGTGTTCGACTTCATGGCAGAATATATGGACGGTACGACATCGTCATCCTTGTATGAGGTCCGGTTAGGCCGCGAAAAATTCGACGGTGAAACCCACGCCTATTCTGTGGCCTATGCAGACCATGAAATTTCGCAGGTCTTGGCCAATTCTGACAAAATCATCTTCAACTCTATTGGGCAGCTTCAGAAATTTGGCGATGCATCCGCGGGGCATGTGCGCGGGCTTCGTGTGAACCCTGGTGTCTCAACTTCTGACTTTGATCTTGCCGATCCCGCGCGCCCGTTCAGCCGTTTGGGTGAACATGACCCTGCCGAAATTATGCGGGTCGCTGATCAAATCAGTGGGCTGATGTTTCATAACAATTGTGAAAACGAAAGCTTCGATCGGTTCGACGAAATGCTCACCCTGATCGAGGACCGCTTTGGCGCGATCATTCATCGAATGGATTGGATCAGCCTTGGGGGTGGTATCCATTTCACAGGCGACGACTACCCGCTGGATGCATTTGCCGCGCGGTTGAAATCCTTTGCTGATGCATTCGGTGTGCAAGTCTATCTTGAACCCGGTGAGGCAGCGATCACGGGTTCTGCCACGCTCGAGGTCACGGTGCTCGACACGATGCACAACGGCAAAAACCTTGCCATTGTCGACAGCTCCATAGAGGCGCATATGCTGGATCTGCTGATCTACCGCGAGCCAGCGAAAATTGCGCCAGACAGCGGTAACCACCCTTGGATGATCTGCGGTAAGTCCTGTCTGGCGGGTGATATATTCGGCGAGTTTAACTTCGCGGCACCGCTCAAGCCCGGCGATCGGCTTTCGTTTCAAGATGCGGCGGGCTATACAATGGTTAAGAAAAACTGGTTCAATGGCGTGAAAATGCCAAGCATCGCCATCCGAGAACTCGATGGCACCACTCGGCTTGTCCGCGACTTTGATTATGATGATTTCGCAGCAGCCCTGTCCTGATAAAACGCAAGAGGTCTAAAATATGAAACGCAATGTTCTTATCATTGGCGCGGGTGGCGTCGCACAGGTCGTGGCGCATAAATGCGCGCAGAATAACGATGTGCTGGGTGATCTGCATATCGCCAGCCGCACCGTCGCGAAATGTGATGCGATTGTGCAAAGCGTGCATGACAAATCCGCCATGAAACAAGACGGCGTTTTTGACACCCACGAGGTCGACGGCATGGACACGGGCGCGGTTACCGCGCTGATCCAAAAGCTGGGCGTGCAGATTGTGATTAACGTCGGGTCCCCCTTTGTGAACATGACCGTGCTGCAGGCCTGCATCGACACAGGCACCGCCTATATCGACACCGCCATTCACGAAGATCCGACCAAGATTTGCGAAACCCCGCCGTGGTACGGCAACTACGAATGGAAGCGACGCGACGCTTGTGCGCAGGCTGGCGTTACCGCGATTTTGGGTGCTGGATTTGATCCGGGCATGGTTAACGCATTCGCCCGTTTCGCCGTGGATGAATTCATGGACGAGGTCAAATCCATCGACATCGTGGACATCAATGCGGGCAACCACGGCAAGTATTTCTCAACCAATTTCGACCCTGAAATCAACTTCCGCGAATTCACTGGCACGGTTTATAGCTGGCAAGACCAGATGTGGAAAGAAAACAAGATGTTCGAGGTTGGCCGCGAATGGGACTTGCCCGTCGTGGGTAAGCAAAAAGCCTATATGTCGGGCCATGACGAGGTGCATTCGCTGGCTGCGAACTATCCAGAAGCAGACATCCGGTTTTGGATGGGCTTTGGTGATCACTACATCAATGTGTTTACCGTGCTGCAAAGCCTTGGCCTTTTGTCCGAACAACCTGTCGTGACGGCAGAAGGGCTCGAGGTCGTGCCGTTGAAAGTGGTTAAGGCCGTGCTGCCTGATCCATCCAGCCTTGCGCCCAATTACACGGGTAAAACCTGCATCGGTGACTTGGTCAAAGGCATCAAAGACGGCAAAGAGGTCGAGGTATTTGTCTATAACGTCGCCGATCACAAGGACGCCTATAACGAGGTCGGCAGCCAAGGTATTTCCTACACTGCCGGCGTGCCGCCCGTTGCTATGGCGATGTTAATTGCCGACGGCACATATGACAGCGGCACGATGGTCAACGTCGAAGAGTTGGACCCCAAACCATTGTTCACATTGCTCGACGACATCGGTCTGCCGACTCGTGTCAAAGACGACGCAGGCGACCGCGCGTGGCATGAAAGCTAAACCCTAATTGGCGCGGTGATGCCGCGCCAAAAACGCCGCTATCTCGGTCTCTGACGGTCGCGTGCCCGCAAATAGTTCGACATAATCTTGTACCCGCAACAGCCGTTCTTGCGGCGGTTCGGACACGTTCATAGAGAAGTATCCGATCTGCGTGTAAATGACAGTCATGCCGCGCACAGTCGCTTGCTGCGGGGTAAATCCTTGGCGTTCGAACAATGCTGTCATAGCGTTGATCCGGCGGGCATCCGCATCGCTGACGCGGCGCTCCAGATCTGGGTCATTGCGGGCCCAGTTGCGTATGGCAAGATCAAGTTTTGCGTCAAACAGCGTGGAATCTAACCAGCAATCCATCAGGTTGAACAACGCAGCACAGGTGCTGTCCGCCGTCATTGCACAACGATCAATCAGATTGCCTGTATTCTTTTTTTCCCAGCGTTGGATCATCGCGTCATGCAGTTCTGCAATGTCATTAAAGAACCAATAGAACCCTGTCCGCGTCAGGTTCAGTTGCTTTGCCAAAGACATGACTTTGACCTGATCAATCCCCTTGGAAATGAGCATGTCATAGGCCGCTTCAAGCCAAAGGTCTTTTGATCCGCGCTGTCGAGAGTTCGATCCATCCATAGCAGGACATTAGAAATACTTGACAGGTATGTCAATTCTGCGCCACCTTACTTCATGACACTTATGTCAAGACAGCAAGAAAGACTCTAACATGGCCCAAGATCCGCTTTTGCAGCCCTATCAGCTGAAACACCTGACGCTGAAGAATCGGATTCTAACGACCAGCCATGAACCCGCATATCCCGAAGATGGGATGCCCAAAGGGCGTTACCGTGCCTATCACGAAGAACGCGCCAAAGGCGGTATCGCCCTTGCCATGACAGCAGGTTCCGCCGCGATCAGCCGTGACAGCCCGCCGGTGTTCAACAACATTCTGGCCTATAAGGACGAGGTTGTCCCATGGGTTCAGGAACTAACCGATGCCGTGCATGCCCATGACTGTGCGGTGATGATTCAGTTGACCCATCTGGGTCGGCGCACCAACTGGAACAAGGGCGACTGGCTGCCTTCTGTCAGCCCCGGTCCACACCGTGAACCTTCCCACCGCGCGTTTCCAAAGCAGATGGAAGACTGGGACATTGATCGTATCATTAACGACTATGCCACCGCTGCCGCGCGCATGCAGGCTGGCGGCATGGACGGCATCGAAATTTATGCTGGTGGCCATTTGATGGACCAATTCTGGTCCCCGCTGTCTAACGAGCTAACCGGTCCTTACGGCGCTGACACACTCGAAAACCGTACGCGGTTTAGCATCGATGTACTGACCGCAATCCGCAAATTGACGGGGCCCGATTTCATCGTTGGAATCCGCGGCACCGTGGACGAAATGCAAAAGGGTGGCGTTACAGTCGACGAAGGTGTCGCGATTGCAAAGATGCTGCGCGATAGCGGCATGGTCGATTTCTTCAACGTGAACCGTGGCCGTATTCATACTGATCCGGCGATGACCGACATGATCCCCGTGGCCGGAATGCGCAGCGCTCCGCATCTCGACTTCGCAGGTGAAATCCGCCGTGCGACAGGCATGCCGACCTTCCATGCGTCGCGCATCCAAGATGTCGCCACCGCCCGCCATGCCATTGCCGAAGGGCATCTGGACATGGTCGGCATGACCCGCGCCCATATGGCCGATCCACATATCGTGCAAAAAATCCAAGACGGGAAAGAGCACGAAATTCGACCCTGTACCGGCGCAAACTACTGTTTGGATCGTATCTATCAAGGCGGCATGGCCCTGTGCATTCACAACCCCGCCACAGGCCGTGAAGAGACAATGCCGCATACGATTGCGCCAGCGGAAGTCGCCAAAAAGATCGTTATCATTGGCGCTGGGCCTGCTGGTTTAGAGGCGGCGCGTGTCGCGGCACTACGCGGGCACGATGTAACTGTGTTCGAGGCTGCCGACGCAGCTGGCGGGCAAATCCGCCTAACAGCGCGCACCCCGCGCCGTGCTGAAATGCTGGGCATCGTTGATTGGCGCATGGCGCGTTGCACGGCCCTTGGTGTTAAGTTCCATTTCAACACCTATGCAGAGGCTGACGATGTCACGGCAATTTCTCCTGATGTTGTGATCATCGCGACGGGGGGCATGGCCACCACACGACTTTACGAAACGCAAAATGATCTCGATCATGTGGTCACCAGTTGGGACATTCTGTCAGGCGATGTCGCCCCGGCAGAAAATGTTCTGGTCTATGACGAGGCCGGCGATCATGCTGGTTTGCAAGCTGCAGAGGTCGCGTTGAATGCCGGGGCCAAGGTCGAGATTATGACGCCAGACCGGTCCTTCGCGCCAGAGGTCATGGCGATGAACCTTGTTCCCTATATGAAGGTCTTGCAGCATGACAATGTGACGTTCACCGTGACCAAACGCCTGACCGATGTGACCCGCGACGGCAACCGCCTGCAAGCGACAATAGGGACTGATTATTCGGATCGCGAGACCCATATGGAATACGATCAGGTCGTTTTGAACTATGGCACGATGCCGCTGGCGGATGTGTATTTCGATCTGCGCGACCAGTCCACAAACCGCGGTGAGTTGGACCATAACGCGTTTATCGACGGGCACCCGCAGGCGATCAACACCAACCCCGATGGCGCATTCCAGCTGTTCCGCATCGGTGACGCGGTGTCCTCGCGCAACACTCATGCGGCAATCTATGATGCGCTACGATTGCTGAAAAACGTCTAGGCTTTTATCAGGCCGCCGATTTCAGTTTTGGTCACATGGCGGACGGCGAACATCGCGATGACCCATCCCGATGACACCGCCGCCGCGATGCCCAACCATACGCCCCATACGCTGAAATCCAGCAGGCCAATGAACACCCATATAAAGAAGGCAACACCGAAGCCTTGGCGATAGAGGCTAAGCCAAAGTGTCCAAATTGGCCTTTTTAGAGCCTGTAAAAGCGAAGTGATCGAGAACAGCATCATGTAAAGTGGGAACAAGAATGCGTCCACGCGCAAGTAGCTGGTGCCGATGGCGATGACCTCTGGATCGTCTGAGAAAAGCGCCATGACGTGGCTGCCTGCGAATAACAAAATCGGGGCAGCGATGGCGGTCATGATGAACCCTGTGGTCCAGCAAAATTTGATGGCGGCGCGCACGCGGTCGAAATCTTTCTTGCCGAAGTTTTGCCCCGCGATAGGCAGCAACGCCCCCGTCATGCCAAGCACTGGCAACAGCAAAATTTGTTCGATCCGCAAGGCCACGCTGTAAGCCGCAACCGCGGGTCCGCCAAATGATTTGAGCGCGAATTGCACAACAAAGCCAGAAAAGAACATAACGATCATCGCGGAGCTTGCGGGCACCAATTGCGCGGTGATTTGGCGAAAGCTGTTCCGCGCAGGCCTGAATGCAGAAGGGGTCACGTCCCGCATCATGTCCAGCTTGAAAATACGTGACAGCACGAACAGCATCACGCCCGTTTGGCAGATGATCGTTGAGACTGCGATTCCGTTGAAGCCAATGCCACCCCAGACGCTGGGGATACCGAACATCATCAACGGGTTCAGTCCGATGTTCACAAAAAATGCGGCCATCATGCCCCGTTGCATTGTGCGGCTATCTCCGTGCGCCTGCAAAATACCGTTACCCGCGAAAGTCAGAAAGAAGCCAGGCAGCGCGAAAAGCAGCACCTTGTAATATCCCAATGCAGCATCGCGATAGGCGCCGGGTTCTGAAACAAGTTTAATCAACATCGGTCCGATGATCCAACCAACGACCATGGACCCAAGCGTCACGATGACCCCGAATGTTAACCCTTGGGCGGACAACTGCTGCGTTTGTGTCCCGTCGCCGCTGCCCTTGGCATTCGACACGAGTGCGCTCAGAGCGGACCCCAGCCCGAACCCAACAGCCATCAGCACAAAGAACGCCTGATACCCGATGGCAAGACCAGCCTGTGCATCGGTCGAAACCCGCCCCGCCCAGTAGACATCAACAACGTTATACAGCGTGGTGAAAAGCATCCCGAGTGCTGCGGGGATTGCAATGGCACGAAAATGGCTCGTCATCGTGCCGGTGGTGAGGTCGTCTTTTTGCATTAGATTTCGCTCGCATTCATGCGCCGTTCCAACCAGCGCACGCCAGCGGAAACGATCAAGATCAGGACAAGGTATTCGAGGACGAGGATCGTGTAGATTTCCAATGGCCGGTATTCAGACACGACCAATTCGTTCGCCTTGCGGGTCAGTTCCTGCAACCCGATCACCGACACCAGCGACGACATTTTGAGCATGTAGACCAGCTGATTGCCCAAGGCGGGCAAGATACGCCGGATCGCTTGGGGCAAGATCACGTAACGCATCGTGTCGCGGTAATTTAGCGAAATGGACTGCGCGGCCTCGTATTGGCCCTTGGATATCGACTGGATGCCCGCGCGGAAAATTTCGGCTTGGAAGGCGCTGTCGGATAGGGCCAATGCCAGCACGCCTGCCCAAAACACGTTCAGCGTGATGCCCGATAGCGCGGGAAGGCCGTAGTAGACCCATAGGATCAGCACAAGGATCGGCACCGCCCGCACGATTTCTACATAGGTCCGGTTGAACATGCGCCAGCCGCGTTTGTCCGAAATGCCGGGTAGGGCCACGAGCAGGCCGACGACCACGGAAATGCAAATCGCGGTCACTGACATGATGATCGTGTAATAGGCGCCTGTGGCCATAAAGCGCAGGTTGTTCCAGCCGGATGTTGTCGTGGGGTCCACCACATACCAGCCCCAATTGTTCGAGCAGCCTGTGAGCAGGAATAGGGCGATTGCGGGGATGAGGAACTTTGTCATAGCCATGCCCCTAGTGGTTCAAAATCTGCTTGATGAATTTGGCGAACCGCTTGGATTTGGGCGCGGTAAACACGTCTTCTGGTGCGCCAATCTCGACGATATCGCCCTTGTCCATGAACACCATCCGGTCGGCGACACGGCGGGCAAATCCCATTTCGTGGGTGACGACAATCATGGTCATGCCGGATTTGGCCAGCTCGGTCATGACGTCCAAAACTTCGGCGATCATTTCGGGGTCGAGGGCGGATGTGGGTTCATCGAACAGCAAAATACGCGGCTCCATACACAAGGACCGCGCAATCGCGACACGTTGTTGTTGACCACCCGACAGTTGACGCGGGAACTTATCCGCTTGATCAGGGATCTGCACGCGCGTCAGATAGGTCATTGCGCGTTCTTTGGCCTCTTCTTCCGATAGCCCCAAAACACGGCGCGGCCCGAGGCAGAGGTTTTCAAGCACCGTCAGATGCGGGAACAGGTTGAACTGTTGGAACACCATGCCAACCGTGCCGCGGATCTTCTCTAGATCGGTGGGCTTATCCGTCAGCACCGTGCCATCGACGGTAATCGTGCCCTGCTCGTGTGCTTCTAACCGGTTGATACAGCGGATCAGCGTGGATTTGCCGGACCCAGACGGCCCGCAAACAACCACCTTCTCACCCAATGCGACATCCAATGTCACATCTTTCAGTGCTTGGAATTCACCAAAGAACTTGGACACATTGAGCATGGAAATGATGGTCATGGCGCTGTGCCCCCGTTTATCTCGCGAATGTGTAGATATGTTGCAAAGTTTCACAAAATCCAGCTGTTTGCATTTCCAAACTGCTCTGCCATCCTATGTGTAACGTAATCACTGGAAGGGAAACCCATGAAATTTTTTAAAATTGCCGCCGCTTCGGTCATTCTGGCCACCTCTGCTGTGCAGGCATCCGCGCAATCCGCATTGCAAGAAATCCTGTCTGAAGGCGTGCTAAAAGTTGGCACAACAGGCGACTGGAACCCGATGACAATGCGCGACGTCGCGACCAATGCCTATACCGGATACGACATTGACGTGATGACGGCGCTGGGCGCTGATCTGGGCGTCGAGGTCGAATTCGTGCCAACCGATTGGAAAACACTGGTCGCTGGTGTGACCTCTGGTCAGTATCACATCACGGGGTCTGCATCCGTGTCCCCTGCGCGTGCCAAAGCCGCTGGTTATTCCAACAGCTATTTCGCGCTGGTCACTGTGCCGCTGACGCTGAAAGAAAACGCAGATCGTTTCACCAACTGGGATGATCTGAACGTTGAAGGCGTATCCGTTGCAGCGACCTTGGGCACCACCCAAGAAGCACAGGTGAAACAGTATTTCCCCAACGCGACACACCGCATCGTCGAAGCACCTGCGCGTGATTTCCAAGAAGTGCTCGCTGGCCGCGCAGATGCGTCGATCACATCCAACATCGAAGCTGCGACATTGGTCGAGAAATACGAAAACATGATGATCATTCCTGTGGACGCTGGCCGTTCGCCGACGCCAGTTGCGATGCTTTTGCCGCAGGCTGATCAGGTTTGGATCAACTATGTGAACACATGGATTGCGCTGAAAACAGAGCAGGGCTTTTTCCAAGAGCTTGGCGACAAATGGGGCTTGAACGCCGAGTAATCGGGGCCACATAAATTGAATGGGGCCAGCCGCTGTGTTGGCCCTTCTCATTTCAAAAAGGTGGAAACCATGCTGACGATCTATTCGGTGCCTGTTGCGGTTTATTGCGCGAAGCTGCGGATCATGTTGCGCCAAAAGGACATTGCGTTTGAACAGCTGCCTCCGCCGGGCGGATATGGGTCCGATGAATATCGCGCGATTGTGCCGTCAGGAAACCTGCCCGCGATGATCCACGACGGGTTTATGTTGTCTGATAGCGAGGCGATTGCAGAATATCTGGAAGAGGCATTCCCCGATGTCCCCATGCTGCCCAAGGGCGTGAAGCTTCGTGCCAAAGCCCGCGAATTCAGCCGTTCACACGATACACGTTTGGAACCTGCCGTGCGCGCAATCTATCCGCAGGTCGCACATGCGACGCGGGATGCGGAGGCCGTCAAATCAGGTGGTGCATTGATTTCGAAACACCTGTCATCGCTCGCGCTTCTGTTGGATCAAAACCCATTGGATACCGATCAGTTATGGCTCTGTGATTGCGGATTTGCGATAACTTTTGCTTGGATCAAAGCATTCGAAGAGGCGCTTGATTTGCCCGTCGATTGGCCGCCCATTGTTGCCGACTATGATGCGCGGCTTCAGGGGTTTGCCGAAGTCGCGGCAGAGCTGATCGCCTACCGTCCTGCGATGGATGCCTATCTTGAAAGGGCCAAGTCGCCCGTTTGACCCGCAACGCCATGGCGCTAGCTGTATGCTATCAAGATGTGGGATGAGCCGATGGAACTGCAATTAAACTGGGGCTATGTGGCCGACACCGTCATGGGCGGCGTGTCCCAAGGTGGCGGCAGCAGAGAGATGTATCATGGCCGCGACGCTGTTGTTTTGCGCGGCGATGTGTCGTTGGACAACAACGGTGGATTTGTGCAGATCGCGGCAAACCTGCGCGACGACGGGCAGGCCGTGGATGCCAACCATTGGCACGGGATCGCATTGGATGTGCGCGGCAACAACGAGGTCTATGATTTCCGTCTACGAACGGATCAGTTGACCCGCCCATGGCAATCGTTCCGCGCTGAATTTACCGCGACGGATACTTGGCAAACGATCCGATTTCCGTTCGGCGATTTTGAGTCCAACAATACGACTGCCACCTTTGACCCCGCGCAATTGCGCCGTGTCGGGGTGCTTGGGGTTGGGCGTGCTTTCACCGCAGAGGTCGCTGTGTCCGGTATCCGGTTTTATCACGACTAGTCTGCTTTCCTTTTTGGCCAGCAGGTGTCAAAATCCCCCATGTCGAAAAAGACCCTGAACACCGCAAACCTTGCAGCCCTTGGGGCGGATCAACTGGCAGAACTGTTGATGGAAATCAGCACGGGCAGCGCCGATATCAAGCGGCGGTTGCGGCTAGAGCTAAGCTATAACCTCGGGGCCGATGATCTTGCCCATGAGGTCCGCAAACGGCTGGCGTCCTTGCGCAAATCGAACACATTTGTGGGGTGGCGCAAGCGCAAGGCTTTGGTCAAAGACCTCTCTACCCAAGCCGCCATGATCACAGATAAAATCGGCCCCGATGACCCAACTATCGCGTTTGATCTGCTGTGGGATTTCATTGATATGGCTCCTGCGATCTATGGGCGTACCGACGATAGCAAAGGTGACGTCAGCGCGGTTTTCGATGCCGCAATCACACGATTTGCCGATCTCGCACCGCTTGCTGTTGTGGACAGTGACGGGCTCGCCGATCGGGTTTGGGCCGCCTTACAAGACAATGCCTACGGGCAATGGGCAGGGATCATCACCTTATTGGCGCTTGCGCTTGGCGCTGATGGGTTGGCGCGATTGGCGGGGCATGTGCAAGCCTTTGCAGATGTGCCGATGGATGCGAAACCTGATGACCATGTCGCCTTAAGATTTTTGCGTGAATTGCGCGGCGGCGATGATTTCGCGGCGGCCCGCAAGGCGCGTTTCGTCAAAGCGACCTTGCAGGAAATTGCGACCGCGGCGGGTGACAACAGTGCCTATATCGCCCAATTCACGCCCGATGATTTGCGTCAGAAACCAATCGCGGCAGAGGTCGCGATGCTATTGCTCGCGAATGATCGCGGTGGTGAGGCCTTGGATATTCTGCGCAACGCTGACGATGATGATGCGGGGCAAAATGCATGGGACGCGGCCTATATCGCGACCCTGTCTGCGTTGGGTCAAACCGATGACGCGCAGGCGCACCGCTGGGCGTGTTTTACCGAAACGCTCGACCCTGCGCATCTGCGCGCATACCTCAAACAACTGCCAGATTTTGATGATGTCGAGGCAGAGGATGAAGCACGCCGCCATGTGCTGACGTTTCCCAATTTCGGCACGGCGCTTGGGTTCTGCATTGCGTGGCCCGACCTTCCAACCGCTGCGCGTTTGGTGGACGCGCGCATCGATGCAGCAAAGGCCGAACATTTCGAGGTGATGGCAACGGCGGCAGATGCGCTGCGTGACCGCGCCCCGCAAGCATCGGTTTTGCTGTGGCGCACGATGGTGGATTTCATTTTGCTGCGCGGTTGGTCGCAGCGTTATGCCAATGCCGCCGATCATCTTACCGATCTGGCGACCATTGATGCGGCTTTGCCTGATGGCGATCATGCGGCCTATCTCGCGGAACTTCGCGTCACGCATGAACGCAAATACTCGTTCTGGAATTTGACGGCTTAGGCCGGACTTTCAAAACATTGCAAACAGACCTGTCGCTTGTATGTGGGTGGTGTCATGCTATCTGCTTGCGCATATTGGTTTTTTAGTCTGCGACAGGATGTGACATGTCAGCAAAATATTATGCCCCTCACGGTGGCCACCCGGGCCAAGACCAACTGCTGACCGACCGTGCCGTTTTCACGGATGCCTATGCCGTGATCCCCAAGGGCACGATGCGTGATATCACCACCAGCTTTTTGCCCCATTGGGACGATACGCGGCTGTGGGTTATTGCCCGCCCGATGACGGGTTTCTCGGAAACCTTTTCTCAATACATCATGGACGTCGGTGTTGGTGGCGGGTCTGATCGCCCCGAAACTGATAAAGGCGCGGAGGCCGTGTTGTTCGTGGTCGAAGGCGAAGCCACCGTGACCGTGAATGGTGACACCCATGTTTTGACCGAAGGCGGCTATGCGTTCTTGCCGCCGGATTGTGGCTGGATCCTGCGCAATGCGGGTAACGAAACGCTGCGGTTCCACTGGATACGTAAAACCTATGAGCCGGTGGATGGCATTCCCTATCCAGAAGTCATCATTGCCAATGACAACGACATCGCCCCCACCATGATGCCTGATACGGACAACAAATGGGGCACGACCCGCTTTGTCGATCCGTCAGATTTGCGGCACGATATGCATGTCACAATCGTCACCTTTCAACCCGGTGGCGTGATCCCGTTCTTGGAAACCCATGTGATGGAACACGGGTTATATGTGTTGGAAGGCAAGGCGGCGTATCGGTTAAACACTGACTGGGTCGAGGTCGAGGCCGGTGACTTCATGTGGCTGCGCGCATTTTGCCCGCAGGCATGTTATGCGGGCGGTCCGGGGCCGTTTCGCTATTTGCTGTATAAAGACGTGAACCGTCATGCAGGTTTACGGCCACTGACCCGTTAGCGAACAATTGAAAACGGCGTGTCGAACCAATGTTCTTGCAGGTTTGGTCCGTCGCCGATCCGATCAATGACGGCGAACAATCCTGATCCTTGAATCGGTGTCAAAACGCCATGCCACGTGTTCCGGTGGAAGTTGATGCCTTGGCCTGCCGTCGTGATAAACGCGCGCGGTTTGAGGGGTTGGCCCCCATCGTCGGCGGCGACCACCACAACGAATGGATCCAACGACATCGGTATGAACGCTTGGCTGCCGTCGGGGTGGCGTTCCACCAGATCGAGGGTGATTGGGAAACTGCGCAGTTCGGCCTGAAACAGGCTGATGCCTGCCTGCCCGTCGCCAAAGTCCATGTTCGCGCGGTCGTGGTAGCGCCTGCAAAGCCCTTGGTTGATGATCTTGTCAGCCGCGCCAGAGGTATCAAGCACATCGCCGAATGGGGCAAAGGCCTCGGCGGTAAGCGGTTCAATCGCAATGTCTGTCATGCGCTGAATTTCTCGATCAGGCGCAGTTCCGCGATGCGTTCGACTTGGCGGCAAGCTTCGGCAAATTCCGTGTCGCGGTCGTTGTCGATGCGCCGCTGGAACGTTGCGATGATCGACGCCTTGGTATTGTCGCGCACGGCGATGATGAACGGAAAGCCGAATTTGGTGGTGTAGGCTGTGTTCATGTCGGTCAGTTGCGCGCGTTCAGTATCGGTCAGGCTGTCGAGCCCAACAGAGGCTTGTTCTGCTGTGCTTTCCGCAGTTAACCGGTTCGCGGCGGCGAGTTTTCCCGCAAGGTCAGGGTGGGCGTTTAGGACGCCGAGCCGCTGCTCGTCTGTCGCGCAGCGGAACACGCGGGCCAATGCGTTATGGACCCCTGCCGCGCTGTCATGCGTTGGGCCAAGATCAAGGTCATGGGCGCCTTCGGCGATCCATGGGCTGTGCTCGAATACGCCGCCAAATTCAGCCACGAATGTTGCGCGGTCCATGTCAGAAGGGCGCGGTGTGGTGTTCGCTGGGTTTTGTGCTGCCCAATGGTCGGCGATCTGTTCGCGGGTGGCGAACCAGACACCATCGTGGGCGGCGAAATGCGCCAAGGCGCGGCGCAGACCTGCCATCCGGCCTGGTCGCCCGATGATCCGGCAGTGCAGCCCGATCGACATCATCTTGGGCGCACCGGCGACACCTTCGGCGTAGAGTTCATCAAAGCTGTCGATCAGATAGCTTTCGAACTGGGCGCCCGTTGTGAACCCCGCCTGAATGCCGAAACGCATGTCGTTGCAATCCATTGTGTACGGAACAATCAATTGATCTGCTTTACGAAAACGAGACCAATAAGGCAGGTCATCGGCATAGCTGTCGGCGACATAGGCGAACTGCCCTGTTTCAGCTGCCAAGCGTACAGTGTTGTTGGAACAACGGCCCGTATACCAACCTCGCGGCGGCTCTCCCACAACTTCGGTATGCAGGCGAATTGCCTCTGCGATTTGCGCGCGTTCCTCGTCTTCGGGCATGTCTTTGTGTTCGACCCACTTCAATCCGTGGCTGGCGATTTCCCAGCCAGCGGATTTCATCGCAGCTACTTGTTCGGGCGCACGCGCAAGCGCTGTGGCCACCCCATAAACTGTCACTGGCATATCGGCCAAGGCGCGGTGTACCCGCCAGAACCCTGCCCGCGATCCATATTCATAGATCGATTCCATGTTGAAATGCCGCATGCCAGGCCACGGCTGCGCGCCTGTGATTTCGGACAAAAACGCCTCTGACGCGGCATCTCCGTGCAGGATGTTATTCTCGCCGCCCTCTTCGTAGTTCAGCACGATCTGCACAGCGATTTTGGCGCCATTGGGCCAATTGGCAGCAGGTGGGTTCGGGCCATATCCGGTCATATCACGGGGGTAACGGGTCACGGGCAGCATCCTTTGAAGTTTGGCGCAGAGATAGTTCAAAACACCCTAATCAGTTTTCAAATAAAATGCGAAGGAGCCTTTTGAAGCGGTGCCTGCCAAATCCGCATATACATGCAAAAAATGAAAGGAAATTCCATGACGGGCTATTTGACCACACATGTATTGGACACGGCGCGGGGCTGTCCGGCGCAAGCGATGCAGATTGAACTTTACCGGATCGACGGCGACGCGCGTAGCCATTTGAAAACGCTTGTCACCAATGACGACGGGCGCACTGATACGCAGATTTTGCCAGCCGAAGAATTTGCGCTGGGCACATACGAGCTGGTGTTTCATGCGGGCGCTTATCTGGATGCCAATGGGACTCCGCCCGAAGAACCGCGGTTTTTGGATCAAATCCCGATACGGTTCGGCATGTCAGAACCGTCACATTATCACGTGCCGCTGCTTTTATCGCCGTTCGGCTATAGCACCTATCGCGGGAGCTGAGCCTCGCGCACCGTCGCGCTGATCCGGTCGATGATGTGGTCCATGAATAACCGCGTCTTGGGGTCTTGGCGGCGGCGGTGTGTGAACAAACACGCCATTTGAATAGGTTCTGGCGGGGTGTCTATCGCCACTGGCACCAGTCGGCCTTCGCGGATGTGATCGACGACCTCGAACACGGGTTTCATTGCAATCCCGTTGCCCGATAGCGCCCAATTGGTCAGCACATCACCGTCATCGGATTCGAACCGGCCCGTGACGCGGAACTTTTTAGGCCCTGTTGGCGTCATTAACCGCCATTGGAATTCGGTGGCGCCGGGGTAGCGCAGGTTCAGGCATTCATGTCCTTCACGCAAAATCGTATCGCCGTCAGTTGGATTGCCATGGGCCGCGACATAATCAGGGGACGCACATAACACGCGCGGCACATCGGCAATCTTGCGCATACTCAGGTTGCTATCCTCTGGCTGACCCAAAAAGAACGCCAGATCCAATCCTTCGGTCGTTAGGTCCACCTTGCGGTCGGTCGAACGCAAACGGATGTTCACCTCTGGATATTTCTCTAGGAAACTTGGCACCTCTGGCGCGATCAAACGTCTGCCGACCCCAAGTGGTGCAGAAACATAAAGTGCTCCCTTTGGGTTCTCGGTGATGTTGACGACTTGGGCCTCGGCGTTTTCGACCGATTCCAAAATTTGGCAAGCCCCGCTGTAAAATGCCTTACCTTGTTCAGTGGGCGTCAGGCTGCGGGTTGTGCGTTGGAACAGGCGCACGCTCAGATGCATTTCCAATTGCGATATCCGCGACGAGGTAACCGCCGGCGACACACGCAAATCGCGCCCTGCGGCGGACATAGACCCGAGCTCATAGACACGGACGAAAGTGCGGATATTATCGAGATAAGACATTGTTCTGCAATTTTTGATGCTGTTTGGTGTTTTCACGTTATAGCAGGATAATCACGCGTCGCCTAATACTGTTCGCAGATGCATGAAAAGGAGAGGCCGCCATGTATGATCTGGCAATTCTATGGGACTGGATCGCATTCGCGGTGCGCTGGTTGCACGTTATTACAGCTATGGCTTGGATCGGCGCGTCGTTCTTTTTCATCGCACTTGATCTGGGCCTGAAGAAGGCGCCCAACATGCCCGCTGGTGCGACTGGCGAAGAATGGCAGGTTCACGGCGGCGGGTTCTACCATATCCAGAAATACATGGTCGCCCCTGATGCGATGCCCGAACATCTGATCTGGCACAAATGGCAAAGCTATATCACTTGGGTGTCCGGCGCGGCCCTGCTGATGGTTGTCTATTGGGTCGGTGGCGAGCTGTTCCTTTTAGACCCTACAAAGGCGGATTTGACCCTTTTTCAAGGGATTCTGATTTCAGGCGGGTCGCTGACAATCGGCTGGCTGATCTATGACTTCTTGTGCAAATCCAAACTGGGCAATCAACCGACGGTCTTGATGTTGCTCCTCTTTGTGATGCTGGTTGTGATGGCTTGGGGGTATGACCAGATTTTCACAGGGCGCGCCGCGCTGCTGCACCTTGGCGCGTTCACCGCGACGATTATGACGGGCAACGTGTTTTTCCAGATCATGCCAAATCAGCGTATCGTTGTGGCCGACCTCAAGGCGGGGCGCACGCCTGATGCCAAATATGGAAAGATCGCGAAACTGCGGTCGACGCATAACAACTATCTGACGCTGCCTGTCGTGTTCCTGATGCTGTCGAACCATTACCCGCTGGCCTTTGGAACTGACTACGCATGGTTGATTGCTTCGTTGATCTTCCTAACCGGCGTCACCATCCGGCACTATTTCAACACGATGCACGCCACGGGCACAGGTCCGCATTGGACATGGGGCGTGACGGTGGTGTTGATGTTGATCATCGCGTGGCTATCAACGGTCAACAGCGCGGAAAGCTACGAAGAGGCCATGGCGCGCCACCTGACACCCTATGAACAACACTACGCCAACGCAGACGGGTTTGACGCGGCCTATGCCGCTGTGGTTGGGAATTGTTCAATGTGCCATGCGCGTGAACCTGTTTATGGCAACATGCAATGGGCCCCCAAAGGTGTATTTTTGGAAACCCCAAGTGACGTCGCCCGCCATGCCGAACAGATTTACCTGCACGCTGGGGTAAGTCGCGCGATGCCGCCGCCCAACGCCGTGCAAATGGATCCACAAGCACGTAAAACGCTGATCGCGTGGGTCCAAGCGGCACGCTAGCCTCAGAAATCTCCTCTAAGTCAGCAAAATCGCTGAAAAAGCTTGCTTGATCACGTGAACATCGCGACATTATCCAAGCGTGTCTAAATCCGTTGGGGAACGGAGCGCGCATGGGGACTAAATGTTATATCGCTCGGACAATGAGGAAAATGCAGCACTCCTGTCGCTGTATTAATGCGCGGTTAAGCCCGATCGCTTCCCAGAGTTTGTCTCTGAGATGGAGGCGTGGCTAAGCTTTGAGGCGACCCCGCAAGGATTGATGAGCATCGAAGCCGTGTCAGATCCGCTTTGGGAAACACTGACGGATTTGCATGTCACGCGCATCGCCCCTGCGCAGAAAGCCGCGGAAAAATCGCGGTTCGATTTGGGCCTCACGGGCCAGCCCCGCGATACCTCCCAGCGCCCCGAATGGGAGGCGTTCCAAGGCACGGTCTTTGCCGAAGACCTGACGCGCATGTCGTCTTGGATGATGATTGCTTCGGTGGGCGCAGAAACCCTCATCCGCGCCGCCGAACCCGACAGGCCTACGCAAGTGTTCTTGATTTCCAAAACGGAATCCGGCTTTCAGGTTGTGAACACCGAAACAGAGCTAAGCCTGTCGGTTGAAACGATCCTTGGAGATAGCTTTGGCATTTCTGACAAAGAAATGGCCGTGCTCCGCAAGCTGGTTGTTGGCGGCACGGTGCAAAGCATTTCAATCGCCTTGGGCAAATCTAAGGAAACGGTGCGCTCTCATATCAAATCCGTGTCGCAGAAGCTGTCGGTGAACCGGCAACAAGACATCCAACGGGTTATCGACAACATCCAGACCAGCACCGGCGCCGACGATAGCGCAGAACTCGCATCGCTTGGCTTGCGCGAAATCAAACGCGGCGGCGGGCGGCGGCTGTTCTACCGTGTTTATGGCCCCGATGCTGGGTTCCCAGTGGTCATCTGCACGGATTTTTCTGGCGGTAGTTATTTGCCTGGCGGCACTGCAGAAGCCCTCGCCGCAGTTGGCCTAAAGGCCATTGTTTTGACACGCGCAGGATATGGCGCGTCGGACGCCGTGAAATGCGAAGGCCCCGACTCGGTCGCGTCTCATTGCGCAGATTACCTTGCGGTTTTGGATGCAGAAAACGCGTCCACATTTGTCGCGCTTGGCATCGGGACTGGCATGGCCTTGGCCTATACGTTGTCCTTGCAAGAACCAACGCGCGTGGTCCAATTATTTGGGCTTAACATCTATCCGTCAGTGCTGGCCCATCGCGATGCGTTGCAATTCAAATCAGGCATGTATCGCGTCGGCGCATTGGCGAGCTATTACACGTCAAAAACGCTTCGGGTCTTGACCAAATTTGTCATCGCACAGGCTGCACGCGTGCGCGACGCTAAGCAAATGCTGGCCCTGTCCAATGCAGATGCTGCCGACACGACAGAAGACGACATCGGTTCCTATTTCGAAGAATACCTAAAGCCGAATTTGAACGACATTCTGAGCGCCAAAGGAATCGGATCCGCCGCTGACTGCACCTATCTCGCGATTGACTGGGCGCAGGTCGGGCGCACCGATGTGCAACGTGTGCCAACCACCATCTTGCACCACTATGACCATCCTTTTGTAAACGCCGAATTTGTTGCCCAATTTGCCAAGGATCTCGGTGCTGACTTTGTGCTGATCAATCGCAGATTCCGCGCCAGCCATCGCGATGTTCAAAGTCTTGCGAAACACATCGCACGCGCGCGCAAATACGCGGATCGGTAAGGCCCATGTCGGGTTGATCTTAAGCCAGCCTTAACTTTTTTCGACGAATTCTAACGTCAATTGAGTCAATTTTGGCAGGAGAATCATGGAAACCGATCCGGCCGAGGCTGCAAATTTTCGGATGATGGTTGATATTGAAGATCGGCAAATCGCATTGCCGGTTTTCCAATCGCCCTTGCTCGATGTGCTGGCGTGGGATGCCAAATCGGGCGTGATCGTCGCTGCCAACAGCCGTGTGCAAAAGTCTACTGGCAGGTCGTTGCGGCAATTGATCAAAATGAAGGTTTACGACCTGCTGCCAAAAGATGGTGCGACCCGTTTGTACCGTCTGTTGGTGGCGGTGCGCCGCCGCCTATCCCGTCAGGCCGTGTTTCGTGCCGAATACCGCGATGCGGCTGGGACATGGCGGTCTAGCCGAATCCATCTTCATTATCTGTCTGGGACGCGCCCGACCTTTGTCGCGACAATCCAAAATATGAGCGGGTTTGATGCTGCCCGCACCGCGGCAACACGCGCAGAATCCATTTTAGCCACGTCCTTGGAAGCCTTGCCTGACGGTTTTGTGCTTTATGATGATCAGGACCGGCTTGTGATTTGCAACGATCGCTACCGCGAAATCTATCCCGAATCCGCACCCGCCATGGTCAAAGGCGCGTCTTTCAAAGAAATTTTGGAATACGGACTGGAACAGGGACAATACGTCGATGCCATAGGGCGCGAAGCGGATTGGCTGCACGCCAGATTAAGCGCGCATCGCAGGCTCAATTCAACCGTCGAACAACGTTTGTCGTCGGGGAAATGGCTACGCATTGTTGAGCGTTCGACACGAGATGGTGGACGCGTTGGACTGCGCATGGACATCACCGAACTCAAGCGCAACCAGCGCATGTTGGAACAAGCCGCATTCTGCGATTCTCTTACGGGGCTGATGAACAGGCGGGGCCTAATGGATACATTAGACGTTCTACAAGCAAGTCTGGCCCCAAACGAACGCATCGCGATTTTGCATTTTGATTTGGATAAATTCAAATCGGTGAACGACGCGCAAGGTCACGCCGCCGGCGATTTTGTCCTGCAACATTGCGCGGACATTTTACGAGAGCATGTGTCTGATGACAGCATGGTCGCACGCGCGGGCGGGGACGAATTTATTGCCTTAATGACGCTGGGTCCAACGGATGATGACGCCCTGCGCCTAGCCCAAGACCTTGTTTTGCGATGAGCAAACCAATCCAATTCGAAGACCGCATCTGTAGTTTTGGCGCCAGCGTCGGGCTGGCATATTTTGATCCAGCCGCGGGCGGTTCCATCGAAACTGCGTTGACCAATGCGGATATTGCGCTCAATGCGGCGAAACAAGATGGTCGCGGGCTTTGTCGTATTTTCGAATCCAAAATGCGTGAAGCAACCTTGCATCACATTCTGATGACCCAACAAATCAAGGCCGGTATCACCGCGCATCAGTTTGAACCGCATTACCAGCCGCAAATTAACGCGATGACGGGCGAAATCATTGGTTTCGAGGCATTGATTCGTTGGCATCATCCTGACCGCGGCTTGGTCCCCGCTTTCGAATTTTTGCTCGCGGCGGAACGTGCTGGCCTGATGGATCAGCTTGATGCCGTCGTGTTGGACCGCGCCTGTTTTGCAGTGACCCAAATGATCAGCTGGGGGCTTCTACAACCCCGTGTCAGCGTGAACATGTCGATGGCCCAAATTCTGGATCCTGACATCACAGATAAAATCCTCCAGAATGTGGGGGCCTACGGAATTTCACCAGATAATCTACGGGTGGAATTGCTTGAATCTACCCTGATTGAAGACGAGTCTACGGTAATAATTGATAACGTCCACCGGCTGATACAGGCAGGTTTCGCGATAGAGCTTGATGACTTTGGCACCGGGCATTCTGCGATTGCGACCCTGCGAAAGTTTGCCGTGTCGCGGATCAAAATTGACCGAAGCTTGGTGCAAAACATTTCCAAGGACACAGAGCTTCAGGTCATTACCGGTGCCATCGTTGAATTGGCAAATCGGCTGGGTGTCAGAGTTTTGGCAGAAGGCGTCGAAACCCAAGCTGAACAAGAAATGATCAATCACTTGGGCTGTCAGTATGCACAGGGGTATCTGCACGGTCGCCCCATGCCCTTGGATGATCTCAAAAATTGGATCAATCAACACCGCACATCACTTAAGACCGCAGCGTATCCCCAAAGTTCAGTGTTGGGCTAAGCTCGATAATCTGGCCAGCACCGTCGTCGACATCTTTGTTGCGGTCGGCCACAATTTTCGCAGCCTTAACGCCGATTTCGTGACGGCACGCATCCATCGTGCACAGCTGCCGCGGTAATCCTTCCAGCAGTTCAACCCCGTTAAAGCCCGCAAGCCCGACAGAATTTGGAACATCCTTGCCCGCTTCCAAAAGATACAATAACCCGCCAGCGCCAATCATGTCGTTGGAGTAATACAGAAAATCCAAATCAGGAGTGCGCTTCAACATGCTTTCGGTCATCTCGCGCCCCTTGGCCAGGGCCGATCCGCCCGAGTAAAACTCTTGGTCTGCAATCTCGACGCCCGCCTTTGCCAGCGTTTGGGTCAGTCCTTCGAACCGTTTGCGGGCACGGTGGTCCAATGGCATTTTCGTGCCCATGAAGCCAATGCGCTTGTAGCCCGCCGCGACGATGGCCTCCGCCATTTTCCGGCCAGCGCGACGATGCGAAATACCAACGACACAATCAATCGGATCGCCATCAACATCCATGATTTCCACGACCGGAATATCTGCCTGCCGCAACATCGCCCGCGATGCATCTGAATGTTCCAGACCCGCGATGATCACACCAGACGGTCGCCACGACAGCATCTCGAACAGGACCTTCTCTTCCTTTTCGGGCAGATAGTCAGTCACGCCAACCACAGGCTGCAAACCAGTGTCTTCCAGTGTTTCAGAAATTCCTGACAAAACTTCTGGAAATACCATGTTCCCAAGCGACGGGATGATCACTGCAACCAGATTCACACGTTGAGACGCCAACGCCCCAGCGATTTTATTGGGGACATAGCCAAGACGCTTTGCTGCATCGCGCACTTTTTGGCGGGTGTTTTCGGATACGTCACCTTTGTTGCGAAGCACGCGGCTGACGGTCATTTCGCTGACACCAGACGCCTCCGAAACATCGCGAAGGGTCAGTGTGCGTTTTCTGGGCGTTGTCACGATGGGTCGTCCTGTATTGTGTTAACGAAAACCTAGCTTGCCCAGCGGCAATTGTCCAAGAAGTTCGCATCCCGTTGACCGCTTCGCAAATCAAGGGCATTCAACGGGTGTCGGCCCCGTGGCTCAACTGGATAGAGCAGCCCCCTCCTAAGGGGCAGGTT
>CAXIAL010000006.1:0-96435 GCA_964022435.1 uncultured Roseobacteraceae bacterium | reverse complement strand
GGGCCAACATCCGAGTGGACACCAAAGGCCGCGAAGTCATGCGGTTCTTGCCGCGCAACCATGACGGCGTGAACGAAGAATGGATTTCCGACAAAACACGTTTCGTTTGGGACGGCCTGCGCCGCCAGCGTCTCGACACACCTTACATCCGCGAAAACGGCAAGCTGCGTAAGGCTGGCTGGGGCGAGGCACTGACTGCCGCCGCCGCCGCGATGAAGGGCAAGAAGGTTGCGGGCCTCGTGGGCGATCTCGCCCCGACCGAAGCTGCATTCGCATTGAAGGCATTGATCGAAGGGCAGGGCGGTAACGTCGAATGCCGCACCGATAACGCAGCACTGCCAGCGGGTAACCGGTCTGGTTACGTAGGCAACGCAGCGATCGAAGATATCGACGCGGCACAGACAATCATTCTGATCGGCGCGAATCCGAAAATGGAATCGCCTGTGTTGAACGCACGTCTGCGGGCGGCATGGTCACGCGGCGCGAATATCTCTCGCATCGGTACACCAGTTGATCTGACATACCCTGTCACAGAACTTGGCGCCGGCCGCGACGCGATTGCATCCATTGGCAAGCTTGACGACACCGCATTGGTGATTGTCGGCACGGGTGCCTTGACCGAAGCAGACGGCGAGGCTGTACTGGGTTCCGTCATGACAGCCGCGGGTGACGCGAAATTCATGGTGCTGCATACGGCCGCTGGCCGCGTTGGCGCGATGGACGTGGATGCGACAACTGACGGCGGTATGAAGGCTGCGGTTGCTGACGCTGACGTGATCTACAACATGGGCGCGGACGAGCTGGATATCGATGCGGGTCCATTCGTGATTTACCAAGGGTCGCACGGCGACCGTGGTGCGCACCGCGCGGATATCATCCTGCCGGCTGCGGCCTATACCGAAGAAAACGGATTGTTTGTAAACACCGAAGGGCGCCCACAACTGGCGCTGCGTGCATCATTCGTACCGGGTGAAGCCAAAGAAAACTGGGCCATCCTGCGCGCATTGTCCGCCGAACTTGGTGCAACACTGCCATTCGACAGCCTTGGCGCATTGCGCAGCGCGATGATCGCAGCGCACCCACATCTGGGTGATGTTGATGTGGTTGCCGAAAACGCGTGGACACCTGTGAAGGCCAAGAAGATGGGCAAGGCGGACTTCCGTTATGCTGTTGGCGATTATTACCTGACCAACCCGATTGCACGGGCCAGCCAGTTGATGGGCGAGCTTCAGGCCAACGCCAAAGAGCGGGCAACAGCCGCATTGGCAGCCGAATAAGTGATCCGGACCGCGATCATATCCGCGCTTGCGCTGACGGCCTGCACAATGTCAGAGCCAGACGTCGCACAAGGCCCGTTCAACCCCAGCTATGCTGGGATTGAAACGCGTCTGCTGGATGGTGATTTGGTCAATTTCCGCGTGTCCATGACGGGCGCGCAATCGGTTGACGATGTGACGAAATACGCCGAATGCGCGGCGGCACAATATACGCTGATCCGTGGTTACGGGTTCTTGCGTCACGTGCGCACGCAAGCGAATGAAGACGGCGGGCTTTGGTCCGCTGATTCCGTTTATACGATCTCTCCTGCGCTTCCGCGTGGGCTCAAGACAATTGACGCCGAAGTGGCCGTCGCCGATTGCGGCACGGCTGGCATTCCAACGGTGTAAGGAAACAGAACTATGGTCGAATTTTTCACCAACACCAATCTGGGCATCGTGCTTGTGATCTTGGGGCAGTGCCTTTTGGTCCTGATCCCGCTGCTCGTGGCACTTGCGTTTTTGATGTATGCTGACCGCAAGGTTTGGGCCGCAGTGCAGATGCGCAAGGGGCCGAACGTCGTTGGTCCATTTGGCCTGCTGCAATCATTCGCGGATTTCCTGAAATACATCGTCAAAGAAATCATCGTGCCTGCGGGCGCTGATAAATTCGTGTTCTTCCTTGCCCCAATGATCGCCTTTGTTCTGGCCGTCATCACATGGGCCGTGATCCCGTTCAACGATGGCTGGGTGATTTCCGACATCAACGTCGCGATCCTCTACGTCTTTGCGATTTCATCTTTGGAAGTTTACGGCGTGATCATGGGCGGTTGGGCGTCCAACTCTAAATACCCGTTCCTCGGCTCGCTCCGGTCTGCTGCGCAGATGATTTCATACGAAGTTTCCATCGGTCTGATCATCATCGGTGTGATCATTTCTGCTGGGTCCATGAACTTTGGCGATATCGTTGGTGCCCAAGAGGGCGGCATCTTTAGCTGGTTCTGGGTTGCACACTTCCCAATGCTTTTCCTGTTCTTTATCAGTGCATTGGCCGAAACAAACCGTCCACCGTTCGACCTTCCAGAAGCGGAATCAGAACTGGTTGCGGGCTATCAGGTTGAATATTCATCCACACCGTTCCTGTTGTTCATGATCGGCGAATTGATGGCCGTGGTGCTGATGTGCGCATTGATCTCGCTGCTGTTCTTTGGCGGTTGGTTGTCACCTGTTTCATTCCTGCCAGACGGCGTGTTCTGGATGGTGCTGAAAATGGCGGCCTGCTTCTTTATGTTCGCGATGGTGAAGGCGATCACGCCGCGCTACCGCTACGACCAATTGATGCGGATCGGTTGGAAAGTCTTCTTGCCGCTGTCCCTGTTCTGGGTCGTGCTGGTGTCTTTCCTTGCAAAATTCGAAGTGTTCGGCGGCTTTTGGGCTCGCTGGGCGATGGGAGCTTAATCGATGAACGAACCAATGGATTACACCCGCGCAGCGAAATACTTCCTGCTGATGGATTTCTGGAAAGGCTTTGGCCTGACCATGAAATACTTCTTCCGCCCAAAGGCGACAGTGAACTACCCGCATGAAAAAGGGCCGCTCAGCCCGCGTTTCCGTGGCGAACACGCATTGCGCCGTTACCCAAATGGCGAAGAACGCTGCATCGCATGTAAATTGTGCGAAGCCGTATGTCCGGCCCAAGCGATCACCATCGACGCGGAACCGCGTGATGACGGATCCCGCCGCACAACCCGCTATGACATCGACATGACCAAATGCATCTACTGCGGTTTCTGCCAAGAAGCCTGTCCAGTTGACGCGATTGTCGAAGGTCCGAACTTTGAATTCTCAACAGAGACCCGTGAAGAGCTGTTTTACGACAAAGACAAACTGCTTGAAAACGGCGACCGCTGGGAAGCTGAAATTGCGCGCAACCTCGAAATGGATGCGCCATACCGCTAAACCCCCTTTATCAAAGGGGTCAGGGGCCACGGCCTTTGCAATGATACCGGCGTAACGCGCCACCGACGTGATGAAAAAGGACGCAGGCCAATGACAGTTGCCGCATTCACATTCTACCTCTTCGCAATCTCCACGATTGCTGGCGGTTTGATGACCGTAATCGCCCGTAACCCCGTGCATTCGGTGTTGTGGCTGATCCTTGCATTCCTGTCCTCGGCAGGGTTGTTCGTGCTTTTGGGCGCGGAATTCGTCGCGATGTTGTTGATCATCGTTTACGTGGGCGCGGTCGCGGTTCTGTTCTTGTTCGTTGTAATGATGCTTGATGTTGATTTTGCGCAGCTCAAGGCTGAAATGGCACGTTACATGCCGCTGGCCTTGCTGATCGGGGTTGTGATCTTGATGCAGCTGGCGATGGCATTCGGCACATGGGGCTACGCGGATGCGGTCGCATCCAATGTTGCAGCACCACAAGGCGATGCGCAAAACACAGCGGCCTTGGGCCTGCTCATCTATGACAAATACATCATGTTGTTCCAGCTTGCGGGTCTGATCCTGCTGGTTGCGATGATTGGTGCGATTGTGCTGACCCTGCGCCACCGCGTGGATATCAAACGTCAGAACGTCGTGTCCCAGATGCACCGTGATCCGGCGAAAGCCATGAAAAACATCGACGTCAAACCAGGGCAGGGGCTTTAATCATGATCGGTATTGAACATTACCTCACCGTATCAGCGGCGCTATTTGTGATCGGCATTTTCGGCCTGTTCCTGAACCGTAAGAACGTTATCGTTTTGCTGATGAGCATCGAATTGATGCTGCTCGCAGTGAACATCAACTTTGTTGCCTTCTCCAGCTTCCTTGGGGATCTGGTTGGCCAAGTGTTCACGTTGTTCGTCCTGACCGTTGCCGCCGCAGAGGCCGCGATTGGTCTGGCAATTCTTGTATGTTTCTTCCGCAACCGTGGAACGATTGACGTTGAAGACGTCAACGTGATGAAGGGCTAAGACCATGGAAACCATTATCCTTTTTGCCCCTCTGGTTGGCGCGCTCATCGCGGGCTTTGGCTGGAAATTCATCGGTGAAACGGCCGCTCAGTGGGTCACCACTGGCCTGTTGTTCCTCGCCGCGTTCTTGTCATGGATCACCTTCCTGACATTCGACGGCTTGACAGAGCACATTCAAATCTTGCGCTGGATCGAATCCGGCACATTGTCCACCGATTGGGCGATCCGCATGGACCGTTTGACTGCGACAATGTTGATCGTCATCACCACAGTGTCCGCGCTGGTTCACTTGTATTCCTTCGGCTACATGGCCCACGACGAAAACTTCGGCGAAGGCGAACATTATAAGGCCCGCTTCTTTGCCTATCTGTCGTTCTTTACCTTTGCGATGTTGATGCTGGTGACTGCGGACAACCTTGTGCAAATGTTCTTTGGCTGGGAAGGGGTGGGCGTCGCGTCATACCTGTTGATCGGCTTTTATTATAAGAAACCAACGGCCAACGCCGCCGCGATCAAAGCATTCGTGGTCAACCGTGTTGGTGATTTCGGCTTTGCGCTTGGTATCTTTGCGCTTTATCTGATGACTGACAGCATTAAGTTCGACGACATCTTCGCTGCTGTGCCAGCCTTGGCCGAAACAGAGCTGTCCTTCCTGTGGGCTGACTGGAACGCCGCGAACCTGATCGCCATCTTGTTGTTCATCGGCGCGATGGGTAAATCGGCGCAATTGGTGCTGCACACATGGCTGCCAGACGCGATGGAAGGGCCGACACCAGTGTCCGCGCTTATCCACGCCGCGACCATGGTTACTGCCGGTGTCTTCCTCGTTTGCCGCATGTCCCCATTGATGGAATTTGCGCCAGAGGCGAAAAACTTCATCGTGTTCCTTGGTGCGACAACTGCGTTTTTCGCCGCGACTGTTGGTCTTGTGCAAAACGACATCAAACGCGTCATCGCATATTCCACCTGTTCGCAGTTGGGTTACATGTTCGTGGCGGCTGGCATCGGGGTCTATTCCGTCGCCATGTTCCACCTGCTGACACATGCGTTTTTTAAGGCGATGCTGTTCCTTGGCGCAGGATCCGTGATCCACGGCATGCACCACGAGCAAGATATGCGGAACTATGGCGGTTTGCGTCATAAGATGCCCAAGACTTTCTGGGCAATGATGATCGGCACATTGGCGATTACCGGTGTCGGTATCCCATTGCTTTACATCGGTTTCCCTGTTGGTTTCGCGGGCTTTGTGTCAAAAGATGCGATTATCGAATCCGCTTATGCCGCGAACGCATCCTATGCGTTCTGGATGCTCGTCATCGCGGCCTTCATGACCAGTTTCTACAGCTGGCGTCTGATGTTCCTGACGTTCTACGGCAAACCACGCGGCGACAAGCACACACATGAGCACGCCCATGAAAGCCCCAATGTCATGTTGGTCCCACTTTTGGTGCTGGCCTTCGGCGCAGTGTTTTCCGGCATGGTGTTCTACAAACCGTTCTTTGGGTCTGATGCCTCTGTCGGCAAATTCTTTGGGGTTCTTGAAGCAACCAAAGAAGACCATGCAGATGCTGGTTTCATGTTGATCGCACCTGCCTATGCGGCTGGGTCTGATACCGACGACCACGGCGACGACCATTCTGCGGAATGGCCTGCCGTTCCAGGCAAAGGCGCGATCTTCAAAGCACCTGACAACCACGTCCTGCACGAAGCACATGGCGTGCCTGTCTGGGTTAAGCTGTCGCCGTTCATCGCGATGCTGTCCGGTCTGGCGCTTGCATACCTGATGTATATCCGCCGTCCTGACCTGCCTGCCAAATTGGCAAAGCAACAGGCGCCGCTCTATAACTTCTTGCTCAACAAGTGGTATTTCGACGAGCTCTATGACGTGATCTTCGTCAAACCAGCGCTGTGGATTGGCCGTTTCTTCTGGAAGCAGGGCGACACCAATACGATTGACGGCGGGATCAACGGTCTTGCCATGGGCATCGTGCCGTTCTTCACCAAATGGGTGAACCGTGCGCAGTCCGGTTACATCTTCACTTATGCCTTCGCCATGGTGATCGGGATCACGATCATGATCACATGGGTAACTATGACCGGAGGGGCCAAATAATGGGCAACCTACTTTCGCTCACAACGTTTATCCCGCTTTTGGGTGCTGTCATTTTGGCGCTGTTCCTGCGCGGCGATGACGAGGCTGCGCGCAGCAACGCAAAATGGGTCGCCATGGCGACCACTGTGGCCACGTTCCTTGTGTCATTGTTCATCCTGTTCGGGTTCGATCCGTCCAACACCGATTTCCAGATGGTGGAAGAGCGTGAATGGCTGCTTGGCCTAAACTACAAAATGGGTGTCGACGGGATTTCGGTTCTGTTTGTGATGCTTACAACATTCCTGATGCCAATCGTGATCGCGTCCTGCTGGAACGTCACGACGCGCGTTAAGGAATATATGATCGCATTCCTGCTCTTGGAAACGCTGATGCTCGGCGTGTTCATGGCGCTGGACCTCGTGCTGTTCTATCTGTTCTTCGAGGCCTGCTTGATCCCGATGTTCCTGATCATCGGCATCTGGGGCGGGGCGAACCGGATTTATGCGTCGTTCAAATTCTTCCTCTATACCTTCCTCGGTTCTGTGCTGATGCTGGTGGCGATGGTCGCGATGTTCTCTTATGCGGGCACCACGGACATTCCAACACTGATGACCACTGAGTTCGCATCCGAGAATTTCTCTATCCTCGGTGTGCAGATCATTGGTGGCATGCAAACTTTGATGTGGTTGGCGTTCTTTGCGTCATTCGCGGTGAAAATGCCGATGTGGCCTGTGCACACTTGGTTGCCAGACGCACACGTGCAAGCGCCAACGGCTGGGTCCGTGGTTCTTGCCGCGATTTTGTTGAAAATGGGCGGCTACGGTTTCTTGCGGTTCTCGCTGCCAATGTTCCCAATCGGGTCCGAAGTCATGGGCGATCTTGTCCTGTGGTTGTCCGTGATCGCGATTATCTACACGTCGCTTGTGGCCTTGGTCCAAGAGGACATGAAAAAGCTGATCGCCTATTCATCCGTTGCCCACATGGGTTACGTGACGATGGGTATCTTCGCGGTGAACCAGCAAGGCATCGACGGTGCGATTTTCCAGATGATCAGCCACGGCTTCATCTCTGGCGCTCTCTTTCTTTGCGTTGGCGTGATCTACGACCGGATGCACACACGTGACATCGACGCCTATGGCGGTTTGGTGAACCGGATGCCGGCCTATGCGCTGATCTTCTTGTTCTTCACCATGGCTAACGTCGGTCTTCCGGGCACATCGGGCTTCATCGGGGAATTCCTCGTGCTGATGGGCATCTTCCAAGTGAACACTTGGGTTGCGATGTTCGCCACAACGGGTGTGATCCTGTCCGCCGCTTATGCGCTGTGGCTGTACCGCCGCGTTGTGATGGGCGACCTGATCAAGGAAAGCCTGCGCACGATTTCGGATCTGACAACGCGCGAGCGGTTCATCATTGCACCATTGGTCGTGATGACATTGCTCTTGGGCGTCTATCCGGCATTGGTGCTTGATATTATCGGGCCAAGCGTTGCGGCGCTGGTTGAAAACTACGACATGGCGACAGCTGGCATGCAAGCCGCTGTAACGCAGTAAGGAATAGATCCCATGATCTCAGCTGATATCCAAATCGTTCTGCCAGAAATCATTCTGTCTGTTTATGCCATGGGCGCGCTGCTTGCGGCCGTTTACACAACCAAAGACGGCATGGCCCCGTTGCTCACATGGGTGACTGCAGGCTTGTTCGTTGTGTTGGCGTTCTGGATTGGGACAAGCCCCGCGACAACGACAACTGCGTTTGACGGCATGTTTAGCAATGACGGTTTTGCACGGTTTGCCAAAATCGTAATCTTGGTGTCGGCAGCGGCTGTTTTGGTCATGTCCCAAGACTATATGCAAAAACGCGATTTGCTGCGGTTCGAATACCCGTTGCTGGTGGCCTTGTCCGTTGTAGGCATGATGGTCATGGTGTCGGCTGGCGACCTGATGGCGCTTTATATGGGCCTCGAATTGCAGTCCTTGGCGCTTTATGTCGTTGCATCGCTGCGCCGCGATAGCCTGAAATCAACAGAAGCTGGCTTGAAGTATTTCGTGCTGGGCGCACTGTCATCTGGTTTGCTGCTGTATGGTGCATCCTTGGTTTACGGTTTCACCGGCACAACTTTGTTCTCTGGCATCTATGCCGCGACGGCGGATGGCTATTCCATCGGCTTGCTGATCGGCCTCGTGTTCCTGCTCGCGGGTTTCGCGTTCAAAGTATCTGCAGCACCATTCCACATGTGGACTCCAGACGTTTACGAAGGCTCGCCAACACCGGTCACTGCCTTCTTTGCAACGGCCCCAAAGGTCGCAGCGATGGCATTGTTCGCACGTGTTGTGCATGACGCCTTCGGCGGGATCGTCGGCGAATGGCAGCAGATCGTTGCGTTCTTGTCCGTGCTGTCCATGTTCTTTGGCGCAATCGCAGCCATCGGCCAGCGCGACATCAAACGTCTGATGGCTTATTCATCCATCGCACACATGGGTTTCGCCCTGATGGGGTTGGCCGCTGGCACAGCGTTCGGTGTGCAAGCGATGCTGATCTACATGGCAATCTATGTGACCATGAACATCGGCACATTTGCATTCATCCTTGGCATGGAACGCGATGGTCGCCCTGTGACGGACATCCACGCGCTGAAAATGTATTCTAAGAAACAGCCGCTTTTGGCGCTGGTGGTCTTGGTTATGATGTTCAGCCTCGCTGGCGTGCCGCCGCTCTTGGGCTTCTTCGGCAAATTCTACGTCCTGCGCGCAGCCTATGACGCGGGTCTTGGCTGGTTGGCCGTGGCTGGTGTGATCGCATCCGTGATCGGCGCATTCTATTACATCCGCATCGTTTATTTCGTCTACTTCGGCGAAGAAAACGAAGGGCTGGACGGCAAGATGACACCGGTTTTGTGGATCGCGGCGATCGTGACGGCATTGATCGTCGGTTTGGCGTGGGTGCCAGGTATCAACCTGTTCGGCATCGAGACGATCGCACAGACGGCGGCAAGCACACTTGTTAACTAACATGTCCCAATGGCCCGAAGGGGTCGACCGGATTATCCACGATAGCGTGGACAGCACAATGACAGAGGCCGCACGCGTTGCGGCCTCTTGCACATCCCCAACATGGATCATGGCCCATACCCAAACCGCCGCGCGTGGGCGCAGGGGCAGGGCGTGGGTCACGCCCACGGGGAACCTGAACGCGACGCTTGTGTTCAAACCCAAGGCCACAGCAGCAGAGGCTGCGCAGCGGTCATTCCTTGCAGCAAATGCGCTTTATAACGCGCTGGCGGTTTATGTGCCCGCGGACAAGCTATCGCTTAAATGGCCCAATGATGTGCTGCTTAATGGCGGTAAGGTCGCGGGAATCCTGCTGGAAGCCGCATCAAACGGGGCCGACATCGACTATTTGTCCATTGGCATCGGCGTTAACCTCGCAGTGGTGCCGGACGGTGTGCAAGACGCCGCGTTCGCGCCCACTAGTCTGAAGGCCGCAGGCGGCTGGGACGTGGACGCCGAAACCTTTCTGACCTCGCTTGCTAATGCCTATGCGGATCAAGAAACGATCTTGGCCGTCCATGGGTTCAGCCGCATTCGGGCCGATTGGCTGAGACATGCGGCACGTTTGGGCGAGGTCATCACCGCACGCACGACCAATGCCGAAATCACCGGCACATTTGACACCATTGATGATCACGGCAACCTCGTGTTGATCACAGGCGCGGGCCCTCACTATATCCCCGCTGCTGACGTATATTTCTAAGGAGAGATTCCATGTTACTGGCTATCGACTGCGGCAACACCAATACCGTGTTTTCTATCTGGGACGGGTCTGAGTTCATTGCAACGTGGCGCACCTCTACCGAATGGCAGCGCACGGCGGATCAATATTACGTTTGGCTGAACACCTTGATGGGTGTTGCGAAGCTTGATGTGAAAATTGACGAGGTGATCGTGTCGTCCACAGTGCCGCGCGTGGTGTTTAACCTGCGTGTTCTGGCTGATCGTTATTTCAAATGTCGCCCGTTGGTTGTCGGCAAAGCGGACTGTGCCTTGCCCGTGCCCCCGCGTGTGGATGAAGGCACAGCCGTCGGTCCCGACCGTTTGGTGAATACGGCAGGGGCATTCGACCGCCATGGTGGGAACCTTATTGTTGTCGATTTCGGCACAGCGACGACATTCGACGTCGTAGACAGTGATGGTGCCTATGTGGGTGGCGTGATCGCACCAGGCGTGAACCTATCGCTGGAAGCCTTGCACAATGCCGCTGCGGCGCTTCCTCACGTCGATATTTCCAAACCTCAGTCTGTCGTAGGGACCAATACGGTCGCCTGTATGCAATCAGGCGTCTTTTGGGGTTACGTGGGGCTGGTCCGTGAGATATGCGCTCGGATTAAGGCGGAACGGGGCGTGGCGATGCGCGTGATCTCGACCGGCGGGCTTGCGCCCCTGTTTGGCCAGACCGAAGCGTTATTCGACGTCTTCGAAGATGATTTGACGATGCACGGTTTGACCGTCATCCACCGATATAACAAGGAAACTACATGAGCCGCAAAAAAGCAGCTGACCGCCTGATTTATCTGCCCCTAGGTGGGGCCGGAGAGATCGGCATGAACGCTTATGTCTATGGTTACGGCCAGCCGGGCAAAGAAAAACTGATCGTTGTCGATCTGGGCATCGCGTTCCCAGACATGGACACAACGCCGGGGGTGGATATCATCCTGCCCGACATCACATGGCTCAAAGAGCGTAAAGCCGATATCGAAGGCATCTTTATCACCCACGCGCACGAAGATCACGTTGGTGGTATCGGGCATTATTGGGAAGATTTGGGCGCACCCGTTTATGCGCGCCCTTTCACGGCCAATATCGCAGCGCGCAAAATGGCCGAACATGGCCACCCTGAAAGCGTGATCCGCGTTGTGGATGTTTATCCGCAGGTCATCGATTGCGGTCCGTTCAAGATTTCCTATGTCCCGATTTCGCATTCGATCCCTGAAAGCGCGGGCCTTTTGATCGACACGCCAGACGGGCGTGTGCTGCACTCTGGCGATTTTAAGATCGACGAAAACCCCGTTGTGGGCGACCCGTTCAATCATGCGCTGTGGGAAGAGATTTCCAAGGACGGCGTGAAGGTACTGGTTTGTGATTCCACCAATGTGTTTTCCACGGCCCCGGGCCGGTCGGAATCCACAATTGGCGATGCCATTGCAGATATGATGAAAGAGGCGACAGGCTGCGTTGTTGCAACCACATTCGCATCCAACATTGCGCGTTTGAAAACACTGGCCTTGGCTGCGCAAAAAGCTGACCGCTCTGTGGTTCTGTTGGGCCGGTCCATGCGTCGCATGGTCGAAGCTGCAACAGAAACCGGCTTGCTGACAGGCTTTCCGCCATGTGTGTCGCCCGAAGACGCGCTGAACATGCCACGCGAAAACCTGATGTTGCTGGTTACAGGGTCCCAAGGCGAACGCCGCGCGGCATCCGCGCAGCTGTCACAGGGCAAATATCTAGGTCTGACATTGAAGGAAGGGGACACGTTCTTGTTCTCATCCAAAACTATTCCAGGCAATGAGCGCGGCGTGATCCGCATCATGAACCAATTGTCCGAATTGGGCGTTGATGTGATCGACGATGCGGGTGGCAAATACCACGTGTCCGGTCACGCAAACCGTCCTGATCTGGCGACATTGCATGAGATCGTGAAGCCGCAAGTTCTGATCCCGATGCACGGCGAACACCGTCACCTGCGTGAGCATGTGAAGCTGGGTGCTGAACGCGGGCTGACTGGCATTGTGGCTGTGAACGGCATGATGATTGATCTGTCTGGCAATGCGCCGACTGTGTGTGAGCACGTTGAAACGGGCCGCACGTATCTGGATGGCTCTGTGAAGGTCGGCCAGTTCGACGGCATCGTGCGTGACCGTATCCGTATGGCGCTGAACGGTCAGATGATCGTGACGCTGATCTTGGATGAAAACGACGAGCCGCTGGGTGATCCGTGGGTTGAGCTGTCTGGTTTGGCTGAAAAAGGTCAGTCCGACGCGTCATTGGTCGAAGTCGTCGAAGCAGATTTGGCGCAATATTTGGGCCGCGCCAACGACAAGACATTGGCTGACGATGTGAAGCTTGAGAAAGAGCTAAAAAACGTCGCGCGTCGGTCTGCACAGGGCGAGATTGGCAAAAAGCCAGAGGTCACTGTGATCGTGTCGCGCCTTAGCTAAGTTCAGGTGGGGTGGGTTAAAACCCACCCTACGTTGTTTCGGCCTGCACAGATGTTGGCAACAAAAAAGGCCCGTCCTGATGATCAGGGCGGGCCTTTTTCTATTCTGATGTAAGGGGTTAGCCCTTTGCGCGCTCGATAAAGCTTTTGGCGATAAAGGCGGGGGTGTCGTCACCAAGACCAACAATTTTATTGTCATTTCGGCCGCCGCGATCATTGCGCCCACGGTTGTTGCCGCGTTCGTTTTTCGGCTTTTCATCACGTTTGCGGTCATCGCGCTTGGTGTCGTCACGTTTGTGATCATCACGCTTTTTTGCGTCCCGCTTGGGCTTTTCTTCTGGCTGCGGCTGGACCTCAGCTACGACCTCAGCGGCAGGTGCCGCGACCTTTTCCTCGCGTGGTTTGCGGGTGCGGGTCCGTGTGCGCTTTTCTTCCTTGGGTGTGTCGCCAGCAGGGGCGTCCGCCTTTGGTGCGCGTTTTTTATCCAGCGGATTTTCGAGGCGCGGGATTTCAGCCTGCACGAGGCGTTCAACGTCTTCAAAGTTCTTTTCGTCGCGTGTCGCACAGATCATGATCGCGGTGCCTTTGCGGCCCGCGCGGCCGGTGCGGCCAATACGGTGCACGTAGTCTTCGGCGTGGCTTGGCACATCGAAGTTGAACACGTGGGTCACGGCAGGAATATCCAGACCACGGGCCGCTACATCAGATGCCACAAGGAAGCGCAATTTATTGTCGCGGAATTCTTCCAATGTGCGCGTGCGGTGCGATTGATCAAGGTCACCGTGAATTGGTGCGGCATTATAGCCGTTTTTATTCAATGACTTGGCGACGATATCCACATCCGATTTGCGGTTGCAAAAGATGATCGCGTTGGTGCAGGTGTCACCTTCGGCGTCGATCAACGCCCGCAGAACCGCGCGCTTTTCGGCGGGCTCTTTTGGCTTGGAAGAGCCACGGAACATCAACACGCCTTGTTTGATGTTGTCGTTGGTCGTTGCTGCACGGGCGACTTCGATCTTGGCGGGATTGGACAGGAACGTGTTCGTGATCCGCTCGATTTCCGCGGCCATCGTCGCAGAGAAGAACAATGTTTGACGCGTAAACGGTGTGCGTTTGAAAATTTCTTCGATGTCAGGGATGAACCCCATGTCCAACATGCGGTCGGCTTCGTCGACAACCATGACCTTTACGTCAGTCAGGATCAGTTTGCCCCGTTCCAAATGGTCGAGCAGGCGACCCGGTGTTGCGATCAACACGTCGACGCCTTTGTCGATCAGTTTATCTTGGTCCTTAAACGACGTGCCGCCGATCAGTAGGGCCTTAGAAAGCTTGGTGTATTTTGCGTAGGCGTCGAAGTTTTCGGCAACCTGTGCGGCCAGTTCGCGGGTCGGTGCAAGCACAAGGCTGCGCGGCATCCGTGCGCGGGCGCGGCCACGGCCCAAAAGGGTGATCATCGGCAGGGTAAACGCGGCGGTTTTGCCGGTGCCTGTCTGGGCGATCCCCAGAACGTCACGACCTTCCAATGCGGGAACAATCGCGCCTGCTTGGATCGGGGTGGGGGTGTCATAGCCTGTCTCTGCGACAGCTTTGAGAACCTTGGCATCAAGGTTAAGATCAGAGAATTTGGTCAAGTTAGCCCTTTCAATATGTAGCGGCTGTGAAGCCGCTCATATCGCGCGGCTCGCCTGACCGAATTGTCAGGTCGTTCGACTGACAAAGGCCTTAGCCGCAGGACGGTAAAAGGTCAAGGAATGCCGTCTATGCGGCCGAAGGATGTAGGTTTGGGGCGTAGCCATGACGCAGCGCTGCAACGCTGGGGGCTGGGGTCAGCACAGTCACCTGCCCATTGGGGCGTGGGATGGTGTGGCCATAGCCTGTCGTCTGATAGGGCTGCATGGTGGTCGCCCCAAGCAGATAGGTCTGACCAGTAACCTTTATCATTGTGCCGCGCGGTAGGTCGTGGGCAGGGGCGTCGAATGTCACTTGGATGCGATCGCAGCGGACGCGCGCAGGGTGCAGGACGGAATCGATCTCTGGAGCCTTGGGGCGGATACCTGTGGCGGCTGTCCATGCATCAACATAGCGGGCGTAATCGGCACGGCGACATTCGGCACAGGGACGGTGACCGGCGGCAATCGCCACGGCTTCGTCCAGAAAAAACAGCTCTGTGTAGCTGTGCGGTGCCAAAACGGTGCGGTGCCGGTTTTTAAACGATAGCGCGCAACACACCCAAGCCTTGTGTTTCCACCGCGGGACGCCCAATTGCCGCGGATCGTTATGCAAAATCCCGCGATTGCCCATGAACCTACCATGGGCCATTGTTGCAATAATGCTACCGTCTGGTTGGACACGGTTTTGTAAGGGCATCGCCACCTCTTTCAAACGTAAAAGGGCACCCAAATGGGTGCCCTCAATGATCAAATTTTCTTGAAATTATCGCTCAGCGACAAACTGACCGTAGGAAATGTCTGCAACCAGAAATCCATCCACTTGCACTTCACCAGCAACCCCGCCGCCGACTGCGGCGCGGGGCGTCGCCCCGTCGTCAGCAAATCCCCCGATCATTGCGCCGACGACGTCATAGTCACCCAGATCACCGGAAAGTTCACCAACCACCGTAGCAGCGAACGTTCCATAAAAATCTGATGTTGGGATCAAATCAATTGGTGGCCCAATATCAAAAGTGCCAATTTGCAAAGTTCCCGAAACAGGCTGAAACCCTATGTCGGAGAAATTACTAGCGGCGCCAGTGATGGAGCCACCAGTTGGCGAAAACGCAACGTTAAGATCCATTTCCCCAACCAAAATATCTTGCAGGACGCGGAGCTCCATGAAGCCCTCGTAGTTTGCCCCAGCACTTACCGGAATCGTGTCGGGGTCTGTGAGGTTAAAATCCGCAACGCGAGCTTTCATTGCTTGGTAGTCGGCGTCGATCGCAATAAATTATTCAACCGATGTTCCGCCGCAGGCGGTTAGCGCAACAAGTGTAGGCAGTGTGAAAAGATATTTACGTTTCATAATTTTTCCCAGGTTAATTTTTAGTTAACAAACGATTGCGCTTGGAGCAGAGAGAGACAACCGAACTAGACCATCATTTCCTTTGTCGCGGACAGTGTGACATCGGGATAATCGCGGCCCACGCGGTCGATGTCCCATTGCAAGCGGGTTAAGAACACAACGTCGCCGTCGTTATCGGTTGCGATGTGCTGTTTGTTGGCTTCTGTGAATTTATCGACAGCGGATTTTTCGCCTAAAACCCAGCGGGCAGAGGTGAACTGTGATCCTTCGAAACGGACGGGCAGGCCGTATTCCATTTCAATCCGGCTGGCCAGAACGTCGAACTGCAACGCGCCTACAACGCCCACGATAAAGCCGGAGCCGAATGTGGGTTTGAACACTTTGGCTGCACCTTCTTCGGCGAACTGCATCAGGGCTTTTTCCAGATGCTTGGCTTTCATCGGATCACCAGCACGGCACGATTGCAGCAATTCAGGCGCAAATGACGGGATGCCCGACACGCGGATCGCTTCGCCTTCGGTCAATGTGTCGCCGATGCGCAATTGCCCGTGGTTTGGGATGCCGATGATGTCACCGGCCCATGCCTCTTCAGCCAATTCACGGTCAGCTGCAAGGAACAGCACGGGGTTAGACACCGCCATCACCTTTTTGGACCGGACATGGGTCAATTTCATACCGCGCAAGAAATGCCCCGATGCAAGACGGACAAACGCCACGCGATCGCGGTGTTTTGGGTCCATGTTGGCCTGCACTTTGAACACAAAGCCCGCGACTTTCTTTTCCTCGGGGGCCACATCGCGGGGCTGGGCAGTTTGGACTTGTGGTTCGGGGCCATATTTGGCGATCCCGTCCATCAATTCCTTCACACCAAAGCTGTTCATCGCAGAGCCGAACCAAATCGGTGTCATCGACCCATTCAGCAGTGCCTCTGGATCCAGCGCTGGCAGCAATTCGCGGGCCATCTCGATTTCTTCGAGGAATTTTTCAAGCAAATGCGCAGGCACATGTTCGGCAAGCTTGGGGTCGTCCAAGCCGCTGATCTGGATGCTTTCGGCGACCTTGTTGCGGTCGGCGCGGTCCATCAATTCCAGTTTGTCGCGCAGAATGTCATAGCAGCCCATAAACTCGCGGCCCACACCAATGGGCCAGCTTGCAGGGGTCACATCAATCGCAAGATTCTCTTGGATTTCATCAATGATATCAAATGTATCGCGGCTTTCGCGGTCCATCTTGTTACAAAATGTCAGAATCGGCAGATCGCGCAGACGGCACACTTCGAACAGTTTTTGCGTCTGGCTTTCCACACCTTTGGCCCCGTCGATGACCATGACGGCTGCGTCAACGGCAGTCAGCGTGCGATATGTATCCTCGGAAAAGTCAGAGTGACCGGGGGTATCGACCAGATTGAACCGATATTTTTCGAAATCAAACGACATGGCCGATGCGGACACGGAAATCCCGCGATCCTTTTCCATCTGCATAAAGTCGGACCGCGTCCGGCGTGCTTCGCCTTTTGCGCGCACCTGACCCGCCATCTGAATAGCGCCACCATACAACAGGAATTTTTCGGTCAGCGTCGTCTTCCCAGCATCGGGATGCGAAATAATCGCAAACGTCCGGCGGCGGGCAATTTCATCGGGAAGGGTAGGGCGGTTTGTCATGGGGTTGCCATACTGCGAAGCGCGGCAAAGGGCAATCGTTGCGAAAGGGGGGCGGGCGAGAACATGCAATCTTTCGTAAGGTCTAGAGTTGTGGCCCCAATCGCGTTAGCGCCATGGCAAATTTTGGGGATCGTGGGCTGTAATAATGATGAAATTTAAAATGACGTTTGCTGTTTCAGTTGCTTTTGCGGGCCTTGCGGCTTGCGGTGGGACTAATGAACCTACGGTGCCATTGACCCCGCAAGAAACAGAACTGATTGCGCGCACAGCGGAGTTTGAGGACTTGCTCGACGATACCGATGGTATTGCCGCATCCGGTGCATCCGTGATGTCCGCTGCGACGGGCAATGTGTCGTTCGAGGGCATGGCCGTGCTGATCGTGGACCCGACCGTAGTCAACGATGGATTGCGTGCGGCAGAGGCCAGTTTGCTCGGCGATGTGTCGTTTGATTTCAATTTGGTCACTGGGCAGGCATCTGGATCGGCGACCAATTTTTACGGGTCTGATGGTTTGAGTGGCACCGCCAATATCGACGAGTATTCAGGGAGTTTGACGCTTGATAACGGAACGATCGGCGTCGGCGCGCATAACGCGATCACGCTAGATTACGGCGGAACCCTAAGCGGCAATGATCAGGTTATCGTCGCGGACGGAACCGCCAGCGGCTTGGTGCTGGGGAACCCGAACGTACGCGCCGTTGAAATGTCGGAAAATGGTACGGTCACCTTTGACGGGGTGTCGACGGACGGATATTTCTATATCGTTGCTGAACCTGAATAGGGGCTCGACAAATCGAGTATGAAAAAGCCGCTGGGTTCCGCTCGGCGGCTTTTTGTTGGGTTTAACCTGCCGTTAACCATAGTTGCGCGATAAATGCCGTCTGTTTTGGTGGGGTTGGCATGTGCAAACGACAAATCATGTGGTTGCTATTGGCGCTGTCTGGATGTGGTGGGCAAACTGGCGGTCAGCCCCTGTCATATGCGGATGCGGCGGCCGTGCTGTTCGCCGACCTTGCACAGATCAATGTGTCGTCGCCCGCAGCGCTGCCAACTGTAGGGCAAGCCAGTTATACGGGATTTAGCACCATCAACCTGCCCGATGGGGCACAAATGACCCATTACACAGGCCTGATGAACGTGACAGTCGATTTTGACGTCACGGCGCCAGCCATCACGGGTGGGATCACGCAAATTGAAGGCATGACAGGGGAATTGCAGTCCAGCAATGCGCAGATGAGTTGGGACCATGATCCCGATCATGAACACGCGATTTGGGGTGATCTGGACGGCGAACTGTTTGTTGGCGCGTCATTGTTCGCCATCGATGGGGATTTCGCGGCTGATTTTCATGGACGACATCAAGATGCGCTACTTGGCGTGATTTATGGCACCGTCTTAGGGCCTAATGGCACAGAGAGCTTTGATGGCACCATGGGTGGCACCCAAAGCGATTAATTGGATGATGCCTTGCGCAAGACATCGACGATGTCTTCTTTCGGTAGGTTTTGTGTCTGCACTTCGTAGTCCAGATGCGGTCGATGGGCGTGGCGGTCACTGGTGCCATTGGCCGCGCGCACGTCGTCGGGCAGGGCCGCGCGCGTGCGTGGATCAATCAACAGCGACTCCGCCGCGATCCCTTCAGCGTAAATAATCTGATGGTCGTCAAACAGCAGTTGGAAATAATCCACAAAACCGCCATCGCGCCGATACACTGTGGTGTCATTCACCAAATGGCGGACTTTCACCAACACCTCTGACCGGCCGGTGCCAAGCTTGTCTTGACGTTGGTAAACGAATAGCCGGTGGTCAGGGCTAACAAGCAAGTCGTTTTCGTTGTGCAACGCACCTTTGGAAATCACAATCGGGGCAAATTCGCCCACAGCGCGCAATGTTGTCTGTCCGATCCAGCGCACGGCTTGGGCACCATCATCGCGGGTCAGGACTTTATCGCCGACTTTCAAATCCTCAATCGCGCACTGTTTTCCCGATGCCATGGTGATATGCGTGCCGCGCGTAAAAGAAACGCAGGCAACTTCGGCAAACCGTGTTGTGGCCGCATCGCGGTCAACACCGACCAAGCGGTAGTTGGCTTCTGCAATCAGATTGGCCAGTGGCAGCAAATACGTTGCTTCCAATGCGCCATCTTCGACTTCGACGAGCACCAAGACTTCGTATGTTGTGCTGTCATCGCCCATCAGTGTGATGCAGCTATCAAGATAGATGATATTGCCGGGTTGGCCGATGGCAGTGCTTTCATCAATGACAAAGCCATCCGCGCCTTCACGAATGCCAAGGCTTAGCGGGACGCGCGTCGCGGCATGTGAAAGCTGATAGACATCATCCATCACAAGTTCATCTGCAAATGAAATGCCTTCACCTTCGGCAACACCATCAATCACCCGAAAATCTTCGGATCGCATTACGGCCACGGTTTGCATGGTCGGAAGGTCGGCTTTGGGTTGCGCCATTGTGCAAACTGACTCATTCTAAAACTAGGGTGACCTTATGGTCAGTTTAAGATCGGGTCAATGTGCGGCTTTGGCACTATTGTCAATCTGTGCGCGTTAAAGCATCAATTCGTTTAACAAATTTTACAGGAGCACGGCATGGATCTGGGGATCAAAGGAAAGCGCGCATTGGTATGTGCATCATCCAAGGGATTGGGCCGCGGTTGCGCGGAAAGTTTGGCCGCCGCGGGCGTGTCGCTTGTGCTGAACGGGCGCAATGTCGACACGCTTAACGAAACAGCGCAGCACATCCGCGATACTTACGGCGTGCAGGTCGATGCAGTGGCCGCTGATGTCGCAACCGAAGATGGGCGCGCAGCATTGTTAGCGGCGGCAGGCGACGTCGATATTTTGGTGAATAACGCAGGCGGCCCACCACCAGGCATGTGGTCTGATTGGGATCGCGATGATTTCATTGCGGCACTCGACGCCAATATGTTGGCCCCTATCGCACTGATGAAAGCGGTCTTGCCCGGCATGATGGACCGTGGCTGGGGGCGGGTGGTCAACATCACCTCTGGTTCCGTCAAATCCCCAATCCCGCAGTTGGGCTTGTCGAATGCGGCACGAGCCGGCTTGACCGGCTATGTTGCGGGTACTTCGCGGCAAGTCGCGGCCAAGGGCGTGACGATCAACAACATGTTGCCGGGCATCCACGCGACCGACCGCGCCGACAGCCTTGACCAAGGCGTTATGGCCGCCCAAGGCATCGACATGGACACGGCCCGCGCACAACGCCAAGCTACGATCCCTGCGTCGCGCTATGGCACACCCGAAGAATTTGGTGCGACGTGCGCGTTCCTGTGTTCGCAACACGCGGGCTTTATCGTGGGCCAAAACATCGTGCTGGACGGCGGCGCGATCAACGCGACGATCTAATGGCCAAAGGCGAAAGTCTGGCCGATCAGCTGTTCAACCGAGACACGGTTGGGCAGCTGGCCGCGCAGTTTGATGGCGCGTTTGATACGGATGCGTTTGTGCGTGATGTCATCGTGGACCTGCATGATCTGGAACTGAAGGCGCGGATCAACCATATCGCGGCTATTCTTGCAGGGTATCTGCCACAGGATTTTGAAGTCGCTGCAAAAGTTATTCATAACGCTTTGCCAGCGCCGCTCAATCCTGATCTGACGGATGATGATTTCGGATCTTTTATCTATGCGGCATTGGGTGTTTTCGTCGAAAAACAGGGGCTTGAGGACCATGTTTCAACCAGTCTAGACCTGCTGGAAGCACTGACGATGCGGTTCTCTATGGAGTTTTCGATCCGTGCGTTCCTGAATGCAGATCAGGCCCAAACTATGGCGCGGGTGCAGGCTTGGACGAAGCACACCAATTACCATGTGCGTCGTTTGGCATCCGAAGGCACACGTCCGCGGTTGCCATGGGGGCAAAATGTTGGATTAACGGTAGCGGACACATTGCCGGTGTTGGATGCACTGCATGCCGACCCCACCCGATTTGTCACGCGGTCTGTCGCCAACCATTTGAATGATATCGCGAAAATTGATCCTGACTCGGTGATTGACCGGCTAGAACACTGGCAATCCTTGGGGCGGCAATCGGTGAAAGAACTGAATTGGATGCGCAAACATGCGTTGCGCAGCCTGATCAAATCGGGACATCCGCGGGCGATGATCCACTTGGGCTATCGGCCTGACGTGAAAATTACTGCGCCAAAGATCACGGTGCCGATGCAAATTTCCATGCGGGACAAGGTCGCGGTTGATGTGATTTTCACCCCCAAAGACACTGCGCCACTGATCGTGGATTACGTGATAGATTTCGTGAAGTCCAACGGCACCACCGCGCCAAAAGCGTTTAAATTGAAAAGCTTGAATGCCAAGGCTGATGTGCCCGTGGCCGTAAGCAAGACGCATTTCTTTGACCTTACAGCCTCGACCCGCAGGCTATATGCTGGTGCGCACCGCATTCATTTGCAAATCAACGGGCGCATCATTGCGTCGCAAGATTTTACGCTGACCTAAGCTTGCCCCTTTGGGCGGGGCTTGTTAGGGAACACTATACCCAATGGTTTTGCTCAGGGATTGCCCGCCACCATGTCTGCACCTCGTTTGGAAATTCGTGACATCACCAAATCATTTGGTGGGCAGACTGTGGTCGATGACGTCAGTCTGACCGTCATGCCAGGGCAGGTGACCTGTTTGCTCGGCCCGTCTGGTTGCGGGAAATCCACGACGCTAAGGATCATCGCGGGTGTCGATACCCAAAACAGCGGCACGATCCATGTGGATGGGCAGTTGATTTGCGACACCGTCACCCGCGTTCCACCAGAACAGCGGTCCATCGGTCTGATGTTTCAAGATTTTGCGCTGTTCCCGCATTTGTCTGTCGCCGAAAACGTGGCCTTTGGCCTGCGTGGTGGGGTGAAAGCCAATGGTGCCCGCCTTGGCGAACTGTTGGAAAAGGTTGGCATGTCGCGGCATGTGAATGCCTATCCGCATGAATTGTCGGGCGGCGAACAACAACGTGTGGCGCTGGCCCGCGCCTTGGCCCCACGCCCCAAAATTATGCTAATGGACGAGCCGTTTTCTGGCCTTGATGATCGTTTGCGCGATGGTATTCGCGACGAGACATTGGCTGTTCTGAAAGAGGAAGGCGCGGGGGTTTTGCTTGTCACCCACGAGCCGCATGAGGCGATGTTGATGGCCGATGAAATCGCGTTGATGCGCGGAGGTCAGATCGTGCAGCGCGGCGCGCCTTATAACATCTACAACACGCCAGTTGATAAACAGGCGGCGAGTTTCTTTAGTGATATCAATGTGATCAGCGGGGCGGTGCATGGCGCCTTGACCGATACGCCATTCGGTCAGTTTCTCGCACCTGGCCTGCCGGATGGGACCGAGGTCGATATTGTCATTCGCCCGCAGCATTTGAAAATCGACTTTGACCGTGCGGGTCGTGGACCCAATCCAACGGCGAGCGATGGCGCACCAGCACGGGGCGTGGTGCAACGCGCGCGATTTATGGGCAATGAAAGCCTTGTTGAATTCAAGATGGACTATGACGGGTCGATTTTGCGCACCATCGTGCCGTCTGTGTTTTTACCCAAGGCTGGCACGCCATTGTGGCTGATGATCCGCCGCGATCGGTGTTTTGTTTTTCCAGCTACCGCTTAAGCCGCGCTGCGCGACCACCGCGTCTGCGCGTGATTTGACCTGCGCGGGAAGGCAGGTCAGCCATGATGTCGCGGCGCGTTTCGGGCGTCATACGTGACCAATCCCCAATTTCGTCGATGGACCGCAAGCAACCTGTGCACAAACGGCTTTCAGGATGGATGACGCAGATTTTAATGCAGGGGCTTTCGACCTCTGCGCGTTTCCAGATGTCATCGGTCACGAGGCGTTCCTTATATGGGTCAAACGGTCGAGCAGCCCTTGCAGGATAAAACCTGCGGCGACGTGATCGACCAGCTCTGCGCGACGTTTGCGGGACATATCCGCCTCTAACATGGCGCGTTCGGCGGCGACGGTGGACAGGCGTTCGTCCCAAAACGTGATTGGCAAAGGTGTCAGTTTTTCCAGATTGCGGGCAAAGGCACGGGTGGCTTGGGCGCGTGGCCCTTCGGACCCGTCCATGTTGCGGGGCAGGCCAAGCACCAGCCCCTTAACATCGCGGCTGGTGGTGAGTTTGAGCAAAGCAGTTGCATCAACGCCGAATTTCTTGCGCTTGATGGTTTCAATTGGCGTGGCGACACCGCGCAAGATGTCCGATAGGGCGACGCCGATCGTCACGGTCCCGAGGTCAAGGCCCGCAATCGCGCCAAAGTCGGGCAGGGTGTCCGCAAATTCTTCTGGGGTTTGGCAAATCATGGGGTGATCCCTGCATTAGCCGCGGCGGTGCGTAGGGTGTCCATGGCACTGCTGGAGGCGGCAAACACCTCGCGCGCTTCGAGCCAGACCTCTGTTGCGGCTTGCCTGTTGCCCAGCACACCATAGGCGGAAATCAATCGCGCCCAATCAGTGGCTGGGCCACCTTCACCCGCCAATCGGCTTGCGAGCCCTGCCACCATAGACGTGATCATCGCTGTGCGGTCCTCTGGGCTAAGGTCTTCTGCATTCGCGATATCCTCGGGAGAGGGGCCGCGGGTGGCAGGTAGCGTGTATTTGACGCCCGCACGCAATGCGGCGTCTTCGATTTGGGACCGTGCGGCTGCGGTGTGGAATGCGGTTGGGTCACCGTCTGTTACAATCGTCTGCCACATGCGCACCGCCACATCGGGCCTGTCGGTTTGATCAAACAGGGCACCAATATAGAACCGCCCGACATGATCATCCGGATCGGTGGCGAGCAACCCGCGGGCGATGGCCTCTGCTTCTGGCGACACAAATCCATTCGTGGCCGCGACCATCAGGTCCAACAGGCGGTGTCTGTCGGAGGTGGTCGCTGCAGCGGCCTTGATGTCGATCACACGGGCTTGGGCATCAGCAGCGGCATGGTAATTCGCCAATTGTGCCTCGTGATAGGCCAGCAATTCCCATCCCTTCAATTCGTCGCCACGCGAAGGCACCGCCAAACGGAGCTGGGCGATATTTGCCAAATAATCCTCTGGGGCCTCAACAGGGGCACGCGCTGGTGCGGCCGCGGCCATGGCTGCCTGCGAAGGGCGCGTATCGCGCATTTCTTGGGATGCCGCCAAACGGGCCTTAAGCGGCAGATCGGGGTAACCAGAGGCGCCCAACTGTGCGTAGACCGCCAAACCAGTGACACCAATCAGTGCAACGCAGATTATCGCCAGTTGCGGCGCTTTTGTGCTGGTGGTTGCGGGCCCCGCCGCGCGGTCTGCGGCAAGCAATCGGCGCGAAATTTCGATGCGGCTTTGATCCGCCTCTGTGGCGTCAATCACACCGCGCGCGACATCGCGGTCCAGCTCGTCTAACTGGGCGCGGTAAAATGCAACATCAGGCGACGCAGCGGTCGCATGATCCGCACGCCACAGGGGCGCAACAACGGTTGCCCCGACGACGAGCGCTAAAATTACGCAAATTACCCAGAAAGTCATGCAAATTACCCTGTATTCCACCCCTTACTTATGCGCCTGACGCCTTGGTGAAAAGAGGCTGCGACAATTGACCATTTCCAACAGGTTGGGCCATGTCGTAAACAGACACCCAAATGACGCGGGGAGTATCCTCATTTCCCGCCAAACCGTCACAACCGATCTAAATACCCCGCTGCCATTTCCATAGGGATTCGCCATTATGAAACGCTATTCAGCATTTGCCGTCGCTCGCGAAGCATTTCGCAACCACACAGGGTGGGAACGCGCATGGGCGAAACCGACCCAGCCGAAAAAAAAATACGATGTGATCATCGTGGGCGCGGGCGGGCATGGGCTTGCCACGGCCTATTACCTTGGCAAGAATTTCGGCATCACCAATGTCGCGATCTTGGAAAAGGGCTGGCTTGGCGGCGGCAACACAGGCCGGAACACAACGATCATCCGGTCCAATTACCTGCAGGACCCATCTGCCGCGATCTATGAAAAGTCGCGCAGCTTGTATGAAACCATGTCTCAGGATCTGAACTACAACGTCATGTTCTCGCCGCGCGGCGTGATCATGCTGGCGCAGACACAGTCCGAAATTCGCGGCTATCAGCGCACGGCGCAGGCGAACGCGCTTCAAGGTGTGCAAACCGAATGGATCGGGCCAGAGCGGGTCAAAGAGCTTTGCCCCATCATGAACATCAGCGGCCCGCGTTACCCTGTTTTGGGCGGGTTGTGGCAGTCACGCGGTGGCACAGCGCGCCATGATGCGGTGGCCTGGGGCTATGCCCGTGCCTGTTCGGACATGGGCATGGATGTGATCCAGAAATGCGAGGTCACTGGCGTGCGGTCCGAAGGCGGTAAGGTCGTCGGCGTCGAAACGTCCAAGGGGCCGATTGACTGCGATAAGCTGGGCATGGTTGTGGCTGGCCACGCATCGGTTCTGGCGGAAAAGGCGGGCTTCCGTCTGCCTATGGAATCTGTGGCCCTGCAAGCCCTCGTGTCAGAGCCGATCAAACCTTGCATGGATGTGGTCGTGATGGCCAACACTGTGCACGGCTATTTGTCCCAATCCGACAAGGGCGAAATGGTTATCGGCGGCGGCACCGACGGCTATAACAACTACACCCAGCGCGGATCGTTCCACCACGTCGAAGAAACCGTGCGCGCACTGGTGGAAACATTCCCCATGCTGTCACGCCTGAAGATGCTGCGCCAATGGGGCGGGATCGTGGACGTCACGGGCGACCGTTCCCCGATCCTGTCGAAAACCCCCGTGGACGGCATTTTTGTTAACTGCGGCTGGGGCACAGGCGGGTTCAAGGCGATCCCAGGATCAGGCTGGGCCATGGCCGAACTGATCGCCAAAGGGGAATCCCCGCTGACAGAAGAATTCAACATGTTCCGCTTCCGCGAAGGCAAGTTCATTGATGAGTCAGTGGCAGCAGGGGTGGCGCACTAATGGTTGTTACCAAAATACGTCCGATTGCGGAGTTCGTCTTCAATCCGAATTTGCTCGGCCGATTCTTGTGGGTCGATGTCATCGCCAATGCGCTCGATGTGAAAACTGCGGCCACGGCGGCGCTCAATCACCGTCACGCCGATGCCAAGGGCGGCCAGAACGCCCACAATGATGTAAATGAATTCCATGTTGTCACCCTAGGGCGGACCGCTGCCCGTGACAACGTCGCGACCCAAATGGAGGCTGCACTATGCTGACCCTGAATTGCCCATATTGCGGCGTGGACGTCGATGAAACTGATCTGCACGGCGAAGGCGAGGCGCATCTGAAGCGTTTCGGCCCCGACAGCACCGACGACCAGTTTCACGACTATCTGTTTCAGCGCCAGAACCCCAAGGGCGTGCATTTTGAACGCTGGCGGCATGTGTATGGCTGCGGCAAGTTTTTCCACGCGGCCCGCTGCACGGCGACGCTAGAGGTGTTCGGCACCTATCCGGCCCAAACGCTCGAGCCGCCACAAAATATCAAAGACATCATCACCGCAAAACGACCCGGTTGGTCGTGGGGGAATTTCTCATGAGCACACGTCTTGCGAATACAGGCCGTTTGGTCAACAAAAACAAAGCGGTATCGTTCAAGTTTAACGGTAAAAACCTGAACGGGTTTGAGGGCGATACGCTCGCCTCTGCGCTGCTTGCGAATGACCAGATGCTGATGGGCCGCTCGTTCAAATACCACCGTCCGCGTGGTGTTCTGGCATCTGGTGCCGAAGAGCCAAACGGGTTGGTGAACCTTGGTACGGGCGGTGGGTTTGAGCCGAACCAGCGCGTCACCACGACCGAATTGTTCGACGGTCTGACCGCCACATCGCAGAACCACTGGCCATCGCTGGAATTCGATGTGGGGGCGGTGAACAAACACTTGTCGCGTTTCTTACCTGCTGGTTTTTATTACAAAATGTTCATCCACCCACGTCCGTTCTGGAAATACGTCTATGAACCGATCATCCGTCAGTCTGCTGGTTTGGGTAAGGCGCCCAAGGACCGTGATCAGGACACTTACGAGCATTTCAACATCCACGTCGACGTGATGATCGTCGGTGGTGGCATCGCTGGCCTGTCTGCCGCTCTGGCCGCTGGCCGGACCGGTGCCCGTTTGATGCTTGTCGAACAAACCGCCCATTGGGGTGGCCGCGCGGTTGTCGATCAGCCGATGATTGATGGTATTGCTGCTGAAGATTGGGTGAATAACGCCCTGCAAGAACTTGAAAGCATGGAGAATGTTACCGTGCGCAACCGCACCCAAGGGTCCGGCGTTTATGACCACGGTTATGTTCTGGCTTACGAGCGGATCACCGATCATGCGCCAGATTTGGACGCCCCGCGTCACCGTCTGTGGCGCATCCGGGCCAAGCAGATCGTGACTGCAACAGGTGCGATTGAACGCCCACTGTCATTCGCGGGTAACGATATTCCCGGTGTGGTTCTGGCCGCCGCCGTGCGCGACTATGTCGTCAACTGGGGCGTATCCATGGGTGACCGCACTGTGGTTGTGACCAACAACGACGATGCTTATCGCACTGCGATCACGTTGAAAAAAGCAGGCCTAGAAGTGCCTGCAATCATCGACGCGCGTTCCGATGCAGAGGGTGACTTGGTCGATGAGGCCCGCGCCTTGGGCATTCGCATTGAGTTCGGCAAAGGTATTTCTAAGGTCAAAGGCGGCAAGCGCGTCACCTCTGTCGCGATTTGTGCGCAGGCGGGTGAAGGCGCTGAATTGGAAGAGATTTCTTGCGATTGTGTTGCCATGTCGGGCGGCTGGTCGCCGGTTGTACACCTCTGGTCGCATTGCGGTGGCAAGCTGATCTGGGACGACATGCAGGCCATGTTCCGTCCCGATGCGGAAAAGCCGCCACTCGGTGCAGACGGGCAGGGTTTTGTCACCACCGCAGGCATCGCCAACGGGCATTTGTTCACCGCTGAAGGGATCGCCGATGGTCACGCTGCTGGCCGTGCTGCCGCGAAACTTGCGGGGACCACGGGTAAGGCTGGCGTAGCCCCGATGGGCGAAGATGCTGCCGAAGGGCCGATCAGCCCTGTGTGGTTGATGCCGCAAGGGGCTAAGCAATCGCTGCGGTCCAAGGCGTGGCTGGATTTTCAGAACGATGTGAAGGTCAGCGATGTGCAGCTCGCCGCCCAAGAAGGGTTCGAGAGCGTGGAACATGCAAAGCGTTACACGACGCTCGGCATGGCGACGGATCAGGGGAAGTTGAGCAATATCAATGGCCTCGCGGTGCTTTCTAAAGCGCTGAATTCTGACATTCCAAACGTTGGCACCACGACATTCCGTCCGCCATATACGCCGATCTCGCTGGCGTCGATTGCAGGTCCCGCGCAGGGCGAATTGTTCCAGCCAACACGCCTGACCCCGATCTCTGATTGGTCGAATGCCAATGGTGCGGACAACGAACCTGTCGGCCAGTGGCGTCGTCCTTACGCCTATGTGCGCAACGGTGAAACCGTACATGACGCGGTGAACCGCGAGGTGAAGAACACCCGCGATAACCTTGGTCTGCTTGATGCGTCCACGCTGGGCAAGCTGATCGTGAAAGGGCCGGATGCGGGCAAGTTCCTTGATATGATGTATACCAACATGATGTCGAATTTGGCCGTGGGCAAATGCCGTTATGGGCTGATGTGTACTGAAAACGGATTCCTGTCTGACGACGGCGTGGTCGCGCGTATCGATGACGAGACATGGCTCTGCCATACGACGACGGGCGGGGCCGAACGTATTCATGCGTGGATGGAAGACTGGTTGCAGTGCGAATGGTGGGACTGGAAGGTCTATGTCGCCAATGTGACTGAGCAGCTGGCGCAGATCGCCGTGGTTGGCCCAAATGCCCGTAAGGTATTGGAAAAGCTCGGCGGCATGGATGTGTCCAAGGAAACATTGCCGTTTATGCAATGGGCTGATGGTACGCTTGGCGGCTTCGATGTTCGCGCCTATCGGATCAGTTTCTCTGGAGAATTGTCTTATGAAATTGCGGTTGCGGCGAGCCAAGGGCGTGCCCTTTGGGATGCGCTATTGGAAGCGGGCGCGGAGTTCGGCGCAATGCCTTATGGTACCGAATGTCTGCATATTTTGCGGGCCGAAAAGGGCTTTATCATGATCGGGGATGAAACCGACGGGACAGTGATCCCACAGGATTTGAACCTGAACTGGGCGCTGTCCAAGAAGAAAACCGATTATCTGGGCAAGCGGGCGCATGCGCGGTCGCATATGGCCGATCCGAACCGCTGGAAGCTGGTGGGCTTGGAAACGCTGGATGGATCTGTGCTGCCTGACGGGGCCTATGCGATTGCGGATGGCGATAACGCCAATGGCCAGCGCAATGTGCAGGGGCGCGTGACGTCCACCTATTATTCCGCGAACCTAGAACGCGGGATTGCCATGGGCCTCGTGTTGCATGGACCAGATCGCATGGGCGAAGTGATTGAGTTTAACAAGGTTGACGGGACCACGGTGAAAACCAAAATCGTCGATCCGGTTGTCTATGACAAAGATGGGGAGAAGGCGAATGTCTAATGCTGTCAGCGCGTTACAAGGCGCAGTTGCCATGGGCGAAGTCACAATCCGCGAGGCGGGTTTGCAAGGCATGATCACCCTGCGAGGCGATCTGGAGAATGCGAAATTGCAAAAGGTTTGCAAGGCCGTCACTGGTGCCGCGTTCCCTGCTATGGGACAGGCAAGCATGTCTGGCGACAATGCCATCTGCTGGATGTCACCCGATGAGGCGCTAATCTTGGTGCCGCACGGTGACGTCGCAGATGCAATTACCAAGATCGACAAGGCGCTGAAGGGCCAGCACTATCTGGCGGAAAACCTGTCGGATGCGCGGGCCTTGATCATGGTCGAAGGGGCGTTCGCCCGCGAGGTCATGGCGAAACTCGCCCCCGCCGATCTGCACCCTGACACGTTTAAGGTCGGCGATTTCCGCCGCACCCGTTTGGGCCAAGTCGCAGCCGCGTTTTGGATGAAAGACGACGACACATTCGCCGTCATCTGTTTCCGCTCGGTTGCGGATTACACGTTCAAACTGCTGGCGGCTGCGGCCAAGGGCGGGGCGGTCGGGCATTTCTGACCCTTGACCTTCACCGCCCATAGGCACATTTATGCGGTAACCATTCCTGCAATCTGAAAGAGAATTATCATGGCTTTTGAACTTCCCGATCTGCCCTATGCCCACGACGCGCTTGCATCCAAAGGCATGTCCGCTGAAACGCTCGAATTCCACCACGACCTGCACCACAACGCCTATGTCACCAATGGCAACGCGGCGATTGCGGGCACCGAATGGGACGGCAAAACGCTCGAAGAGATCATCGTTGGCACATATGACGCCAACGCGGTTGCGCAAAACGGCATCTTCAACAACATTTCCCAGCTTTGGAACCACAACCAGTTTTGGGAAATGATGGGCCCAGACGGCAATGCGATGCCATCCGAGCTGGAAAAAGCATTGGTTGAAAGCTTTGGTTCCGTCGACGAATTCAAATCCCAGTTTTCCGCCGCAGGCGCTGGCCAGTTCGGGTCCGGTTGGGCGTGGTTGGTCAAAGACACCGACGGCGGCCTGAAGGTCACGAAAACCGAAAACGGCGTGAACCCGCTGTGCTTTGGCCAGACAACATTGCTGGGCTGCGACGTGTGGGAACATTCCTACTACATCGACTTCCGCAACAAGCGTCCGGTTTACCTGACCAACTTCCTTGATAACCTCGTGAACTGGGAAAACGTCGCATCCCGCATGTGATCGCAGTGAAGCGTTAGAAATAGGGGCCTGCCACAGCGATGTGGCGGGCCTTTTTTGTTTGATGGAATTGCGGGTTTTAAGGGAGACCCGATGGAAGCCGCAAATTGTACGAATGTCGGGTTGCATTCGAAAAACGAAAAACACCCAACAATAACTTAGGTTCTGAACGAAGTTTGTGGAGCGCATTTACATACTGCTAGAGCGACAATATTTTAAAACGATTTACACCGTATTTTCATGGAGACGAGCTAAGTGGAAAACTATTTGATCGGCGGTCTAATATGCATAATTGCAATTCTCATCGTTGGAGTTGAGCCTTTGCAGCGCTTGTTAAATGAGTCAATAAATAAAGGCAGGTTAAAAGGGGTCGAAAATTGCATGGCCTATTCAAACAGCGAGCTAATTTCCGAAGAAGCGGTCAAAGCAACCTGCGTTAGTACTTTTCAGAAATATCTGTACGATGGTAACCTCGCAAATGGTCGGGCTGGACCGCGGAATAACCAGAACACCGTGAGTTGGGGTGGTACCCTCCAAAATAAGACGTCTGATCATGTGACTACTTGGATAGAAATTTCAGTCAGTATTTTCGACGCGGACGGCACAGAACAAAAGATTCAAGCGGTAACGTCCATTTGGATAGATCCTTTGAACGAAGCGGATTTTATGGTGGAATTGCCTGATCTGGAGTGGGATAAATTTGACAATATCGAGTTTTGCGATCATGAAAATTTAGTGCAAAAGGCATGCATGACGTGGGGCATCACCAATTTGATGGGGCTGGCCATCTAGTCACAAAAGACTGCTTGCTTTCATGGAACATTTGTCCTTGCGATATAAATCGCTAGCGCCTGTAATGCAGGGCTGGCATGGATTTCGGTGCGGGTCTGGTGATCCGTTTTCATTTCAGAAAGCCCCATTCATGCGCGACGATCAAAAAGGCGTTTTGGCGATGGTCACGGCCTGCACGGTTTGGGGCCTGTCACCGCTTTACTACGCGCAAGTGGCCCATGTCCCACCACTCGAGGTGTTGTGCTACCGCAGCCTTTGGTCGCTGTTGTTCTTTGCCCTCATTCTGGGCGTGCAAGGGCGGTTGGCAGAGGTGCGGGCGGCTATGTCGTCGCCGCGCAGGTTGCTCATTATCCTTGCCGCAGCATGCATGATTTCGGCCAATTGGTTCGGCTTTATCTACGCCATTTCCACGGGCCAAGGGTTAGAGGCATCGCTGGGCTATTACATCTTCCCGCTGGTCGCCGTTGTCATCGGTATGGCGGTTTTCGGCGAGGTGTTGCGCCGCGCGCAATGGGTGGCGGTTGGCTTGGCCACGGTCGCGGTGGTCACATTGACCGTGGGTCTGGGCGTGGCGCCGTGGATCGCCTTGGCGCTTGCGGGGACATTCGGCGCCTATGGCATGATCAAGAAATCGCTGGATGTCGGCCCCGTCGTATCCGTGACGGCAGAGGTGTTGTTGCTGGCCCCATTGGCCATCGCGTGGCTGTGGTTCCGCGGCACAGGGGCAGGGGGCGGCAATGACCTGACGACCCACGTGATCCTCGCGCTATCTGGTCCGTTGACCGCCAGCCCGTTGATCTTGTTCAGCTTTGCCGCCCGCCGCGTGCGCATGGCGACAGTTGGGCTGGTGCAATTCCTAAACCCCACGCTGCAATTCGCCTGCGCCATTTTCATGGGCGGCGTGTTGACCATGTGGCACGCAATTGCGTTTCCAATGATCTGGATCGCATTGGTGATCTATTCGGTGTCGATCTGGCGTCAGGACGCGGCCAAGCCTGCCTCTAATGCCGCCACATCATCAACGACTTGAATGAAGTCCAGCAGGGACGCAGAGGCGAACCCTTCGGTCACAAAGTGATTGATGAGGCTGATCAGCGGATCCCAGAACCCTTCGATATTGAGCACAAAGATCGGTTTTTCATGCAGGCCGAGTTGCCGCCATGTCAGCGCCTCGAACAGCTCGTCCAATGATCCGGCCCCGCCGGGCAGGACCACAACCGCGTCTGCATTCATCAACATGACCTTTTTACGCTCGTGCATGGTTTCGGTGATGATGAATGTATCAAGATCGCGCTTGCCGACTTCCCAGTCCAGCAGGTGTGTCGGGATCACGCCAAATGTCTTGCCGCCCGCCGCTTGGGTCGCATTGGCCACGCGCCCCATCAGGCCCACGTCGCCTGCGCCGTAAACCAACCGCCAGCCGTTGCGCGCCAACATGTCGCCCGTGTCCGCCGCCGCTTGGGCATAGGCAGGGCGGACCCCGTCGCGCGACCCGCAATAGACGCAGACCGATTTGTGTATTTTTGTCATAGTTTTCGCCCTTACTGCATTGATCCCTTTGACCGGTGATAACGCTGTTGTTAAGGTCTCTCAACCCGCGTGATTGCGGGGATTGGGGTGGGATCACGACATGGCACTAACGAATTTGATGCAGCTCGGTTTGGGGACCGTGGCAGCCGGCGCTGTGGCCGTCACTGGCTTGACCGTGGCCCCGATGTTGCAAGAAGCTCCCACCGAAATCGCGGCCCCAGCGCCAGAGGTGATCGAGGAAGCTGCGTCAGAGGTGGTTGAAGCGCCCGCGCCGGAAATTGTACCCCCAGCACTTGCGCCCACATTGGATACCTTTCGCGTGGAAAGCGATGGCACAACCGTTTTCGCAGGCAGGGCCGAACCGTTTCAGGTTGTCGATATCATGTTGGACGGCGTGTTGGTCGAACGCGTGACCGCGGATGGAAGCGGCGCGTTTGTGGCCTTCCCAATGCTGTCATTCTCCGATCAATCGCGGGCTTTGTCATTGGTCGCGGACCCCGATGGAGCGGCGACCGCATCCGCGGAAACCTATCTGATCGCGCCGATCATCGCGCCTGTTGTGGCCGAAGTGGTGCCAGAGCCAACGCCCGAACCACCCGCCGTTGAGACATCTGAGGCCACGCCAGAAGTAGACCCTGTCGCCGCAACGGTCATCTCAATCCCAACGCCCCAGATTGCCCCTGCGCCCGCCGCAGCGCCCGCTGTTTTGGTCGCTACGGCCGAAGGTGTGCGCGTCATTCAGAATACGCCAAGCGACACCCCACCAGAGGTTCTTTCGAATGTGGCATTGGATAGCATCACCTATGACCCCAGTGGGGATGTGTTGATTGCTGGGCGCGCGACTGGTGAGGGTTCAGTTCAAGTTTACCTTGATAATCAGCCTATTACGACATCGCGCATTGTTGAAGGTGGGAATTGGCGTACCGATTTGCCGGACATTGATACCGGCGTTTACACATTGCGCGTCGATCAGGTTGATGAAGCGGGCGACGTCGTGTCGCGGATTGAAACCCCGTTCAAACGCGAAGAGCCAGAGGTTGTAGAGGCCGCAATGGCCGAACAAACCGAACAGCCGGATTTTCAGGTGGCGACCATAACTGTGCAACCTGGCACCACGCTTTGGGCTATTGCCCGCGAGCAATTTGGTGAAGGCGTGATGTATGTCGAAGTATTCGAGGCCAACCGTGACCGTATTCGTGACCCAAACCTCATCTATCCGGGGCAAGTGTTTCGGATGCCGGAAGGCGATCAATAACGCTTGACCTCTGGTAATCCGAGGTTCCGTTTCTTAAGTAAAGGAACTGCAGCATCGGAGAACAATATGCGTCGCCTGACCCCCACCGATAAAAACATGTCCGATGCGCGCATCCAAGGCTGGAATGTGATACGCAAGGTGGTGCCGTATCTTTGGCCTGCGGGTGAAACGGGCGTCAAAATTCGCGTTGTCACGTCCTTGATGGCCTTGTTGCTGTCGCAGTTGATTGCAGTCGCAACACCGCAATTATTCAGCCAAGCCGTTGATTCCCTTGCGCCAGAAACGCCCGATGGCGCGACTTTCCTTGGATTGATGGCTGTAGGGCTGACCTTGGCCTACGGCATCGCGCGTTTGCTTTCGACAGGGTTGCAGCAGCTGCGTGACGTGATTTTCACGACAGTCGGGCAGGGTGCGTTACGTGCGCTGGCGCTCGAAACCTTCACACATATCCACCGCTTGTCGATGCGCTATCACATCACGCGCAAAACCGGCGGGTTGAGCCGGATTATCGAACGGGGGGTCAAAGGTGTCGAATTTTTGCTGCGGTTCTTATTGTTTTCAATCGGACCGCTGGTGTTGCAGCTTTTGCTGATTTTGGCTGTATTGTTCACGCAATTTGACAGCACATATGTTCTGGTCGTCGCTGTAACCATCGGGCTTTATGTCTGGTTTACATTTTCTGTCACCGAATGGCGTGTGCGTATCCGCAAGGAAATGAACGACCAAGACACGGACGCCAACCAAAAGGCGATTGATAGCCTGCTGAACTTTGAAACGGTCAAATACTTCGGCGCGGAAAAATGGGAAGCAGATCGTTATGACAATGCCATGCGTCAGTATGAGGCGGCGGCGATTAAGACCAATTACACGCTCGCTTTCTTGAACTTTGGTCAAGCGTTCCTGATCACCGCAGGCCTTGTCATCGTGATGGTAATGGCCGCGATTGGCGTGCAGAACGGCACGCTGACTGTCGGTGAATTCGTGCTGGTCAACGCCTATATGATCCAGATCACCATGCCGCTGAACTTCCTTGGCACTGTCTACCGCGAAATCCGTCAGGCCCTGATCGATATGGGTGAAATGTTCGATTTGTTACAGCACCCGGCCGAGGTTGTCGATAAACCGGATGCCGAGGTTCTAAATGTGCAATCTGGTGAAGTCGTTCTTGAGGGTGTGCATTTTGGATATGATGCTGAGCGTGCGATCTTGAAAGGTGTTTCACTGACGGCGAAGCCTGGCGAGACCGTTGCGATCGTTGGGTCTTCTGGATCAGGTAAATCGACCATCGGCCGCTTGTTGTTCCGGTTCTACGATGTCGGGTCCGGTGCGGTGCGCATTGACGGGCAAGACCTGCGTGATGTGACCCAGAACAGCCTGCACGCGCAAATCGGCGTGGTGCCGCAAGATACCGTGCTGTTCAATGACACGGTGCATTATAATATCGCCTATGGCCGCCCAACTGCGTCTGAAGAAGAGATCGTGACCGCGGCCAAGGCTGCGAAAATCCATGACTTTGTCAGCAGCCTGCCAGATGGATACCAAACAACCGTGGGCGAACGCGGACTGAAGCTGTCGGGTGGTGAAAAGCAACGTGTTGGGATTGCGCGTACACTGTTGAAAAATCCACCGATCTTGCTCTTGGACGAGGCGACATCTGCGCTCGACACAAAAACGGAAATGGAAATCCAAGCCGAGCTAAAGGCCATGGCGAAGGGGCGAACCGTCATCACCATCGCGCACCGTCTGTCTACCATCGCCGAAGCCGACCGTATCGTTGTGTTAGAGTCCGGTGTGATCGTGGAACAAGGCACTCATGATGCGCTGCTTGCCGCAGACGGGCGCTATGCGCATCTGTGGAACCGCCAATCCGAGGATGAAGCCGCCCCTGCTTAGGACTTGGCAAGGGACCGCGATTGGCGATATGAAACACCAAAGGGTGGCGCAACCTGCGGCCCACAAAAACAAGAGGCCCGCCCGTGAGCGATACTGACAGCTTTATCAACGAAGTTTCCGAAGAAGTCCGCCGCGATGCGCTTTATGGGTATTTGCGCAAATACGGTTGGATCGCTGTTGTTGTGGTGTTGGGTCTCGTCGGTGGCGCGGCCTATAATGAATATAGTAAATCCCAAGCACGTGCGACGTCGCAAGCGGCTGGCGATGCATTGCTTGATGCGCTTAACAGCGACAATGACTCTGCCGCCCGTGCCGCTGCCTTGGCCACGGTCGAAGTTGAAGGGTCCGCTGTTGCTGTTAGCGCCTTGCTGACTGCCGCAAGCCATCAAGAGGCTGGCGATACCGCCTCCGCTGCTGCGGCATTGGGCGCGTTGGCGATAAACATGGATGTGCCAGAGATTTACCGCGAATTGGGTGCGCTGAAGGCGGCGATGTTACCGTCGGATGATGCGGATGCGCGGATGGCCGCCTTGGATGCATTGGCACAGCCCGGTGCGCCGTTTTACCTGCTGGCGTTGGAACAAATCGCCCTGATGCAGGTCGCCGCTGGTGAAACAGATACCGCATTGGCGACCTTGGGGCGCATTGCCGAAGACGCTGGTGTCACGCGGGGCTTGCGCGAGCGCGCCCAAACGCTGATTGTGGCATTGGGTGGCGAAATCACCATCCCAGCCGCCGAATAATTCCGCAAAGGGACGCGCCAGTGACTGTAAAAACAATATATGCCGCTGGCCTGATGGCCGCCTTTTTGGCCGGATGTGGTGAGCGCGACATCAAACTGGTCGGAGAACGCGAAGCGATTCGTGGGGCTGAGTTGCTTGAAAACCAGTCTTTGCCAATGAAATTCTCTAGCGCCAAGGCAAATGCTGATTGGACCCACCGCAATGGCGGGCCAACCCATCAGATCAGCAACCCAGCATTGGGCGCCGCACTGACCCAGATTTTTACCGTGACAGTGGGAGAGGGCGACAGCCGCCGTGCTCGCATCACGGCAGAGCCAGTTGTAGCTGGTGGTGTGATTTACACGCTTGATGCGCGCGCGCGGGTGTCTGCGACCTCTACTGCTGGCGCACCGTTGTGGTCTGTGGATGTGACGCCGCGCAATGACAATGCAACTGACGCCTCTGGCGGTGGCTTGTCGATTTCGGGTGGCACTGTGTTTGTCACCACGGGTTTTGGCGAATTGACCGCGCTGGACGCGGGCACGGGACAGGAACTCTGGTCGCAAGACTTGGACGCGCCCGGCACCTCTGCGCCAACCGTGCAAGGCGATTTGATTTATGTCGTCGCGCGCAATAGCACTGCCTGGGCGCTGGACACGGCAACGGGCCGCATTCAATGGCAGATATCTGGCTCGCCATCTATCGCCAATGTCGGCGGTGGCGCAGGTGCTGCAGTCAGCGGTGATTTGGCGGTATTCCCGTTTTCGTCTGGCGAAGTTATCGGTACATTCCCAGAGGGTGGCACGCGCCGTTGGCAGAACATCATTTCCGGTGAACGCAATGGCAATGCGGCGGGGATCATTTCCGATATCACGAGCGATCCAGTGATCAGCGGCAACCGCGTTTACGTTGGCAATTTCGGCGGGCAGGTTGCTGCACTTGATACATTCAACGGCGACCGCATTTGGACGGCAAGCGAAGGCGCGCTTGGTCCTGTTTGGCCTGCGGGCAACGCTGTTTTCTTGGTTAATGATTTACACCAGCTGACGCGGCTTGATGCCGCGACGGGCGCGCCTGTTTGGCGTATTGACCTGAACACTGATGAGGTCGAAAGCACGCGACGCCAACGCCCAGTGACGGCGCATTATGGTCCAATCCTTGCCGGTGGGCGCTTGATTGTGGGTTCTACGGATGGGCTGATCCGTCAGTTTGATCCGGCCTCTGGTGCGCTGATTGGCACGATCCCTGTCGACGGCGGTGTGGCTGCAAGCCCTGTTGTCGCGGGTGGCACATTATACGTGATTACAAAGACTGGTCAGTTGGTGGCTTTCCGTTAGCATCAGATTGGTGTACCGAGGCGACTTGAACCCGTCAGGAGCCTGAAAAAATGTCATTTACCCTTGCCGTTGTGGGCCGCCCGAATGTGGGAAAATCAACGCTTTTCAACCGTTTAGTCGGCAAAAAACTGGCGTTGGTCGATGACCAACCTGGGGTGACTCGTGATTTGCGCGAAGGTGCCGCACGGCTGGCTGACCTGCGATTCACCGTTATTGACAGCGCGGGCCTTGAAGATGCGATGGATGACAGCCTGCAGGGACGTATGCGCCGCCTGACAGAACGCGCTGTTGAAATGGCCGATGTTTGCCTGTTTATGATCGACGCGCGTGTGGGCATTACGCCGACCGACCAAGTGTTCGCGGACATCCTGCGCAAGAAAAACGCCAACGTCATCCTTGCCGCCAATAAGTCAGAGGGCAAGGCGGGGGATGTCGGTTATCTTGAAGCATTTTCCTTGGGCTTGGGCGAACCGATCCGCCTGTCTGCCGAACATGGCGAGGGCATGGACGAGCTTTATTCCATCCTGATGCCGTTGTCAGATGCGTTCGAAGAACGCGCCAAGGCCGATGCGCCAGATGTCGATGTAGATGTCACGGATGATGACGCGGATGCGCCACGCGTGCCAACGTCGGACAAGCCGTTGCAAATCGCTGTTTGTGGTCGCCCGAATGCGGGTAAATCCACGTTAATCAACCAGATTTTGGGCGAAGAGCGTTTGCTGACCGGTCCAGAAGCTGGAATTACCCGCGATGCGATTTCGGTGAAAAAAGACTGGGCCGGCACCGATGGTGTGCCTGTGCCGATGCGGATTTTTGATACCGCAGGGATGCGCCGCAAGGCCAAGGTGCAAGAGAAACTGGAAAAGCTATCCGTTTCCGACGGCCTGCGCGCTGTGAAGTTCGCCGAAGTTGTTGTGATCCTGCTCGACGTTGAAATTCCGTTTGAACAACAAGACTTACGCCTTGCCGATCTGGCAGAGCGTGAGGGCCGTGCCGTTGTGATCGCTGTCAACAAATGGGATCTTGAAGGCGAGAAACAGGACAAACTGAAAGAGCTGAAAGAAGAATTCGCACGCCTGCTGCCGCAGCTGAAAGGCGCGCCATTGGTGACTGTGTCCGCCAAAACCGGAAAGGGTTTGGATCGCTTGCAAGAGGCGATCATGCGTGCGCATGAGGTCTGGAACCGCCGTGTCACCACAGCACAATTGAACCGGTGGCTAACGGGTATGTTGGAACAGCACCCGCCGCCCGCACCCGGTGGTCGCCGCATCAAGATGCGTTATGCCACACAGGTTAAAACACGCCCACCGGGCTTTGTTGTGATGTCGTCATTCCCTGACATGGTGCCAGCAAGCTACACGCGCTATCTGGTCAACGGCTTGCGCACTGACTTTGACATGCCGGGCACACCGATCCGTCTGACGTTGCGCGACCAGGGGGATAAAAACCCTTATAAGGACAAGAAGAAAAAGCAGACCGGTCGCTTGTCTAAGCACCTCAAACAGAACGACGGCAACAAGTTTTAAGCGGGCAGGGGCTGCCGCCATTTCAGCGCGGCCCCTGTCACAACCACGATGCCAATAACCGCGATGATGCTCACGCCGATGATGGTCGTTGTATTCGCCGCAATAATCCCGGCCAGCGCCCATGCGATCGTAAACCCATATTCGGGCGCGGACGGTCTGTGCCATAATACGCAAAGCGCGACGGCAAGGGCCAATGCGATCCCCAGATAGGCCCAGCCCAAACTCCCCAGCACAATGCCATACCCCGCCGCTGTACTGCCAAACGATACGAATGACGCTGCTGTCAGCCACCCTGCATAGATGCCAACCGGCGCTTGGAGCCACCAACGGTCAAATTTTGGTGCGTTGAACAGCGCCCAAATGGCGAAAATACCCATAGCGACAATGGTGATGGTCGCCCAAATTGCGCTTTGGTTCGCGATCCAGAGCCACGGCGTGCCAATGGCAAGGCTGATGATCAATGGTTTGCGGGCATGATCCCACGATGGGCTATCGCCGCGTTTCCAAACGCCGAAGATGGCACTGACAATCAGCCAGCCATAAATCAGCCCCCAAATCGAAAACGTATAGCCCGCAGGCTGGATCGGTGGATCAATCTGCGGGAATGGCAGTTGGCTTTCCGAAAACCCCATAAAGGGATCGGTCAGGGCAGGGGATACGACAAATGTCGCGGTGAATATCAGCGTGAGCCATGCATAAATCTGTTTCATGCAAACCAAACGCGCCAGCGCGCATTTAGTTCACATCTTTTGCAGATTAAACCAATGCGCCGTTTGCATCGATCGTGGTCTTACCGCGCAGGTAGGGGTGCAGCACGTCGGGCAGCACAACGGACCCGTCTTCTTGCTGACCATTTTCCAAGACTGCGATCAGGCAACGCCCGACCGCAAGGCCGGAGCCGTTCAACGTGTGCAGGAATTCCGGCTTGCCGCCGCCTTCTGGCTTGAAACGGGCGTTCATGCGGCGCGCTTGGTAATCGCCACAGGTCGAAATCGATGAAATTTCGCGGTAGGCGTTTTGACCGGGCAGCCAAACTTCGATGTCGTGTGTGCGGCGTGCGCCAGCGCCCATATCACCGGTGCATAGCACGACAGTACGATAGGCAAGCCCCAGTTTTTCAAGGATACCCTCGGCGCAGGCCGTCATGCGTAGGTGTTCGGCGTCGGAATGGTCTGGGTGGCAGATTGTGACCATCTCGACCTTTTCAAACTGGTGCTGGCGCAACATGCCAGACGTATCGCGGCCCGCGGAACCGGCCTCTGACCGGAAGCAAAGCGTATGCGCGGCATAGCGGCGCGGCAGATAGGATTCTTCTAGCGTCATGCCGTTGACGATGTTGGTCAGCGTGACCTCTGCCGTGGGGATCAGCCACCAACCGTTGGTCGTTTGATAGCTGTCCTCGCCGAATTTCGGCAATTGGCCTGTGCCATACAACATCTCTTCGCGCACCAGCACGGGGGTGTTGGTTTCGATCAGGTCGTTTTCTTCGACATGGGTGTCGATCATGAATTGCGCCAGCGCACGGTGCACGCGGGCGACAGCGCCGGACATCAGCACAAAGCGCGAGCCTGACAATTTGGCGGCGGTTTCAAAGTCCATGCCAGGGGCCACGCCGCCGATTTCAAAATGCTCGACCGGATCAAAGGCGAAATTCGGCAATGCGCCGTGCTTTTTAATCTCGACATTATCCGCCTCATCCGCGCCATCAGGGATGTCGTCATAAGGCAGGTTGGGCAGGGTCAGCATCAGATCGTTCAGCGTGGCATCAGATTCCTTGGCCTCGTCATTCAGCGCTGCAATCTCTGCCTTTTTCGTCGCGACCAAAGCGCGCAGGCGCTGGAACTCTTCCTCGTCGCCACGTCCTTTGGCGGCACCAACTTCTTTGGCGGCTTTATTGGCATCGGCTTGGGCTGTCTCTGCGGCCAAAATCTTGGCGCGGCGGGCCTCGTCCAGTGACAGAATCTCTGACGACACAGGGGCCAATCCACGACGGGACAATGCGGCATCAAATGCGGCGGGGTTGTCACGGATCATGCGAATATCATGCATTGGATTGGTCCTTTGTTGGAAAACTATCAGTGTGCCCCCATATGCCGTAAACAAGCCGTGCTGTGAACCTCTGAAATGCGCCCAATTCGGTTGCCATTCCAAGGGGTCGGTCATAATGTGCGGCGACTTTGGCCCCCATGACGGTGGGCCGACACCTAACTGACAAGGGACCACCATGCAGGGTATTGAATCACTTATTCCACTGATCCTGATCTTCGGGATCATGTATTTTCTTCTTATCCGTCCACAGCAGAAAAAGCTGAAGGAACACCAGATGATGGTCGAGGCCTTGCGCCGCGGCGACCAAGTGATCACCCAAGGTGGGATCATGGGCAAAGTGACCAAGGTCAAAGAAGGTGCTGCTGAAGTCGAAGTTGAAATCGCATCTGGCGTCACTGTGCGCGTTGTCCGTGCGACAATCGCGACTGTTGTGAACAAGACCGAGCCTGCGAAATAATAACTTTCGCCTTGGGGGCGTGTGACTGATGCTGAATATCTCACCGATCAAGCAAGCGATGATCTGGCTGACCGTTGTGGTTGGCTTGCTTTTCGCGATGCCAAACGGGTTCTATAATAAGGTCGAGGCGCATAATGATGCGGTGACGGCGGGTGTTGAAGACAGCACATGGCCGTCATTCTTGCCCTCTGGCCTCGTGAACCTTGGGCTTGATCTGCGCGGCGGTGCGCATTTGCTTGCCGAGGTGCAAGTAACAGATGTTTACGCCACGGTGATGAACGGGCTTTGGCCACAGGTGCGCGATGCGCTTGCGGCTGAACGCGCCACCATCGGCTTTGTCACACGCGAAGACGGGCCAGAAGATGTGCTGCGCGTCCGCATTTCCAACGTGGAAGCAGGCGATCAGGCCGTCACTATCGTGCGCGGTCTGGCGCAACCCGTTGCGTCGCTTGCGGGTGCTGGTCAGAGCACTATCGAAGTATCGCGCGATGGCGCAATCCTGACCATCCGCTTGTCAGAGGCCGAACAACAGGCCGTTGATGACCGCACGATGCAGCAATCGCTGGAAATCATCCGCCGCCGGATCGACGAAGCGGGCACACGCGAACCCACTATTCAGCGCCAAGGCACCGACCGCATTCTGGTACAAGTACCCGGTGTTGGGTCCGCCCAAGAGGTCAAAGACCTGATCGGTAAAACCGCATTGCTGACCTTCCAACCCGTTGTCAGCCGCACCACGAACGCGGATGCATCCGCAGGGGCGGGCAACGAATTGGTGCCTTCCATCGACGAGCCAGGCACATTCTATATTCTGGAACGCAGCCCAGTTGTGACAGGCGAAGAACTGACCGACGCGCAGCCAGCGTTCGACCCAAATGGCCGTCCTGCGGTGAACTTCCGGTTCAACCCGACGGGTGCGCGTAAATTTGGCGACTACACAGCCGACAACATCGGGTCACCCTTTGCGATTGTGTTGGATAACGAAGTCATTTCTGCCCCAACTATCCAATCCCACATCTCTGGCGGTTCGGGGATCATCACTGGCCGCTTTACGGTTGAGGAATCGACCGGCCTTGCAATTTTGCTGCGGGCAGGGTCCTTGCCTGCCAGCCTGACATTCCTCGAAGAACGCACCATCGGGCCAGAGCTGGGTCAAGACAGCATCGACGCAGGTAAAATCGCCTGTATCGTCGCTGGGCTTGCGGTGCTGATCTATATGTTGCTGTCCTACGGTCTGTTCGGCCTCTTTGCGAACATCGCGTTGATCATCAACGTCGGCATGATCTTTGGGCTGTTGTCCATCGTTGGCGCCACGCTAACGCTGCCGGGTATCGCGGGGATCGTTTTGACCATCGGTATGGCTGTGGATGCAAACGTGATCGTCTTTGAACGGATCCGCGAAGAATTGCGCACCGCCAAAGGTCCGGCCCGCGCAATCGAGCTGGGCTACGAAAAGGCGCTGTCGTCGATCATCGACGCCAACATCACCACATTCATCACGGCCACGATCCTGTTCGTCATGGGCTCTGGCCCCGTGCGCGGTTTTTCGATCACGCTGGGTCTTGGGATCATCACATCCGTCTTTACCGCCATTTTCGTCACACGCGCATTGATCGTGCTGTGGTTCGCGCGCAAGCGCCCCAAAACAATCGAGGTTTGATATGCGTCTGAAACTGGTTCGCGATAACACATCCATCGACTTCTTCTCTAAGGCGCGGATTTGGCTAGGCATTTCCATGATCATGATGGTCGTGGCATTTGCGTCATTCATGATCCAAGGGCTGAACTACGGCATCGATTTCCAAGGCGGCACCAGCTTGCGGACCCAATCCGCGGAAACCGTCGACGTCGCCGCTTATCGCGCGGCACTGGAACCGTTGGAATTGGGAGATGTGTCAATTACCGAAGTGTTCGACCCCAGTTTTGACGACGATCAGAACGTTGCCATGGTGCGCATTGCCGCCCAAAACGGCGAGGAAAGCGTAACCAATGCTACAATCACCGCGGTGCAAGACGCATTGCGCGGCGTGTCGCCGGACATCACATTCCCATCTGTCGAATCCGTCGGGCCAAAGGTGTCGGGCGAGCTGATCAAATCGGCGTTCATTGCTGTTGCCATGGCTGTTGTCGCGATCCTGCTCTACATCTGGCTGCGGTTCGAATGGCAGTTTGCGGTTGGGGCGGTGCTTGCATTAACTCACGACGTGATCCTGACAATTGGCATCTTTTCCGAATTTCAAATCAAATTCGATCTGGCCATCATCGCGGCGCTTTTGACCATCGTCGGCTATTCGATCAACGACACGGTGATCGTGTTTGACCGCGTGCGTGAAAACCTGCGCAAGTATAAGAAAAAGTCGCTGAAAGACGTGTTGAACCTGTCGATCAACGAAACATTAGCCCGCACATTGATGACATCTGTCACCACTATGCTGGCTCTGCTGGCCCTGTTCGTCTTGGGTGGCGACGTTATCCGCGGGTTCGTATTTGCGATGATGTGGGGCGTTGTGATCGGGACCTATTCATCGATCTTCGTGGCCTCTGCCGTGCTTTTGGTGCTGGGCTTGAAACGCGACTGGTCCAAGAAAGCCGCGACCACTGGCAACCAATATTCCAACATCGACGCCTGATCGGAATCAACCCATGCGCCTGAACGAAGTCCAATTCGACAACAGCCTGCCTATTGACGGTTACGGTCCGGATTTCTTTCGCATTGGCGGCGAGGTGCATCAGGGCATGGTCTTGGTCACACCAAACGGCGTGACGCCATGGGGCGGGTTCGATGATACAGAAACCTTGTTAGGGTTGAAGGCCGATGTCGATGTGATCTTCATCGGGACGGGCGCTGAAATTGCGCATCCGCCTGCCGATTTCCGCGCTGCATTTGACGAGGCGGGCATCGGGATCGAGCCGATGTCATCGCCATCGGCCTGCCGCACCTACAACGTGCTTTTGTCCGAAGGGCGCCGCGTCGCGGTGGCCCTTATTCCGGTGTAACCCATGTTATCGGTCCACGATCTGGCAGTGGCACGGGGCGGGCAGACCGTTCTGGCGGGGCTGACATTCGACGTGACCGCAGGCAGCGCGCTGATCCTGCGCGGGGCTAATGGGATTGGCAAAACGACATTGTTGCGGACATTGGCAGGGCTGCAAGACCCCGTCGCGGGCAGCTATGATTACCCCGCAGACGAGGGCGCGTACGCGAGCCACGCGGACGCCGTGAAATCCGCGCTGAGCGTTGAAGAGAACCTTGCATTCTGGGCAAGCATTTACGGGGCGGACATTCCCGACACGCTGTGGGATCAATTCGATATTCGCGATTTGCGGACCCGTATCGCAGGGACACTATCAGCTGGACAAAAACGCCGCTTGGGGCTTGCCCGTCTGGGCGTGATCAAGCGTAAGGTGTTGTTTTTGGACGAACCGACCGTGTCGCTTGACGGGTTTTCAGTGAAGCTGTTCGCCGAATTCATCCAAGCCGAACATTTGGCCAAGGGCGGCATTGCCGTTATCGCGACCCATATCGATCTGGACATCGCAGCCAAGACGCTGGACCTGACACTATTTGCAGCGACGGACCAACCGCTAGATGATAGCGACGAGGCGTTCCTATGATCGCCGTCCTGCTGCGTGACCTGAAATTGGCCACGCGGGCAGGGGGCGGGTTCGGGCTTGGCCTTGTGTTTTTCCTAATCGTTGTGGTGCTTGTGCCCTTTGGCGTCGGGCCGGAAACGGCTGTGCTATCGCGCATTGCGCCGGGTATCTTATGGGTGGCTGCCTTGCTTGCAGCACTTTTGTCGCTAGACCGCATTTTCGCGCTGGATCATGAGGATGGCACGCTGACATTGCTGGCAACTGCGCCGATCCCATTGGAAACCGTCGCCGTGGCTAAGGCGAGCGCACATTGGTTAACGACGGGTGTGCCGCTGACAATCGCAGCCCCGATCTTGGGCGTGTTGCTGCAATTGCAGCCCGCAGCAGTCGGCGCGGTGATCGTGACATTGGCGCTTGGCACGCCAGCGCTGTCGATCATCGGCACGTTTGGCGCAGCATTAACCGTTGGGGTGCGGCGTGGGGGCTTGTTGCTTTCTCTGCTGGTGCTGCCACTTTACGTGCCGACGTTGATTTTCGGGGCAGAGGCCGTGCGACGTAGCGCGGATGGGTTGGATGCGACGACCCCATTGTTGATGTTGGCGGGAATCACAGCAGGTGCTGTGGCGTTGCTGCCATTTGCGACTGCGGCAGTTTTGCGCATGAACCTGCGTTGAAGCAGGCAAATTAGAGGGCTACATATTCATCATGTCGATGTGGGAATACGCAAATCCAAAGAAGTTTATGGGCTGGACCGGCCCCGTTTTGCCGTGGCTTTTCGGTGGCGCGGCACTGTGCCTGATCACCGGATTGATCTGGGGGTTCTTCTTTACACCTGATGATTTCCGCCAAGGATCGACGGTCAAGATCATCTATCTCCATGTGCCGTCGGCGTTGATGGCGATCAATGCGTGGATGATGATGCTGGTGGCGTCATTGATCTGGTTGGTGCGGCGCCATCATGTGTCGGCATTGGCGGCCAAAGCGGCGGCTCCGGTGGGCGTGGCGATGACCCTGATCGCGCTGGCGACGGGGGCCATTTGGGGGCAACCGATGTGGGGGACGTATTGGGCGTGGGATCCGCGGCTGACATCGTTCCTGATTTTGTTCCTGTTTTACCTTGGCTACATGGCGCTGTGGGCCGCGATTGACGATCCTGATACGGCGGCGGATTTGACATCCGTGTTGTGTATGGTCGGATCGGTGTTTGCGTTGTTGTCGCGCTATGCCGTGAATTTCTGGAACCAAGGGCTGCACCAAGGCGCGTCTTTGTCGCTGGATAAGGAAAAGAACGTGGCGGATGTGTTTTACCAGCCGTTGTTGTTGTCGATTGCTGGGTTCGTGCTTCTGTTTGTTGGGCTGGTGCTATTGCGCACGCGCACGGAAATCCGGTCGCGCCGGTTGGGCGCGTTATTGCGCAGGGAGGGATAATGATGCCTGATCTTGGGAAATATGCGGTAGAGGTTTTGCTGGCTTACGGTGTGAGTATTGCAATTCTACTGGGGCTGATTGTGCTGAGCTGGCGGCAGTCGCGCGCGGTGAAACGACAGTTGGAACAGGTCGAGGCACGGCGTCATGGCTAAAATCTCACCTATGATGTTGGCACCGCCACTGGTGTTCGCCGCACTTGCCGGATTGTTTTTCGCGGGGATGATGCGGGACAATGCCGATGAACTGCCATCGACGCTTGTCGGGCGTGCTGCCCCCGATCTGGCACCGGAACCTGTTGCGGGCACCGACCTGTTGACGGGTGTTGATTTGCGCAGTGGTGAAGTGACGGTTTTGAATTTCTGGGCGAGTTGGTGCCCGCCATGCCGTGCAGAGCATCCGACCTTGCTGGAACTAGCAGCACAAGGCGTGCGTGTGGCAGGGCTGAATTTTCGTGACGACGCGGACAATGCGGCGACTTATCTGATTGAAGATGGAAACCCGTTTTTCGCCACTGGATTTGACCCGCGCGGACGGGTGGCGATCGACTGGGGCGTGACCGCGCCGCCCGAGACATTCATCGTTGATGGCGATGGCACTGTGCAGTTCCGCTTTGCAGGGCCATTGGTTGGATCGGATTATGAGCAGCGGTTTTTGCCTGAATTGGCAAAAGCTTTGGGACAGTAAATGCCAACTGGCGGCCATGGTAAGTTGGGTCGCCAGTTGATTGAAATTATTTAACTTTTTTCCTGCAATCGAAAGCCCAGGTTTGCCGGCAAGCGAATTTGCAGTCGCGTTTACTTTTGGCTTTTCCTGTTTTGGCTTTTTCGTTTGTTTTTTGCTGTCTTTGCCCTTGGACATTTTAAGTGCCTTCACTGTTCAGCTGCCCGCTGCCGGAACGACATGGGATCACGCTGTTGGTCTGCAGAGGGTCGTTTGCGTCGGGCCATGTTGGGCCCGCCGACTGTCACGCCAACAGCGATAACACAGAATGGGGCCGAATGTGGGAGTAGTTCCGATGGTCCACAAAAAAAGGGCCCGCAATTTGCGGACCCTTTTGGTTTTTGAACGCTGCTTAGGATGCTTTTGCGAGGTTACGCAGCACGTAGTGCAGCACGCCACCGTTTTCGATGTATTCGATTTCCACGGCTGTATCGATGCGGCATTTGACGGTGATGTCTTTGGTGTCACCATTGGCAAATGTGATCGTCGCAGTGGTTTCCTGCAGCGGCGTGATCGTATCGAGACCCGTGATGGAGACTGTTTCGTCGCCAGTCAGGCCAAGCGTTTTACGCGTGTCGCCACCGGTGAATTCGAATGGAACCACGCCCATGCCAACGAGGTTGGACCGGTGGATACGCTCGAAGCTTTCAGTGATTACGGCCTTAACGCCCAAGAGTGCGGTGCCTTTGGCAGCCCAGTCACGTGAAGAACCCGCGCCGTATTGCTCACCACCGAAGATGACAAGCGGTGTGCCAGCTTCTTGATGCGCCATAGCCGCGTCAAAGATAGAGGTCTGCGCGCCATCTGTGCCTTTGGTGTAGCCACCCTCGACGCCGTCGAGCATCTCGTTTTTGATGCGGATGTTGGCGAACGTGCCGCGCATCATGACCTCGTGGTTACCGCGACGTGCGCCGTAAGAGTTGAATTCGCGCACTGGCACCTGACGTTCGATCAGATACTGACCCGCAGGTGTTGTGTCTTTAAACGAACCCGCAGGAGAGATGTGGTCGGTTGTGATCATGTCGCCCAGAACGGCCAGAACCTTGGCATTTTCGACGTTTTTGATCGTGCCCGCATCCTTGGACATGCCTTTGAAATACGGTGGGTTCTGCACGTAAGTGGACGTTGCAGGCCAGTCGTAAGTTTCAGAGTCAGTGACTTCAACAGCTTGCCATTTTTCGTCGCCCTTAAATACGTCTGCGTATTTCTTCAGGAACGCTTCACGGGTTACTGTTTTTTCGACCAGTTCGTTGATTTCCGTGGATGTTGGCCAGATGTCTTTCAGGTAGACATCATTGCCGTCACGGTCTTGGCCGATTGGGTCGGACGCGAGGTTGATGTCCATCGTGCCAGCCAGCGCGTAGGCCACGACCAGTGGTGGGGACGCGAGGTAGTTCGCGCGCACGTCTGGTGAAATGCGGCCTTCGAAGTTGCGGTTGCCGGACAGAACAGATGTCGCGACCAGATCACCTTCGGCGATGGCGTCGGACAGTTCTTTTTGGATCGGGCCGGAGTTACCGATACAGGTCGTGCAGCCGTAACCAACAAGGTTAAAGCCAATTTTATCAAGGTCTTCTTGCAGGCCTGCGGCCTCCAGATACTCGGACACAACTTGGGAACCAGGGGCGAGGGATGTTTTCACCCATGGTTTGCGATCCATGCCCAATGCGGCCGCTTTACGCGCCACAAGGCCCGCGCCGATCATCACATAGGGGTTGGATGTGTTGGTGCATGAAGTGATGGAGGCGATGACAACCTTGCCCGAGGACAATGTGTAATCTTCGCCAGCAACGACCACTTCTTTGTCCATTGGACGCTTGAAGGTGTTTTCCATCTCGTTCGCGAATGCGGATTTCGCGTCTGTCAGGGCCACGTAATCTTGAGGACGCTTTGGACCGGAAATCGCTGGCACGATTGTGCCCATGTCGAGGGACAAAGTGGTTGTATAGACGGGGGCGTAATCCGCGCCGCGCCAGAAACCGTTTTCTTTGGCGTAGGCTTCGACCAATGCGATGCGGTCTTCGTCACGGCCCGTGTTACGCAGGTAACGCAGGGTTTCGTTGTCGATTGGGAAGAAGCCACATGTCGCACCATATTCTGGCGCCATGTTCGCGATTGTTGCACGGTCGGCCAGTGGCAGAACGTCGAGGCCAGCGCCATAGAATTCAACGAATTTGCCAACAACGCCAAGTTCGCGCAGCATTTCAACGACTTTCAGCACGAGGTCGGTGCCTGTGGTGCCTTCGACCATTGCGCCTGTCAGCTCGAAGCCCACGACTTCTGGGATCAGCATGGAAACTGGCTGACCAAGCATCGCGGCTTCTGCCTCGATCCCGCCGACGCCCCAACCCAGAACAGCGAGGCCGTTCACCATGGTTGTGTGGCTGTCTGTGCCGACGAGCGTGTCAGGATATGCCACTTCTTCGCCGTTTTGGTCGGTGTCTGTCCAAACAGTTTGGGCCAGATATTCAAGGTTCACTTGGTGGCAAATGCCTGTGCCCGGCGGCACAACGCGGAAGTTGTTGAACGCGCCTTGGCCCCATTTCAGGAACTGGTAACGTTCCATGTTGCGTTCATATTCGCGGTCCACGTTCATTTGGAACGCACGTGGCTGGCCGAATTCGTCGATCATAACAGAGTGGTCGATGACCAGATCAACAGGGTTCAACGGGTTAATCTGCTGGGCGTCGCCACCCAAGGCCACGATGCCGTCGCGCATGGCGGCAAGGTCAACAACGGCAGGAACACCGGTGAAATCCTGCATCAAAACGCGGGCAGGGCGATATGCGATTTCGCGCGGGTTCTTACCACCGTTGGTGGCCCATTCGGAAAACGCCTTAATATCGTCAACGGATACGGAAAAACCGCCGTCTTCGAAACGTAGCAGGTTTTCAAGCACCACTTTCAGCGCGGCTGGCAGTTTGGAGAAATCACCAAGGCCGGCATCTTGCGCAGCGGCGATTGAGTAATATGAAACAGACTGTGACCCAACGGTCAGCTGTTTGCGGGTTTTGGCGGTATCGTGGCCGACTGTTATCGTCATTGGCTATTCCCTTTTGATAGGCGCATGAAAGGATGGATTGACTGGCTTTTGCCCCATGCGGGGCAGGTTTTCAAGGGGGTGACGGCATTTTGTATACCATTGCACACCGAATTTTTTCACCTTTGCAGAGGAATTGAAACATCGCTCGCGAAACTCTCGCGATTGGTTGATTGGTCATTTCAGAAATTCATCAATACACAGTAAAGGCAAATAACCGGATTTAGGATTACCATGCGACAGATAACTACAGCATTGGCGTTTATCGCGACGATATTGGCGGTCCCCGCGATCGCACAGCAAAACAAAACCGTGGTCGAGCTGTTCACGTCGCAGGGGTGTTCATCTTGTCCACCTGCTGATGCGATTTTGCATGAATTGGCGGCGCGTGATGATGTGATCGCCTTGGCATTGCATGTGGATTACTGGGATTATCTGGGCTGGAAAGACAATTTTGGCCGAACCGAGAATTCTGCCCGTCAGCACCGTTATGCCGCCGCAGCCAACGCCACCACGGTTTATACGCCACAAATGGTGATTGCGGGTAAGGATCACGTGATCGGCACCAAGGCGATGGAAGTTATGGACCGCATTGCGGACAATCAACGCCAGCCGCAACCAGTGGATATTGCTTTGTCGCGTGCCAATGGCCAGTTGCAGATTGCTGCGACGTCTTCGGCGGGGCGCATCGGCAATTTGGTTGTGCAAGTCGTGCGTTACACGCCTTCGGCCATTGTTGCGATCAAACGGGGTGAAAATGCTGGGCGCTCATTGAAATACAGCAATATCGTCACGGCATGGGATACGATTGGCCGTTGGAATGGTGCGCGGCCATTGGCGATGAACGCACCGATTTCGGGCGATGACCCCGTCGTAGTGATTGTACAACATGATCGCCACGGCCCAATTTTAGCGGCCGCAGAACTGCGCTAACCATGCGGCATTTTCCAACGACGGTGCACCCAAAACCATTGCTCTGGGTTTGCAGCGATGCGCCGTTCGAGCGCGGCATGCATCTGCAATGTCATTTCGCGCGGGTTTGATGGGGCAATTGGGGCATCGACAATGGCCGTGAATGTCAGGCCATCGGGATTGCGCAGGCCAAAATAGGGCAGCACCACTGCATCTACTTTAATTGCAATGTCAGCTGCCGACAAAACCGTCATGGCGGGCTGTCCCAGAAAATCGAGCTTTTCGCCTTCGCTTGCGTAAACGTCATAGAATAAGGTGCCGACGTTGCCCGCCCGCAGGTATTTGACCAAGCCAATCGTGCCGCGGCGACCTTTTGCGAAAACTTGACCACCCAGCGCGCCAATGGTGCGGCGGTAATCTGCATCGAAATAGGGGTTCGTAAATGGGCGGTAAAGCCCACCGACGCTGTATCCCATTCGCGTCAGGATGTGGCGGGGCACTTCGTGGTTCCCGAAATGCGCGGATACAAACAGGATCGGACGCCCGTCGGCCTTTGCTTGTTCCAACGCCGCAAGACCGTCGCCGCAGAGTTGCATATCTGACAGATGGTCGGCGAGTTCAGGATGCGAGTAATTCTCGATCAGGGTCCGGCCAAAGTTGTCGAGCACACCATCGGCAATCCGGCGGCGTTCGTCGGCTGACATGTCGGGATAGATCAGGGCAAGGTTCGCTTCGGCGCGTTTGCGAAATCCCAAGACGCCACCGAGACCTTTGCGCATCAACGCACCCATGGCAGGCACGCGGCGCGCATAGGGCAACAGACGCGCGGTGCCAATAACGGTGCGCGCGGCTTGATTGCTTAGCCAATCTATGGATGTGCCGTTTTTCATACGCAGGGACTAGTCAATATCGGGCTGCTTTGAAAGGCCTGTGCCCATCATATCGACATGCTCAGGCCGAGCGATCCTTGCCGTCCCTATAGGTTGCACCGCCCCTGCAAATAACCGACATGCGCCGCCTAAGTCGTGCAAGCGGTTGCCTTTGGGGAATGGCGTTTGGTTTGTCATAGTCGAAACCTAAAGGCTTGCTTAGGCGCTGTCCACGTCCTCGTCTTCATCTTCGACAATCATGGTGATCGTGCCATCATCGACCAATGCACGCACAGCGGATGACAGTTCGCGCATCGCTTCTTCGGCAACTTTGGGTTTGATTTTGCCTTGCTCCGCGGCCTCTTCGCGGATTTGGGTCGCCATACGTTGAGATATATTGGCCAGTATAAATTCAGCGGCCGCATCAAGTTCAGGATCGCCGCCAAGCGCGCCTGCGACGGCTGTGGCCAGCACCTCTGGCGCGACACCGCGAATACAGGCGGGGATGTCGGTTGGTGTCAGACGTGTCGGGATGTCCTTGAAAGTAAAGATCGACTTGCGCACGCTATCGGCAAAGACCGGATCATCGTCGCCCAATCCTTCTAACACGTTGTCGCGCGTTTCTGCGGGGCTGGAATTGAGGATCGCCCCGACGCGGGCATCGGGCGCCTTTTCAAACGCGACGGGATCAGAACCGCAGTGATCGTGAACGAGCGCGGCCCCGATACGTAACACCGTATCAGGTGCCACCTTTTCAGTTTGGGAAATGGCATAGGTGATTTTGCGCGCCAACGCCCCGGGCAATTTTTCTAAAACTGCGGCTGCGCGGGCGACGGACATTTTGGAAAGGGTGATTGCGCCGACTTCCACGCTTTGACTGTTCATCAGTTTCACGATCCCTTCGTCTGGAAGCGCCAGCATCACGGCCCAGGGGTCAGATCCTTTGGCATTTGCCAGCTCTGCACGTAGACGGTTTGCCAAATTTGGGCTCATGTGATCAGACAATGCATCAATCGCCCCATCCGCACCACCGGGCGACGAAAGGCCGACAGCAACCAGATCACGGGTGAATTCAGTGAAGACCTGATGAACGGTATCGCGATCAATCAGGCGAATTGCGCCCAATTCGCGCGCAAGCAACATTTGCATTTCCTCGGGCAGTTGCGACAATTCCAGCTTGCCGCCGTCGCCAATAAGAAGTTGCACAATCATCGCCGCCTTGCGTTTGCGCGTCAGCGGGGGGGTGCGAGCCGAAAGAGGAGCAAGTTTCGCCTGGGTCATGACAGTTACCTGCCACACCATGCTAAACGAAGTGTTAGCTGCTATTCAGAATGCATGAATTGCACAGACATTTTTCGCAGTTCTTCACTGACCTCGGGGCGTAAGGCTTGCAAATTGGCGGTCAGGTCATGCATTTTTTGGACATGGGCCTCTAGTGCGGACACTTCATCGGCGGTAAATGGACGATCAGACCGCGCAAACCCGCAAAAGCTGCGGCTGCTGTCATCGCCAGTCACACAGCTCACCCCATAAGAAAGCCCAAACTCGCCAGCCTTTTTTAAGACGCCCGCAACATCCTCGTCTTCCAATTGGTCCCAGACTATTGTGCCGGTGTTTGCAAAGCCCCATGCAACCGTCGGATCAGACATCACGAGCCCGTTTTGGGAATAATAATCCAACCATTTTTTGGGATAGGTTTGAAAAAGAAAGGTAGGGGTCGCGAAACGAACGTGCAAGGCAAGCGCAAAGCCAGACGTTGCGATTACTTGCAGTTCAGCAAGAATTTTGCGTATCTCTAGTTGAGCTGCCATCAATTTACTTTCTTTAAGGTTGCCAACCGTTCGAAATCGTCAATACTTACTAACTACACGGACAAATCAGAATATTCATTCAGGATGCAAGAACTGTATACTGATGGCAAGATAAGGAAACGGACTTTAGTCAATGCAGCAGATTGAAACCCAGCAAATCGAGGAACTCGCACCTGCGGGATACTACCTTGCGTTGCGAATCGGTTTCGCCTTTCCGGTTGAGGAAGTTAACGCGCTGCCAACTGAATGGATTGAGCACTACACCAAAAACGGGTTGATGTTGTTCGATCCGGTGATGCGATGGGCCTATGGAACCACGGGTAGCAAACGATGGTCTGAGATGGACCTGGACGACCCGCGCAAGGTGCTTGGGCAGGCTCAAACATTCGGGTTGCGCTATGGTGTGGCGGTTTCTGTTTTTGATGGGAATGCGGCTGGACAACGGTCTATCGGATCGTTTTCCCGGTCAGATCGGGAATTTTTTGATTTAGAAATCGAGCTATTACTGGCCTTTGTTAAACGACGGCATGCTGAGCTCGCTCCGCCAACAAATGTGACAATGGCAGAGCTTGAAGCACTGGGGATGGTCCGAGATGGCAAACGACTCAAAGAAATCGCATTTGATTTGGGCGTCACCGAAGGTGCCGTGAAACAGCGGCTGAAGAATGCAAAGGTCAAGCTTGGCGCGAAGACAAGCACGCAGGCTGCGGCCATGGCGAACCAATACGGCCTGATCTAGAAATCTACTTAGTTAGTAATAGTTAATGAAAATCAGCGTTTTTCGCTGATTTTTTTTTAGCTGAGTGGGACAAATCGAACCGTCTTGCCCGTCACAGCTATAGGGTGAAGTGCTAGCCTTTGCTCTCTAAAAGGGAGAGTATTATGGAAAACATTACATTCAATATGGCGCAGTCTCACGTTTACGGTACAGCATTTTACGATTTTCTAGGGCTTCGAAAGCGATTCTTTGTGGATCAACTTGGTTGGGATATTCCACACGACAATGATGTCGAGATGGATCAATATGATAACCCGACGGCGCAATATTCATTGGTGCTCCGCGATGGCAAGGTCATCGGGCGCGCGCGGGCGATGGCCACGACAGCCAAATGGGGCAGCCATACCTATATGTTGCGCGATGCGCTGAAAGGGAAATTAATCGATATCCCACCCAGCGTTATGGCCGCTGATGTGGAAACTGACGCGATGTGGGAATGCACGCGTTTGGTGATGTCCGACGATGTAGACACTCATGCAGACCGTTCAATGTGTTTGGGGCTGATCGTGCAAGGGCTGATCGATGTCGCGGCAGAGCAGGGGGCATCGCATTTGATGTCGCTGTCACCATTGGCGTTGATGCGTGCATTGCGTCAGCTGGGCTTTGATGCGGAACGCATTGGGGATCCAAATTTGAACGAGGGAGACGGCCGCCGCTATGCCGTTTTGTCGATGCCTGCAAAACGCACCATGCCTCATGTGCCGCGTGCCACGCACCGTCCGCAGCCGCAGCCGCTTCACGCCCCATCGCTCTAGGTCTGTGAAAATCGGCTTGGCCTCTGAGGACCAAGCCGAATGTCTTAGCTTTCGCCGAACACGCGGTTGAAGATCGTATCAACGTGTTTGGTATGGTATTCCATGTCGAATTTCTCGCGAATGCCATCTTCGCCCAATGCCGCGACGACTTCTTCGTCTGCGAGCAGAAGCTCTTGGAAATCAAGACGTTCTTCCCAGACTTTCAACGCGTTGCGCTGCACCATGGAATAGGCCGCCTCGCGGCTTGTGCCTGCTTGGGTCAGGGCCAAAAGCACGCGCTGTGACATAACCAACCCTGGGAATTTGTTCATGTTATCCAGCATGTTCTGTGGGAAGATCAGCATTTTGTCGATGACGCCGGTCAAACGGTTCAGCGCGAAATCGAGCGTGATTGTCGCATCTGGGCCGATGGCACGTTCTACGGATGAGTGTGAAATATCACGTTCATGCCACAGGGCAACGTTTTCCATTGCAGGGATCACGGTCATACGCACAAGACGTGCCAGACCTGTCAGGTTTTCCGTCAAGATCGGGTTCTTTTTATGCGGCATCGCGGACGATCCTTTTTGCCCCATGGAAAAGAACTCCGCGCCTTCGAGCACTTCCGTGCGCTGCATGTGGCGGATTTCGATGACGATGTTTTCCATGGATGATGCAATCACACCCAGCACAGCAAAGAACATTGCGTGACGGTCACGCGGGATGACTTGTGTGGAAATCGGCTCTGGCGTCAGACCCAGTTTTTCGCAAACATGCTCTTCAACACGTGGGTCGACGTTTGCGAAAGTGCCGATTGCGCCGGAAATCGCGCCTGTGCCAATTTCTTCGCGGACCGCCTTGAGGCGTGTCAGGTTCCGATCCATTTCGGCGTAGAAACGTGCGAATGTCAGGCCCATTGTGGTTGGTTCAGCGTGGATGCCGTGGCTGCGGCCTACACGTACGGTGTCTTTATGCTCTAGCGCGCGCTTTTTCAGTGCAGCAAGCAAGTTTTCAAGATCTTTGATCAGAATGTCGGATGCGCGAACGAGTTGAACGTTCAAGCACGTGTCCAGAACATCGGATGATGTCATGCCTTGGTGTACGAAACGCGCCTCGTCGGATCCGACATGTTCGGCAAGATGCGTCAGGAACGCGATAACGTCATGTTTTGTGACGGCTTCGATTTCGTCAATGCGGGCCACATCGAATTCGACGTCTTTGGCTTTCCAGACGGCATCGGCATTTTCACGTGGGATCACGCCCAGATCAGCCATGGCGTCGCAAGCGTGTGCTTCGATCTCGTACCAGATTTTGAACTTTGTTTCTGGGGACCAGATAGCAACCATGTCGGGACGGGAATAACGCGGGATCATAGGGCAGACCTTATTTTGTGAATGGGCAGCAGTTATGAGGTGCGTCATAAGGGGATGGGCGCGGGGCCTCAACCCTGTGGCGCAAAAGAGGGACGATTGATGAAGGTTTTAGGCGATTTTGCAGGTGAATGGGCGCTGTCGCGTCAAATTGCGGATGCGAAATACGGACAAAACGGGAAAATGATCGGCAAGGCCAGCTTTGCCGCGCGCGACGGCGGGTTGATCTACCGCGAAACCGGACAGCTGACATTGGCCACGGGCGCAGTGATGCAAGCGGAACGATCTTATTTGTGGGATGCCGATGATACGGGCATTGTTGTGCGGTTTGCCGATGGTGCGCCATTTCACCGTTTTGATCCGGTAGGGCAGGTGCAGGGCACGGCGCATTTGTGCGGTGATGACTGGTATAATGTGACCTATGATTTCACTGCATGGCCCAATTGGCAGGCCAAATGGGTCGTGACAGGGCCGCGCAAGGACTACACATCTGTCACGCGGTATAAACCAGCCTTGCACCTCGCCTGACCTTAGGGCAAAAAGCAGTAACGTTATAAAATAAGGAGCGCGGCGCATGGCCATCGCAATGAATGATAAAGTTCTGACAGAAACATTTGGCAGCACCGAAGGCGCAATGCGTCTGGCGAAACAAGCTGCATTGGTTCTGGTTGGTATCGCGGCTCTCGCGATTTTTGCAAAAATTAAGGTTCCGATGTGGCCTGTGCCAATCACAATGGGCACGTTCGCAGTACTGACAATTGGTGCGGCTTACGGTCCACGTTTGGGTCTGACGACAATCCTTGGCTATATGATTGTCGGTGCCCTTGGCTTTGACATCTTCGCGAACTCCACCGCTGAATCCAACGGCCTGACATATATGATGGGCGGCACTGGCGGCTATCTGGTTGGTTACGTTCTCGCAACTGTTGCGCTGGGTATCGCAGCACGTGCTGGCTGGGACCGGTCATTCGGTAAAATGGCATTGGCGCTGCTGGTTGGTAACGCCTTGATTTATATCCCTGGTTTGATCTGGTTGGGTCAGCTTTACGGTTGGGATAAGCCGATTTTGGCTTGGGGCCTGACACCATTCTTGGTTGGTGATGCAATCAAGCTGGCGCTGGCTGCGGTCTTGGTGCCAAGCGTTTGGAAAATGATCGGCAACGCACGCGGCTAACGTCCGGCGACATAAGATTATAAAGGCGCGTCCAGAGATGGGCGCGCCTTTTTTTATATCTGGCCCATAAGGGCGGGATCATGTGGATATTGGGTCAGATTCTCGAACCCATCATCGGTGATCAGCACTTGGTCTTCTAGCTTGATCGAAAAATCTCCGCCTTCAGGGCTGATCAGCGCTTCGACACAAAGCACCATGCCGGCCTGTAATTCGTAATCGAACGCGCCATCGACCATTTGGTCGGGATAGGCCACCAGCGGCCATTCATCGCAAAGCCCGACACCGTGCATCATGCAGCCGTATTTCAGCCTTTGATAGTGATCGGGCAGGCGGTGGCAATTGCGGCTGAGGTCTTGGATATTCACGCCGGGTTTGAGCATTTGCATATTGGTTTCAATATGTTCGACACCGATTTGCATGGCCTCGATCATGTCAGCGCGCGGTTTTTCGTCGCCGATCCACCATGTGCGGCTGATGTCGATGCAGATGCCATATGCACCCACGAGGTCGGTATCGAAGGCCACGATTTCGTTGTTTTGCACAATGCGCGGGCCACATTCTTGGAACCATGGATTCGTGCGGGGGCCTGATGACAGCAGGCGCGTTTCGATCCATTCTCCGCCGCGCCGGATGTTTTCGGCGTGCAGCACGGCCCAGATGTCGTCTTCGGACATGTTGCCGTTTGGGACACCGGCACGCGCTGCAAGTTCCATTTCATGACAGGCGATTTCGCAAGCGACAGAGGCGCAACGCATGGCGAGGATTTCATCGGGGCCTTTGATGGCGCGCGCTTTTTCGGTCAGCTCTTCACCGGGGATGACGTCGAATCCTTGTGCTTCTAACGCGCGTAGCCCGTGGATCATGATTTTATCGACCCCAAGCCGCGTGTTGGCGCCACCATGATCGGCAATGACTTGGCGGACTTGGTTGGAAAATTCGTCGGCAGCAATGTCGATTTTGTCGCCGCGGTCAAAGTAGAAAAGGTCAGCGCCAGAGCGTTGTTCATTTACCAAGTGATTGAACTTGCTTAGAAACATCGCGTTTTTGTAATCCCAAACGACCATGTATCCGTCAGCACAGACCAGACAGGCGCGGAAGGCGTTGTGGGTGTTCCACAGCTGCATATTCGTGCTGTCGGTGGCATAGCGGATGTTAAGCGGATCGAACATCAAGATGCCGCCGTAGCCGCGTGCAGTCACCGCATCGACCAACCGTTTGTGCCGAAAGGCGCGCATGGCCGTGAGGTCGGGCAGGGTGAGGCCAGCCGCCTCCCATTCTGTAAAGGCAAGCTGTGTTGGGCCAATTTCCACACGGTCATTGTCGTTTGGGGACCCATCCGCCAGCGTGGCCCCACGGGTCGGGTCAATCTTGCGGGTGTCGCGATAGGGCTGGGTCATGACGATGCTCCTTTGGGCAAAGGATGCATGGCGGGCAGGGGGACTGTCCGATCTGAATTCGACAATTTGGCCCCGTCAAATGCCGCAAAACGAAAAAGGGCGCCCCGAAGGACGCCCAATTCCAAATCTGATGCCGATTAGCAGGAGTAGTACAATTTGTACTCTACTGGGTGTGGGCAGTGCTCGTATTCGTAGACTTCTTCCCACTTCAGCCCCATGTAGCCTTCGAGCTGGTCTTTGGTGAACACGTCGCCTGCAAGCAGGTAATCGTGATCAGCTTCCAAAGCTTCCAGTGCTTCGCGCAAGGAACCACAAACAGTTGGGATCGCTGCAAGTTCTTCTGCAGGCAGATCGTAAAGATCTTTGTCAGAGGCCGCGCCTGGATCGATTTTGTTTTTGATGCCGTCAAGGCCAGCCATCAACAGTGCTGCGAAGCACAGGTATGGGTTGGCTGCTGGATCAGGGAAACGTGCTTCAACGCGCTTGGCTTTTGGGGATTCCGCGAATGGAATGCGAACACAGCCAGAGCGGTTGGACGCAGAGTAAGCGCGCAGTACTGGTGCTTCAAAACCTGGGATCAAACGCTTGTAAGAGTTTGTGGATGGGTTTGTGATCGCGTTCAGGGATTTCGCGTGCTTCAGAACGCCGCCGATGAAGAACAATGCTTCTTGGGACAGATCAGCGTATTTGTCGCCTGCGAACAGTGGCTTGCCATCTTTCCAGATGGACATGTTCACGTGCATACCTGTGCCGTTGTCGCCTGCGATTGGCTTTGGCATGAAGGTTGCGGATTTGCCGTAAGCCTGTGCCACGTTGTGGATCACATACTTGTATTTTTGAATTTCGTCCGCTTGATGTGTCAGCGTGCCGAAAATCAGGCCCAATTCGTGCTGGCAAGACGCCACTTCGTGATGGTGCTTGTCAACTTTCATGCCCATGCGCTTCATGGTGGACAGCATTTCGCCGCGCATGTCGTGTGCATCGTCGATTGGGTTGACTGGGAAATAGCCGCCTTTGACACCTGGACGGTGGCCAGAGTTGCCCATTTCAAATTCGGTGTCTGTGTTCCAAGATGCGTCGATTGCGTCAACTTGGTAGGACACTTTGTTGATGCCAACAGAGTAGCGCACGTCGTCAAAGACGAAGAATTCAGCTTCTGGGCCGAAATATGCAGTATCACCGATGCCGGAAGACTTCAGGTAAGCTTCTGCTTTTGCAGCTGTTGAGCGTGGATCGCGAGTGTATGCTTCGCCAGTGTCTGGCTCGACAACGTCGCAGTGGATGCAGATCGTTTTTTCAGCATAGAACGGATCGACGTAGGCAGATTTTGTATCTGGGATCAGTTTCATGTCAGATTTGTCGATGGATTTCCAACCTGCGATGGAAGATCCGTCAAACATAAAGCCTTCTTCAAGGAAGTCTTCGTCTACGAGGTCGTTCACAACAGTCACGTGCTGCAGTTTACCGCGTGGATCTGTGAAACGGATGTCGACGTATTGTGCGTCTTCATCTTTGATCAGTTTAAGGACGTCTTTCGCGCTCATGGTGCTTCCCTTCAGCTTAGAGATAGAAAATTAGGTTGTTTATAGTGCGTCGTCGCCGGACTCGCCGGTACGAATACGGATTGCTTGCTCAATCGTCGAGACAAAGATTTTGCCGTCGCCGATTTTATCGGTCTTCGCTGCTGCGATGATCGCTTCGATCGCGGCGTCGAGCTGATCGTCGGCAAGGACGACCTCGATTTTTACTTTGGGCAGGAAGTCGACGACATATTCCGCGCCACGGTACAGTTCGGTATGGCCTTTTTGACGGCCGAAACCTTTGACCTCGATAACGGAAAGACCTTGAACGCCTACTTCTTGTAGCGCTTCTTTCACTTCATCGAGCTTGAATGGTTTGATAATCGCTTCGATCTTTTTCATGAACCGACTCCCCCTTTGGTGATGTTTCTGCATTGTGTCAGACCATGTCTGATGAATGGGAACAATTCTCGCCGCGATTTGTGTGGGGCCGCTGGTGCTAAAATAGGCATGATGGTAGAAATTTTTTGCAATTAGATTAAAAAATGGGCGATTTGAAAACTACCGGTGCAGCAGCGCGCGGCTGTAGGGGAACCATAAAACAAGGAAAGCCGCCCAAAAAATGGGCGGCTTTCAATTGAAGGGTCGTAAAATTATGCGGAGGCGGAAAGAACTTCTACGCCGTCAGCATAAAGAATGTGTTCGCGGTCAAACATCAGATCAAAAACCTGAACGTTCGCTACGGGCTGGTGCGCCAAAAATTCGCCGTCAACCAAGCGGTGCGCCTCAACAGTTGCTGTAGCCCCGCCAAACAAGGCCTCTGCGCGCCAATCACGGATGTGAATGCGTGCACCCGGTGCAACAACCATGTCGCGGTCAGGGCGTGTGTGGCCCAATGAGCCTGCCTTGATGCGGATGGTTTGCATTTTAACGGTGCGTGTGTTGATCGCTTTGATCACAGACATGCCGCTGTCACGTGTAATAACACGATCGCCGATTGACAGGTGTTCCACCGGAATTTCGCCATCAAGTGTCATGATGGTGGTTCCAGCGCAAAGCCCAGATTCGATTGATTCGACCGCATCAGCTTGCGCTGTGCGTGTGATAGTTCCCATGTGCATGGCGTGTTTCCCGCTCTTGCTATTTGTTCTGCCTCAGTAGTGTCGTAAGAATACGGCAAGAAAGTGTTTAAGCCATGCCCTTTTTTTGATTTTTTTCCTCTCGCTTCTTTATGTTGCCTTTGTTAGACACCCCGCAATCGAAGGGGCAGGTATTCGCTTGCCCTTTTAATGTGCGGGTGTGGCGGAATTGGTAGACGCACCAGATTTAGGTTCTGGCGCCGCGAGGCGTGGGGGTTCGAGTCCCTTCACCCGCACCACATGATAGAGAAGTAAAAGGAAGACCCATGCAGGTTAAAGAGACCCTGAACGAAGGCCTCAAGCGCGGTTACGCGATCACGGTCACTGCGGCCGAATTGGACGCAAAAGTTGAAGAAAAGCTGAAAGAAGCGCAGCCAGAAGTCGAAATGAAAGGCTTCCGCAAGGGCAAAGTCCCAATGGCGATGATGCGCAAGCAGTTCGGTCAGCGCGTGATGGGCGAAGCGATGCAAGAAAGCATCGACGGCGCCATGAACGAGCACATGACATCCACGGGCGACCGCCCTGCGATGCAGCCAGAAATGAAGATGTCGAATCCTGACTGGAAAGAGGGTGACGACGTTGAAGTGGAAGTTTCCTACGAGCGTCTGCCAGACGTGCCAGAAGTTGATTACAAGAAAATCAAGCTGGAGCGTCTGAAAGTTGAAGCCGACGACGCGGCTGTTCAAGAAGCTTTGGACAACCTTGCAAAGTCCCCACAAGCGGCAACTTTCGAGAAAATCGGCGGTCACGCTGGTGACGGCGACCAAGTTGTGATCGATTTTGTTGGTAAAGTTGACGGCGAAGCATTCGACGGCGGCACTGCAGAAGATTACCCATTGGTTCTTGGTTCCAACTCTTTCATCCCAGGTTTCGAAGATGGCCTGCTGAAAGTTAAGGGCGGCGAAGAGCGTGACGTGACTGTAACGTTCCCAGCTGACTATCAAGCAGAGCATCTTGCTGGCAAAGAGGCTGTGTTCTCTTGCACGATCAAAGAAGTGCGCCGCGCGGTGACACCTGAACTGGACGATGAACTGGCGAAGAAATTCGGCGCAGAAGATCTTGCTGGTTTGAAAGCTCAGATCACTGAGCGTCTGGAAGCAGAATACAATGGCGCATCACGTGCGGTAACAAAACGTGAGTTGCTTGACGCGCTGGATGACACTGTATCGTTTGATCTGCCGTCTTCTTTGGTTGACGCGGAAGCGGGTCAGATCGCCCACCAGCTGTGGCACGAAGAAAACCCAGAAGTTGAAGGCCATGATCACCCAGAGATCGAGCCAACTGATGAGCACAAATCACTGGCGAACCGCCGTGTGAAATTGGGCCTGTTGTTGGCTGACATCGGTCAGAAAGCAGAAGTTCAGGTAACGGACGCCGAAATGACCCAAGCGATCATGACGCAAGCGCGCCAGTATCCGGGTCAAGAGCAGCAGTTCTTTGAATTCGTGCAGCAAAACGCACAGTTCCGCCAGCAACTGCAGGCGCCAATGTTCGAAGACAAAGTTGTTGATCACGTGTTGGAAAACGCGGCTGTGACTGAAAAGTCCGTTAGCAAAGACGATCTGCAGAAAGCTGTAGAAGCTCTCGAAGACGAGTAATTTCGATTATGTTTTACGGAAAAGGGCGCCTGTTTAGGCGCCCTTTTTTGTTTGGGCTAATGTCCGGTCTGCGGACTTTCCAGACCTTCGCTTCACGTACAACAATGTCCGGTTTGGCGAACCGTTCAACAAACGGTTTTTTGGGGAGGCAGACGATGGGCCGCCCCCCTGTCAGACGATCTTATCAGGCGGCTTTCACAAGCGCGAAGCCGATCTCTGCACCGTGACCCAGCCCGTAACCGAGTTGAATCATCATCTCCGCCATCGGTTCGAGATACCTTGCTTTGCTCAGCGGGCCGCTTTCGATAGCCACCATTCCCATGTCTTCGACAAAAGTCACGACCTGCGCGCGTGCATCGGCATCATTCCCTGCAACATAGACCGGCACGGGCGAGTCCGTACCAGCCGCCTGTGCTTTGAGAAGATCGGAAAAGACCGTGTTGAATGCTTTGACGACCCGCGTGCCGGGGACCATCGCAGCCAAAGTCTCGCCAGCAGACGTATTATGTCCGACGGTCAGGCTCATGTAATCCGGTGCCAGCGGGTTGGTTACATCAATCAGCACTTTCCCTTCGAGCGCGTCCTGCACGGTTTTCTCGGACAACAGCGCCTTCGCCGGATCATAGTGCAAGGCCAGCACGATTAGGTCGGCGTCCTTGATCGCGGCTTCAGCGTTTCCGTCCTGACCCACGATGCTTACGTCATATCCGGCTTTGCGGCTCAACTCGGCAATTGGGCCGCCCATGTTGCCGCGTCCAAGAATTGCTACCTTCATCAGTTTTCTCCTGTTTCGATGTTGATACCGGACATATAGCAACGGGAGGGTTGGCAGACTTTCCATTATCTGCCAAGTATTATTGATTAAGCGCCAAAGCGAAGAGAGGACGATGACAGCGCTGATTAACCCTGACCAGACGCCGATGCCGATCTTCGTTCTGAAAGAGCGATACGAGCGTATCCGTGTGCCGTTCCACGCGCATCGTCGCGCCCAGCTCATCCATGTGAGCCATGGAACACTCACTGTGGCCACCCAGGACCACCAGTGGTCAATTCCGCCACAGCGAGGTGTCTGGATCGCACCCGGCACCGAACACCGGATCACATCTTCCACGCCTTTTACTCTGACAACCTGTTATCTCGAACCGAAGCATTTCGGTGCACGACAACAAGGCATTGTCGCCGTCGATGCATTGACCCACGCGCTCCTGCCTGAAGTTGCGGACCTCGGATCGAACTGGAAAACGCCAGAAGCCGAACGGTTGGTCGGCGTGTTGTTTGACCGGTTGAATAATTTGCCTGATCCTAGGGCGGGTTTGCCGATTTCATCGGGTGGGTCGTTGGCAAGGCTGACAAAGTTTCTGTTGAATGATCCTTCCAATCAAGATCCGCTGTCGATCCTTGCCACTCGTGCGGGTCTAAGCGAACGCACTGCCGCGCGGTATTTTCTATCGGAACTTGGCATGTCTTTCGGTGCGTGGCGTCGACAATTACGGCTTCAGACGGCGCTGGCTCTACTTGGTTCAGATGTCTCTGTCACAGAGACGGCATTCAACGTGGGATATAAAGACGTTTCATCGTTCATCACCGCATTCCGCACGGAATACGGAACTTCGCCGGGCCAAATGTTCCGAAATAAAAATTAGACGTTCGAAGCCCTCGTTTTTGAATACTCAAAAACAGGCTCGTATTACGCCTCCTAAAACCCCATTCAAATCCCAAGCAGTTGTTAGAGGTTTTTGGCGCTCTCGCAATAGCCGACATACACGCATTGTGCAGCATCGGTGACTCTGGGCTCAGTGCAGACATTCGCCCTTGAAGCTCTAAAAACGAAAAGGGCCGCGCAAATGCTTGCGCGGCCCTTTGTTGTAACGTGGTGAAGATTACTCTTCGGAAGCTTCTTCTGCAGGTGCAGCAGGCGCGTCGTTGTCGCCAAAGTCGTCCATTGCAGCGCCGCCGATATCGTCGAACAGCTCCTGAATTTCGAACTCTGCTTCGGCTTCAGCTTCTGCAGCCAGTTCAGCAACAGATTTACCAGCAGCTTGCAGTTCTGCTTCTTCAGCAGAGCGGGCAACGTTCATTGTGATCGTTGCGGACACTTCTGGGTGAAGAACAACTTCTGCGTTGTGCAGACCGAGGTCTTTAATTGTCGCAGCCAGCACAACCTGGCCTTTGTTGACAGTGAAACCAGCGGCTGTTGCTGCTTCGGCTGCGTCACGTGTTGTGACAGACCCGTAGAGCGAACCTGCGTCAGATGCAGAGCGAATCACGATGAATGTTTCGCCGTCCAGCGTAGCAGCCAATTTCTCGGCTTCTGCTTTGGTTTCGAGGTTGCGTGCTTCCATCTGGGCCTTTTCAGCCTCAAAGCGTGCAAGGTTTGCAGCGTTGACGCGCAGGGCTTTGCCCTGTGGCAGAAGGAAGTTACGTGCGTAACCTTCTTTGACTTTTACAACTTCGCCCATTTGGCCAAGCTTTGCGACGCGCTCAAGTAGAATGATATCCATGATATTTTTCCCTTACTTAACGGCGTATGGCAGCAGGGCCAAGAAACGGGCACGCTTGATCGCACGAGCGAGAGCGCGCTGGTTCTTTGCACCAACAGCAGTAATACGGGCGGGAACGATTTTGCCGCGCTCAGAGATGTAGCGCTGCAAAAGGCGGGTGTCTTTATAGTCGATCTTAGGCGCGTTATCGCCTTCAAACGGATCGGACTTACGACGGCGGAAAAATGGTTTGCTACCCATAACTTAGGTCCTTCCTATAATTAGCGACGTTCGCGGCGTTCGCCACGTTCTTCGCGCTTTTGCATCTGAACTGATGGGCCTTCTTCGTGTGCGTCGACCTTGATGGTCAAAACACGCATGACGTCGTCATGCAGGCGCATCAGGCGTTCCATTTCCTGGATCGCAGACGCAGGGGCGTCAGTGCGCAGGAAGGCATAGTGGCCTTTGCGGTTTTTGTTGATTTTGTAGGCCATCGTTTTGACGCCCCAGTATTCAGAATCAACAAGCTTGCCGTCGTTGTCAGCAAGAACAGTTCCAAAATGTTCGATAAGTCCCTCGGCCTGTGTGTTGGACAGGTCCTGACGGGAAATCATCACATGCTCATATAGCGGCATGAGTGCTCCATTCATTTTCTCAGCGCATTTCATAGGGAGGGGCGTTTGACCTTACCGCACCCCACCCACGAGAGACTACGCGGTTCAATAACTCGCGGTAAGTTGTGGCCTTATACAGAGCAGGGGGTTTGATGCAACCACAGACTGGCCTGTTCTGGCTGGATTTGGGGATTGTTTACGATTTCTCAACAGTTTCATTTTGATGCCACTTTGTTGCCCCGTTTCCGATGGAGAATGAGAAAAACATAAGGGGCAGAAAATTGACTGATACAGCAAACTATGGCGTGACGGCCGCAAATCTTAGCGACACATCACCAAAATTGCGCAGCCCGCAGTGGACGGAGACCTATTGGGGGTTGTCGGTGCGCGATGTGACAGAGATTTCCGGTTGGGTGATTTGCGCACAGGTCATCGCATTTGTATTTTGCGCGGGCTGTGTTGTCGCGGCATTGGGACTGTGGCTCGCTGTATCTGGCACGATATTTTCAGAACAGTTTATCATGCGGGGGATTGTATCTGCGTTCTTATTGGTCGCAGCATATTTTATGCTGAATTATGCCAATCGAGGTGGTATTCGTGAGTTGGAATTCGACCATAACCTTGGCGAAATTCGCGCGTTTTCGATCAATCGCAATGGTTCGCGCCTTATGACAGGACAATTTGGTATCGATTCATTCGACAGTCTGACAATTGTGGATGAAGATGCTGAAACTGCGACACTTGTGCTGAACCGCTTGGATGGTCGGGCAGGATTGTTGGTATCTCGTGGCAATCCGTCGCGGGTGCGGGCGCTTTATTTGCGGTTGGACCGTGACATGCTGCGCTCTACCACGACGCGGACGCACACGCCGGTCGATCCCATCACGATCTAACTCAAGTCGCGGGCGCGCGCTCGGTACCTGTTCATATTTGCGCAATTGTTCCTAGTGACCACGCGGCCACATAATGGCCAGACAGTCACCTAGGAGTTTAAAAATGTTCAAATATCTTTCCACAGCTGCCCTTTTGGCCGCTCTCGCGACACCTGCACTTGCTGCCCCAGAAGCCTATGTTCTGGACGCGAGCCACAGCCAGATTGTGTTTTCTTACAACCACTTGGGCTATTCCACGACCTTCGGCATGTTCTCTGGTTTCGAGGGCGAAATCGCATTCGATCAAGAAGACCCAGCAGCGTCATCCGTGACCGTTTCTTTCCCTGTCACATCCATGCTTACAGGCTGGGAAGCACGCTTTGGCCACTTCATGTCACCTGATTTCTTTGGTGCTGTTGAAGATCAGTCAGTCACATTTGCGTCAACTGGCATCGAAGTCACAGGCGACAACACGGCGTTGATCACGGGTGATCTGACGTTGAACGAAGTCACAAAAACGGTGGTTTTGGACGCGACAATGAACCAAGTTGGCGTGCATCCAATGGCAGAAAAGCCATGGGCTGGTTTCGACGCAACAGCGACGATCCTGCGGTCTGACTTTAACGTCGGTAACTTTGCGCCATTCGTGTCTGACGAAGTGCAGATCATGATTTCCATCGAGGCGACAAAAGCTGAATAAGCTTATCGTTTTGACATAGAAGGGCCGCGCTGGATGATCCCAGCGCGGCCCTTTTTCGTTTTAGCGGGTCGCTGTGACGCTGATCAGCACGTCGACGGCAAAGCCAAGATTGCTTTCATCCGCCATGCTTGCCCCGATTGTGAAATCGCGCCGGTCAAGCCGCACGGCGCCGGTCATTGTTGCCGTGTCCCCGTCAACGGATACGTTAAACGGCATGGACAGCGGTACGTTGATCCCTTTGATCGACAGGGTGCCGTCGGCGACATAGGCCTCGCCGTCGCGGATAAGGTCGGCTGCGAAAACGGCGTTGGGGAATTGCGCTTGGTCAAAGAAATCCGTGCCCATGGCTTGGGCTGTAACAGTTCCAAGCGACAGGGACCCGATATTGATTGTGGTTTCAACGGAGCCTGCGATGGCTTCTGCCGTTTCATTAAACACAATCGCGGAGGTCCAATCGCCAAACTTACCGGACACATCATTGCCGAGCTGAGTAACGGTGATCCCGATTTGCCCGTCTTGCACGGCCCAATCAGAGGCGACGGATGTCAGGTTCGGTGCGCTTGCGCTGTCATGGCTTAGCATGCCAGCCGCCGCTGCAATCCCTGCGCTGATCGCAAAGATGCCTGCGGCGATGATAGCGGGCAGGCGGTTGGAATGTGCGGCTGCGTCGCTTGTGTCTGTGTGGCCGAACCACATGCGGCGTAGGGTGGAATCCTTGTCGATCACGTGGTGTTTCAACGCACCAGCCACATGCAGCAGGATCGAGAGCATCATCACCTTGGTCCAAATCCAATGTAGTCCACCAAACAGGTCAGAAACGGTTGGATCGGTTGGCACGAAGGGTAGGGACTGCGCAAATGGAATCCAAATCGGCGCGCCGAATGCGGCGGCAGAATGATGGATCCAGCCGGTCAGCGGGATCAAAACCAATGAAATATATAACATCCAATGAACCACCTCGGCCAATAAGGTTTCGGCCTTGCGATCAGGGTGTAGTCCAGCAGGCTTAGTTTGGGTCAGTGCATAGCCGATCCGCGCGAGCGCCACGAAAAATACCACAACCCCAAGCGTTTTGTGTAGAGAATACACGAATGTCAGCGTTTGAATTTCGGCGTCTGTGGTCGCGGGTAGTCCCGTTGTCATCATTCCAAGCGGGAAAAGCGTTAAAATAAGAAGCGCTGTGAGCCAATGAAAAGTCTTTGTTGTCGTTGAATAGGCTGTTTGTGTCATCGCGATCACCTTTTACATGCGCTTTGATCAATATAGCGGCTGGCGACCTTGCGCATAGGCGTGTCTGTGCAATGGGTCTGTGCGTCAGAGCGCAGTCTTGTCACGCGGGGCTGTTGCGGATAGTTCCCCTAGGACAGTTTAATGACGGAGAAACCGCATGCGCGCATTTGTATTTCCTGGCCAAGGGGCCCAAACCATCGGGATGGGCAAGGCGCTTGCCGATGCATATCCGGCGGCGAAGGCTGTGTTTGACGAGGTCAACGAGGCCTTGGGCGAAGATTTGTCTGCCCTGATCTGGGAAGGCGATATTGCTGAGCTGACCCTGACCAAAAACGCGCAACCTGCGTTGATGGCCACATCTATTGCTGCGATGCGCGCCTTGGCTGCGGAAGGTGTTGAGGTTTCTGCGGCGTCTTATGTGGCGGGCCATTCGCTGGGTGAATATACCGCGCTGGCGGCGGCTGGAGCGTTGACGCTGTCCGATACCGCGCGTCTATTGCGTGTGCGTGGCACTGCGATGCAAGAGGCCGTGCCTGTCGGTGTTGGTGCCATGGCCGCCTTGTTAGGGCTGGATTTCGAAGCGGCGCAGTCCGTTGCCGAAGAAGCTGCTCAAGGCGAAGTTTGCCAAGCTGCCAATGACAATGATCCAAGCCAAGTTGTGGTGTCCGGTCATAAAGACGCCGTTGAACGTGCACTTGTCATCGCCAAGGAAAAGGGCGCAAAGCGGGCGTTGCTATTGCCGGTTAGCGCTCCGTTCCACTGTGCGCTGATGGCGCCTGCAGCCGATGTGATGGCTGGCGCGTTGGCCGATGTGCAGATCGCAGCACCTGCGGTGCCCTTGGTCGCCAATGTCGCGGCGGCGGCGGTGTCTGACCCCGATGAAATCCGCAAACTTCTGGTCGAGCAGGTCACCGGTTCCGTGCGCTGGCGTGAAAGCGTTGGTTACATGGCAGTCCAAGGCGTGACCGAGACATATGAAATTGGCGCGGGCAAGGCCCTGACGGGCATGATCCGGCGCATTGATAAATCGCTGGCCACCAATGCGGTTGGCACGCCTGACGATGTTGTGGCGGCTGCCGCTGCGTTGAATGCAGTTTAAGAAGGAATAGCAGATGTTTGATCTTACAGGAAAAAATGCGCTTGTGACTGGTGCCTCTGGTGGCATTGGTGGCGCGATTGCAAAGGCGCTGCATGCGCAGGGCGCGACAGTTGGCCTGTCCGGCACGCGGGTTGAGCCGCTGGAAGCATTGGTTGCCGAACTAGGCGAGCGCGCACATGTGTTGCCGTGCAACCTGTCCGATGCAGAGGCTGTGAGCGCGTTGCCAAAGGCTGCTGCTGATGCGATGGGATCGCTTGATATTCTGGTCAACAACGCCGGTATCACCCGCGACAATATTTTTATGCGCATGTCCGATGACGAATGGTCGTCTGTGTTGGACGTGAACCTGACGTCCACGATGCGTCTGTGTAAGGGGGCCATTCGCGGCATGATGAAAGCCCGTTGGGGCCGTATCATCAACATCACCAGCATCGTTGGTGCGACGGGCAATCCGGGGCAGGCGAATTATGCGGCGTCTAAGGCAGGCATGGTCGGCATGTCCAAATCCATTGCTTATGAAGTGGCCACGCGCGGGATCACTGTGAATTGCATCGCGCCGGGCTTTATCGCGACTGCGATGACCGAAAAACTGAATGATGATCAAAAGTCTGGTATTTTGGGTCAAATTCCATCGGGCCGCATGGGCGATCCGGATGAAATCGCGGCTGCAGTCGTGTATCTTGCGAGTGCAGAAGCCGCATATATGACTGGTGCGACCTTGCATGTGAACGGTGGCATGGCCATGTTATAGACGCGGCACATTGTGTGTCGAAAGCGTTTGCCAAACACGAAATACCTGTTATAGGCCACGCAGATTTGCTGGAAAATGACGTTACGTAGCGTCGGTTTTCCGGACATGCCCCGCACTTGGGGCGCTCGATCGGTCCCATCTGGGGCAGTGAAACTGGGCGAAAGCCTGTAAAGAACTTGGGGTTAACCCCAAAAACGTAAGGAATTTAACATGAGCGACGTTGCAGACCGCGTACGTAAGATCGTTGTAGAGCACCTTGGTGTGGAAGAAGACAAAGTTGTCGAATCCGCATCTTTCATTGATGATCTGGGCGCAGACAGCCTTGATACTGTTGAGCTTGTCATGGCGTTTGAAGAAGAGTTCGGGATCGAAATCCCTGACGATGCCGCCGAAACAATCCAGTCTTTTGGTGACGCAGTGAAGTTCATCAGCGAAGCGCAGTAAGCGTTTCAGCGATAGACGATTTTGAAAACGGCGCCCGTTTAGGGCGCCGTTTTTATTTTGCTTAACACTTTTTCGATCCGCTGTTTTCGTAGGTGTTTGACGGCTAATGTCGTTAGTCCGTTTTCAAAGCGAAGCCGGATGGGTGGTTGATCTTGCCATGTCAATTCGGCCGCTTTCCATTCATCATTGATAAAGACATGAACGCGATCGCGGATTTCGACCCCGATTGGCGTTTTTATCTGTAGCTTTGCGCCGTTGCAGCTAAGATCCAGAACAATGGCCATGACTTCGATGTCGCCAACGCGGATCGCCGTTTGAATGAATGTTTTATAGCGTTTGGCCCGCCGGTCACGCCGACCACGATAGCGACGTTTTAGCATGATGAGACAGACACACGCGGCTATCGCCGCAAAGATTCCTGCAACGAAGGCTTGATGATCGAGGTGAATGAGGTGGTCGAACGCGTTGTTGATGTCGTCGCGGTCTTGGGCATTCGCAGCGACCGGAGCCAGGAAGCAAAGAGGAAGTGAAAAGAACCGAAAACGGGGCATCTGAATATCCGATAGGAACATATTGATCAGAATTTGCGCGTGTTTGGTTGATTCGACGTGAAGCTACCGATTTCAGTCCGATGCAATCCGCGTCATGCACTTGCCCCGCGCCTATTCCCTAGGGTATCAGGGGCCTGAAAACCGGATTGATAAGGTAGGGCAGAATATGCGTCGCGTCGTCGTTACAGGACTTGGATTGGTCACGCCATTGGCTGATGGTGTTGAAGAAAGCTGGAGCCGTATTCTGGATGGCCAGTCGGGCGCAGGTCCGATCACACGTTTTGATGCCAGCGGGTTGGCGACAACATATGCTTGTGAAGTCCCACGTGGCGATGGCGAGAACGGCACGTTCAACGCAGATAGCTATCTTGCGCCAAAGGACCAACGCAAGATTGACGACTTTATCATGTTTGGGATTGCAGCTGCGCAGCAGGCGGTTGAGGATTCTGGCTGGAAGCCGACAGAGGATGCTGATCTTTACCGTACAGGTGTTTTGATCGGTTCGGGTATCGGTGGATTGGAATCGATTGCCAAAACCGCGGTCATGATCAAAGAAAAAGGCCCGCGCCGCGTGTCCCCATTCTTTATCCCCGGTGCGCTGATTAACCTGATTTCCGGTCAGGTCGGCATCAAATACGGGTTCAAAGGCCCGAACCATTCCGTTGTGACTGCGTGTTCCACAGGTGCGCATGCGATCGGCGATGCGACCCGTTTGATCAAATACGGCAATGCTGATGTGATGGTTGCTGGTGGTGCAGAGGCTGCGATTTGCGAGATTGGTATTGCTGGGTTCAACGCCTGTAAGGCCTTGTCCACCAAACGTGCCGATGATCCCAAAGCGGCATCGCGCCCCTACGATGATGACCGTGACGGTTTTGTTATGGGTGAGGGTGCAGGTATTGTTGTTCTGGAAGAATACGAGCACGCCAAGGCCCGTGGCGCGAAAATTTACGCGGAAGTCATCGGATATGGTCTATCGGGTGATGCTTATCACATCACCGCGCCGTCCGAGGATGGCGAAGGCGGCGAGCGGTCCATGCGGATGGCGCTGGAAGACGCGGGCAAAACGCCTGCAGATATTGATTACATCAACGCGCATGGCACATCTACAATGGCCGACACCATCGAATTGGGCGCTGTAGAGCGCATGATGGGCGATGCAGCCGGCAACGTCACAATGACATCCACCAAATCGGCCACTGGTCATTTGTTGGGTGCTGCCGGAGCGATTGAGGCGATCTTCTCTATCCTTGCGATCCGCGATCAGGTGGCCCCGCCGACGATCAACTTGGACAACCCTGCGGTTGAGACGAAGATCGATCTGGCCCCGAATGCCAAGCGCGAGCGCAAGATTGATGTGGCTTTGTCCAACTCGTTCGGCTTTGGCGGCACGAACGCCAGCGTCTTGTTCGGGAAAGTCGACTGATGTGGAAGCATATTGCGTCAAATGCATTGACGTTTTTCATCGTGGCGCTGTTTTTGTTGGCCGGTGTCGTCAGTTTTGGCGCCAAGCAATATAGCGAGCCGGGTCCATTGGCTCAAGCGATCTGCCTAGAGGTGGATCGTGGGTCGAATATGCGCCGCGTGACGCAAAACCTTGCAGATCAGGGCGCGATTTCATCGGCTTCTGTGATGCGTATTGGTGCGGATTATGCTGAAAAGACCGGCGACCTGAAGGCCGGTAGCTTTCTGGTGCCTGAAAACGCGTCGATGGAACAGATCGTCGATATTGTGACCCGTGGTGGTCAAAATACCTGCGGCACAGAGGTTGTTTACCGCGTTGGTGTGACCCGCACCCAAGTGCAGGTTCGTGAGCTGGACCCAGCCACAAGCAAATTTGTCGAGGTTGCGGCGTTTAATCCTGCCGAGGATGCCGAGCCAGAGATCTATACTGCACTGAAAGCCCAAGACGACACGCGTTTCCGTGTTGCCATGGCGGAAGGTGTTACGAGCTGGCAGGTTCTGACGGCGCTGCGTAACCTTGATTTGCTTGAAGCGGACGTTTCTGAAACGCCGGCTGAGGGCTCGCTTGCGCCTGATAGCTACGAGTTTGCACCCGGTGCGACAGTGTCGTCGATCATTGATCGTATGACCCGCGCCCAATCGCAGATTTTGGCGGAAGCTTGGGCTGGGCGCGTAGATGGCTTGCCATTGGCGTCACCGGAAGAGGCGTTGATCTTGGCCAGTATCGTCGAGAAGGAAACCGGTTTGGCAGCAGAGCGCCGTCAGGTTGCGTCAGTGTTTGTGAACCGCCTGAACCAAGGTATGAAGCTGCAAACTGACCCGACGGTCATTTACGGCGTTACCAAAGGCGAGGGCGTGTTGGGCCGCGGGTTGCGTCAAAGTGAACTGCGCGGTGAAACGCCTTGGAATACTTATGTCATTCCTGGGTTGCCGCCGACCCCAATTGCCAACCCAGGCAAAGCCGCGATTGAAGCTGCGTTGGACCCAGATGGATCGCCATATATCTTCTTTGTGGCTGATGGCACAGGTGGTCATGCCTTTGCTGTAACCCTTGCAGACCATAACCGCAATGTGCAGGCGTGGCGTGCGATTGAAGCAGAGCGCGCCAACAACGACGGCGGCTAAGTCTTTCATAAATTGAGATAATTTTAATGGGGGCGGCCGGTGGGTCGCCCCTGTTTCGTTGACTTTTGCGTCAATCTATCGTACGACTAGTTTTATGCTAGTGAGCGGTTTTTAGGCTGGGCCTGAACACTTGCTTCTCGACTGTATCGGAAGTTTCCATACAGGCAGATCAAATCATGAAAAAACGCAGAAAACCCCGACTGTCGGAGGAACAAGCCGCGAGTCAGCGTATTGCCATTCTCGAAGAGCAGTTCCGCAGTGTGTCCGATGTGTTGACCACGTTGACCGAAAACATTGATCAACCCGATGGCCATCCGCCCAAAGCCCTGATGACCAAATTGATGGAGCTTCAATCCATCCATTTTGCAGTGATCAAAGCACATGAGGCATTCCATGAAAAATACGACTCCAATGACACCGGCATTAACTACGACAAAATCCGTGACGACATCGGGCGCCAACTTGATCGCATCAGAACCGTCCTGGAAACAAAAGGCATTTCTGGCGGACCTAACGCCGGATAGTTTGGTGGCTTTGCCCTATCTGTTTGATTTCTGGGCGATGCCCCATCAGGTCCCGCCTGATTGCGATTGGCGCGCCTGGGTGATCCTTGGTGGGCGCGGGGCGGGGAAGACCCGCGCTGGCGCTGAATGGGTGCGCAGTATCGTCGAGGGTGTCACACCCAATGCCGCGGGAGCCAAGCGCCGCATCGGGCTTGTGGCTGAAACCTATGAACAGGCCCGCGAGATCATGGTGTTTGGCGAAAGCGGTATTCTGGCGGTATCCCCCCCGGATCGTCGCCCCAAGTGGATCGCGGGGCGGCGCATGTTGGAATGGCCCAATGGTGCCACGGCGCAGTTGTTTTCCGCCCAAGACCCAGAGGCGTTGCGCGGTCCGCAGTTTGATGCGGTTTGGGTGGATGAATTGGGCTGTGCCGCGATTGATAAAGGCACAAATCAGCCCAACAAGTTTCTTGACCCCAAATCGTCAGAATCTCAATTACCGCATTATTCCAATGGGATGCGCGATGATGTTGTGCAGATGCAATATCTGCGCGCGATGAATGACCACTTTGATGAACCGCAAAACAACCCGATTTCCGTTGAGTATGACGGGCCCATGGTCGATATGGCGCGCGCGCATGTTTGGGCATGGGACGCACGTCCATTTCCTTATTTTCCGGCAACGACCTCGCTTTGGTCCGATGGGGTGAATTATGCGCGCGGGCATTGGCTGAATGGGCGGGCATCGGCGCGCAGCTTGGCGGATGTGGTAAAGGATATTGGTGCAAGGTCCGGTGTGACACAGATCGACGTGAGCCAGCTTCATGGGATTGTACGCGGATATATTGTGGATGATGTGCGATCTGCGCGGGCGGCCTTGCAACCGTTGATGACGGCATATGGGTTCGAAGCGGTGGAGCGTAATGGTGTCCTGGTGTTTTTCAATCGCACGGGCGTTCCAGCGGCACAGGTGACCGATGATACCTTGGCGATGGACAACGAGCAGGGCACGGATCTGTCCTTGTCGCGTGCGCCGCAGGCGGAAACGACAGGGCGGGTCCAACTGGCCTATATTGATGTTGAGGCGGATTATCAAAGCAAACTGAGCGAGGCTGTCCAACCTGACGAACAGACCCTTGGGGTGTCACGCAGCGAAGTGCCGCTTGTTTTGTCAGGTGCAGAGGGCGCGCGGATTGTGACACGGTGGCTGCAAGAGGCACGGCTGGCGACTGAAACAGCTGTGTTTGCGTTGCCTCCATCGCAAAATGCGATCAAGGCGAGGGATGTTGTTGACCTGCGCGCGCGCGGGCATGAGGGGCTTTACCGCATTGACCGAATGGATGACGCTGGGCTGCGCAAGGTTGAGGCGTCGCGTGTCGACCCAGAGGTTTATCTGCGCCAAGAGCTGTTTGAGGAAGGCGCGACGCTGACGCCGCATGTCGGGCCGACACCCGTGGAAATGCTGTTTATGGATTTGCCGCTGTTGACTGGCAATGAGGATCCACAAGCCGCCTATATCGCGAGTGCGGCGCGGCCTTGGCCGGGATCGGTTGCGTTATATGGTAGTGCGACTGATACCAATTACGTCTTACAAAAGATGGTCAAAAACCCCGCGGTGATTGGTCGGCTGGTAACACCGCTTTTGCATGGGCCAACGGGCATTTGGGACAGGCAAGCTGGCGTTCAGGTGAAGTTGCTGAGCGGGACACTGTCATCCGCAGAGCTTGCAGCCGTTTATGGCGGTGCGAATACTTTGGCGATTGGTGATGGATCAACAGGGCTATGGGAAATTGTGCAATTTGCCCAAGCTGAACTGATCGGGGATCGCGTGTTTGAGATCAGTCAGCTGTTGCGTGGGCAAGCTGGGACATCGCAGATGATCCAAGATGCATGGCCTGCTGGGTCTTTTGTGGTGCTGATGGATGGCCGACCAGAGCAGGTTGCCTTGCCTTCTGCCGCACTTGGGCTTGCGCGCCACTATCGCTATGGGCCAGCCAAGCAGCCGCTGACGGCGCCGAGCTACAAATACGTGCAGTGCAGCTTTGATGGGAATGGCAACAGGCCCTATCCGGTCACGCATTTGTGCCATACGCGTGGCGATGGGGAGGATGAATTCCGCTGGATTAGAGCAACGCGGGTAGGCGGTGATGCGTGGGGCCCGTCTGATGTTCCATTGGCCGAAACTGCCGAGCGTTACCGTGTTACTGTCCGACAAGGCGGAACCATTGTGCGGGAACAGGACGTGACGACTGCGCATTGGACATATGCCGATGCAATGCGCCAAGCAGATGTTGGCAATGTGGCCTATCAGGTCAGTATTGCACAAATATCAGACATTTATGGCCCGGGACCGGATACCGCTTTGCACCTAAACGGCCTAGCCTGATGCGGCGCGTGCACCTTTCGGACCTAAACTTGGCGGCGCGGGTTTTGATGCCGGTTCCGGTTCATCAGCGGTCCGATGCGATAAAAAGGTTGATCACCTACGCCCATGCTGCCGATAAATTTCGAAAACGAATGGGGCGGGTGCATCCGAAATGGGGGGCTGGACGACTGTCGGACGTGTGTTTGCCCACGCCAATGGCCAAAGGTTCCGAAGGATGCGACGTACAGTATCTTTTGTGCCTTGCGCAGGTTAGCTACGCCTTGGCTATGAAAAATAGTGATATGTAACATTAAAGGTTTCTTCTTGGCCAAAGGTGCCTACCTATTGTAGGAAATGGTCGAGAAGAGAAGGACACATCATGGCAATCAACCCGTCATCCGTGACTGCAGTCGATCCTGTTTGGCACCGGATCCGCCAAGAAGCGACCGAGTCTGTTGCGTCCGAACCATTGATGGGTGGCGCGATCCACAGCGGCATCCTGCACCATCCAACATTTGAAGCGGCACTGGCACATCGGATCGCGATGAAGCTGGCATCGACAGAAATGTCAGAACAGATTTTGCGCGAGTTGGCGGATGAAGCGATTGCCACAGAGCCCGATTTGGCCACCGCTGCGCGCACCGATTTGGTCGCAATCCTTGACCGTGATCCTGCATGCCATCGGTTGATGCAACCTTTGTTGTTTTTCAAAGGGTTCCAAGCCATTCAAGCCTATCGTTTGGGGCATTGGTTGTGGCTGAACGGGCGTCAGGATTTAGCCTATTTCATCCAAATGCGGGTGAGCGAACGTTTTGGCGTGGATATCCATCCGGGGGCCAAGATTGGCCGTGGTGTGATGATCGACCATGCCCATTCCGTTGTTATCGGTGAAACTGCGGTCGTGGGTGACAATGTGTCGATGCTGCATTCGGTGACCTTGGGTGGGACCGGCAAAGAAGACGATGACCGCCATCCCAAGATCGAAGCCGGCGTTTTGATCGGTGCTGGGGCGAAAGTGCTTGGCAATATCACTGTTGGTCATTGCAGCCGGATTGCGGCGGGGTCGGTTGTGTTGACTGAAGTACCACCAATGAAAACAGTGGCTGGTGTGCCTGCCAAAATCGTGGGCGAGGCGGGCTGTTCGCAGCCGTCGCTGACCATGGATCAATTGCTCAACGGTATGTAAGTTTCTGATTTTGAATTGAAAAAGGCCGGACGTGATGTCCGGCCTTTTGTCGTTTCGGGTGTCGATTTTAGACCAACATGCCCATCGGGTTTTCAAGGTTGTCCTTGATCGCATTGAGCAAGTTCGCGCCTAGCGCCCCATCAATCACACGGTGATCGACGGATAGGGTTGTGGACATGACTGTGCCAACCGTCAGCTCGCCGTCGGCACCAACAATCGGTTTCTTAGTGCCAGCCCCAACGGCCAAAATCGCGGCGTGGGGTGGGTTGATGATAGCGTCGAAATTGTCGATGCCGAACATGCCGAGGTTGGAAATTGCAAAGCTGCCGCCTGTGTATTCATGCGGCGCAAGTTTGCGGTCACGTGCACGGGTGGCGAGGTCTTTCATTTCGGCCGACAGCGCGGAAAGTGATTTGCTTTCAGCGTCTTGCAAGACAGGGGTGAACAGACCACCCTCAATTGCCACGGCCACGGCCACGTCGGATTTTTCGAACTGCAACGTGCGGTCGCCCGCCCAAACGGCGTTGGCTTCGGGAACTTGCTGCAAGGCAAGTGCGCAGGCCTTGATGATGAAATCATTGACCGACAGCTTCACGCCGCGTGGTTCCAGTTGCTTGTTCAACGTGCTGCGGAACTTGAGCAGGGCATCAAGGTTGATGTCGCGGCGCAGGTAGAAATGCGGCACGGTTTGCTTGGCCTCTGTCAGGCGGCTCGCGATGATCTTGCGCATGCCGTCGAGCGCGATTTCTTCGTGCGGACGATCGGCGTAGGTTTTGAGCACAACATCCGTTGCTGGACCAGTTGCCATTGTCGGCGCTTGGGCCGCTGCGGCTAGCGCAGGCGCACCTGCTTTGGCCGCTTCAACATCGGCCTTTACGATACGGCCATGGGGGCCGGAACCTGCAACAGTTGCCAAATCGAGGCCCTTATCCGCTGCAATCCGGCGTGCAAGTGGCGTCGCAAAGATGCGGTTGCCGTCTTTGGCGGGTGCAGGGGCGGCGGCCTTCTCGGCGGCTGCAGGAGCCTCCTCGGCGGCCGCTGGCGGCGTGGCCGCCACGGGTGCGGCAGGTGTTGTGCCAATGTCATCAGCGCTTTCGCCATCTTCGAGCAGCACAGCAATGACGGCGTTCACTTTCACGCCTTCGGTGCCTTCTGCGATGACGATCTTGCCGATCACACCTTCGTCGACGGCTTCAAATTCCATCGTGGCTTTGTCGGTCTCAATCTCTGCCATGATGTCGCCGGATGACACGGTGTCACCTTCTTTGACGTGCCATTTGGCCAATGTGCCTTCTTCCATAGTCGGCGACAGGGCGGGCATCAGAATTTCTGTAGGCATCGCTTTGTCTCCTTAACGGTAAGTTACTTTTTTGCAGGCATCGACGACCTCGTCGGATGTCAGCAAAGCGTGTTTTTCAAGGTTCGCAGCATAGGGCATGGGCACGTCCTTGCCTGTGCAGGTGATGACCGGCGCGTCGAGGTAATCAAACGCCTCTTGCATGATCACGCCGCTGATGTAGCCACCGACGGAACCCTGCGGCCAGCCTTCTTCGACTGTGACACAACGGTTGGTTTTGCGCACGGATGCGAGGATGGTTTCAGTGTCCATCGGGCGCAGAGTACGTAGGTTGATCACCTCGGCGGAAATACCATCTTCTGCAAGCTTATCAGCAGCTTCCAGCGCGTAAGTCATGCCGATACCGAAGGAAACGATGGTGACATCGGACCCTTCGCGTTCAATCTTGGCCTTGCCGAATGGAATGGTGAAATCCTCGACGTCTGGCACGTCAAATGACTTGCCGTACATGATTTCGTTTTCCAAGAACACGACAGGGTTCGGGTCGCGGATCGCGGTTTTCATCAGGCCTTTGGCGTCAGCGGCAGAGTAGGGCATCACGACCTTGAGGCCTGGGATCTGCATGAACCATGCGGCGAAATCTTGGGAGTGCTGTGCACCCACGCGCGCGGCGGCACCGTTGGGTCCACGGAACACCATGGGCGCGCCCATTTGACCGCCGGACATATACAATGTCTTGGCCGCGGAGTTGATAATGTGGTCCATCGCCTGCAGCGAGAAGTTGAAGGTCATGAATTCCACAATCGGGCGCAGGCCAGCCATCGCGGACCCAGTGGCGATCCCGGCAAAGCCCAATTCGGTGATCGGTGTGTCGACAACGCGTTTGGCGCCGAATTCTTCGAGCATGCCTTGGGAGATTTTATAGGCACCTTGGTATTCGCCAACTTCTTCGCCCATCAAATAGACGTTTTCGTCGCGGCGCATTTCTTCGGACATGCCTTCGCGCAGCGCTTCACGCACTGTGATTGTCTTCATCGGTGTGCCTTCTTCCCAATCGGTGCTTTGGGGCACGGATGCGGCAACGGGGGCTGCGGCTGCGGGCGCTGGTGCGGCGGCAGCTGGTGAAGCTGCCTCGGCAGGGGCGGCTGCAACGTTATCGGCGGCAGAGGCATCCTCGCCATCTTCCAACAACACAGCAATCGCCACGTTGACCTTCACGCCTTCAGAGCCTTCTGCGACAAGAATTTTGCCAATGACGCCTTCGTCGACGGCTTCGAATTCCATCGTCGCTTTGTCGGTTTCAATCTCAGCCAGAATGTCGCCGGACGAAACAGTATCGCCTTCTTTGACAAGCCATTTGGCCAATGTGCCTTCTTCCATTGTCGGGGACAGGGCGGGCATCAGAATTTCAATCGCCATGGTTTAAACCTCCACGTCTGCGTAAATGTCGGTCCAAAGCTCGGACAGTTCGGGTTCTGGGCTGGTCTTTGAAAACTCAGCTGACTCGTTCACGATCGCCTTGATCTCTTTGTCGATGGCCTTCAGATCATCCTCAGACGCGTGCTTGCCAGTCAGCAGCATATCGCGGACCTGCTCAATCGGGTCACGCTCGTCTTTAATTTTCTGAACTTCTTCACGGGTGCGGTATTTCGCAGGGTCGGACATGGAATGGCCGCGATAACGGTATGTGTTGACCTCTAGAATATATGGACCTTTGCCCGCACGGCAGTGACCAACAGCGCGTTCGCCTGCTTCTTTCACAGCCAGCACATCCATGCCGTCAACCGCTTCGCCCTCAATCCCGTAAGCCGCGCCACGTTCCCACAAGGATTTGGACTTGGTCGAACGCTGAACGCTCATACCCATGGCATATTGGTTGTTTTCAATGACAAAAACCACGGGAAGGTCCCAAAGCTCGGCCATGTTATACGTCTCGTAGACCTGACCTTGGTTCGCAGCCCCATCACCGAAATAGGCGAAAGTAACGTTGTCATTGCCTTTATACTTGTCGGCAAATGCAAGCCCGGCACCAAGTGGCACCTGCGCGCCAACAATACCGTGGCCGCCGTAGAAATGCTTCTCTTTCGAGAACATATGCATAGAGCCGCCTTTACCCTTGGAATAACCGCCTTCGCGGCCTGTCAGCTCTGCCATCACGCCGTTCGGGTCCATGCCACAGGCCAGCATGTGGCCGTGGTCGCGGTATGATGTCACGCGCTTGTCGCCTTCTTTGGCCACAGCTTCGAGACCGACAACAACGGCCTCTTGCCCGATGTAAAGGTGGCAGAACCCACCAATCAGACCCATGCCGTAAAGTTGACCAGCCTTTTCTTCAAAGCGCCGGATCATCAGCATTTCACGGTAATGGCCCAGCAACTCTTCGGCTGAGACATTGGACTTGGCTGCGGCTTTCTTGGCAGACATGCGGTTCCTCCATCGTGGGAAAGCAAATTAGTTTAATATTAAACTATCCAATACACGAAGCGCAGAGGTTTTTCCAGAGCCAATGTGAAATCAAGGAAAACACAAAATAAACGAGGGGAATTAGCGGATCACAATCTCGTCTGCGCGGATCAGACCAAGCACATCGCGCGCTTGCTCGTCGAGCAAATCAAGGTCGAGATAGTCGTCAGACAGGCGATGGGTCAGATTGGCCATGCGCGCCACTTCTTGGGAAATGGCATCCAGCTCTTCTTGCAATGCGCGTTGATCGGCCAACACTTCACTGCGGCGAAACACGCCGTAATCGCCCTGCACAGCGGCAAAGGTGAAGTAGAGGCCCAGCAAAATAGCCCCGATACAAAAGATAAAAGGACCCATTGCTGGGCGACTGGTACGTTTCATTGATCTGCCTCAATGCCATCTCTTTTGGACGGCTATGAGGCAGATTCGCACATTTGATTCGCCGTGTGAATCCCCTAAATGCGCAGACGCGTGATTTTATGCGACGGAGGCTGCGTAAATCGCCTCGATCGTCGTAGCGATTGTGTCGTTAAAGCTGTCGTCGGCTTGGTCCGCTGACAGATCTTCTGTCAACGCGCGGCTGAATGATGCGATGACGCCGTGGTTCAGGGACAGACGCGCATTCGCTTCGTCACGGGCATAACCGCCGGACAGGGCCACAACGCGCAGCACACGTGGGTGTTTGACGCATGGTGCATATAGGTTCGGTTGCTCTGGCAGGGTGAGTTTCAGCATCACATGCTGACCATCTGGCAAGGTATCCAGCTGGCGGAGTAGGGCGACGAGCAGCATGTCCTCGGCCTCTGCCTTATCGGTAATGGAAATGGTGACCTCTGGTTCGATAATCGGGATCAGGCCATGGGCGATGATCTGTTTTGCAACCTCGAACTGTTGGGCCACTATGGCGTCGATCCCGTCGGCATTGGCGGCAGAAATGACAGACCGCATCTTTGTGCCGAACATGCCAGCTGTCACCGCGCGGGCCAAAAGTGTGTCCAAACCATCAATGGGTTTCATCAACTGCACACCGCTATGCGCGTCCATCAGGCCCTTATCGACCTTGAGGAATGGCACCACATGCTGATCTTCCCATAGGGCAGTCGCGGCGGGTTTGCCGTCGATTTGGCGGTCCATTGTCATTTCAAACAGGATCGCACCAACCACACGGTCGCCGGTAAATGCAGGGGCATGCACGATGCGGCTGCGCATCTGATGCATCAGGCTGAACATCTCGTCGTCATTGGAATACGCGTCTTCGGTGATGCCATATGCGCGCAGTGCCTTGGGTGTCGATCCACCGCTTTGATCCAATGCAGCGATAAAGCCTTTGCCGGATTTCACTTGTTCAAATTGCGCTTGATTGACCATGGGATAAGCCTCCTAATGACTGATAGGCAGTCACTAGAAGGCTTATTTTATTGGCGCAATCGTGGTTACGCTAACGTTAGCGCAATCAATTTTGAAGTGCGGCAACACCTGGCAATTCCTTGCCTTCCATCCATTCAAGGAAGGCCCCACCAGCGGTAGAGATATAGGTGAACTTATCCGCAGCCTCCGCTTGGTTCAGGGCTGCAACCGTGTCGCCACCGCCTGCCACGGACACCAATTTGCCCGACCGTGTCAGTTTCGCTGCCGCTTGCGCCGCCGCATTTGTGGCTGCGTTGAACGGCTCGATCTCGAACGCGCCAAGCGGGCCATTCCAGATCAGCGTCTTTGCGTTTTTCAAAACCTGTTCGATATAGGCGACGGTCAGGGGACCAGCGTCCAAGATCATTGCATCCGCGGGGCAGGCATCGGGTGCGACGGTTTCATTGTCCGCACCAGCCTTGAATTCACGAGCCACCACGATGTCGCGGGGCAGGATGATTTCGCAGCCAGCGGCCTCTGCCTTGCCCAAAATCTCGCGCGCTGTGTCGGCCAGGTCATGTTCGCAAAGCGATTTGCCAACATCGATGCCTTGGGCCGCAAGAAACGTGTTGGCCATGCCGCCGCCGATGACCAGATGATCAACCTTGCCAACCAGATTGCCCAGCAGGTCCAGCTTCGTAGACACTTTCGCGCCACCAACCACGGCCACAACGGGGCGTTTTGGTGTGCCAAGCGCCTTTTCCAGCGCCTTCAGCTCTTGCGCCATCAAACGGCCCGCACAAGCAGGGCGCAGCGTCGCAATCGCATGTGTGGACGCATGGGCGCGGTGGGCTGCGGAAAACGCGTCGTTGACGTAAACATCGCAAAGGGTCGCAAGACGTTTGGCGAATGCCATGTCGTTGGCTTCTTCACCTGGGTTGAACCGCAGGTTTTCCAGCAACAAAATCTCTTCGCCTTCCATTTCCTTGACGGCATCACGGTAATCGCTGTCGGCGAATGTGACAGGCACACCCAGCTCTTCGGCGACAAATGGAGCGATGTGGATCAGGGACATCTCTTCGACGACTTTGCCCTTGGGACGGCCATAGTGGGCCATTAGAATGACTTTACCGCCAGCGTCCTGAATGTCGTAAACCGTGTCGGCGATGCGTTCGATGCGGGTCATATCAGTGACTTCGCCGTTTTCCATCGGCACGTTGATATCTACGCGGACCAACACGCGTTTTCCGTCTAGGTCCATATCATCAAGTGTCTTCCAAGCCATATCAGCCTCCGGTTTTGTCAAATTTGCCTTTCATTGCGGCACATCGGCGCTGACGTCAACCGGATGGCTTGTCGTGCGGGCATTTCGGCCATATGTAGTCGCGCAACGACATTTTAAATTCAGGAGCCCAAAATGGCCGAGATCAAAGATCCAGAAAACACAATCATCATGACGCTGACAGGCGGCGAAGTTGTGATCGAACTGCTGCCAGATGTGGCACCACTGCACACAGCCCGCATGAAGGAACTGGCCCGCGCTGGCGCCTATGACAACGTTGCATTCCACCGTGTGATCGATGGCTTCATGGCGCAAACTGGCGACGTGCAGCACGCGAATATGGAAAAAGACTATAACCCAGGCCGCGCTGGCACTGGTGGGTCCGACATGCCAGATTTGCCTGCTGAATTTTCCAAAATCCCACACGCTCGCGGGTCTTTGGGCGCGGCACGGTCTGCCAACCCGAACTCTGCGAACTCTCAGTTCTTCATCAACTTCAAAGACAATGACTTCCTGAACGGTCAATACACCGTATACGGCAACGTCATGTCCGGCATGGAACATGTTGATGCGATTGCCAAGGGCGAGCCACCTGCGAACCCTGACCGCATGATTTCCGTGAAAGTGGCTGCAGATGTCTAGTCGCACCATCCGCTTTGTCATCTACGGGCTTGTGGGCTTGGGTCTGTTCATTTGGACCCAAACGCGTGAAACCCCTGTGGAAGAGATCGCGGAAACTCCAGCGCCTGAAGCCGTTGAACAGGTTGAAGACGCACCAGCGCCAGAAGCGGCGCCAGCTGAAACAACTGATGTTGCGGTTGCTGAACCGAACTATGGTTTGGAAATCGACATCGCAGGGCAGGCCAATGGCACTATTGTTATTGACTTGTTCGAGGATGTCGCACCGTTGCACACAGCGCAGATCGTCACGCTTGCGAGCGAAGGCCAATATGATGGCGTCGTGTTTCACCGCGTGATCGAAGGCTTTATGGCGCAAACGGGTGACGTGCGTTTTGGCAAGGGCGATGATTTGAGCCGCGCTGGTATGGGCGGATCAGAGCTGCCAAACCTGCAGGCAGAGTTTTCGGACAAGCCCTTTGCCCGCGGTATCGTAGGCATGGCGCGTAGCCAAAGCCCGAACTCGGCCAACAGCCAGTTCTTTATTATGTTTGATCAGGGCGATTTCCTGAACGGCCAATATACTGTCATCGGTGAAGTCACCGCTGGCATGGATGTGGTCGATCAAATCAAACGTGGTGAAGGGCCAAATGGTGCCATGATCGGCGCAGCTGATGAAATGGTTGCTGTGCGCGTGACGCAAAACTAGGCCGTCACAGCACTACACGAATACGAGAGGGGGCTGTTCGCGGCCCCCTTTTTTCGTCAGGCTTTGCGCAACCTGACCGGAGTATCCCAATGCGCTTACCCATTCTATCACTCGTTCTGGCCCTTTTCGCAGGGGGCGCATCGGCCCAAGCCACGAACCACCCTTCATTTTGGGACAGTGAATGGCCGAACACGGATTTCACCAACAACAGCGTTGCAAGCTGGGTCGAGGTGCTGTCAGGCGGCCCGCCAAAGGACGGCATCCCCGCCTTGGATGATGTAAGCTTTATCGCCTCAGGGGCAGAGGACCGATTGTCTGGCCGCGAACCCGTCATCACGCTCGAACTCTAAGGCCAAACACCCCGCGCATATCCGATCCGCTATTTGATGTGGCACGAGATCGCCAATGACACTGTGGGCGATGTGCCCGTGGCCGTGACCTTCTGCCCGCTGTGCAATTCCGGCATTACGTTTGACCGTCGCACGGACGCGGGTGTTTTGTCGTTCGGCGTATCGGGCAAGCTGCGCAATTCCGATATGATCATGTATGACCGCGAAACCCAAAGCTGGTGGCAGCAGGCCATTGGCACTGGCATTGTCGGACAGATGAACGGGGTCGAACTGCAAACCCTGCCAAGCCGGATGGAAAGCTGGGATGCGTTCTTGGCCCGTAACCCCGATGGGCTGGTCATGGATCAACCGAATGCATCGCGCAACTACGGCGTAAACCCCTATGTGCGCTATGATAGTTCGTTCCAGCCATTCCTGTATTCCGGCGACATGCCACCCCATGACATTCCTGCGCTGGCGCGGGTCGTGCGCGTTGGTGATGCGGCTTGGCCGATGACGCGCTTGGCAAGTGAAGGAACGATTACGGAAAACGGTGTGACGCTGACGTGGACCGCTGGCCAAGCATCAGCGCTCGACAGTCGCGACATCGGGCAGGGGCGTGATGTGGGCGGTGTGCGGGTGCGTGATGCGCAGGGCAATGATCTGGCCCATGACGTGCTGTTTGCCTTTGCCTTCCACGCGTTCTGGCCAAATGGCGATTGGATGCTTGCAGGCGGTTGACAGTGCGGGCGCTTCGGCGTCCTGTCGCCCGATGGAACGTAAACCAAACATCGATACATTCGGCGCGCTCGCCCTGACAGCATTCGCGTTTTTGTTGGCTTTCAATCAAGTCGTGATCAAAGTCACCAATGGCGGCATCCAGCCAATATTTTTCGCTGGACTACGATCAGCGGGGGCCGTTTTGTGCGTCTATGCCTATATGCGCTGGCGCGGAATCAACCTGCAATGGACCAAGGGGACCAAGCGGTGGGGTGCAATCACTGGAACGGTTTTTGCTCTTGAATTCATGTTCTTATTTCTCGCTCTTGATCTTACGACAGTGGGGCGATCGGGCGTAATTTTCTATTCCATGCCCTTGTGGTTGGCGCTTTTGGCGCATTTCTTTGTGGCCGGCGACCGCATGACGCTGCAGAAAGCGGTTGGCCTTGGCTTTGCTTTTTCTGGCGTGGCTTGGGCGATTTTGGCGCGCGACGATGGAACGGCAAACATCTGGGGTGATTTGGCTGCTTTGGGTGCCGCGATTGGGTGGGCCGCTACCGCGCTTTTGGCGAAAGCATCACCGCTGAACCGCGTGAAACCGGAAATGCAGCTGTTCTGGCAAGTTCTCATCTCTGCCCCGATCCTGTTGTTTGCCGCGATGTTCGCAGGCGAGTTGATCCGCGATCTGCAACCGATCCACCTGTGGGGGCTGGCGTTCCAGATTGTGATCGTTGTCAGCGCAGGGTTCATATTCTGGCTGTGGTTATTGTCGATCTATCCGGCCAGCGGAGTGGCCTCTTTCAGCTTCCTGTCACCAGTGCTGAGCGTCGGGCTTGGTTGGTTGTTATTGGGCGAAGAGGTCGGGCCAAATCTGCTCGGCGCATTGGTCTTGGTCGCCATCGGTATTTTACTGATCAACCGCCCGCCTAGGTCCCGCAAAACGTCCTTGTAACACGCTCTGACAAGGCAGGTGGCTGACTGTAGGTTTCATGCGCTGCATATGGATCGGTGACCGCCGCCAACATTGCATGAAACGGCGCGAAATCACCTGTGCGGCCTGCGGCAATCACGGCCTCGACCTGATGATTGCGCGGAATAACCTGCGGGTTGGCTGCCGCCATGATCGCCGGATCAAACTCGCGCAGATGCCAGCGGTTGGCCCATGCGGAAAATGCATCACGGTCCACGAATTGGTCTTGGGCGTTTGGCCCTGCGAGACCTGCGAAAGTGGCCGTGAAATCAGCACCATCTGCTTGCATCAGCGCCAGCAAATCCTCGATCAAGGCGCGGTCTTCTTCTGATGGATTAACAAGTCCCAGCTTGGCGCCGAAACCCGCGATCCAAGCAGCCTCGTAAACCTCGGGGAAGCCGTTGATGATCCCAGTGAATTCCTCAATCGCGGCATCTTGGTCGGGCATCAACGGTATTAGCGACGTGGCGAATTGCGCAAGGTTCCAGACCGCGATACGCGGCTGATTGGCATAGGCATAGCGCCCGCCACGGTCAATCGCGCTGAATACGCTGTCGGCGTGATAGGCATCCATGAACGCGCAGGGGCCATAGTCGATCGTTTCGCCCGCAATCGACACATTGTCGGTGTTCATCACACCGTGGATAAACCCGATGGACATCCATTTGGCGATCAGATGGGCTTGGGCATGCGTGACCGCAGTCAGCAACGCAGCTGGGTTCTCCGCATCGGGGTAATGCCGCGCGACTACATGGTCGAACAGCGCCGTCAGCGCCGGTATATCGCCACGTGCGGCCATCAATTGAAACGTGCCGACGCGGATATGGCTTTGCGCGACGCGGGTGATGATCGCGCCGGGCAGGGGTTCTTCGCGGTAAACGGCTTCGCCTGTGGTCACGGCAGCCAATGCGCGGGTTGTGGGCACGCACATGGCATGCATCGCCTCTGACACCAGATATTCGCGGAGCACTGGGCCAAGCCACGCACGGCCGTCGCCATTGCGCGAATAGGGGGTCGGACCAGAACCCTTGAGCTGGATGTCGCGGCGAATACCGTCGGTGCCGATGACCTCGCCCAGTAACAGCGCACGCCCATCACCCAGCCCAGGATTCCAATTGCCGAACTGATGCCCTGCATATGCGGCCGCCAAGGGCTGTGAGCCTGCAGCAACGGCGTTCCCTGCGAAGATGTCGCAGGCCGCGTCTGTCGTTAGCCAGTCAGGGTCGATGCCAAGCAGTGCAGCCAATGGCCCATTGGCAGAAATCAGTTCAGGATCAGGGACTTGCGCGGCACTCTGGCGCGTGAACATCTGCGCGGGCAGATGCACATAGCTGTTATCAAAAGGGATCATCACAACGTATCCGTCATGATCCGCTGGTCTGAACTGTCCGAAAACCCGACACGGCCGCAGAATTTTACCAGTCGTTCATCGTCGCCCACGCGGACCTGCAAGGCGCGCAATCCTGCTTGGCCCAGCGATTTTGACACCGTTTTAACCACCTCGGTCCCGATGCCTCGGTTCCGGACCGATGGGCGGATAAACACCTCTTGCAGCCAGCCTGTCATGCCGCCCAGGGGCACCGACCAGCCAAAGCTGACCAGCACATAGCCCAATGGCGCACGCGCTGGCCCGATGAGCCAGACAGCCCCCAAGGGCGAGCCTTCTAGCAGTGGCGCTGCGACAGCGGCGCGGTGGTCGTTGTCATAGGGCAGGCCGGCCTCTTCATGATAACGGCCCATCAGAGACAGCAGGCGGTCGTCATCCGTGGGACCAGCAAGGTGAATGGCAGTGGTCATAGGCGGGCCAACCGATCTGTGAGCAAGGCAAAGAACCCGTCGGCATCCAAATCCCCCATGAACATGGCGTTGGGCGCACGGTCCGTGACACGCCACCAATCGGCGACGGTCATGCCAAGGGTCAGCTCAGACGTGGTTTCCACCTCTACGTTCACATGCCGCCCCGTGAACAGGTCAGGCTGCAGCAGATAGGCTATGACACAAGGATCATGCAGCGGCGCGCCCTCGGACCCGTATTTTTCCTTGTCAAAACGTTCAAAGAAGTCGGTCCAAGCGGCGACCATATCGCCGACCTTTGTGCCCATGGCGCGGAACGCATCGACGCGCGCGCGGGTGGTCAGCGCCTTGTGCGTCACATCCAGCGGCATGACCGTGATTTTCACGCCGCTGTCGAATACGATCTTGGCGGCCTCTGGGTCCACATAGATGTTGAATTCTGCCGCAGGTGTGATGTTGCCCACTTGGAAATAGGCCCCGCCCATAAGTACAATTTCTTGCACCTTTTCAATGATATCGGGGGCGTTGTTAAATGCTTTCGCAATATTCGTCAGCGGCCCCAGTGGGCAAAGCGTGACCGTGTCAGCGTCCTGCGTACGGAGGGTTTCAATGATGAAATCCACGCCATGCTGATCTTGCAACGGCATGGTCGGGTCGGCCATTTGCGGGCCATCAAGGCCGGTTTTGCCGTGCACATGTTCCGCTGTCACTAGCTTACGGGACAATGGCGCATCGCAGCCCGCAAAGACCAAAGTATCAGTCTTGCCCGCCAATTCGCACACAATGCGCGTGTTCTTTTGGGTCAGGGGCAGCGGCACATTGCCCGCGACCGCCGTGATGCCCAACACGTCCAATTCATCGGGTGACGCCAGCGCCAAAAGGATCGCGACCGCGTCGTCTTGGCCGGGGTCGGTGTCGATGATGATCTTGCGCGGTGCCATGGGGTGTTCCTTCGATTAAGGCACCACATTGCCTGTGTCAGGCGGGCAGGGCAAGGGGTTCAGACCCGCCCATGGGCCGCAAGCCGCGCATGTAACGTCGCCGTATCGGCATGACCCAGTTCCAGCGCGAAGATATAGGCATGGGTCAGGTAGAAACAGGCGCTGTCGACATCTGCGGCCTCATCGGCTGCCCGCGCATAGAGTGTGACCAAGGCGGGCTGATCGCCCCGCGCATGGGCATCCAGCAATTGCGCATCCAGCGTCATTTCGCGCGGTGATCCTGCACCTTACCCGCCACCCAATCGTGGAAATTATGCGTGGGACCGTCCATCGCGGGGCTAAAGCGGCCACCGTCAAATAATGGCGAATGACGCCCTTTTTGCATGCCTTCGACGACAAAAATGTCTTCTTCGAAAATGCCTTTCCACAAACCGCCGTTTTCGGTGCGCATGTCCATGGGGGTGTCAGGTTGGGCGTAGAACAGGTGAATATGCTCTGATGTGTGTTCCAGTGAATTTGCTTGTAGAACAATGACATAAGTATGATCACGCTGCGCACCAAGCAGGACATTGGGATAAAGGCAGACATATTCCGCCCCCGTATCCCATTTGTCCGATAACCCTTTGAAATCGGGGAAGACCTCGCCATCTTTGCCCTTCAGACGTTGGTAGACATAAGACCCCTGACCGGAATAACGGTCAGGCACTTCGATATGATAATGGTCTTCGAGCTTGGAATAGGCGTTCAGGCCGGGGTGGACCCATGGCAAGTGATAGCTTTCGGCGAAATTTTCAACGGCGAGCTTCCAGTTGGTTTTCACCTCTAAGATGCAACGGCTTTCAGGCCCGCCCGCATACATCGGTTGGTCGAATTCTTTCCAACGCTCTAGCAGATCGGCATGGACCACTTCGAAAGGATCGGCCTTGCCATCCACATTGATGAACACGGTGTTGAACCAGATGTGCGTGCGGACTTCGGTCAGGCCTAGGTCATCTTTGTTGATGGCCGCGTGGTTGTTGTGGCCCGCGCCGCCCACATGGGGCGTGCTGACCAGTTTTCCGGCGGTGGAATAGCACCATGAATGATAGGGACAGCGGATCGCGCCTTCGATTTTCTTGGGCTCGGACACAAGGATCATGCCGCGGTGGCGGCAGGAATTTTGGAACACGCGGATCTGATTTTTGCGGTCGCGGACCAGTAGCAGGGGGATGCCCAGAAATTCGATGGGTTTGGCGTCGCCAATTTCTGGCACGTCAGATGTGACGGCCAATCCGGCCCATGACGCAAACAGCACCGCGTGTTTTTCCTCCTCGAACACGGTGGCGTCGATGTAATGTTCATTGGGCAGGCCCTGTGCCGTTTCAATTGGTTGGCGAACGGCGGATAGATCATTGGCCATGGGCGTCATCCTTTGTCATCTGGTGGATCATTGCTACCAGCGCGCAAAAAAACTTTCTTGTCGTTTGACGACAGCGGATTTTCCCATTGCGACATCTTGCCCAAACGCACGGCCCATCGGTCAATTTCTGCCGAAAACAAGGGGTAGGGGGCAACGGCGTAGATTGGCCTATGGCACATTACCCAACGGGCGATGTTGCGCCGCTTTGCGCATCGCATGTCATGGGCAGTGGCGTGCCGCGTGATCCCCACGCAATCTGCAGACCAAGGGGCGGCAAACGCAATCCAAACAAGGAGTTCTATCAATGAAACTGCGACACATCCTGTTTTTCCTGCCCATCAGCGCCTTGGCGCTACCAGCAATGGCCCAAGATGCGGCCATCGATGTGAATGGTGACGGCAACTATAGCTTCCCAGAGCTACAGGCCGCCGTGCCAGACACAACCTTGGATGATTTTACCCTATTGGACGCCAACGGCGATGGGCTGTTGGACGCCGAAGAGATTGCTGTCGGGATCGAAGCAGACCTACTGCCCCCCATGCCCGAATAGCAATACATGCCCCGCGCGTGTATCAACCTGCGCGCGGGGCGGTTTGATCGCTAAGGAACGTCAGGCGACATGGACCTTCACGTTATCAACTAACCAGATTTCAGAGATATGCGTAAAGCTGACTTTTGAGGGGAGTGCAGCGAAAGAGGGAAAGGAGACGATATACACGCTGCCGCTGAGGCGCGTCGAAAGTCGACTTTAGTGTTCAGTCTCGCAAAGCCCGTGATCAGCAAGCGTTTCAATAACGGCACAGGCAGCCACATTGCCAGCATCACACTTTGTGATCCGCTTCAGCTCACGCTCCAACCGCCGCAGCTTCTTAATTCTGCTTTGAACATCGCGCAGGTGCAAAGACGCGATACTGTGCGCATCGCTGCATGGTTTTTCTGGGTGCTGGCTAAGGTCCAGAAGCCCCCTAATGTCCTCTATGGTAAATCCCAGATCGCGAGAATGGCGAATAAAGGATAAGCGGCTCAAACCCTCTTTGGCGTATCTGCGCTGATTGCCATCGGAGCGCTCTGGCTCATCAATCAAGCCCATCTGCTCATAGTAGCGGATGGTTGGAATTTTGACGCCCGTGCGCTTGGAAAGTTGACCGATTGAAAACATCGCATTTTCCTCTTGAAGCTCTAGTAGCTAGAGGAATTATAGTTATGAAGAATCGAATAAGGAAGCATCTTCATGAACATACCCCCTCTCGCTCAAATTGCATTTTGCGCAGCCGTCGCAAGCCTGCTGGCTGCTTTTGCGCCGATAGTGGTGTTTGATGCACCTGTGTGGCTTATTACGCTTGAAGCGGTCATTGGTGCCGCGTTTTTTTTGCCCGCTGTCATAAGCTTTGTGCGCCACAAAACCACTGTGAACCCGAACTCACCGGATACTGCGACCACGCTTGTGACTGGCGGCATCTACGGCATAACGCGCAATCCAATGTATGTCGGAATGTTGATCTTCTTGATCACTTTTATTCTATGGCTCGGGGCTCTCAGCGCTGTGTTTGCTGCAATTGCGTTCTTCCTGCTGATTGATCGATATCAAATCAGGGGCGAAGAACGGGCCCTGATACGGTTATTCGGCAGCCCTTATCAGGAATATGCCGCGCGTGTTCCGCGCTGGCTTTTTATCCGCACAAAACTGGACACATCAAATGACTGAGACAATCAAAAAAAGCGAAATCGCGTGCGGCTGCTCTGGTAATCCAACGTTTGACGGTGCTGATCCCACCTACAAGCGGGTTCTTTGGATCGTTATATTCATAAACGCTGCCATGTTTTTCATTGAAATGTCGGCGGGCAAACTTGCTGGATCGCAGGCACTGCAAGCAGATGCTCTCGACTTTCTTGGGGATGCATTAACCTACGGCCTTAGCCTCGCAGTCATCGGCATGAGCCTCAAGGTTCGTTCAACCGCTGCGCTGATCAAAGGGCTTAGCTTACTGTTCATGGGACTTTGGGTCTTTGGCTCGACTGTGTATCAGATTTTCATTCTGGGCGTTCCAAGCGCGCAGATCATGGGGCTGATCGGGTTGCTGGCACTCGCCGCAAATTTGGCAAGTGTCCTGCTTCTGATGCGCTACAAGGACGGCGACGCAAACGTGCGCTCTGTCTGGTTATGTTCGCGAAATGATGCCATCGGGAATGTTGCTGTCATGATTGCAAGTGTCGCAGTGCTTGTGACGGCCTCCGCATGGCCCGACCTTATTGTCGCAATCATCATGGCAGGCCTGTTTCTGCGATCGGCTCAGCTTATTCTTGTTCAAGCCTGGCTGGAGCTCCGTTCAGACGGTGATAAGGGGGCGTTGGATAACCATGGACATGACCATGCTTAGTAACATCGAAATCCTCGCAATCTTTTTCGGCGGGATTTCCGGTTTCTATCTTCTTGTGGCATTCGGATGGTCCATTGCTTTTCCCGAACGTCGTAGCTGGCCACCAAAGCAAGCCACAACGGGCATCAAGTTTCGCGTCTGGCTGGCAACGATTGCAATATTTGCAGCG
>CAXIAL010000005.1:0-102168 GCA_964022435.1 uncultured Roseobacteraceae bacterium | reverse complement strand
TCCTTGGCGATGGCCCTGTTGCAGGAACCAGAATGAGACAGTAGCCTTGTTTTATAAGGTTAATGCTTGGCCTTGGTGCCTACTGGCGGAGCCATCCCCTCTTCTGGGCACCAAAATACCCCTTAAAGCATTGTAATACCTCACTAATTAGACTTAGTAAGTGAGCCGTAGACCATGCTGGCAACCAAATCTAACAGCTATACGTTCCAAAAGGATGGAATCTGGTATTTCTCCCGTAGAGTGCCTGCTGATTTACGGCGGCATTACAGAACTGGCAGGATTGCTTACTCTCTGAGGACTAAGTCGGTCAGGGATGCTCGTATTAGGGCGATGAGTGATGCGTAGTGAATTCAAACAAGTCGTTCTACATCATGTAAAAGGGTCAGCCTTCGCCGTTAAATGCCCCCGAGGTAATACCCAATCGCTTCTTCTAATTCCGCTTCCTCGTAGCCAAAATGAGAACGCACAACCTCTTCTAGCTTTCGATATACCTGCGAGGCACCAATGAAGTTAGCTTCGCTTGGATCTGTCGCCAACTTGTCTGCGGCTCGGCCAAGGCGAATGATCAATTCATGCACTACCTCGTGCTCTGAAATCAGCTTGGCGACAATCTGCTGGAACATGCCTCCTCCTGCTGCCTCAATTCGAGGAAACATGTCTGAACTTTCGATGTCATGATGAAACTTCAGGACTTGGCATTCACGCCCACAAAGTGATCCAAACGCTCGAAAGTTTTCGGCCATATCAAGTGTAAGCACAATCTTCTTCAGGTGCTCAGGTGGTGTATCTTTCGCTTCGATCCTTTCCAGTACCGCACCAATCTGAGCCATTTCCATCAGATAATGACGATGAATTGCCGCAAGCTGTCGACCTTTGCGGCGGTGCATATCTGTGGCGGCTGCAACCTTAGGTGCTTTCGGCCGTGAGGCCTCATCAATTGTCAGGTCATGTAGGGGCAGGCTTGAGAGATCAGTCATGCTGACCAAGAAAGCCCATACTGTTGCTAAGTCAAGAATATCGTCACTGCGCATTAGCCTCTAATGGATCATTCAACTAAGCAGCAGCCACTTTTGCATATTCGTTGGACTGTAGCCTTCTCCATACGATGCTCCTACTCCTTGGGTAAGCCATCCACCAATCTGATCTATGATGTCGGTAGGACACTCAACCGCCCTTAGCCTGTCTCGCATGGAGTGACGGAAGCTGTGCATTGTATAGCCCTCGCCAATCTTACCTTTCAGCCACTTGTTCAGGGCCGCACTAGCTGAGTTCGCATTGGTTCGTTGCCCATCATTGTACTTAGGAAACGCAAACTGACTGTCTGTATGCTCTCCCAGTATCCGTTCTGCTGCCCACTTAGCTGAGCCTACCAAAGGTATTACTCGCTCACTGCTAGCTGTCTTTAATGAGCGCCAAGGGTGAGGTTTGATGCTTACGCATAGGATATCGTCCTTAGTGATGAAGTCGGAGCGTAAGAGCCCAGCGCCCTCAGCTAACCTGATGCCAGTGTCTGCGACCAAGGCTACTAGCCAGCGCATTTCATCGTCAGCCTTATAACACTCAGCCTGCACCTGCTTGATGTCTTCAGGCTTTACGGGGAGCCGCTTTTGAACCCCAGCATTGTGATCAAAATAGACGTTTGAGAATGGGTTGACGATGGCAAGGCCAAACTCACTCAGGGCTAAGTTTATAACGGCCCTGACTGTACCAAAGATCCTTGCCACAGAGGCCCCGTTGAGTCCCTTAGCTAATAGGTAATCACGAAACTTGGTAGCATCGGTTCGAAGGTAAGCTTTCAGGGCCTTCATCCCACAGCAATCGATCAGATAGCCGCAGGAACGCCTTACGCCAGCTTCAAAGGTTGGTGGGCGATCATGGCCTTTAAGGCGCAAGTAAACCGATACAGCGTCTTTGAGTGAATACTGTTCGGCAGCAGGCTCATCCACGGGCTCCTGAACAGCATCAGCAAGTAAATGCTTACCGGGTAAGTCATCGGAAGAGATTCGCAGGATATGCCAATGCCGATCTAACTTAGCAGCATCACTCATCGCCCTAATACGAGCATCCCTGACCGACTTAGTCCTCAGAGAGTAAGCAATCCTGCCAGTTCTGTAATGCCGCCGTAAATCAGCAGGCACTCTACGGGAGAAATACCAGATTCCATCCTTTTGGAACGTATAGCTGTTAGATTTGGTTGCCAGCATGGTCTACGGCTCACTTACTAAGTCTAATTAGTGAGGTATTACAATGCTTTAAGGGGTATTTTGGTGCCCAGAAGAGGACTCGAACCTCCACGTCCATACAGACACCAGCACCTGAAGCTGGCGCGTCTACCAATTCCGCCATCTGGGCAACAGATTACGTGAGGGTCGTTTAGGCCGAGGTCGCCGTGCTGTCAACGCGATTCGGAGCCGTTTTTGCAAGACTCTACGGCAGGAGCCTCCGGCGGAGGTATTTGCGGGCCAGAAGAAGGGGATGTTGCGCCTTGTCTGATGGTGGCGGGGGCGGTAAACGTGGGCAACTTTGCATATGAGGCCAGTTGATATGACCAAGCTTGTTACAATTTTCGGCGGATCCGGTTTTGTCGGTCGCTATGTTGCCCGCCGTATGGCCCAAGAGGGTTGGCGCGTGCGCGTAGCAGTGCGTAACCCGAATGAGGCGATGCATGTCCGTCCATATGGTGTTGTGGGTCAGGTCGAGCCTGTGTTCTGCAATATCCGTGATGATGCGTCAGTTGCGGCGGTGCTTGGTGGTGCTGATGCGGTTGTGAACTGCGTTGGTGTTTTGGCCGAGGTTGGCCGCAACACATTTGAAGCCGTGCAAACCGAAGGCGCGACCCGCATTGCACGTTTGTCAGCAGAGATGGGTGTTGGCCAGCTGGTGCATATTTCCGCAATCGGTGCCGATGCCGAAGCTGAAAGCGATTACGCCAAGACCAAGGCCGCGGGCGAAGCTGGCGTTGTCGCGCATTTCCCATCTGCTGTGATTTTGCGTCCGTCGATTATGTTTGGCCAAGAAGACGAATTCTTTAACCGCTTTGCGAGCATGAGCCGCTTTGGCCCTGTGTTGCCTGTCGTTGGTGCGGACACGATGTTCCAGCCAGTTTATGTGGATGATGTGGCTGCTGCCGCTGTCATGGGCGTACTTGGTCAAGCCGAGGCTGGCGTTTACGAGCTTGGCGGTCCAGATGCGATGTCGTTCCGTGACCTGATGGGTGTAATGCTGGATGTTGTGCGCCGTCGTCGTCTTGTTCTGAACATTCCGTTCTTTGCAGCCAAGATCATGGCGTGGGGCTTTAACATCGCGTCCATCTGTTCGCTTGGCATCATCAAGGCGCCGATCACCAAGGATCAGGTTGCGAACCTGCGTGTCGATAATGTTGTGGCCGATGGCGCGCGCGGTTTTGATGCGCTGGGCATTCGCACGACAGCAATGGCGGCTGTTTTGCCGGACTATTTGTGGCGGTTCCGTCCATCTGGACAATACGACGCGATCAAAGAATCTGCCAAGAACCTGCGGAACTCTTAAATCATGGATAGCACAATCATCGCTGGTCTTCTGGGTGTCCTAGAGGGCCTGACGGAGTTTATTCCCGTATCATCGACGGGACATTTGCTGCTTGTCGGCCATTTCATGGGGTTCGAATCCGCCGGGAATACATTTGAGGTCGTGATCCAGATTGGTGCGGTTCTCGCGCTTGTCGTTCTGTATTTTTCACGGCTTTGGGGTGCTGTTGCGACAGCGCCATCTGATCCGGCGTCGCGGCGGTTCATTTATTCCATCATCATCGCTGCACTTCCGGCTGTTTTGCTGGGCGTGTTGATGCATGACTTAATCAAAACGGTGCTGTTTGAAACGCCAATGTTGATTGCCGTGATGTTGGTGATCGGTGGGATCATCTTGGTGCTTGTCGATCGGATGAAGCTGACGGAAGCGCACAATGACGCGATGCGTTTGCCGATCAAAACCGCTCTGGGCATTGGGTTGTTCCAATGTCTGTCGTTGATTCCAGGGACCTCGCGGTCTGGGTCCACGATTGTTGGGGCGTTGCTGCTGGGTGTTAGTAAGCGCGCTGCGGCGGAATTTTCATTCTTCTTGTCCATCCCGATGATGTTCGGTGTGTTCTTCTATGACCTGATGAAAAACTGGGACATTTTGGACTTCACCGCGCTCAGCGAAATCGCTGTTGGCTTGATTGCGGCCTTTGTTACGGCGCTGATCGTCGTGCGTTGGGTGCTAGATTACGTGTCATCACGCGGATATGCGCTGTTCGGCTGGTGGAGAATCGTCGTGGGCCTTGCCGCCATTATCGCGCTTTCATAGGGATTTTGATTAAATAGGTAACATAGCGTTACCTATTTTTTGGCGAAATTCGAAAATAAATTGAACGCAGAGCGCGGAAAACCATAAATAGGTCACACATGATGACTTTTCTTTTCCGCTCGCCCGCTCTAGAACCCCTTTGAGAGAATTCAAAGTGAGGGCGGGCGCATGGCTGGTCAAAAGATGTTGAAGTTTACCAAGGTCGAGCGGGACATGCCGGAAAAGCGTGTGCCGAACCTGCGCAACAAAGACTTTGACGAGATTTACGCGCAATACGCGACCGACAAAGCCGCAGAGCAGGCGAGCCGGTGCAGCCAATGTGGCGTGCCTTATTGCCAGTCGCATTGCCCGCTTCACAATAACATCCCAGATTGGTTGCGCCTGACCGCCGAGGGGCGTTTGCAAGAAGCCTATGAGGTGTCCCAAGCCACGAACACTTTCCCAGAAATCTGTGGCCGCATCTGTCCGCAGGATCGTCTGTGCGAAGGTAACTGTGTGATCGAACAATCCGGTCATGGCACTGTGACCATCGGGTCGGTCGAGAAATACATCACGGACACCGCGTTTGCTGAAGGCTGGGTCCCTGCGATCCGCCCTAAAACTGAACGCACCGAAAGCGTGGGCATCATTGGCGCGGGGCCGGGTGGCCTGGCTGCTGCTGACATGCTGCGCCGTCAGGGTGTGCAGGTCACCGTGTATGATCGTTACGATCGCGGGGGCGGTTTGCTGACTTACGGCATTCCAGGCTTTAAGCTTGAAAAAGACATCGTGATGAAGCGCATGGATCAGCTTGCTGATGGCGGCGTGGAATTCGTGATGAATTGCAATGTCGGCGAAGAACTGTCGTTTGACGCCATTCGCGGCAAGCATGACGCGGTTCTGATCGCCACAGGTGTGTACAAAACTCGCGAGCTTGATCTGGCCGGCAACGATGCCGACGGTGTTGTTCGTGCGATTGATTATCTGACGGCGAGCAACCGCGTGTCGTTTGGCGATGAGGTCGAAGACTACGAATCTGGCGAGCTGAACGCTGCTGGCAAACGTGTTGTGGTTATCGGCGGTGGCGACACTGCGATGGACTGTGTGCGCACCGCGATCCGTCAGGGTGCTGAAAGCGTGAAATGCTTGTACCGCCGTGACCGTGCCAACATGCCAGGATCACAGCGCGAAACGCAAAACGCCGAAGAAGAAGGTGTCGAATTCGTTTGGCTATCCGCACCTGCGGGGTTCGAAGTCGACGGCGCAGTCACCGGTGTGAACGTGCAAAAAATGCGTCTCGGTAACCCTGATGCAACGGGCCGCCAAATGCCTGAATTGATCGAAGGTGCCGATTACGTTGAAGGCGCTGATTTGGTGGTAAAGGCGCTTGGGTTCGAACCAGAAGACCTGCCAAAGCTTTGGGGCGTTGACGGTTTGGAAGTGACCCGTTGGGGCACGATCAAGGCGGAATTCACATCCGGTCAAACCAGCCTTGATGGCGTGTTTGCCGCGGGTGACATCGTGCGCGGTGCGTCCTTGGTCGTTTGGGCGATCAAAGACGGGCGCGACGCAGCCGAAGCAATTCTTGGGTATCTGAACCAATCTGGTGCGGTTGCTGCCGAATAATTTTTACAGCGAGGAGAAAGACGCATGATCAAGTATTTGACCACAGCGCTGCTGGCGCTTTCTCCAGCGCTTGCGCAGGCTCAATCGTTTTCCGTGCCAGAAGGCTGCGACGCCGTGTTGACTGTGCAGCATAAGGGTTGCGCAATGGTTAATGTTTGGCAATGCGAAGCCGATCCAGCGGGCGACAAATGGATTGCTCTCATCGGTGAGAACGGCGTGTTTTCGGTCCAGCACATCGACAACGAATTCCAGTGGCTCGATTCATATAAACCATCTGGAACTGAAACACTTGTCCAACCCGCACCCGATCCTGCGTCCATGACAGACCTATTGCGAACAGGGATCGACACGTGGGATTTCACAATCGAAAAACCCAACGGTGCGGAACGCAACGTCGGATACGATGCCTTAAGTGGTGTCGAGGTTGTAATTGATGACGAGCCTCTTTTGCAGACTGATTTCGAAGGTCGGATCATTGGCGCAGATGGCGTCGAGGTCGACGGCGGCCTTGGTCGCCAATACGTCAGTGTGAAACACCGCCTGTTCTTTTTCGGCGAAAGCTGGGACGCGGACACACCAGATGACGTGCTGGACATGTCCCCTGTCGAATTCATTTATCCGGGCGAAGATGGGTTCTTCTCTGATCGTCCAAAGTTTGAGTGTGGCGTAATTGAATCGGCCTATATGCCATGATTATCGCCACACAAATCACCAAAAATGGTTGCCTGACCTTCGCGTCCGCAACCCCCGACTGCTAGGAGTATGTCCCATGACAACATTTGATAAAACTTGGGTCGCGGCCGAAGAAGCCAAGCGCAACTGGATGGCCGAAAACGGTCTATATGCCCATGAGGAAGAGCATAGCTCCTGTGGTGTTGGTCTGGTCGTTGCCATTGATGGCACCCCGTCCCGCGATGTCGTGGAAAAGGGCATCAATGCGCTGAAAGCGATTTGGCACCGTGGTGCTGTCGACGCTGACGGTAAAACAGGTGACGGCGCTGGTATCCACGTGCAGATCCCTGTGCCATTCTTCCACGATCAAATTCGTCGTACAGGTCACGAGCCTGATGATAAGTTGATCGCTGTCGGCCAAGTGTTCCTGCCGCGGACCGATTTCGGCGCACAAGAACGCTGCCGTACAATCGTAGAGGCCGAAGTCCTGCGCATGGGTCACTATATCTACGGCTGGCGCCACGTGCCTGTCGACAATTCCGTGCTGGGTGAAAAGGCGAACGCGACCCGTCCCGAAATTGAACAGATCATCATCCGCAATGAAAAAGGCGTGGACGAAGAACAGTTCGAGCGCGAACTGTATATCATCCGTCGTCGCATCGAAAAAGCCGCGACACATTTGAACGATTTTTACTTCTGTTCACTGTCCTGCCGGTCGATCATTTATAAGGGCATGATGCTGGCCGAACAGGTCGCTGAATTCTATCCGGACCTGATGGATGCACGGTTTGAATCCGCTTTTGCAATTTACCACCAGCGCTATTCCACCAACACATTCCCGCAGTGGCATCTGGCACAGCCGTTCCGCATGTTGGCCCATAACGGCGAGATCAACACGCTCAAGGGTAACGTCAACTGGATGCGGTCCCACGAAATCCGCATGGCATCGTCCGCCTTTGGTGAAAAGGCTGAAGATATTAAGCCGATTATTCCAGCAGGTGCATCGGATTCCTCTGCATTAGACTCTGTCTTCGAGGTTCTTGTACGCGCGGGCCGCAACGCCCCCATGGCCAAAACCATGATGGTGCCAGAGGCATGGTCCCAGCAAGCGGTCGAGATGAAAAAGCCTTGGCAGGACATGTATGGGTATTGCAACGCGGTAATGGAACCGTGGGATGGCCCCGCTGCATTGGCGATGACTGATGGACGTTGGGTTTGTGGTGGTTTGGACCGGAACGGTCTGCGCCCGTTGCGTTATGTCGTGACCGGTGATGGCCTGCTGATCGCTGGGTCCGAAGTCGGCATGGTCCAAATCGACGAGGCCACCGTTGTCGAAAAAGGTGCCCTTGGTCCAGGGCAAATGATTGCTGTCGATATGACCGCTGGTCGCCTGTTCCATGACGAAGAGCTGAAAGACGAGTTGGCCGCTGCTCATCCATTCGGTGAATGGGTCGAGAAGGTTGTCGACCTCACTGGCATGATGAAAGATGTGCCAGAGAAGGCCGTTTTTGACGGTGCGGAATTGCGCAAGCGTCAGGTTGCTGCTGGCTACTCTGTCGAGGAACTGGAGCAAGTGCTCGCGCCGATGGCCGAAGACGGTAAGGAAATGATCGCTTCTATGGGCGACGACACGCCAAGCGCGGTTCTGTCCAAGACATACCGCCCGTTGTCGCATTTCTTCCGCCAGAATTTCTCTCAGGTCACAAACCCGCCTATCGACAGTCTGCGTGAAAGCCGCGTGATGTCGTTGAAAACACGTTTCGGCAATTTGAAAAACGTGTTGGACGAAGATGGTTCGCAAACAGAGATTTTGCAGCTGGAAAGCCCCTTTGTCGCCAACGCAGAATTCGAAGAAATGATGAACCACTTTGGCGAAAACGTCACTGTGATCGATTGTACATTTGCGAAAGGCGCAGGTGCCTTGCAAAAAGGTCTGGAACGTATTCGATCCGAGGCTGCCGATGCGGTATCATCCGGCGCTGGCCACATCGTTCTGACCGATCAGCATCAGTCAGAAACCCGTGTGGGCATGCCAATGATCTTGGCGACATCTGCCGTACATTCTGGACTGACGGCCAAAGGTCTGCGCACCTTCTGTTCGATCAACGTCCGGTCCGCTGAATGTATCGATCCGCACTATTTCGCTGTGTTGATTGGCTGTGGCGCGACCACTGTGAACGCCTATCTGGCACAAGATAGTATCGCCAACCGTATTGAGCGTGGCTTGATTGACGGCAGCTTGCTGGATGCGACGCGTCGCTACCGCGAAGCCGTAAACGCAGGACTGCTGAAGATTATGGCGAAGATGGGCATCAGTGTTTTGTCATCCTATCGCGGTGGTCTGAACTTTGAAGCTGTCGGTCTGTCCCGTGCCATGGTTGCCGAATATTTCCCAGGTATGCAGTCGCGTATTTCGGGTATCGGCACCAACGGTATTCAGACCAAGACCGAAGAGGTCCATGCAACTGGCTTCGCCTCCGGCTCTGACGTGTTGCCAATTGGTGGGTTCTACAAGGCCCGCCGGTCCGGCGAAAAGCACGCATGGGAAGCGCAGACAATGCACATGTTGCAGGCTGCGTGCAACAACGCGTCTTACGCGATGTGGCAGCAGTATTCGAAATCCATGCAGGCCAACCCGCCAATTCACTTGCGCGATTTGCTTGCGATTAAGCCGCTGGCAACAGCTGTTCCGATCGAAGAAGTCGAGTCTATTACAGCCATTCGCAAGCGTTTTGTGACACCGGGCATGTCCCTTGGCGCCCTGTCACCAGAGGCGCACCGCACCCTATCCATCGCGATGAACCGCATTGGTGCAAAGTCGGATTCTGGTGAAGGCGGCGAGAGCCCTGATGACTTTACGCCAGAACCAAATGGCGACAACGCATCCGCGAAGATTAAGCAGGTTGCGTCGGGTCGTTTTGGTGTGACAGCCGAATATCTGCTGGCTTGTGAAGAGCTGGAAATCAAGGTTGCCCAAGGTGCGAAACCGGGTGAGGGTGGTCAGCTGCCAGGCATGAAGGTCACCGACCTGATCGCCAAGCTACGCCATTCGACCAAAGGCGTGACGCTGATTTCACCGCCGCCGCACCACGACATCTATTCCATCGAAGACCTTGCGCAGCTGATCTATGACCTCAAGCAGATCAACCCGATCTGTAAGGTGACTGTGAAGCTCGTGGCATCGTCCGGCGTTGGCACGATTGCCGCTGGTGTGGCAAAGGCCAAGGCGGATATCATTCTGATCTCTGGTCATAATGGTGGTACGGGTGCATCCCCAGGCACGTCGATCAAATACGCTGGCTTGCCATGGGAAATGGGTCTGACCGAAGCACACCAAGTGCTTGCGATGAACAACCTGCGTGAACGCATTACCCTGCGCACCGACGGCGGTTTGCGCACGGGTCGTGACATCGTGATTGCCGCGATGCTTGGTGCCGAAGAGTACGGTATCGGCACCGCCGCGTTGATCGCAATGGGCTGCATCATGGTCCGTCAGTGTCAGTCGAACACCTGCCCTGTAGGTGTGTGTACGCAAGACGACGCGCTGCGTGGTAAGTTCACTGGGAACGCTGATAAGGTCGTGAACCTGATCACATTCTACGCCACCGAAGTACGCGAGATTTTGGCGTCTATCGGTGCGCGGTCCTTGGATGAGGTTATCGGTCGTGCCGATCTTTTGGCGCAGGTGTCTCGTGGCTCTGCCCACCTTGATGATCTCGATCTGAACCCGCTGTTGATCACGGTGGATGGCTCCAAATCCATTACATACAACCGTGATAAGCCGCGCACACCAGTTGACGACACACTCGATGCGCAAATCGTTCAGGACGCCGCGCGTTTCCTGAATGACGGCGAAAAGATGCAGTTGGAATATGCGGTGCAGAACACGCACCGGACCATCGGCACACGCACGTCGTCGCACATCGTGCAGAACTTTGGCATGCGCAACGATCTGCAACCAGATCATCTGACGGTGAAGCTCAAGGGCTCTGCCGGTCAGGCGCTGGGCGCATTCGCAGCACCGGGCCTGAAGATAGAAGTCAGCGGCGACGCCAATGACTACGTCGGCAAAGGGTTGTCTGGTGGTACAGTCGTCGTGCGTCCACCGATGGCTAGCCCATTAGTAGCGTCCGACAACACGATCATCGGGAACACGGTTCTATACGGTGCGACTGACGGTTACCTGTTTGCGGCTGGTCGCGCAGGTGAACGTTTCGCAGTGCGTAACTCTGGTGCGTCTGTTGTGATCGAAGGCTGCGGCACCAATGGGTGTGAGTATATGACCGGCGGTGTGGCTGTGATCCTTGGATCCATCGGCGCAAACTTTGGTGCGGGCATGACCGGTGGCATGTCCTACGTCTATGATCCTAACGGGGCCGCGGCAGAGATGATCAATATGGAAACTTTGGTTACCAACGCCGTGACCGTGCCGCATTGGATTGATCAGCTGAAAGGCCTGATTGAACGCCATCTTGCTGAAACGGGCAGCCGCAAGGCCGCGGATATTTTACAGCATTGGGACAGCGAACTTGCCAATTTTGTGCAGGTTTGCCCCAAGGAAATGCTGACCATCATTCCGCATCCGCTTAGCTTGGAAAACGCAGCAATTCCGGCTGAATAAATCCAAGGTGGCGCAGGCATGATCGCCGCGCCACCTTGACCTCACCTGCTTGGCCATGGCTTATGGATGCATGGCAAGAGCAGCGAAAACCAAAAAGAAGCCTACGAAAAAGAAGGCAAAGTTCACGCGACCAAGACCGATCCGGTTTTTGATGCGTTGGGTATTGCGTGGCGTTTTGGCCGTGGCTGCATTTGCGGTTGTGATGACGCTTTTGTTTGCCGTTCTGAACCCACCAACCTCTGTATACATGTTACAGGAACGCATTCGGCTTGGGCCGTTAGAGCGTGACTGGGTGCGCATGGAAGACATAGCACCTGTTATGGCACGGTCGGCTGTAGCCGCAGAAGACGCCAATTTCTGTTTGCATTGGGGACTTGATATACGCGCGATCGAGGCTGCCTTGGACGCAGGCGGGACCCGTGGTGCATCGACAATCAGCCAACAGGTCGTCAAAAACGTATTCTTGTGGCATGGCCGTAGCTGGGTGCGCAAAGCGGTAGAGGCGTTTTGGACCCCGCTGACAGAATTAATCTGGACGAAGCGGCGCATTCTCGAAGTATATCTAAATGTTGCTGAATTTGATGAAGGTGTGTTTGGAGTGCAGGCTGCGGCGCTACAATATTTCGGCGTGACGGCTGCCGAACTGACGGCTGTTCAGGCTGCGCGATTGGCGGCAGTTCTGCCAGATCCCAAAGGGCGTGATGCAGCCAACCCCACAGGGTATTTACGCAAACGTGCTGCGAGCATCCTGGATGGAGCGGCAACAATCGCTGCTGATGGGCGTGCAGCTTGTTTTAGCGATTGATGGGGCATTGAATCGGGCGCGCGGTTGCGGCATTGATGGACGAACACCAATGACAACAAAAGTAGCCCGTTGATGAACCGCTTGTACCACTTCCCCTTGTCCCCGTTTTCCCGCAAAGTGCGCTTGTCACTTGCCGAGAAGAAAATTGAGGTCGAACTGGTCGAGGAAAGATACTGGGAGCAGGATGTTGATTTTCTGCGCAGAAATCCCGCAGGCAAGGTGCCGATTTTGAAGATGGGTAATCAGACATTCGCGGATAGCACAGCAATTTGTGAATTCCTCGAAGAGGCTTTCCCAACGCCTGCTTTGCTCCCGAAATCCGCTGAAGACCGCCATGAAGTGCGCCGTCTTGTAGCGTGGTTCGACGACAAGTTTCACGCAGAGGTCACGTCGAAGCTGATCGGCGAGCGCGTATTTCGCAAAATCATGAGCACGGGCTATCCCGACAGCACAAATGTGAAAGCGGGATCGCGGGCGATCAAATATCACCTTGATTACATGGCAGCACTTTTGGATCAGCGCCGGTGGTTGGCTGGCAACGAAATGTCATTGGCTGATTTCTCGGCGGCAGCGCAGCTGTCGTGCCTTGATTACATTTCAGACGTGGATTGGAACCGGTCCGAGATTGTAAAAGATTGGTACGCCAAAATCAAATCTCGCCCTGCTTTCCGGTCATTGCTGGCCGATCAGGTGCCTGGATTCTTGCCGCCTCGCCACTATGCCGATCTTGATTTTTGATCTGACGATAGATGGGGGGCCAGCCCCCCGCCTGCGGCTCCCCCCGAGGTATTTGGGGCCAGAAGAATGGAACTGAAACAACAGCTCGTTGATTTCGCAACAGAGGCTGGATTTGCCAAGGTCGGGTTTTGTAAGCCTGACGCGGTGCCTGAATTGCCGGAACGGTTGGCGGCTTTTGTCGCTGACGGCATGCATGGGCAGATGGCGTGGATGGCGGACCGGATGGCGTGGCGGGGTGACCCAAGTGCGCTGTGGCCAGAGGCCCGTACGGTCATCATGTTGGCCGAACCCTATACGCCAGATCACGATCCATTGGCCGTTTTGGACCAATCTGATCGTGCTGCGATTTCAGTTTATGCCCATGGACGCGATTATCACGACGTCGTTAAAAAGCGGTTGAAGCGCGTTGGTCGTTGGTTGATTGAACAAGAACCCGATGCCCAGATTAAGGTGTTTGTGGACACTGCACCTGTGATGGAAAAGCCGCTTGCGCAGGCTGCAGGATTGGGGTGGCAGGGCAAGCACACGAACCTATTGGGGCGTGATTTAGGGTCTTGGTTTTTCCTTGGTGCGATCTTTACAACTATGGAATTCGACACTGATTCAGCCGAAGTCAGCCATTGTGGGTCTTGCACGGCTTGTTTGGATGTCTGCCCGACGGATGCCTTTCCTGCGCCTTACCGGCTCGATCCGCGCCGATGCATTTCATATCTGACGATTGAGCATAAGGGCCCCGTTGATCTGGAATTGCGGGCCAAGATGGGCAACCGGATTTATGGCTGCGATGATTGTCTGGCTGTCTGCCCGTGGAACAAGTTCGCGGTAGCTGGGCGGGATGCCAAATATGATGCGCGTGACGATGTGATTGCGCCGCCATTGGCGGAGTTGGTTCAGCTGGATGATCCCGCGTTTCGGGCGCGGTTTTCAGGATCACCGATTAAGCGGATTGGGCGCGACCGGTTCGTGCGCAATGTGCTTTATGCCATCGGCAATTCGGGTGATGGTGCCCTGACTGATGCTGCGCGGATGTTAACGTCTGACCCGGATCCCACGGTTGCAGAGGCCGCATCATGGGCCGTTTCACGATTGCAAAAGGACGGGTGATCGCCATGCAACCACTGCGCGGAATTATGTTCAAGGTGATGTCGGTCTGCCTGTTCATGGGCATGGCGAGTTTTATTAAGGCCGCGTCCGCTGACGTACCGCCGGGGCAGGCCGTATTCTTTCGGTCGTTCTTTGCCTTGCCGATTATCCTTGGTTGGTTGGCGATGCGCGGCGAATTGCGTGACGGTTGGAAGACCAAAAACCCAGTCGGCCATTTTTGGCGCGGACTGATCGGAACGTCGGCGATGGGGCTCGGGTTCACTGGATTGGGTTTGTTACCACTGCCAGAGGTGACCGCGATAGGTTACGCCGCGCCCTTGTTGGTGGTTGTATTTGCATCGATGTTTTTGAACGAGACGGTGGGTATTTATCGATTGTCTGCGGTGGGATTGGGGCTGCTGGGCGTGCTGATCGTTTTGTCGCCGCGTTTGTCAATTGGGACAGGGTTGAGCACCGGCGAAACGCTGGGCGCCGTTGTCGTGTTGATGGGAGCTGTCTTCGCGGCCTTGGCCCAGGTGTTCGTGCGAAAATTGGTGCAAACAGAAGGTACGGCAGTGATTGTGTTTTGGTTTACTGTGACCTCGTCATTGCTCGCTTTGATGACGATTCCTTGGGGCTGGGCTTTGCCAGCGCCGCAGGCTGCTTTGATGCTAATCATGGCGGGTTTGCTGGGCGGAATCGGGCAGATTTTGCTCACGTCCAGCTACCGCTATGCTGATGCGTCGCTGGTCGCCCCATTTGATTATACGTCCATGATTTTGGCGCTCGTGATCGGGTATTTCATCTTTGATGAGGTGCCGAAGGGGACCATGTTGATGGGCGCAGGCATTGTGATTGCTGCTGGTGTGTTGATTATCTGGCGCGAACGAACACTTGGTTTGCAGCGCGCCCAACAGCGCAAAGCGATGGGCCATGTTGGCGGGAAGTGACATCGACTCAAGCTTGCGTCGATCTGTCGGGGCCAGCCCCGGAACCCGGAGAATTTCGAACAATGCGAGCCGGGGCGCGGTTTATTGCGCCCCGTTTCCGTCTATTTGCGAACCAGCTTCTCGTAGTCAGCGGCCATTTCAATAGCCAATGCGCCGACTTCAAAATTGTAGTCGCCGATTTGGCCAACTGGGGTCACTTCTGCGGCAGAGCCGGTGAGCCAGCACTGCTCGAACGTTTCCAGCTCTTCTGGCATGATGTGCCGTTCGATGACGTTGATGCCTTTTTCTTTTAGCATCGTGATGACCGTTTGGCGGGTCAGCCCGTTGAGGAAGGCATCTGGCGTTGGTGTATGCACTTCGCCGTCTTTGACGAAGAACATGTTCGCGCCTGTCGCCTCTGCCACATAGCCGCGATAGTCGAACATCAGGGCGTCAGAACAGCCCTTTGCTTCTGCCGCGTGTTTGGACAGGGTTGCAATCATGTACAGACCGGCTGCCTTGGCTTGTGACGGTGCGCATTCAGGCGATGGGCGTTTCCATTTGGCGATGTCGAGCTTCGCGCCTTTGGTTTTTGCGTCGCCGTAATAGGCGCCCCATTCCCAAACGGCCACGGCCAGATGGACAGGGTTTTTCGCCGATGCGACACCCATGTCTTCTCCTGCACCGCGCCACGCAACAGGGCGCACATAGGCGTTTTCCAAACCGTTTGCGTCAAGCGCGGCGCGTTTCGCGGCCTCGATTTCGGCAACCGTGTATGGGATTTCAAAGTCGAGGTGTTTGGCGGATGTGATCAACCGCTCAGAGTGCTTTTCGCTCAGGAAGATTTTACCGTCGTAGCACCGCTCGCCCTCGAACACGGAAGATGCGTAGTGCATGGCATGGGTCAGAATGTGAACGTTTGCGTCCCGCCATTCGACGAGCTTGCCGTCCATCCAGATTTTTCCGTCCCGATCATCATATGCGCCAGCCATTGCAGCCTCCGTCGAATTTTGCGTTTGTTACGTCAATACGTCCGTTTCGGACATAAAATTACGTGATTTGTGAGAATCGATACCGAGAGTGACTTGGAATGTCAACAAAGCTGACGTATTGTTATTGGAAGAATTGTAGAGGATTTGTAAATTATGCCACAGACAGGTCAGCCGCAAAGCGCAAACAGTCTTTTGTTTCTGACAGATGAACAGGTGCGCATCGGGATTGAGGCGATGTTTTTCGCTTATCGTGATTTTACCTCTGATCCAGATCGGATCCTATCTAACAAGGCCTATGGCCGTGCCCACCACCGTGCTGTCCACTTTATCCAACGCAGTCCGGGCACAACAGTGAATAACCTGCTCAATATCCTTGGCGTTACAAAACAATCGCTTAATCGTGTGTTGCGCACATTGATCGCAGACGGTTTGGTATCGTCGACAGTGGGGCGCGCGGATAAGCGCGAGCGACATTTGCATTTGACAGAGGCAGGTGCTGCATTGGAACGTGAATTGTCGGATGCGCAGGGCGTGCGCATGCGCAGTGCCTACCGTAAAGCAGGGCCAGAGGCGGTGGCGGGGTTTCGTGCCGTGCTCGAAGCGATGATGGATGAAGATATGCGCCGACAATATTCGGCGATGAAGGATATGACTGATGGCTGATGACGCACATCTATTGATTGTCGATGACGACGAACGCATTCGCGGATTGTTACAAAAATTCCTGATTCGGTCTGGGTTTTTGGTATCCACCGCGCGGGATGCGGCCCATGCGCGGCGTATTCTGGCAGGATTGGAGTTTGACCTGATTGTGCTTGATGTGATGATGCCGGGCGAAGATGGCATGACGCTGTGTCGCGATCTACGCAAAGCCCTGACAACGCCAATTATGCTGTTAACGGCAAAGGGTGAGACGGGTGACCGCATAGCGGGGCTAGAGGCTGGTGCGGATGATTATCTTGCTAAGCCGTTTGAACCCAAAGAGCTGCTGCTTCGGATCAATGCGATTTTGCGCCGTGTTCCGGTCTCTGAACCGGCAGTGGTAGCGCCGAAAGTGCTACACCTTGGCCCTGTGCATTACGACATTGAACGCGGCGAGATGTGGCAAGACGATGCGCAGGTCAGACTGACCGCGACCGAAGGGCAATTGATGCGAATTTTCTCTGCGCAACCATCCATGCCGGTCAGTCGCGCAAAACTGGTCGAGGAGTTGTCGCGGTCTGGCAGCCAGACCCAAGAACGTGCGGTTGACGTGCAGATCACGCGGTTGCGGCGTAAGATTGAAGTCGATCCCAAACAGCCCCGATATTTGCAGACTGTACGCGGCGAGGGTTATATGCTGGCACCAGACGCTGGCGTTTAGACTTCTTGCTTTCGGCGAGGATATTTTCAAACCAAAGAGGTGAGATATGCGCACAGCGCTCGTGACCCATGATGCATGTTTTGATCACGTAACCCCGCCGGGCCACCCCGAACAGGTCGCCCGCTTGGATGCGGTGCTTGGTGCGTTGAAGGGCATGGAGCTGCACCGCGTGACTGCGCCCATGGGCGCAGAGGATGACATTTTGCGTGCCCATCCAGCGGCGCATATTGCCGCCATTCGCGATGCCGCCCCTGATGAGGGTTGGCGATCGCTTGATGCCGATACGCATATGTCGGTTGGCACGTTAGAGGCCGCGTTTCGTTGTGTCGGCGGTGTTGTGCGCGCCGTGGATATGGTGATGGGTGGCGAGGCACCTAATGCCTTTGTTGCGATGCGCCCGCCAGGTCATCATGCCGAACGCGAAACGCCGATGGGGTTTTGTTTCTTTGGTAATGTTGCGATTGCCGCGAAACATGCGTTGGACCACCATGGTTTAGATCGTGTCGCGATTGTCGATTTCGACGTGCACCATGGCAATGGAACGCAGGACTTGGTCGAGGACGACCCGCGCATTCTGTTTTGTTCGACCCATCAAATGCCGCTTTATCCCGGTACGGGGGCGGCCCATGAAACGGGTGTTGGCAATGTGTTGAATTGTCCGTTGCCAGACGGCGCAGGCTCTAAGGCGTTTCGCGATGTGATGACAAGCGTCGTGCTGCCACGTGTTGATGCGTTTTCTCCCCAACTCCTGATCATTTCGGCAGGATTTGATGCACATGGCGCTGATCCATTGGCGGGGATGAATTTGGTCGAGAATGACTTTGCGTGGATCACAGAGCAGTTGTGCGATATCGCAGATCGTCATTGCGATGGACGCGTGGTATCCAGTCTTGAGGGCGGCTATGATTTGCCAGCATTAGGGGCGAGCGCTGCCGCCCATGTGAAGGTTTTAAGGGAGAGAGCGCTATGAGCGATGACGTCAATGACATGAGCTTTGAACAGGCGATTGCCGCGTTAGAGCAGGTTGTTGGACAACTTGAACGTGGCGATGTTGCCTTGGATGAAAGTATCGCGCTTTACGAGCGTGGAGCAAAGCTGCGGGCGCGGTGTCAGGATGAATTGAAACGTGCCGAGGAAAAGGTTGCAAAGCTGACCTTGGACGGCGACGGCAATGCAATGGCGACCGCACCGCTGGATGCCTGATTCAGTCAAAAAATTCACGGTAACGCCGGTTGTGGATTTGACCCGCAAGCCGTTTGCACAGGCCCTTGCCGATGCTGCAACAACAGCAGAGGGCGCCGTGGTTCACGCGTTATTCGGCCTTGACGGGCCACTGCCGGACGCGATGCGCTATGCGGTGACGGGTGGCAAAGGGTTGCGCGCGTTTCTCGCGCTTGAATCCGCGCGATTGCATGGGTTCAGCGCCGGTCAGGCCGCCGCTGCGGCGGGCGCGATCGAGGCATTGCATGCCTATTCCTTGGTGCATGATGATCTGCCGTGCATGGACGATGACGACCTGCGGCGTGGCCAGCCGACAGTCCATAAGAAGTGGGATGAGGCGACAGCCGTGCTTGCCGGTGATGCATTGCAGGCTCTGGCGTTTCAATTGGTGGCGCAGGTGCAATGTCCTGCAGAGCATCGCATCAACCTGTCCCTGCGCCTATCGACGGCCGCAGGTATGCGCGGCATGGTTGGTGGACAGGCAATGGATATCGCTGCTGAAACCGCTGATACGCCTTTGACGCTGGACCAGATCATCGAATTGCAGCAGGGCAAAACGGGTGCATTGATTTCTTGGTCTTGCATGGTCGGTCCGATGATGGCGGGTCGCCACATCGATCCCCTTGGGAAATACGGCGACTGTTTGGGGGTCGCGTTTCAGATCGCCGATGACGTGCTTGATGTGGAAGGCGATGCCGCCGAAATGGGCAAAGCGGTTGGCAAAGATGCGGACGCGGGCAAGGCCACGTTTGTTTCGCTTTTGGGGCTACAAGGTGCCAAAGACCGCGCGGCACAATTGGTCGCAGAGGCATGTGACGCATTATCAGGCTATGGTGACGAGGCAGAGACGTTGAAAGACGCTGCCCGCTTTGTTATCGCTCGCCGAAAGTAAGAGGCTGATTATGACCACTCCAGTGACCCCGATTTTGGACAATGTGCAATCGCCTGCAGATATGAAAACCCTGTCTGATGCGCAGCTGAGCAAGCTCGCTGACGAGGTCCGTGCCGAGACGATTTCAGCAGTTTCGGTGACGGGTGGTCATTTGGGCGCGGGGCTTGGTGTTGTGGAGCTGACTGTCGCATTGCACGCGGTTTTTGATGCACCCAAAGACAAAATCATCTGGGATGTGTCCCATCAATGCTATCCGCACAAAATTCTGACAGGCCGCCGCGACCGTATTCGCACCCTGCGAATGAAGGGTGGGCTGTCTGGTTTTACCAAACGATCCGAGAGTGCCTATGATCCCTTTGGCGCCGCCCATTCTAGCACATCGATTTCCGCAGGCCTTGGATTTGCCGTCGCGCGTGATCTGGGTGGCGATGGTGGTGACGCAATTGCAGTGATCGGTGATGGGTCCATGTCTGCTGGCATGGCTTACGAGGCGATGAACAACGCGGGTCACTTGGGTAAGCGCCTTATTGTCATTCTTAATGACAATGAGATGTCGATTGCCCCACCTGTAGGTGCGATGTCGTCATACCTTTCCCAGCTTTACGCGGGCGAGCCGTTCCAAGAACTGAAGGCCGCGGCAAAAGGTGCAGTTTCGTTTTTGCCGGAACCGTTCCGCGAAGGCGCCAAGCGCGCGAAGGATATGGTCAAACATATGACTGTCGGCGGCACCTTGTTCGAACAGCTTGGGTTTTCTTATGTCGGGCCGATCGATGGCCACGACATGGATCAGCTGCTCAATGTATTGCGCACAGTCAAAGACCGTGCCACTGGCCCGATCCTGATCCATGCAATCACTAAAAAGGGCAAAGGGTTCGCCCCAGCCGAGGCCGCGCGGGACAAGGGACATGCCACAGGCAAGTTCAATGTGGTGACTGGCGAACAGAAAAAGGCCCCGTCAAACGCGCCAAGTTATACATCCGTCTTCGCGGAAACACTGCTGAACATCGCGGCAACAGATCCCAAGATCTGTGCTGTGACGGCTGCGATGCCCGACGGCACTGGCCTGAACAAATTTATGGAACGCTATGCTAGTCGCTGTTTCGACGTAGGCATTGCAGAGCAGCACGCGGTGACGTTTAGCGCTGGGCTTGCCGCTGGCGGGATGAAACCGTTCTGCGCGCTCTACTCTACATTCCTGCAACGGGGCTACGACCAGATCGTGCATGATGTTGCGATCCAGCGCCTGCCCGTGCGTTTCGCAATTGACCGCGCTGGGTTAGTTGGTGCAGATGGCGCGACACATGCGGGCGCATTTGATATCGCATTTATGACGAACCTTCCGGGCATGGTGGTGATGGCCGCTGCGGACGAAGCGGAACTGGTGCGGATGGTTGCAACTGCCGCGGCCTATGATGATGGTCCAATCGCGTTCCGCTTTCCGCGCGGCGAAGGTGTTGGCGTCGAAATGCCTGCCAATCCAGAGCTGCTAGAAATTGGTAAGGGTCGCATGATCCGTGACGGTCAGCAGGTTGCTATCCTGTCGTTCGGCACACGCCTACAAGAGGTCGAGGCCGCTTGCGAAGCGTTGTCCGCCAAAGGCATCAATCCTACGATTGCTGACGCACGCTTTGCCAAGCCCCTCGACCGTGACTTGATCCTAAAACTTGCGGCCGATCACGATGCACTAATCTGTATCGAAGAAGGCTCTGTGGGTGGATTTGGTTCTCATGTGGCGCAGCTTTTGGCAGATGAAGCTGTGTTCGACCACGGCCTGAAATTCCGTTCTATGGTCTTACCCGATACATTTATTGACCAGTCCGATCCGCGCGACATGTATGCCATGGCTGGGCTGAATGCTGAAGACATTGAAGCCAAAGTCCTTGACGTGCTCGGCATCGCCACGCTCGAAAAACGAGCCTAACCTGCCTCTGAATGGTCAATATGGGGCAATGCCTTGCTGTTGATTAAGGTTGTTCGCGGTCGTTCAGTCGTGCTTCAATTGCATCTAATTTAGCCATGACCTCGTCGCGGTAAAGATCGGTCGCGGCATTGTCTTCTTCGTGATGGGTATCCTGCATCGAATTCACGATCAAACCAACCAGCAGGTTCACAACCGCAAATGTCGTCACCATGATGAATGGGATGAAGAATGCCCACGCATATGGGAACTGCGCCATGACTGGACGCACAATACCCATGGACCAGCTTTCAAGAGTCATGATCTGGAACAACGAATACCCAGATCGCCCCAATGTGCCAAACCATTCGGGAAATGCCGCGCCGAACAGTTTTGTCGTCATAACTGCACCGATATAAAAAATGATCCCCATCAGCATGAATACGGATCCCATGCCTGGCAGCGCTGTGATGAAACCTTCCACCACGCGACGCAGGGATGGCGCGACAGAAATAACGCGCAGCACCCGCAAAATGCGCAATGCTCGCAAAACGGAGAAACCCTGCGCGCCTGGCACGAGGGCAATACCGACGATCACGAAGTCAAAGATGTTCCAACCGCTGCGAAAAAACCGAAACCCATGCGCGAACAGCTTTGCAACTATCTCGATGATGAAAACCATCAGACATGCGGCATCTAGTGCCAGAATTATGGGGCCAAACAAGTCCATCAACGGGGCCGATGTTTCCATGCCAAGCAAGACCGCATTCAGCAAGATAACCCCGACAATAAACTGCCCGACAATGGGACGATCAAGAAATGCGGCGATGCGTGTTCGTAACGTCATGGCGTGGGCCCTTTGCGTGATGCAATCAATCTAAGTGCTAAGTTCGTGAGCCAAAAGAGCCTTTAGCCCGGATTTATAGTCTGGATAAAGCAGTTCAACGCCCAGCTCGTTTTTGATCCGATCGTTGCGCACCTTTTTGCTTTCGGCGTAAAAGCTGCGCGCCATCGGCGTCATCTCTGCTGTGTCAAAATCTTCGGCGAGCGGCAGGGGCATGCCGAGCAATTCGGCCGCATAGCCAATCACATCTTGTGGTGGGGCGGGATCATCGTCGCAGACGTTATAGGCCGCATCCGGGTTGGGATTGCGAATTGACGCTGCGAGCACGCGCGCGATGTCGGCAACATGGGTGCGGCTGAACACTTGGCCGTCCTTGATGATCCGGCGGGCGGTGCCATTCCGAACTTTTGCAAACGGTCCGCGTCCTGGGCCGTAAATGCCAGCAAGTCGGAAAATGTGAAGCGGTAGGTTCGGTATCGCCGCCCAATCTGCCTCTGCCTTGACACGTGCGATACCGCGCTTTGTGGCCGGGGTCAGTGGGGTGCTTTCGTCCACCCAATCGCCCGCGTGGTCGCCGTAAACACCGGTGGTCGACAGATAGCCAACCCATTCGAATTGACCGGCGCGCGCGGCGATCTCGTCACGCAGGCTAGCAAGCACAGGATCACCATTATCATCCGGTGCGGCAGAAATGAGCAAATGCGTCGTACCGTTTAGCGCAGGCACCATATCCGCACCGGGCCAGATACGCGGTTCTATCCCGTCTTGCATCAAACGCGCTGCCTTGTCTTCGTTGCGTGTTGTCCCGATCACGCGCCAATCTTGCGGCAGTAAAATGCGTGATAGGGCCTGCGCGGAATATCCGTGACCAAATGAAAGGAGTGTTTTTGTCATAAGTGATCTCTGCGACAAGACTTGTGCGAATGCAAGTCTGTGCGCGCCCTATGACACGCCACAGAGCCTAGCGCCCAGTCCAAACGGGGTCGCGTTTCTCCGTGAATGCTCGGGCGCCTTCTGCCTGATCTTCGGATGAATAAAGCGTATCAACACTAGCTAAATGCCGACCTGTGATCCGATTCATCGCGTCTTGGAATTTGCTGTCTTCGGCGTCACGTACGATGTCCTTAATCGCTGCATAAACCAGTGGTGGACCTGAGGCGATCAGGCGCGCCATATCCCAAGCGGCAGCCTCTAGATCAGCGGCTGGGTAGGCATGGTTGATCAACCCCCAACCCAGCGCCTCTGTCGTGTCGAACCAACGGCCGGTCAGTAACAGTTCCATCGCGATGTGATAGGGAATGCGCTTGGGTAGCTTTACGGACGCCGCATCCGCGACTGTGCCCGACCGAATTTCTGGCAAGGCAAAAGTGGCATGATCCGCGGCCAAAATGATGTCGGCAGATAGGGCCAGTTCCAACCCGCCGCCGCAAGCAATGCCATTCACCGCGGCAATGACGGGCTTGTTCATGTCGCGCAATTCTTGCAAGCCCCCGAACCCGCCAACGCCATAGTCGCCATCAACTGCATCACCATCATTGGCGGCCTTCAGGTCCCAACCGGGGCAAAAGAATTTGTCCCCTGCGCCAGTGATAATCGCGACACGCAATTCAGGATCATCGCGAAACGCGGCGAATTTGTCCCCCATGATCCGGCTGGTCGCCAGATCGATTGCATTTGCCTTGGGTCGGTCCAGCGTCACATGCAAAATTGCGCCGTCTCGCTTGGTTTTGATGGGGCTGGTCATTGGGTCATCCTTATCAATGCGTCCGCTGCGATTGCGTCTGTAGCTGTGCAAATCAGTGGGTTGATTTCAATTTCTTCGACGTGGGCGGCATGCGCAAGCACATAGTCTTGCACAGCCATGACGGCATCAATGATGCTGTCCATATCGGCCGCAGACGCGCCCCGATACCCTGATAGAAGAGCATGGACCTTTAAGCGACTGAACGCTTTGCCCACGGATTGCCGACTGCTGGGCACGATCAGGAATTGGCTGTCTTGTAGCAGCTCCGTCAATATTCCGCCCGCGCCAAGTGTCAGGACGAAACCATGCGCGGGGTCTTTCACTACGCCAATCAGCAGCTCTACCACGGCACCTGTAATCATTTCTTCAACCAAGAAAGTGGTCGCTGGCATTTTTTGCGCGGCCGCGGTCACCGCCTCGGCGTTGGCGAGGTTCAATGCGACTACACCTGCTTCTGTTTTATGGGCGATACCTTGGCCTTTGAGCACCACAGGAAATGGGAGGTCTGACATGTCCATTGATGCAATGTCATCGCTGATCATCTGCAAAGGGATGCGCACCCCATAGGCGGCAATTGCAGTCTTGGCTTCGGCTTCGGTCAGGGTTGAGCCAATCGATGCCGCCTGGATTGCTGGCAGGTTAAGTTCGAGATCAGATAAATCCTGCTGCTGCGCAGCGATCACCGCGCGCATGGCCTCTGGCAGGCCGCACATTGGGACGACGCCACCAGCCATAAGACGAGCGCTTATCGTCTCTGGCAACAACTCTGGCAGGCTTGATACGACAGCAATTTCGCTGTTCGATTCCGCCTTTGCTGCCAAGATTGCATCAACGGCACAATCCCAGTCGGATGCATCACATCGGTCCGCCCGCGGAAAATCCAGAATGATCATCGTGAGTGCCAAAATAGGGTCTAACATGGCGGAAAATGCTGATTGCATCGCTTGCGTGTCGCGCCAAATATAGGTGTGATAGTCGAGTGGATTTGCCAAGGCGACTTTCGGGCCTAGAGCCTCATGCAATGCGGTTTCTTGGATGTTGTTGAGTGGGGGGAAGCAAAGCTGTGTTCCATGAGCCAGATCTGCGGCCAAAGATGCCTCTCCGCCAGAGCAGCTGATGGTGGCGATATTCGGGCTGTGGAGATGGCCGCATACATGCAGCAGTTTGAGTGTTTCCAAAAACGTTGAAAGATCGTCGACTTGGGCAATTCCGAACCGTTCAAGAAGTGCGGACGCGCCAGCATTCGAACCCGCCAGCGACGCGGTATGCGAAACTGTTGCAGCCTGCGCGTGCGATGATTTTCCGACCTTAAGCGCGACCAATGGAACATTCTTGGCGTGGGCGGCGCGCGCGAGGTCTTGCCATTTGGACACATCCCCGAACCCTTCGATATGTAACCCAATTGCGGTTACGCGGGGATCGTCAAGCAATGCCAACGCAATGTCAGCCTGCGTCGTTTGAGCCTGATTGCCGCAAGTCACAACATATCCAATCGGCAAACCGCGCGACTGCATCGTTAAATTAATCGCAATATTTGACGATTGCGTTAGGATCGCGACACCCGTCTGAACGGGCACCGCCCCATGTTGATCGGGCCATAATAGCGCGCCATCGAAACAGTTGATCATACCATAACAATTTGGGCCAAGAATTGGCATTTCACCTGCTGCGTCCAAAAGAGCGGCGTTACGGTCATCGCCATCTGTGACTTCGGCGAAACCTGATGCAAAACACACCGCGCCACCTGCACCGCGCGCTGACAGTTGCGCGATGACGTCGATGGTTGCATCGCGATTGATTCCGACGAACGCTGCGTCTGGCGGTGACGGCAAATCTGCAATGGATGAGAAGACCGGATGTCCGTTCACGGTCCCACCTTTGGGATGGACCAACCAGACGAGACCTTCAAAGTTTGCTTTGCTCAGTTGATCCAAAACGGCTGCGCACCACGCGCCACCGCCAATAATCGCGACAGACTTCGGTCGCAGCAACCGAGATAAATCACGCGACATCATTTCGACCTTTGCATGGGTTCGCACCGCGCGTTGAAACGTCGATGGCCGAAACCAAAGCGGCGAGTTCGGTATCGAGGAATGGTTTCATGTGCGTTTCATTCTCTTTGGATGTCAAATATCTTCGCTGAAGGCATAAAAACTATGCACCAAGTGGGCGAAGCAGATCGCGACTGATGATGTGGCGTTGGATTTCTGAGGTGCCGTCCCAGATACGTTCAACGCGAGCATCGCGCCAGAAACGTTCCAGCGGAAAATCATCCATCAGGCCCATGCCGCCATGCACTTGGATAGCGGCGTCAGTCACGCGGGCGAGCATTTCCGACGCATAAAGCTTTGCACTGGCGATTTCGCGGTTTGCAGGGATCCCCTTATCTAACCGGTCGGCAGCTGCGAGCGTCAGAAGGTCGGCGGCGTCGATTTCGGTGATCATGTCAGCTAGTTGAAAACTAACGCCTTGAAATTTGCCAATTGGTTGACCGAATTGTTCCCGCTCGGCGGCGTAGGACAGCGCGTAGTCGAACGCCCGACGAGCACGTCCAACGCACATTGTCGCCACGGTGATCCGCGTCGCGTAGAGCCATTCGTTCATCACGGCGAACCCGCCGTCGACATCGCCCAGAACCTGCGCGTCAGGCAGGCGACAGTCGTCAAATTCGAGCACCATGTTTTTGTAGCCGCGGTGGCTGACGGATTTATAACCGTCGCGGATCGTAAAACCCGGTGTGCCGCGGTCCACGAGGAAAGTGGTGATCCGTTTCTTGGGGCCACGAGGCGTGTCGTCTTCGCCTGTTGCTACGAAAACGATGATGAAATCCGCATGTTCTGCGCCGGAAATGAAATGTTTGGTCCCGTTCAAAATCCAGTCGCCGCCATCACGCACAGCGCTGCATGTCATGCCGCGCACATCTGATCCCGCACCTGGCTCGGTCATCGCTAACGCATCCATCCGTTCACCGCGCACAGTAGGCATCAGATAGCGTTCGATTTGATCGTCTTTGCAAGCCATCAGAATATTTTGAGGACGTCCGAAGAAATGGTTGAGCGCCATAGATCCACGCCCCAGTTCCCGTTCCACAATTGCGAAATCAACATGGGATAATCCGGCGCAGCCGACGCTTTCGGGAAAATTACAGGCGTAGAATCCCAGATCGAGGGTCTTTTGTTTTATGTCCTGAGCGATTTCTGCGGGGACTTCGCCCGTGCGTTCAACCAGCTCTTCGTGGGGATAGATTTCTTTTTCCACAAATGCCCGCACGGTGTCGGCGATCATCGTGGATTCATCTGAAAGACCGTAGATCATAATTTCGTCCTATCGTTTGCGGGGCCGGATCGCAGCTTTTCCTGCGTCGGTGCCATCGTGGAATGAACCAAATAATTTGTCCCACGGCACATCAAGATTGCCATAGTTACATTCAAAATATCGGTGGTGGATTTGGTGGTGAAAATTGCCTAAATGCACGCGCTTTTTATTGCGGAACAAGAGGCCTTCGAAGCCTGTATGACTGGTCACGGCAAGTAGCGCGTAAAACATCAAATGGAATATGAAATGCACGGGGTGCGTGGCCACGGCAAAGTGGATCATGGCAGTGCCGAAATAGAACAGATGTTCGACAGGATGCATCGACAAACCGGACCAAGGCCCGATGTCGGTGTTGCGATGGTGCAATGCGTGAAACTGGTAGAATGGTCCCGTGTGCAGCAGGCGGTGCATCCAGTAGAAATAGAAACTTTCCCATACTGGGATTAGAAAAAATACCGCGACAAACCAAACGGGATTGCTGCCCCACGTGATCGTGGAGGCATAGCCATTTGCCATCGACCACCAGATCAAGACCTCGAACCCTGACCAGATCGTCACGCCGCTGGCCAAAGACCAGAGCATGTTATCCAGTAGCTGGCTGTTCATCGTGAACACGCGACCGTTGCGCGGGAATGGGCGAGGGTCGTATTTAAGATCGGTGTCTTGCACAGCATATTTGTGAAACCACAAATGCAAGCACCCGGCGACCACGCAAAGCAGCACAAAATTTCGGATAAATACGAGACTAATCCAGCCAAACTGGAGCGATTTAGTCTGGTCCAACGATGGACTGAACCAAGTGTAGGCGATGAACGCAAGTGCAACGATTGCGCCGTTAATCGTCAGGAAAAACCAACTATCGAGATACCATTTTGCCGCTGCAATTGGGCGCGGTGGCCATTCCCAAAGTGGAGAGGTTTGGATAGGCACATCAGGTTTGTGGTTCCATTCTTGACGTGTCAAATCAGACCTCCTCATTGCATAATCTGACGGATGATCCGCTTGCGGATCGGTGGAATGTGGCTGATCAGTTTGAACAGGGTGATTATGCACCTGCGCAGAACAGGATTGGGCGACGTAACAATGCGGCGTGCACGTTCCGTCATTTTGATTGTTCTCTGAGAAATTCCATGGCGCGAAGCGGAATAGTCGGCGTGTCGCCTGAAAGGATCATATCGGCAAGTACAGCCGTATCTGCGATCCCAAGGTTCATCCCGCGCCCTCCAACAGGGGAATGACAATGTGCGGCATCACCAGCCAAAAAGATCGGTCCTTTTTGATAGGTCGTGGCCTGCTTGACTTGAATGCCGAATTGTCCTGTGCGGTAGATTTTTGTCACGTTTAAGGGCACGGGAAGTGTCGCTAATGCATCATCTGTGTTGCTAACGAGACGCCAGCGCGTTTGCTCTAACGGGATTTGCATCGCGACCTTGCCGCGCCCTGTGAGGAATAGCTTTAGGTCGTTCCCATCGGTGACGTCCGCGGCGTCAACGTCCGCGATCGACCATGTTTCCGACAATGTATAACCGTCGAATGGGATATTAGCCGCCTTGCGAACGGTGCTTTGGATGCCGTCGGCACCGATCACAATGTCAAAGGTTTCGGGAGTCCCGTTTATGGTGGCGACAACCTGATCGTCCTGTCGGTCCAGCCCATCAAGCGTCGTTGCGTATTCGATTACCCCGCCAAGTGCGGCAAACCCATTCACGATATGGTGTTCGGTGCGATTTTGCGGCAGGCCGAGCATTTGGCGGCAATGGGATTGGGTCGGTATGGTTAGTTTGGCGACAGGCGTTGCGTCTCGAAACATATGCATGCCACTGATGATCACAGCCTCTGCGCGGATGTCATCCCCGACGCAAGATGGTGCAAAAATGTCCATTGTCGCAGGGGTGATCCCAACGGCGCGTGACAGGCCCGATGCTTGGCTGCGCTGTTCAATAATACGTGGCATGATGCCACCACGCGCCAATTCAAGCGCGGCGGTCAGACCAGTTGGTCCAGCCCCCACAATCAGAACACGGGGACTATTTGTCAAAATCTGACCCTTCTTCGGTCAGGATCGCCTTAAGCTCGGACAGGTGCCGCTCATCCTGTTCGGGGTAATCGGCCAGCTCGGCGCTGGTCTTGGTCGCGATGTCATGGGGGATGATCCGCAATGGCTGTCCGGTTTGCAGCGCGCGGATGTAGGTTTCGCAAGCCCGTTCAAAATAGTAGAGTCTATTAAAGGTTTCCGCGACGGTTTCGCCGATGATCATGATGCCGTGGTTGCCCATCACCATGACCTTATCCTTGGGGTCTGAGAGTAGAGTGGCACAGCGCGCACCTTCTTCTTCGAACGCCAGACCGCCGTAGTTTTCATCGACCACATGCCGCCCGTAAAACGTGCACGCATTTTGATCGATTGGCGGTAGGCGACTGTCGGCAAGTGAAGCCAAAACTGTCGCGTGGATCGAATGCACATGCATGCAACACCGTGCATGGGGCACGTCGCGATGAATGCCGCCGTGCAACCCCCAAGCAGTAGGGTCAGGCGCGTTTGGGCCAGCCAATGTTTCGGGATCGTTGGCGTCTACGACAATCATATCGCTGGCCTTGATCCGGCTGAAATGCACTTGGTTTGGGTTCATCAGGAACTTGGTCCCGTCATCATTGATCGACAGGCTGAAATGGTTCGCAACTCCTTCATGCATGTTCAACCGTGCCGTCCAACGAAAAGCGGCGGCCAGATCGACCCGTTCTTGCCAGAATTCTATATTGTCGCGCATGTGCTGCCCCCCATTTTGATTTACAGTTGCAGTGGTCACCGCGCCGATCAAGTCTGAATGCGACATGTGGTCTTGAACATACGGTTGATATCGTCAAAGTCACTGAAAAGGGGAGAATATCATGCAGCCAATTTGTCTTGTCGGGATTGGAAAGATTGCCGTAGATCAACATGTGCCTGCGATTGCGGATAGCCCTGATTGGACTCTTGCCGCGACGGTCAGCCGTGCGGGCGAGGTGGAAGGCGTGCAAAGCTATACCGACTTTGACGCGATGCTGGCCCAGCGTGAAGATATCCGCACCATTTCGCTCTGTCTGCCGCCTGTGCCGCGTTACGATTATGCGGTCCTTGCGATTGCTGCTGGGCGCAATGTGATGTTGGAAAAACCCCCCGGTGCAACGTTGGCCGAGGTGCATGATTTGCAAGCTCGCGCTGATGCTGCTGGCGTGACCCTCTACACGACATGGCACAGCCGCATGGCCAAAGGGGTCGCTGGTGCCAAAACGTTTTTGGCAGATAAGGTCGTGACCGGCGGCAAGATCATGTGGAAAGAGGACGTGCGCCGATGGCATCCCAACCAAGATTGGGTTTTTGAGCCCGGCGGCATGGGCGTGTTTGATCCGGGTATCAATGCCCTATCGATTTTTACCGAAGTCCTGCCTCAGCCCACCCATGTGACCAGTGCGGTGCTGAAGTTTCCGCAAAACAAATGGACACCGATTGCAGGGGAGGTGCAGTTTGCCAATGGCATCGGGATGGAGCTTGATTGGCTTAAAGAAGGCACGCAGATGTGGGAAATGACCCTGCGAGCTGGCGACGATGTCGTTTATCTGATGGAAGGCGGCAATCGTTGTGTGATCAATGACCATGACGTCGCGGGCAATGAGCTAGAAGAATATCCAGCCCTCTATGACCGGATGGCAAAGCTAGTTGCGGCAGGGCAATCCGACGTCGACTTGGCCCCGATGGTGCATGTCGCCGACGCGCTAACGCTTGGCAAACGCATCACCGTGGATCCGTTTACGTTTTAGGGTGTAAGCGTGCGGGTCAGCAGGTGATCAAGGAACTTCGCGGCCCCGATGTAGGGGTCGTCCTGATCCAACACTGCGCGGACTTGCACATCGAAATCGGCGTAATGTTGGGTCTGCGCCCAGATCAAGAAAATCAGGTGATAAGGGTCTATTGCCGCGATTTTACCCTGATTGGTCCAAGTTTGGATCACCCGCGCCTTTTCATCGACCAGTGATTTGAGCGCAGGAAAATCATCGCGCAGACGCGGTGCGCCTTGCAGAATTTCATTGGCAAACAGCCGGCTTTCACGGGGGTAGTCGCGGCTAAGGTCCAGCTTGCGCTGGGCATAAGTTAGGATTTCATGGATCGGGTCGCCATTGGCATCCATGTCGCGTAACGGATCAAGCCAGAGGTCGAGTAGAGAGGTTAGCACCTGAGTGTGAATCGCCTCTTTTGATTTGAAGTAATAGAGCAGATTTGGTTTCGACAGGCCCGCGGTTTCGGCGATTTGATCAAGGGTCGCGCCACGAAATCCGAATTGAGAAAAGACGTCCAATCCGGCCTGAAGGATTGTTGCGCGGTTCTTTTGTTGTATGCGTGTCGCTGATTTTGTCATAATCCGTTCATGGTGGCATAGAATTGGGCTAATGACACTCAAAACGTGAAGAGGGCGCATGAAGTTTTTGTTGAACAATCAAAAAGGGGGCCAGCCCCCCGGCCTGCGGCCGTCCCCCGAGGTATTTTGGGCCAAAAGAAGCTTGGGGCTAGTACTGTTATTGGCGGCCTGTGCGCGGCCTGTTGTTGAGCCCTTGATGCTGCCCTTGTCCGTGGACGAGATGCTGCCGACCGATATTGACCGATCAGAGGTTAATCGCGATCCGGAAGGTTGTTATTTTTACACCTATGCGAATGAGCTGATTGTTGTGCGTGATCGCGCGGGTCAGCCGATTTGTATTTTGCCGTAGAGGTGATGGTATGAGTTATCTTTTGGGTGTGGATACTGGCGGCACGTATACCGATGCGGTTGTCTTGGATGAGGCGGCGGATGTGGTTGTTGCGAGCGCGAAGGCGTTAACATCACGCCCTGATTTGGCTGTTGGTGTGGGCGCTGCGATTGATGCCGCATTGGCGCAGGCAGCGATTGATCCAGCCCATGTTGCGATGGTGTCGCTGTCCACGACCTTGGCCACGAACGCGTTGGTCGAGGGCCAAGGTGGCCGCGTTGCATTGGTGTTCATTGGGTTTGATCCAGCGGAACTAGGCCGTGCCGGGTTGGAAGATGCGTTGCGCGGCGATCCTGTGATTGCTTTGGCCGGTGGCCATTCGCATGCAGGCGGCGAGGTTGCGCCGCTTGATCTGGATGTATTGGCAGAGGCTGTGCGGGGGTTGGATGCCGGAGTGACAGGTTTTGCGGTTGCTGCCAGTTTCGCCACCCGCAATGCCGAACACGAGGTCGCGGCGCGTGACCTGATCCGCGAGATGACCGGTAAACCTGTCACATGTTCGCATGAACTGTCGTCTGCGCTGGGTGGACCTAAACGCGCGCTGACCGCCGTTTTGAATGCCCGACTGATCGGTATGATCGATGGGCTGATCAGTGCTTGCGAAAATCATCTGGCCCATGTCGGCATTGATGCGCGCCTGATGGTCGTGCGTGGCGACGGCGCATTGGTGTCTGCCGATGTTGCAAGAGAGAAGCCGATTGAGACGATCTTGTCAGGGCCAGCGGCGTCCATTGCGGGTGCGTCATGGCTGACCGGCGAGGATAATGCGCTGGTGTCTGATATTGGCGGCACAACCACAGATGTGTGTCTATTACAGGGTGGAAGGCCAAAAATTGATCCGCAGGGTGCGCGTGTTGGTCCCTATCGCACCATGGTCGAGGCTGTCGCGATGCGCACCACAGGGTTGGGTGGTGATAGCGAGGTGCATGTGGTCGAGGGGTTGGGCGCTGGCCTGCGCCTTGGGCCGCGCCGGTTGATGCCGATTGCTTTGGCCGCGGAGAAGTTTCCCGAATTGGTACATGGTGTTTTGGATCGGTGTCTGGCGAATGACATTCCGCCGTCTGACGGCGGGCGGTTTGCGGTGCCAATGTTCACGACCCTGCCTGAAGGGTTGGATGACCGAGAGACGACAGTTGCCTCGCGGTTGATCAATGGCCCCATCCGTGTCAGCGAGGCCGCTGTAAGCCGGATGGAAAACCCTGCGCTTATGCGTTTGGTGACCCGCGGCATGGTCATGATCGCGGGGGTGACGCCGTCGGATGCATCCCATGTTCTGGGCCGAGTCGATGCGTGGGATGTTGAGGCTGCCAACAAGGCGCTGACCCTTTTTGCCCGTCGTCGTGTTGGGTCCGGTGATCGGTTGGGTGCGGGACCAGGGCAGATGGCGCAGATGATTATTGATCAGCTTACAACCCAGACTGTTGATTGCCTGCTGCAAGCCGCCTTTGACGAAGATGGCTGGGAACGCGCCGATGTTTTGGCGTCCCATCCGTTGACGTTTGCGGGGATGGATCAGCGCAAGGGGATCGTGCAAATGGACCTGCGTCTTGGCGTGCCGGTGATCGGGTTAGGTGCGTCCGCTGGGGCCTATTACGGTGCTGTTGGATCGCGGCTGAATACGCGCATGATATTGCCCGAACATGCGGGCGTGGCCAATGCGATTGGGGCGGTTGTGGGTCAGGTCGCGATGCATGCCAGTGGCACGGTGACCAGTCCGGGACCGGGGGCGTTTGCCGTGCATTTGCCCGACGGTTTGACGCAATTCTCCTCGTCGGACGAGGCGATGAATACGTTAGAGACCGCATTGCGCGACGAAGCAGGCGACACCGCGCGCGCCGCTGGGGTCGAAGAAATCCGCTTCACCGTTGACCGCGATATCAAACAGGTCGAGGTCGAGGATCAGCCAATGTTCATCGAGGCCACGATCAAGGTCACAGCCCAAGGCCGCCCGCGCATCGCGACAACCTAGCGGTGTCTCACAATTATGTCATGGCGATTGCGTGATTTGACATCATCGGTCACAACTTCGCTGAACCGAAAGGAAGCCGATGTTAGATCGCTATGCACGCACGCTGATTGATCCGCCGCTGAACGCAGCGGGCCGGATGATTGCGGCGCGTGGGATTTCGGCAAATGATGTGACGCTGATTGGCTTGGCGTTGGGGCTGTTGGCTGCGGTTTGCATCGCTTGTGGCCTGGGCTTGCTGGCCTTATTACTGCTACTGGCGAGCCGGGTTGCCGATGGGCTGGACGGCGCTGTCGCACGGGCGACGCGCAAGACCGACTTTGGCGGTTATCTCGATATTGCTGCGGATTTCTTGTTCTACGGGGCGATCCCTGCCGCGTTTGTATTTCTTGATCCTGCGACCAATGGGGCGGCGGGTGCGTTCCTGCTGACGTCGTTTTACTTCAACGGGACGAGCTTCCTTGGCTACGCGATTCTGGCCGAAAAGCACGGTCATAAAACCGACGCCCAAGGCCAGAAATCACTCTACTATTCCAACGGCATTCTAGAGGGCACAGAGACAATCATTTTCTTTGTGCTTCTCTGCCTATTCCCCACCTATTTCGCGCCATTGGCTTATGTCTTTGGCACGTTATGTTTTGCCACGGCTGTGCTGCGTATTTATGGCGCGAAACAGCTTTATACTGACTAAAGGAAACCTGATGAAACATCTTGCCATTCTTGCTGCATTGATCGCCCCTGTGTCGGCGTTTGCAGACCCTAATCCAGCCGATTGGGACGCGGTGAAGGCCGAGGCCGCTGGCCAAACCGTTTATTGGAACGCATGGGGTGGATCGACCACGACCAATGATTTTCTGGCGTGGGTCGGGTCCCGTGTGGCTGAGGATTATGGTGTCACGTTAGAGCACGTCAAGCTGACCGATACTGCCGATGCCGTTACCCGCGTTCTTGCTGAAAAGCAGGCTGGTGAAGACGACGATGGTGCCATCGATATGATATGGATCAACGGCGCAAATTTCGCAGCGATGAAAGAGGCTGATTTGCTGTTTGGTCCATATGCGGAACAACTGCCAAACTGGGCCGTTGTTGATGTGGCTGGCAAGACCGTTCAAACGGACTTCACTGTGCCAACTGATGGGTATGAAAGCCCATGGGCGATGGCGCAGGTCGTATTTGTGCATGATACAGCAGACATGCCAAATGATGTTGGGTCGATGGCCGAACTTCTGGAGTGGGCGCAAGCGAACCCTGGTCGCTTTAGCTACCCGCAGCCGCCGGATTTCTTGGGTACAACATTCCTGAAACAGGTTTTGGTCGATATCTTGCCTGATCCGTCCGTCCTGTCTGCAGAGGTGACTGACTACAACTATGCCGAAGTCACCGCCCCACTTTGGGCCTATCTCGACGAACTGACGCCGAACCTGTGGCGCGAGGGCAAGGCGTACCCTGCCACCGGCACGGCTATGTTCCCGCTGATCGCGGATGATGAATTGGACCTGTCGATTTCCTTCAGCCCGGGTGCGGCATCTACCGCGATTGCAAACTTTGAATTGCCAGACACCGTGCGCACATTCGTGTTGGACAAGGGCACCATTGGCAACGCGTCATTCGTGACGATCCCTTATAATTCGGGATCCAAGGCGGGTGCGATGGTCGTCGCCAACTTCCTGATGTCCCCAGAGGCACAGGCCCGCGCCCAAGACCCTGCGATTTTGGGCTATGGCACTGTGTTGGACATGGAAGCGATCACGGCCGAGGAACGCGCCGTATTCGACGGGCTGGAACTGGGCATTGCGACCCTAACACCTGCTGAATTGGGTACTGTTCAGGCCGAACCACACCCAAGCTGGGCCACCCGTTTGGCCGATGATTGGGCGGATCGCTACGGTGTTTCGCAGTAAGCGAATAGATACGAACAAGGGGCGCTGCGTATGAAAACGCGGCGCCTTTTGCCTATTCTGCCAGTGCTGACTTTACTGGCGATGCTCGGTCCTGTGGTGGCTGGGCTTTACGGCACGGCGCTGCCCGCGTTTGGGCATTTGCCTGCCGCTGGCCTTACAGGTCCGTCGCTTAACCCTTTCTTTGAACTGTTCGATTGGGCCGGTTTGCCCCGCGCAGTCATGTTGTCCCTTGGGGTCGGCGTAGGTGCTACAGTGATCGCGCTGACCATCGTGATGCTGTTGACCGCAGGTTGGTCCGGCACCCGCGCATTTCGGTTTTTGGAACGCTTGCTATCGCCATTGTTATCGGTGCCCCATGCGGCGGCGGCATTCGGGTTGGCGTTTTTGATCACACCCTCGGGCTGGATTTCGCGGGCGCTATCGCCGGCTGTCACAGGCTGGGACAGACCACCAGATTTGCTCATCGTGCAAGACCCACTGGGCCTGACCATGATGGCGGGCTTGGTAATCAAAGAGGTGCCTTTTCTATTGCTGATCACCCTCGCCGCACTTGGCCAAGCGGACACGACCCGCAGTATGGCAGTGGCCCAAGCGCTGGGATATGGCCGTGTCACGGGCTGGTTAAAAACGGTTTTTCCCCGCGTCTATGCGCAGATCAGATTACCCGTTTACGTCGTGCTCGCCTATTCCATGTCAGTAGTCGATGTGGCGGTGATTTTAGGGCCGAATACCCCACCAAGCCTATCGGTCTATATCGTCCGCCTGATGTCTGACCCCGACCTTGCAATGCGCCTTCAAGGGGCGGCCGCGGCGTTGTTGCAACTGGGCTTGGTCATCGGTGCATTGATCATTTGGCGTATCGGCGAAGTGGTCGTTGCTGCCTTGGGTCTGCGTTGGATTATGGCCGGACATCGCGGAAAAATAGACCCTGTAGTTGGGGCTTTCGCGCTATTGGCAAGCGGTGCCTGCGCCTTTGCCGTTGTCGCAGGAATTGTGGTTTTGGGCGTTTGGTCGTTTGCCGGGTTTTGGAGCTTTCCCGATTTTCTACCGGATCAATTCACGTTGCGAAACTGGATGCGGTTCGGACCAAACACCTTGGCCGCCTTGGGTGAAACTGCTTTGATCGCGGGCTGTGTAACACTGGTAGCCTTAGTCCTGACAATCGGGTGTCTGGAGGCAGAATACCGCCACGGCTTGACCCTATCACAACGCGGCATGTGGTTGCTGTATCTGCCCTTGCTAGTGCCGCAGACGGCGTTCTTGCCGGGGCTGCAAACCTTGATGTTGAACATCGGCGCAGACGTCGGGCGCGTGCCCGTGATGTTGGCGCATTTGGTGTTCGTGCTGCCCTATGTGTTCTTGTCCTTGGCCGACCCGTTTCGCGCATGGGATGCGCGCATGGGAACGATTGCGAATGCCTTGGGTGCGAGACCAGACCGCGTGTTATGGGCCGTGCGTCTGCCAATGTTGTTGCGCCCGATCTTGACCGCGATGGCGGTGGGCTTGTCGGTGTCTGTGGGGCAGTATCTGGCGACCCTTTTGATTGGCGGCGGGCGGGTTGCGACGTTAACAACAGAAGCTGTCGCGCTGGCCTCTGGCGGGGACAGGCGGGCCATTGGGGTTTATGGGTTGATGCAGACGGGCGCCGCGCTGGTGCCGTTCACGCTGGCGCTGATTGTGCCTGCGATTGTCTGGCGAAATAGAAAAGGGTTGCGACATGGTTAAGGGTCTAACACTGGGAAATGTGGCGATTTCTAAAGGCGGCGCACCGTTGTTGTCGTTGTCAGCCACAGTTGCCCCCGGCGAGGTGTTATCAATCATGGGGCCGTCTGGGGTGGGCAAATCCACGCTGTTGGCCTTTGTCACTGGCACGCTTGCACCCGTTTTTTCTGCCAGCGGATCGGTGCATTTGGACGGCCAAGATATCACGCATACACCGCCGCATCAGCGCCGCGTGGGGATATTATTCCAAGACGACTTGTTGTTTCCACATCTGTCCGTTGGCGCGAATTTGGCGTTTGGATTGCAAGTGGGCGGCACCAAGCAGGAGCGACTGGCTAAGATAAATGCGGCGCTGACTGAGGTCGGTCTAGAGGGGTTTGCAAATCGAGATCCAGCCACCTTGTCGGGCGGGCAAAAAGCGCGGGTCGCGCTGATGCGGATGCTATTGTCAGAGCCAAGCGCCTTGCTTCTGGATGAACCGTTTTCGCGGCTTGATTCCGCTTTGCGCGCCCAAGTGCGCGAACTGGTATTTGCCCGTGCGAGCGCGCGCGGTTTGCCCGTTCTTATGGTCACCCATGACGCAGAGGATGCCGCAGCTGCGGGCGGTGAAATCATCACACTGACCCCGATACAGTACTGCCGTGGCAAGCATGGCTCAAAACTCACCCAATAAAAGTACGGCGGTTTCATTAGACTTCGAGACCTTTTTGCGCATGTTGACCGTTCAAATGGAAAACCAAGACCCGCTTAATCCGGTTGATTCATCAGATTACGCTGTGCAATTGGCGACGTTTTCGGGGGTGGAACAGCAAGTGCAAACCAATGATCTACTGCGAAGCCTCGCGACGCAGTTGGGGGCAGGCAGTATGGCTCAGATGGCTGCTTGGGTTGGGAAAGAAGCGCGGTCGCCTGCTGCAGGATATTTCGATGGCGATTCAATTTCTATTGCGCCCAACCCAGCAAGCATCGCGGATCGCGCAGAAATAGTTGTCACAAATTCCGCTGGCATTGAGGTGGACCGCTTTGATGTGCCCATCAGCGCAGAGCCGATGGAATGGTCAGGAATGGATGCTTCTGGATACCCTCATCCTTTGGGCCTCTATAATTTCAATCTTTCAAGCTATTCAGGGGGCGAGGTCATTGATCAAAGTCCTGTCGATGTTTACAGTACCGTAACAGAAGTGCGCTCACAGGGCGGCGAAACGATCCTCATCTTAGAAGGCGGCGAAGCCGTTGTCGCGAGCCAAGTCAATGCATTGCGTGACCCTTCGTTCTAGAACGACTGAGCCGCAAAAATAACTATGGCTGTGACTGCAGAACCAAAAACCATCCAGCCCAATTGGGCAGATTTCCCAGTTGATCGCGTTGCGGGCGTTGGGTTGTTTTGGCGGATCAAAGCGTCCTGAGCAAGCTTGGGAAGAATTGGGCCAAAGCGAGCAAGAACCCTAAGTGTTTCGGCCAGATCTTTCGCAAGTGCTTTGGGGCCGATGGAATCTTTAATGTAACTCTCGACGACGGGGCGCGCATCATTCCAAAGATTCATATGCGGGTCGAGCGAGCGTGCAACGCCTTCGACAACGACCATGGTCCGTTGTAGCAAAATCAATTCTGTGCGCGTTTCCATGCCAAAACGTTCGGTGACCTCGAACAAATATGACAGCAGACGTGCCATCGAAATGCGACTCGCGTCCATGCCAAAGATGGGCTCGCCTACTGCGCGCAATGCACGGGCGAACTCGTCAACGTCCATATGTGCGGGGACATATCCTGCTTCAAAATGCACCTGTGCGACACGCTGGTAATCTTTGCGAATGAAGCCGAACAGAATTTCTGCGTAAACGCGTCGGGTGTATTCATCAATTCGTCCCATAATGCCAAAATCATAGGCGACGACATCCCCGTTCGCGGAAACCTTAAGATTGCCTTGGTGCATGTCGCCGTGGAAAAAGCCGTCTCGGAGGGCGTGATTTAAAAACAGTTGAAGTACGCGTGCCGCCAGATCGCGCCGGTCATGGCCCGCCTGATCCAGTGCATCATTGTCGCCAATATTCGTGCCTTCGACCCAATCTAGGGTCATGACGCGCCGACCTGAAAGGTGCCAAAGAACGGTGGGCACGGCAAAGCCAACGTCGCTTTGCGTGTTTGCCGCAAACTCCGCTGCTGCAGAGCTTTCCAAGCGCAAGTCGAGCTCGCCCAAAACGACACCTTCGAAATGTGTGATGACGTCCATCGGGCGCAACCGACGCGATGATGGGGACAAAAGCTCAATAGCGCGTGCGGCGAAATAGAACGCGTCAATATCACGGCGGAAAGCGCGCTCAATCCCGGGGCGCAGGATTTTAACGGCGACGGCTTCGCCTGTTTCAGCCACATGGGCTTTGTGAACTTGGGCTAACGATGCCGCGGCGACAGGCTCGGAAAAGCTGCTGAATAAGGTATCGGTTGATTGGCCGAGTTCGCGCAAAACTTCTGCTTGTGCCTCTTTCATTGAAAACGGGGGCAGCTTGTCTTGCAAAACGCGCATTTGCACAGCCAATTCGTCGCCTACCACATCGGGACGGGTTGAAAGGACTTGCCCGAATTTGATGTATGCCGGACCAAGCGCCGTCAATGCACGTGGCGCGGGTGGCATGCTGACATCGCCTTTATAGCCCAACCATTGGAACGGCCAGACCAGTGTCCGTGCAACAATGCGGAACACCGGTCCCGCCTCCATCGCATCGAGGATGATTTTCATCGCACCCGTGCGTTCCAGCGTGGCGCCCGTGCGGATCAGTCGGATAATGTTATGCGGGCCGCGCATTTACAGTTTCCAACCAGAATGCAGCGCAGCGATACCCATCGACATGTTACGGTATTTCGCATTCTCGAAACCTGCGGTTTTCACCATCTCAAGGAACGTGTCTTGATCTGGGAATTTGCGGATCGATTCCACCAGATACTGGTAGCTGTCTCGGTCGCCCGTGATGACCTTGCCCATTTGCGGGATTACATTGAACGAATAGGCGTCATAGGCGGCCTGCATCATCGGGTTCGGCAGCTGGCTGAATTCGAGCACCATCAACCGACCACCTGGGCGTAAAACGCGGTAGGCTTCGTTCAATGCCTCTTGCGGGCGGGTGACGTTCCGGATGCCAAAGCTGATTGTGTAGACGTCAAATGTGTTATCTTCGAACGGCAAGGCCATCGCATCGCCCACGACCCAATCGAGGCTGTCCGACATCGCCGCCGCTTCGGCGCGAGTGCGCCCAGCGATCAACATGGATTCGGTGATATCGCAGACCGTCGCATGGCCAGATCCGGCACGTTCAAGGAATTTGAACGACACATCGCCCGTCCCACCGGCCACATCCAACAGTTTTTGTCCGACGCGCGGGGCCAGCCAATCCATCATCGCCTGTTTCCAAATCCGGTGAATACCCGCGGACATCACATCATTCATAATGTCGTATTTGCTGGCGACAGAGGTGAACACGCCTTGGACGCGCCCCTTTTTGTCGGCCTCATTGACGGTTTCGAAGCCAAAGTGTGTGGTGTTTTCGGTCATTGGGCTTGTCGTCCTTTGCGGTTCGACCAACTATAGGGTTAATAGGCCTATATCGCGCCTGTTATATGATAGAAAGTGTACCATGCCCGAATTACCAGAGGTAGAGACGGTTCGTCGCGGGCTGGCCCCCGTGATGGAAGGCGCCAAAATCGCTCGCGCTGACGTGAATCGTCCTGATTTGCGCTGGCCATTTCCTGATGGCATGGCGGATCGACTGACAGGTAAAACGGTTTTGCGCCTGCGGCGGCGGTCCAAATATATCCTCGCGGATTTGGATAGTGGCGAAACATTACTGGTGCATCTGGGCATGTCGGGACGCATGACGATTTCGGGTCATACTGTTGGCGATTTTCATTATCCGCATCCTGCGGCGGCCAAACATGATCATGTTGTGCTTCACATGGCGAATGATGCGCGGATTACGTTTAATGACGCCCGTCGTTTTGGTGCGATGGATTTGTTTGACACAGGGACAGAAGGTGATTTCTGGCTGATCCGCGATCTCGGTCCCGAACCGCTGGGCAATGCGTTTGACGACGATTACCTTGTTGCGCGGGTAAAGGGACGCAACACGCCGATTAAATCCGCGCTGCTGGATCAAAGGGTCGTGTCGGGGCTCGGCAATATATATGTCTGCGAGGTGTTGTTTCGTGCTGGTATTCATCCCGCGCGTAAGGTGGGCAGCATCAGTGCCAAGCGCATCCGATCATTGGTTCCACTTATCCGCGATGTTCTTGGTGAGGCGATTGAAGCTGGTGGGTCGTCATTAAAGGATTATCGTCAAGCGGATGGCGAATTGGGATATTTTCAACACACCTTTGCGGTCTACGATCAAGAGGGGAATCCATGTCCAACTGACGGATGTGAAACGAAAATCGCCCGAATCGTTCAATCTGGCAGATCATCTTTCTTTTGTGCGCAATGCCAAAGATAGCTTGATCAGGCGCGTCAGTTGTTTCATCACACAGGTCTGATAGCGGTAACTTCGGACTGAACATGGCCTTTGAAACTCTCATCGTCGATATTGCGGATAGTGTTGAAACAATCACGCTAAACCGACCAGATGCGCTGAATGCGTTAAACGGGAAATTGTTGGGCGAGCTGTGCCAAGCCTTGGAAGAGGCAGATGCAAACGACAAAGTGCGTTGCATTGTGATCACCGGATCGGAAAAAGCATTCGCAGCCGGCGCAGATATTACCGAAATGGCTGAACAGTCGTTTGTCGATATGTATACACGCAATTATTTCGCGGCAGAAACAACCCGCTTTAATAACACACGCAAGCCAATCATTGCCGCTGTGTCTGGTTATGCGCTGGGCGGGGGTTGCGAATTGGCGATGATGTGCGACTTTATCATTGCGTCCGATACCGCGAAATTTGGTCAGCCAGAAATTAACTTGGGCGTGATCGCGGGTATCGGCGGCACGCAGCGGCTTGCGCGTTATGTCGGCAAGTCCAAGGCGATGGACATGAATCTGACCGGCCGTTTCATGGATGCCGAAGAAGCAGAGCGTTCGGGGCTGGTCAGCCGCGTTGTGCCTGCGAATAATTTGCTGAAAGAAGCGGTCAAGGCCGCTGGCAAAATCGCCGAAAAATCACTGATCGCTACAATGGCCGCCAAAGATGCGGTGAACCGCGCGTTCGAGACAACTTTGGCCGAAGGCGTGAACTATGAACGGCGGCTTTTCCAATCACTCTTCGCGACCGAAGACCAAAAGGAAGGCATGTCCGCTTTCGTCGGTAAGCGCGAGGCGCAGTTTCGCGACAAATAAAGGGTTTTCTTTATGGTCTAACTGGTCTAAAGACACCGACAGATATGCGCGTGCGGTCCGCTAGACCAGAATCACCGGTTCCTGAAACCCGGTTGGGCCAATTGCGCAGATAATTTTTATTGACCCAAACCGAGGGAACGACACCATGGCAAATACTCCACAAGCTAAAAAACGCGCACGTCAGAACGAAGCCCGTTTTCAAGTCAACAAAATGCGCCGCTCGCGTATCCGTACATCTTTGAAAGCAGTTGAAGTTGCTTTGGGAGCTGGCGACAAAGATGCAGCCGCTGCAGCATTGAAAGCAGCTCAGCCAGAATTGATGCGCGGTGTGACAAAAGGTGTGGTGCACAAAAACACCGCAGCGCGCAAAATGTCCCGCTTGGCAGCTCGCGTAAAAGCACTCGGCTAACTACATATTGGGGCTAGTTTGGTCCGCAATACTAGATGAAAGGCGTACCCATTTGGGTGCGCCTTTTTACGATTTATAAGTTAAAAATAGAGTTTTTTAGTCTTTTCAAAGGGGTCACAGATTCTTTTTGGTCGCGACCAGAGTCAAGCGCGTTGTTGTGTTGAAATGCGTCTGAACACCTTGCTAACTTGTGTATGCGATTCACATCGATCCGGGGGGATATGAGTGGACTTAGCGCACGAGAAGGCGGTTGATCTGACGATCAATTTCTATGGCTCGTGCGACGGGTTCTTCATTCAGGGTGTGTAGAAAAGAGGCGGTTTACCGCTTCTATTCTATGCGTCTTGGATCCGCTGCTGGTGCGCCGTTTGGTGCCACATTTGCGGTTGTCCTATATCCTAAAGTTGCTGAAGGCACGTTGCTTGCGCTGACTGCGCAACCCATCGTGTTGGGCGCATGTCGGTGTAAATCGTGGCTACCTGTGGGGGGTGGCCTGGGTAGGCAAAATTAAACTAATCGGGACTAAAATGACAAACGAACTTTGGCAGACTTCATTAGACGCGCTCAAATCAACGGTGGGTGCGAACAATTTTTCTAATTGGATTGCCCCTTTGGAATTTGTTGATGCCAACAATGGTGTTGCCACCTTCCATGTCCCCACATCGTTCATCGGCAACTATGTGCAGCAGAATTTTGGCGAGCAGATTATCTATCAGATGTCCCGTCAGGGGCAGAATGTGCAGCGTTTGGTGTTCAAACCATCTGGTGCGCCGCGCCCGACAATGGCTGAACGCACCGCGGCACCTAAGCCGACACGCGTTGATGAAATTGCAGGTGCGCCGCTAGACGCGCGGTTCACCTTTGACAGTTTCATTGTGGGTAAACCAAATGAACTTGCTAATGCCGCCGCCCGCCGCGTGGCCGAAGGTGGACCTGTCACATTCAATCCACTGTTTCTTTATGGCGGTGTTGGGCTTGGTAAAACTCACTTGATGCACGCCATCGCCCATGAATTGCAGCGCCGCAGCCCAGAGCTAAACGTGCTTTATCTGTCGGCTGAACAATTCATGTATCGTTTCATCACGGCCCTGCGTGATCGCAAGATGATGGACTTCAAGCAGATGTTCCGTTCCGTGGATGTATTGATGGTCGATGACGTGCAGTTCATGGCTGGCAAGGACAGCACGCAAGAAGAGTTTTTTCACACGTTCAATGCGCTTGTTGACGCGGGCAAGCAGATTATCATTTCTGCGGATCGCGCACCGGGCGAGATCAAAGATCTCGAAGAGCGGATTAAGTCCCGCCTGCAATGCGGTCTTGTCGTGGACCTGCACCCAACCGATTACGAATTGCGTCTTGGAATCCTGCAATCCAAGGTCGACATCTATAAGGCGCAATATCCGAACCTTGAAATCGCTGATGGCGTGCTGGAATTCCTCGCGCACCGCATTTCGACCAACGTCCGCGTGCTTGAAGGTGCACTGACCCGTCTGTTCGCCTTCGCATCTCTTGTGGGCCGTGAAATTACGCTGGAACTGACCCAAGACTGCCTGTCAGATGTGCTCAAGGCCTCTGATCGTAAGGTCACTGTCGAAGAAATTCAGCGCCGCGTGTCGGAGCATTATAACATTCGTCTGTCCGAAATGATCGGGCCAAAGCGCGTGCGCGCCTATGCCCGCCCGCGACAGCTGGCGATGTATTTGGCCAAACACATGACCAAGCGTTCCTTGCCCGAAATCGGCCGCCGTTTTGGAGGCCGCGACCACACGACAGTCATGCATGGCGTCAAACGGATTTCCGAACTGATGGTGACTGATAGCCAGATCGCTGATGATGTGGAACTGTTGCGCCGCGCCTTGTCAGAATAGGCCCGCCGTAACAGTTGTAAAACTGCTTGTGACCTGCGTAAAATAAGCTAGCTTAACCATCCCAGATGGGCGCAGACCCACGACCTAAGATCCGGAGCACGGGACATGAAACTGAGTATTGAACGCGCAAGCCTGTTAAAGGCCGTTGCACAGGCCCAATCTGTTGTTGAGCGCCGCAATACCATCCCGATTTTGGCCAATGTGCTGATTGAGGCTGAAGGCGACAGTTTGCAGTTTCGCGCTACCGATTTAGACATCGAAGTCGTAGACCGTGCCGCGGCCCAAGTGGTCCGCGCCGGTGTGACAACTGTTTCGGCCGTAACGCTGAACGAAATTGTGCGCAAATTGCCTGACGGTGCACTGGTCACATTGACCGAAGACGGCGCATCGGGTCGTTTGACGATTGAAGCGGGCCGGTCGAATTTCTCTTTGGCGACATTGCCAAAAGAAGATTTCCCCGTGATGGCCACGTCAGATTATGCTGCGAATTTCTCGGCGCCTGCGCCAATGCTGCGTCGATTGTTCGACAAATCAAAATTCGCGATCTCGACGGAAGAAACGCGTTACTACCTCAACGGTGTTTACATGCATGTCGCTGACAGTGATGGCGGCAAGGTGTTGCGTTGTGTGGCGACAGACGGTCACCGTTTGGCACGTATTGACGCTGATCTGCCAGACGGCGCTGGTGATATGGCGGGTGTGATCGTGCCGCGCAAAACTGTTGGTGAATTGCGCAAGCTTTTGGACGACGACGATATGCAGATCGCAGTGTCCGTGTCCGAAACCAAAATCCGTTTCGCGACCCCAGACATCACGCTGACATCGAAGGTTATCGACGGCACATTCCCCGATTACACACGCGTGATTCCGCAGGGCAATACGCGCAAATTGGAAGTCGACGCATCCGATTTCGCCAAAGCCGTTGACCGTGTGGCGACTGTGTCGTCCGAACGGTCCCGCGCTGTGAAACTGTCGTTGAGCGAAGACAAATTGGTTCTGTCTGTGAATGCGCCCGACAGTGGTGCCGCGGAAGAAGAGCTGGCCGTGGCCTATAACGACGAGCGTTTGGAAATCGGCTTTAACGCGAAATACCTGCTGGAAATCGCTAGCCAAGTGGACCGCGAAAACGCTGTGTTCATGTTTAACTCTTCCGGTGATCCGACGCTGATGCGCGAGGGGAATGATACCTCTGCGATCTACGTTGTGATGCCTATGCGGGTCTAAGCGCCCGTCGATGGGTTGGATTCACATATTTTTACTCAGAAAAAGCTGAGGGTCGGTGCATGTCGGCCCTCGTTTTGTCTGAAATTACACTTTCGCATTTTCGGTCGCATAAGCGGGCCGTGATAGCCTGCGACGGCCGTCCTGTTGCAATTTACGGGGCCAATGGGGCGGGTAAGACAAATGTGCTCGAAGCTGTTTCTCTGCTTTCGCCTGGTCGCGGGTTACGTCGTGCGGCGCCTGATGATCTGATCCGGCGGCCAGAGGCGCTCGGCTGGAAGGTCACGGCAGAATTACAGTCGTTGCAGCAAACACATGAGATCGAGACGTGGGCCGAACCTGCATCATCGCGTAATGTGCGCATTGATGGGAAGGCCGCGGCGCAAGTGGCTTTGGGCCGGATCGGGCGCGTGTTGTGGCTGGTTCCGTCGATGGACCGTTTGTGGATTGAAGGTGCAGAGGGCCGCCGCCGGTTTTTGGACCGCGCCACATTATCGTTCGAGCCGACCCATGCAGAGGCTGTGCTAACCTATGAAAAGGCAATGCGCGAACGGAACCGTTTGTTAAAAGACATGGTGCGTGATGCCCATTGGTATGTCGCGATTGAACGGCAAATGGCCGAGGCAGGCGTCCGTATCCATGCCAACCGTTTGGCGACGATTGCTGCCTTGATGGCAGCCCAAGAGGCCACGGAGACGGCATTTCCGACGGCGTCTTTGACCTTGGTTCATCCTGATCCTGCGATTGAAGCACCTGACAATCCTGATGCGCTGATCGCAGCGTTTCAAAACAATCGTAGCCGCGACATGGCGGCGGGCCGCACCTTGATGGGGCCGCATCGTGCGGATTTGCAGGCCGTGTTTGCGGCCAAGGGCGTGTCCGCTAAGGATTGCTCTACGGGCGAGCAAAAGGCGCTGTTGATCAGCCTAATCCTTGCCAATGGCCGCGCGTTGATTGCCGATTTCGGTGCACCGCCGATTTTGCTTTTGGATGAGGTCGCGGCGCATCTTGACGCTGGCCGTCGCGCGGCGCTTTATGATGAAATCTGCGCGTTGGGATCGCAGGCGTTCATGACGGGCACGGGCCCTGAATTATTCGCCGAACTTGGCTCTCGCGCCCAATACGCCGAAGTGTCGGATGCGGATGGCGTGTCAACATTGACCGAAAGGACCAGCCTATGACCCCGCAACGCGTAACCTTGATTACCTTTGGTGTGGCCGATTTGGATGTATCAACAGCGTTTTACGAACGGCTGGGCTGGACCCCAAAAGAGCATCTGCCAGAGGCGCGTTTTTATCAAATCAATGGGATGGTATTGGGGCTTTTCGGCTTGGAAAACCTTGCCAAGGATCAAGGCCGCGAAGGTGCACCGCTTGGCGTTGGCGGCATGGCCTTGGGTCAGAATTTTCCGACAGAGGCAGAGGTTGATGCGGCCTATGCGCTTGCCTTGGCGTCTGGCGCGACTCCATTGAAGGCGCCAGAAAAAGTGTTTTGGGGCGGATATTCGGGTTATTATGCGGACCCTGATGGCCATGTTTGGGAAGTCGCGATGAACCCGTTTTGGCCGCTCAACGACGACGGGTCGCTGACCCTGCCTGACGCGGAATGACCATTTCTGCCGCTGACTTGCTGCTATATGCAGGTGCGCTGCTTGTGCTGTTTCTCACGCCAGGGCCGGTTTGGGTGGCCCTGATAGCGCGCGCGTTGTCGGGCGGATTTCATGCGGCGTGGCCCTTGGCCTTGGGCGTGGTTGTAGGTGACGTGCTGTGGCCCTTTCTGGCAATTTTGGGGGTCACTTGGATCGTGTCGGTGTATGGCGGGTTTTTGGTCGCGCTCAAATGGATCGCCTGCCTGACGTTTCTTATCATGGGTGGGCTGATTTTGCGGTCGGCTGACAAAACCATCGCGTCGGACAGCCGTCTTACGCGGCCCGGTATGTGGGCTGGGTTCTTGGCTGGGCTTGCGGTGATCTTGGGCAACCCAAAGGCGATTTTGTTCTACATGGGCATGTTGCCAGGGTTCTTTGATTTGACGGCGCTGACTTGGTTGGATATCGCCGCGATTTGTTTCATGTCATTCTTGGTGCCATTGATCGGAAACCTGATTTTGGCGGCCTCTATCCACCGAGCAAAGGCGTTTTTGATATCGCCAACCGCGCTGCGTCGCACCAATATTACATCTGGTATTTTGTTGATTTTGGTCGGGCTTGCGATCCCGTTCCTATAACGCAAAATATGGGGGTTTCGCCGTGACAATCCCCGCGAAAACGCCTATATTTGGTGGGTGAATTAGCAGGAATACACCGATGTCAGACGAGCAACCGAACAACGCCGAATATGGCGCCGATTCTATCAAGGTTTTGAAGGGCTTAGAGGCCGTTCGTAAGCGCCCTGGTATGTATATTGGCGACACGGATGATGGGTCTGGTCTGCACCATATGGTGTATGAGGTTGTCGATAACGGTATTGACGAGGCGCTCGCCGGTCACGCCGACCACGTTTATGTGATTATCCACGACGACGGCTCGGTTTCGGTGGGCGATAACGGGCGCGGTATCCCTGTTGATATGCACAAAGAAGAGGGCGTTTCCGCGGCCGAGGTTATCATGACCCAACTGCACGCAGGCGGCAAATTCGACAGCAATTCCTATAAGGTGTCCGGCGGTCTGCACGGCGTGGGCGTGTCTGTTGTGAACGCGTTGTCTGATTATTTGGAACTGCGCATTTGGCGCAATGACCAAGAACACTACGCGCGGTTTGAGGGTGGTTATACGACCGAAAGCCTGCGTGTTGAGGGCCTTGCAAATGGCCGGAAAGGGACCGAAGTTCGCTTTCTTGCCAGCACCGAAACATTCAGTAACCGCGATTTTAGCTTTGAGACGTTGGAAAAACGTCTGCGCGAATTGGCGTTCCTTAATTCTGGCGTGCGGATCATTCTGACCGATGAACGCCCTGCCGAGCATCTGCAAACAGAGCTGTATTATGATGGCGGCGTCAAAGAATTCGTCAAATATCTGGACCGGTCCAAAACCGCTGTCATGGAAGAACCCATCTATGTGAAGGGCGAAAAAGACGACATCGGCGTCGAGGTCGCGATGTGGTGGAACGACAGCTATAACGAAATGGTTTTGCCGTTCACCAACAACATCCCGCAGCGCGATGGCGGCACCCATATGGCGGGTTTCCGTGGCGCATTGACCCGTACGATCAACAACTACGCGCAGTCATCTGGCATCGCGAAAAAGGAAAAAGTATCCTTTACCGGTGACGATGCTCGCGAAGGTTTGACCTGCGTTTTGTCCGTCAAAGTGCCTGACCCGAAATTCTCTTCTCAGACCAAAGATAAGCTGGTGTCATCAGAAGTCCGCCCTGCAGTGGAATCGCTTGTTGGTGAAAAGTTGGCCGAATGGTTCGAAGAAAATCCGCAGATCGCCAAAGAGGTGGTCGGTAAGATTGTCGAGGCCGCGCTCGCACGTGAAGCCGCCCGCAAGGCCCGCGAATTGACCCGCCGCAAGACCGCGATGGATGTGAATTTCTTGGCGGGTAAGCTGAAAGACTGTTCTGAAAAAGACCCGTCAAAAACCGAAGTCTTCCTCGTGGAGGGTGATTCCGCTGGTGGGTCTGCGCAGACAGGCCGTGACCGTGGCACCCAAGCAATTTTGCCGCTCAAGGGTAAAATCTTGAACGTGGAACGTGCCCGTTTTGACCGCATGTTGGGCAGCCAAGAGATTGGCAACCTTGTCATGGCTTTGGGCACAGGTATCGGCCGCGACGAATTTAACATCGAAAAACTGCGCTATCACAAGGTCATCATCATGACCGATGCGGACGTCGACGGGGCGCATATTCGGACGCTTTTGCTGACCTTCTTCTTCCGCCAGATGCCGGAACTGATCGAAGGTGGCTACCTCTATATCGCGCAACCGCCGCTGTACAAGGTGAGCCGTGGTAAGTCCGAAGTGTATCTGAAAGATCAGCCAGCGATGGATGATTACCGGATCGAACAGGGCACCGAGGGCGCGATTTTGCGTCAAGGCAATGGCGAAGAAATCTCCGGCGCTGACTTGCGTCGTGTGGTCGATGAGGCGCGGAAATTCAGCAATTTGCTGAACGCATTCCCGACCCATTATCCGCGTCATATTCTGGAACAGGCTGCCATCGCGGGCGCATTTGTGCCCGGCGTTGTTGACAGTGATCTGCAAGGCACCGCCGACCGCGTCGCCAAGCGTCTTGATTTGATTGCCGAGGAATGGGAACGCGGCTGGGCCGGTCGGATTACACAAGACAAAGGCATGCGCCTTGCGCGTATGCTGCGCGGCGTTGAAGAGGTTCGGACGCTGGATGGTAAAATCCTGCGCGGCGGTGAATCGCGCCGTGCTGGGACTTTTACCCAAGGGCTGCAAGACGTCTATAACCTGCCCGCCACGTTGATCCGCAAGGACCGCGATCAGGCTATTTATGGTCCGCTTGATTTGCTCAAGGCGATCTTGGAAGAGGGCGAGCGCGGCCTGACGTTCCAGCGGTATAAGGGCTTGGGCGAAATGAACCCTGATCAGTTGTGGGAAACCACGCTAGACCCAGATGCGCGGACTTTGCTGCAGGTGAAGGTCGAAGACTTGGCCGATGCCGATGATCTGTTCACCAAACTGATGGGTGACGTCGTCGAACCACGTCGCGAATTCATTCAGAACAACGCGCTGTCTGTCGAAAACCTCGACTTCTAGAGTTACGTTTGGGTGGGTAATAGCCAATTGCGCAGGGCGGCAAAGACCGCCGGCGCAATGGCGATCACCAATGTGATGCGCACGATATGCACGGTCGAGACATAGGTCACGTCTTGACCCATCGCCAATGTCAGGAGCGACATTTCCGTCAAACCGCCGGGTGCGAAGGCGAGGAAAGCCTCTGACAAACTCATGCCAGCGGCCCATGTCACCACCGCCGCAAAGCCAACTGCGACGGTCAGCATCACGCCAGACCCGATGGCCGCCAAGGTCAGATCTCGGCGGATCTCGGTAACTGTGGCCCCAATGAAACGCGTGCCGATGATCGTGCCCATGACGATCTGTGCCGCGATAATAAACACCGACGGTGGGGCGATTTCGACCCAGCCGACAAGGTGAAAGACGCCGCTGACGATCATTGGGCCAAAGATCGGAACTGCAGGCAATCGCAACAACCGTCCGAGCCAAAGGCCGATGACTGCGGCCGCAATCAAAAGGGCATAGTCGCGCAATGTCGGCTCTGACACCCCGACCCAATTGTTTGGATTGGAACCCGAGCGGACCCCAAGGAACAGCCCGAAAAACAGGGCGACGAACAGGATCACCAGCAATACACGCGCGGCGTGGGCCAAGGCGATCTTGCGTTCGTTCCCGCCCGCAGCGCCGCCCATGATCAGCATTTCGTTCAAGCCGCCGGGCATCGCGGAATAGAATGCGGTGACCGGATCGTAGCCGCCAATCTTGCGGTAAACAGTGAACGACAAACCCGCCGCGATGGCGAGGTAAGGCAGCAAAAGAGCGAAAGTTATGGCCCAATCCGCGAGCTGATCGAAAATCTCTGGTCTGATCGCAGAACCTAACATCACCCCGATCACGGGAATCACAAAAGGGCGCAATCTGTCCGGACCGGCTACCGGCGCTCCGGCTACCGACGCGATCGTCAGCCCGATCATGGGGCCGAGCATCCAAGGCAATGGCAGTCCAGCCAGATAACAAAACACCCCGCAGACCACCCCAATGAATAACGCCAAACCTTGGGTGCGGATGCGGGGCGGCAAGGTCATTCTAGGTCAATCCGCCGATGTGATGAGACCCGCGTTTTCGGGCCAATGCGATCTGCTTCTGGCGTTCACGAAAGCGGGCCTTGTCATCGTCAGTCGTTTCCGAAGCACATTGATGACAGGCGACGCCTTCTTCAAATTCGGGGCGGGATTTGTCGGTCGGCAACAAGGGACGCCGACAGGCGTAACACAGAACATGGGGGCCTTCGGCCAGGCCATGACCCACACTTACACGGGCGTCGAACACGAAACATTCGCCGTCCCACGTGCTGTCGGTCTGCGGAACTTCTTCGAGATATTTCAGGATGCCACCCTTGAGGTGATAGACGTCCTCTACCCCTTGCCCGATCAGGTAATTCGTTGATTTCTCGCAACGAATGCCGCCGGTGCAGAACATCGCAACCTTTTTGTTGTGGAACCGATCCTTGTTTTCTTCCCACCACGCGGGAAATTCGCCGAAGGTTTTGGTCTGCGGATCGACGGCCCCTTCAAAGGTGCCAATCGCGACCTCATAGTCATTGCGCGTGTCGATCACGACCACATCATCTGACTTAATAAGGTCGTTCCAATCGGCAGGGTCGACGTAGTTGCCGACAGTCGTCGCGGGGTCAACATCGGGTTGTCCCATGGTGACAATTTCACGTTTCAAACGCACCTTCATCCGGTGGAATGGCGGCACGGTTGCATGACTTTCCTTATGCTCCAACAGCGCACAACCGGGCAAGGCGCGGATGTGGGCGAGCACGGCGTCGATGCCTGCGCGGTCACCGGCAATGGTGCCGTTGATCCCCTCGGGGGCGAGCAACAATGTGCCGCTGATCCCGCGCGATTTGCAGAGGTCCAAAAGCGGACCTTGGATCGCGGCGATGTCGTCAAATCGGGTGAAATGGTAGAGGGCTGCTACTGTATACATGCCAGCCAAATACGCCCCTTGGGCGACGCGTTCAAGTCTTAGCGGGCCGCTGCAATCGCAAGACCATCGGCGACGGCGGTGAAGGCCTCGGTTCGTTCCAGTTCGGCGTCTGGGAACAGATCCGTCATCGTGTGCTCGACGACTTCCATCAGACTTGACCCGCCGACAAAAACGACTTGGCCGATTTGATCAGGGCGTAGTTCCGCGTCCGAAAGGGTTTGTTGCGCGGCAGCGCGGATTATCGTGGCATGAGCGTCCAGAATGTCGCGGAGGTTCGCATGGCTCATCCGCGCCCAAAGATCGGGTTCGATGGTGCGCAGATCAATCGCGGCATTGTCGGCATCGGGCGCATTGGCGCGGATTTTTCCTGCCTCAACCGCAAAGGCGATGTCGTGTCCGAGTTCCATATCGATCGTATCATGCAGTCGTTTGAATGGCTTCGGATCGACACCCATTTTGTGGAAGCGTGCGGCAAGGCGGAGCGTTTCCGGAGTATAGAGAAACGGGATTTTTTTCCAAGCGGCGAGGTCATTGTAAACAGCGTTCGGTGCGGTGTAGGTGCCCGGCCCCATGTCATTTCTGATCTCTGCACCACGCCCAAGCAGGGGCATGACTTGGGCCAGACTGATCGCCTTATCAAAGTCGGTGCCGCCGACGCGCACGCCGTAGCTCGTGATGATCCGCGTGTTCAGCCCGTCGCGTTCAAAGACGGAAAAATCGGATGTCCCGCCGCCGATATCGACGATCAGGCCAAGCTTTCCTTTTGGGAGCGGACCGGCGGCGAGGGCGGCGGCCTCTGGCTCAAACAAGAAATCGACGTGTTTAAAACCGGCGACCATGTAGGCCTCTCTCAGGTCAATTTCGGCTTGGGCGTTGCGTTCGGCGTTTTCCGAATGAAACCGGACAGGGCGGCCAGACAACGCATGGGTGAATGGCATGCCGGTCGTCGCCTCTGCCCGTTCGCGGATCATGGTCAGAAAGCGGGCAATCGCCTCAATCAAAGTCAGGCGTTCATAGTGGATTTAGCGCTGCTCGCGCATCAGTGGCGTGCCAAGCACGGATTTCAATGCGCGCATGAACCGCCCTTCACGCCCGTCGATCAGGGCGGCATTGGCGACAGATCCATAGGTGGTGGACCCGTTGTGATAGTCGAAAAAGATCGACGTGGGCAGGGTTGTTCGGCCTGCCTCGACCTCGATCAGATGCGCGCGGCCATTCACAAGAACCGCAGCGGATGTGTTGGACGTGCCGAAATCGATGCCGAGCGTGTTCATAATTGCCTCAGGTTGCAAAAGAGAAAGGAGCGTGAAATACGTGATCTCCTTTCGCTTGCCAAGGGGGGAGATATGCAACGGATCATGATTGTTGGACAGCCTGGGTCGGGCAAAAGCACGCTTGCACGGATGTTATGTGAACAGACGGGTTTGCCAGTCTATCACATGGACCATATTCACCATCTTTCCAATTGGGGAGCACGTCCGATGCCTGAGAAAATTGCGATGTGCAAAGCGATTACAGATCAAGACGCGTGGATATTTGAAGGTGGGCTTTCAAAAACCTATCCTGAACGGTTGCGACGTGCTGATACGATGATTTGGATTGATATCCCGATGTGGTTACGTTTTGGCGTGTGCTGCGCCGGACGATCCAACATTGGGGCACCAATCGCCCTGATCTGCCCGAAGGTTGCTTTGAGCGGTTTGATCGCGAAACCTTTGATTTCTGGAAATGGATTTGGGACACGCGGCACAGTGCGCGCGAAAAAATTGCAGGGATGACGCGGAATCCGCAAGGCACGCGCATCGTCCATCTGACATCGTTGAAAGAAGTGAACGCTTGGCTTGCCTCGCAGCCCACCGCGCCTTACCTATCTGACAAAGAATAGGAGAGCCCCATGCATGCGCTTTTGGTGATTGATGTTCAAAATGATTTTTGCCCGGGCGGCGCATTGGCGGTTGTGGGTGGCGACAAGATTGTGGCCGGTATCAATGCAAAGATGCCGCGGTTCGACGCCGTCATTTTGACGCAAGACTGGCACCCCGCGGGCCACTCTAGTTTCGCGAGTAGCCATGATGCCGCGCCGATGTCCATTACTGAGATGCCTTATGGGCCCCAAATGTTGTGGCCTGATCATTGCATTCAAGGCAGCAAAGGTGCCGCGTTTCATCCTGCATTAGACACTGATCGCGCCGATATGGTCGTGCGCAAAGGCTATAATCCTGCAATCGATAGCTATTCAGCGTTTTTTGAAAATGACCGAAAGACACCCACTGGGCTGGACGGATATTTGCGCACACGGGGCATCACGCGATTGACGTTGGTCGGCTTGGCCACAGATTATTGCGTCCATTATTCGGCCGTCGACGCCGCGAAGTTGGGGTATGATGTGAGCGTCGACCTGACCCTATGTCGTGCAATTGATTTTGATGGATCATTGGCAGCCGCTTGCGCGGCGATGACTGCGACTGGCGTGACGCTAGAGGGAGACATCTGATGCTGGTTGTTATTTCCCCTGCAAAGTCGCTGGACATGGAACCGGTCGACGTTGTGTCGACCGTTCCTGCGTTTCAAGATGATGCTATTCGCCTGTCAAAGACGGCACGCAATCTGACGCTTACCCAACTGAAAAATTTGATGAGCATTTCCGATGACTTGGCGAAGTTGAATCGAGACCGGTTTCGCGCATTTGAAGCCGCACCAACTGTCGATATGGTCAAGCCTGCCGCCTTGGCGTTTAACGGCGACACCTATCAAGGGTTGGAAGCAAAGACACTGTCAGAAGATGATTTGGCATGGGCGCAGGACCATTTGGGCATTCTGTCCGGGCTTTATGGCGTTTTGCGCCCTTTGGATGCGATCCAGCCTTATCGGTTGGAAATGGGGAGCCGATTGAAAACGCGTCGCGGTGCGTCGCTATATGACTATTGGGGCGACACGATTGCAAAGGCGTTGAACGCGCGCGCGCAGGCTGTTGGCACGGACACATTGATCAATTGCGCAAGTCAGGAATATTTCGGGGCAGCGGATCGTAAGGTGCTGAAGTTGAAGGTAGTCACGCCGCAGTTCATGGAAGTGAAAGAGGATCGCCCACGGATCGTTTCATTTTTCGCAAAGCGTGCGCGTGGAGCCATGGCGCGGTTTGTGATAGAAAACCGTGTGACGTCACCAGCGGAAATCTTGAATTTCGGTGCGGGTGGTTATGCCTATGATCCGGATTTATCCACGCCGGAAAAACCCGTATTCTTGCGCGATTATCCGACATAGGCGGTATCTGGTTTTATGTGAAATCAATTGCCTTTGGTGGACATAATTTTGCTTTGAAAACTTAAAGACGTTCGATGGCGACGGCGATGCCTTGGCCACCACCGATGCACATTGTGATCAAAGCATTTTTGCCGCCAATTCGCGTCAGTTCGTGCATTGCCTTGACCGTGATGATCGCACCTGTCGCCCCAACCGGATGGCCCAAGGCAATCGCACCACCATTCGGATTCACGATGGCCGGATCGAAATCGAGGACCCTGCTGACGACAATCGCTTGAGATGCAAAAGCTTCGTTGCTTTCAATCACATCGAAATCTTTGGCGGTCAGCCCTGTATTCGTGAACAGTTTTTGGACAGCAGGGACGGGGCCCATCCCCATAACGTCGGGGCGAACACCGGCGTGGGCATAGCCAAGGACGCGGAATTCTGGGGCGAGGCCAGCATTGAGCGCGGCGTCATGGGTTGCCAGCACAATGGCAGCAGCGCCATCGTTTAACCCTGATGCATTGCCCGCAGTAACGGTGCCATCGTTTTGGAAAACAGGGCGCAAGGTCGCGAGTTTTTCGACAGTCGTCGACTTAGGGTGTTCATCCGTTTGGAATGGAACAGTGTCACGCTTCACGCGGATGTCGATGGGTGCAATTTGACTGTTGAAGTAACCTGCGGCGATTGCCTTTGCCGCGCGCGCTTGGCTTAGAGCAGCGAAGGCGTCCTGATCGGTCCGTGTCACGTTATTTTCGCGGGCCACGTTTTCAGCGGTCACGCCCATATGTCCGGTTCCAAACGGACAGTTGAGCGCACCAAGCATCATATCGCGAGTGCGGACATCGCCCATTTTTGCGCCCCAGCGTTGATCAGAGATGATATAAGGGCTGCGGCTCATATTTTCGGCGCCGCCAGCGAGCGCAAAATCTGCGTCACCCAGCTGCAGGGATTGCACCATTGAGATGATCGCCTGTAGTCCCGAACCGCAAAGCCGATTCACATTCATTGCTGGCGTTGTTTCTGGTATTCCTGCCTGCATGGCCGCGACACGTGATAAATACATATCGCGGGGTTCGGTGTTGATGACATGCCCGAACGCCACATGATCAATTTGATCTGGAGCCATGCTGGCGCGTTCAATCGCTGACGATGCAACAGTAGTGCCAAGATCAATTGGGCTTGTAACGTCTAACGCGCCACCAAAGCCGCCGATCGCTGTACGCATGCCACTGAGTATGACGATGTTTGTCATGTGATTGCCCCTCGTTGTTGGGGACACTTTAGCGCCGCAAAGAGAGAGTGAAATACATACGTGGGGTCATGGGCTGGGACATTATGGGGGCAAACCATTCTGCCCCCATTAAAATCATACGATGTTGCGTGGTCCGACAGCTAAATCCCGCATAGCGGCGTCATTTGACAGCAGCGACCAAAGCCGAAACATTGTCGCCGCTTCCGAACGTCGATGTTTTTCTTCGGCATGCGTTTCCCGAAGCTTTAGAACCGTGTAGCCATTTTTTGTTGTAGATGCCATTTTGTTACCCTTTTGACCTGTTGTCGTGCCCGACCCATGCCGTCAAAGTAGGAAGCAGTAGCTTACCAATTTCTTAATTTGAATTAGGTCAGTTCTTTGTAATTTTAGGAATTTATTGTCAAATATGACCCAATTCAGATGCGCAGGGTGTTTTGGCAGCTCAATCGGTTTAGATGTGGTTAAAAGGGGACCAAAATGTTGCTTCGCGTTGAGAATATCCACAAGACTTTTGATACAGCGGATGGTCCCTCTGCCGTGTTACGTGGGGTGGATCTGACGCTTGCGGGCGGAGATAGTCTTGCGTTGACTGGTGAATCTGGCAGCGGCAAAAGCACGCTGTTACACCTAATTGGCGGTCTGGACCTGCCAGATGCGGGGCAGGTTGTGATTGATGGAGTCGATATTGCTGCAATGGACGACGCGGGACGTGCTAGCATGCGACGTGGCGCTGTTGGTGTGGTGTTCCAACAATTTAATCTGATTCCGAGCCTGACTGTTTCTGCAAACATTGCATTTCAGGCTCGGCTTGCGGGCCGACATGATCCGGATTGGATTGATGCGCTGACACAGCGGCTTGGTTTGACCGCACAATTAAACAAATACCCCGAGCAACTGTCAGGGGGACAACAGCAGCGGGTCGCGATTGCTCGCACAATCGCCCCGCGCCCGCGGTTGGTTCTGGCGGATGAACCAACAGGTAATCTGGACGAAGACACCGCCGCAGAGGTGATGGACCTGCTGTTGTCGTTGGTCGCGGAAACCGGTGCGGGTCTGTTGATGGTGACACATTCCATGGCGCTCGCTGACAGGCTTGATCACCGTGTGCATTTACGGGCAGGGCGTATTGCATGATTAGGGCGACCTATGCGGCACTTTGGGGTCATTGGTGGCGTAATCCGCTGCAGTTGTTCACCTTGCTTGCTGGATTGGCGCTCGCAACCGCGCTTTGGTCTGGGGTGCAGGCAATCAACGCCGAAGCGCGCGCCAGTTATGATGCCGCCGCAGCCACGCTAGGTGAAGGGCAGTTCGACAGGTTGATCCGGCGCGATGGGTTGCCGATGACTGATACAACTTATATCCAATTGCGCCGCGCCGGTTGGCTTGTCAGCCCTGTGATCGAAGGCCGCGTTGCGAACGCGCGATTGGTCGGCATCGATCCCTTGACCGCCCCTGGTGCATTGGCCCCGATGGTGAGCGGAGACATCGCAGGGCTACAGGATTTCATCGCGGGTGGCGGCCGCGTTGTTGCTGCGCCAGACGTGGTTATCGATGGTGCTAAAACCGACCCCGCTGTCGCTGCAGGCACGGCCATCGCAGACATCGCAACCGTGCAAGCTTTGCTAAACCGCGCCGGTGAAATTGACCTGCTGATTGTTGACCCGGAACAACCCATCAATCAGATGCCGCTTGCGCAAGTCGCTCCAGAACTATCGCGCCAAACGGCCCAAGGTGGGTCGGACATCGCCCGCCTGACGGATAGCTTTCATTTGAATTTGACCGCGTTTGGTTTGCTGTCTTTTGCAGTTGGTATTTTCATCGTGCACGGTGCGATTGGTTTGGCGTTCGAGCAGCGGCGCGGGACAATTCGCAGCTTGCGCGCCTTGGGCGCACCATTGCGACTGCTGATTATTCTGATGGCCACAGAGCTAATGACGCTGGCCTTGGTCGCAGGTGTGATTGGTGTTGGGCTTGGTTATCTTGTTGCCGGAGCATTGTTGCCAGATGTAGCGGCGACGCTGCGCGGATTATACGGGGCAGAGGTGTCAGGCGCGCTTCAACTTCGACCGATCTGGTGGGTGTCTGGCATAGTGATTGCATTGGGTGGCACCGCGATCGCTGCGGGTGCTGCGTTGTGGAAATTATCGCGGATGCCGTTGCTGGCAGGCGCACAGCCCCGCGCCTTGGCCATAGCAGGAGGCCGGACGGTCAAAATGCTGGCCGTTGTGTCAGGCGTCTTGCTGACCACTGCCGCAATTTTGGCGATGACGGCGACGGGTGTGATCGGCGGCTTCATCCTGCTTGGCGCGTTGTTGGTCGGTGCAGCGTTGGGTTTACCAGTCGTGTTGCGGGTCATTTTACAGTACGCCGAATCCCGCAGCAAAAGTGTCGTGACAGGGTGGTTTTGGGCAGATACGCGACAGCAATTACCAGGTCTATCACTGGCCTTGATGGCGCTATTGCTGGCAATGACAGCGAACATCGGCGTGTCCACAATGGTTAGCAGCTTCCGTTTGACGTTCGTTTCGTTTTTGGACCAACGGCTCGCGTCAGAGCTTTACGTCAATGCTGAAACGCCGACCCAAGCCGAGGCAGTTGTCGCCTATACGACCCCGCGCGTAGATGCAGTGTTGCCGTTGATGTCAACGAAGCTGCAAGTGGCCGGGTGGCCAGTTGATCTGTTGAGCGCGCGGGACCACGCGACATATCGCGACAACTGGCAGATGCTTTTTGCGACCCAGCGCCCATGGGACGATCTGCATGAAGGTGCGGGTATTTTGATCAATGAACAGCTTGCACGTGGTGCCGGAATAGAGATCGGTGAAACAGTTTTAGTCGCCGGAAAAGACCTAAGTGTGGTGGGCATCTATGGTGATTATGGCAATCCGATTGGCCAAGCAATTATCGCAGAAACCCTGTTTCAGAGTCTATTTCCGGACGTTGTGCCCACACGCTTTGGAATCCGCTTACCCGTACATGACACTGCAGATCTTGTCGCAGGATTGGAGCGAGACGTTGGGCTGCCAGAGGCTGCAATGATCAATCAAGCCAGCATCAAGGCGCTGTCGCTTGGCGTTTTTGACCGGACATTCACTGTGACAACAGCATTGAACATCCTGACACTTGCTGTTGCGGGATTTGCAATCTTGATGAGCCTTTTGACGTTGACCTCGATGCGCACGCCGCAGCTGGCCCCGGCTTGGGCAATTGGTTTAACCCGTTTTCAATTGGGGCGCTTAGAGCTGCTGCGGACTGTGATGCTGGCGCTTTTGACGGGTGCACTTGCACTGCCACTGGGGCTCACTTTGGCGTGGGTTTTGTTGGCCGTTGTCAATGTTGCGGCGTTCGGTTGGCGGTTGCCGATGTTTTTCTTTCCTTGGGAATACGCCCGTTTGGGCGGATTTGCGGTTATTGCGGCGGGGCTCGCGGCCATGTGGCCCGCCGTGCGATTGGCGCGAACTCCGCCTGCTGAATTATTGAAAGTGTTTTCAAGTGAACGTTAAATTGATTGCAACCTTGATGTTGATGCCCGCGGCGGTTTGGGCGCAAGGATTTGCCGGATTGGGCGAAGCCGCAGAGGGGTTCGCAATACCCTCTGCGGACCCCGTTTTTGAATTCCCTGCCGACGATGGCGCGCATCCTGATTACCGGATCGAGTGGTGGTATATCACTGCGAACCTGACGGGCGATGACGGGCTAGATTACGGTTTGCAGTGGACATTGTTTCGCACAGCCCTTGCACCCGCAGAACAAGATGGCTGGTCATCGCCGCAATTGTGGATGGGGCACGCGGCGGTAACCACGCCGACTGCGCATTATGTCACCGAACGTTTGGCCCGTGGCGGGATCGGGCAGGCAGGTGTGATTGCCGAACCATTTGAGGCGTGGATAGATGAATGGGAATTTTCGGATTCCGACGAGGCGGCGCGGTTGCGCGCTGCGGGGTCTGAGTTTGCCTTTGACATGACGATGAAAGCGGACGGTCCGCGCGTGTTCCATGGCGATCGCGGGTATTCGGTGAAGTCAGCCAGCGGGCAGGCATCGTATTATTTTTCACAACCATTTTTTGACATCGAAGGCATGCTGCAACTGCCGGATGGTAACGTGCGCGTCACAGGGGATGCGTGGCTGGACAGAGAGTGGTCGTCGCAACCATTGGCATCGGATCAAACCGGATGGGATTGGTTTTCATTGTCGTTTGATGATGGGGCCAAGCTGATGGGGTTCGCCCTGCGTGGGGCCCAAGTTTACGCACAAGCGACGTTGATTGACCCAGATGGGCAGACAAAGGCATATCCTGACGGCGCGTTTACCGCAGCCCCTTTGGACTTCTCGGATGTGGCGGGTCGGTCCGTGCCAACGAAATGGCGTGTGACACTTGCGGACGCGGGAATCGATGTCACGGTGGGCGCGCTGAACACGCAAAGTTGGATGGAAACGTCTGTTCCGTACTGGGAAGGTCCCGTACGTGTCAGTGGAACACATAGTGGGCGCGGATATCTCGAAATGACAGGCTATGAATGAGATGCTGGATCAGGCTTGGGATCATATCGTGGCGCGTAATGAGGCGCGGATTTGGTCGCTTGCGACGCAAGGGACAGATGACTGGCCAACTGTCCGCAGTGTCGTTTTGCGAAGTGCGGATCGCGTTGCTGGGACGCTAGAGTTTCATACTGACTTACGGTCCCCGAAAGTGGCGGATGTGCAAGCAAACCCTAGGGCCGCCATTTTATGTTGGCTGCCAGAGGCCGCATTGCAGATACGCATGCAGGTCAACGTGCGGGTCGATGCGGGCGTTGATGTGCAATCCAAATGGGACATGGTGCCGATCCACGCACGCAAGGCCTATGGGATTATGCCAGCATCTGGAACGCCAATCGTGATGGATAGGGCTTATGTTACACCTGCGGATCGGGCGCAATTTGCCGTCCTGACCTGCACTGCGTTGCATATCGATCTGCTGTCCTTGGGCGAGACTCATCTTCGGGCGACTTATTCACGTCAAAGTGACTGGGCCGGACAATGGGTAGCGCCCTGACCAACCAATCGGCTATACAGGTCCTGTGAACAATACATCCTTGCCATTGACCCGTGACCTTGTGCTGATTGGCGGCGGGCACACCCATGCGCTTGTCCTACGTGCATGGGGTATGAACCCGCTGGCTGGCGTGCGTGTTACGGTGATTAATCCGGGTCCGACGGCCCCCTATTCGGGGATGCTTCCGGGTTTTGTGGCAGGTCACTATAGCCTTGATGATCTTGATATCGATCTTGTGAAACTATGCCGTTTTGCCGGTGCACGTTTGGTTATCGGGGCAGCGGATGGCGTGGACCGCACCGCTAGGACGGTCAGTGTCGCAGGGCGGCATCCCATCGCCTATGACGCGCTGAGCGTGGACATCGGGATTACATCGGCCATGCCGCGGCTAAATGGATTTGCCCAGCACGGCGTGCCCGCAAAACCCCTTGGGCAGTTTGCGAACCGTTGGGAATGGTTTCGTAAGACCGCATCATCGCCGAAGGTTGCGGTGATGGGTGGCGGTGTTGCTGGGGCGGAACTGGCTATGGCGATGCGCCATGCGTTGGGTACAGACGCGCGCGTTGATTTGATTGATCGTGGTGAGGTGCTGAAAGATCTGGGAGCTTTGGCGCGGCGGAAAATGCGTGCTGCGCTGACAGCATGTGGCGTGACGATTGTTGCGAATGCAGATGTGATCGAGGTGGATGAAAAGGGTGTGCATCTGGCGGATGGGCGCCACATTCCATCTGATTTTGTCACAGGTGCAGCAGGGGCCAAGCCGCACGACTGGCTGTCGGACATCGGCGTGGACTTGCACGCAGGTTTCATCGCGGTTGGACCGACGTTGCAATCTTCCGATCCATCGATCTTTGCGGTTGGCGATTGTGCACATATGCTTCATGCGCCGCGCCCCAAGGCAGGCGTTTTTGCCGTCCGCCAAGCCCCAACGCTGACTGAAAATTTGCGGGCTGTTTTGTCCGGTAAGGCACTCGCCGCTTATGAGCCGCAAAGCGATTATCTCAAGCTAATTTCGCTGGGCCGGAAATCTGCGCTTGCAGAGAAATTTGGCATGGCTGTTTCTGGCTCTGCGCTGTGGCGTTGGAAGGATCAGATTGATCGCAAGTTTATGACGCAGTTCGATGGGCTTGTGGGCATGACGCAAGCCCCCCTTCCGAAAGATTTAGCCAAAGGCGTGAAGGACGCGTTAGGCGATAAACCGATGTGCGGCGGTTGCGGTGCTAAGGTTGGGCGCGGGGCGTTGCGCGACGTTTTGCGCGGCCTGCCAGAAACGCAAAGGAGCGACGTCCAAAGCATCGCTGGCGACGATGCCGCGATCTTGGTGACAGGGGGGCAGCGACAGGTGATTTCGACAGATCACCTCCGAGGCTTCACGCTTGACCCAGTGATGATGACGCGGATCGCAGCCGTGCATGCACTAGGCGATGTTTGGGCGATGGGTGCCACACCGCAAGCCGCCACAGCCAACATCATCCTGCCGCGAATGGATGCGATGATGCAGCGCCGTACCTTGGCCGAAATTATGCAGACCGCGCATCAGGTTATGGGAGATGCGGGGGCCGCGATTGTTGGGGGGCATTCGTCGCTGGGCGACGAGCTGACAATAGGGTTCACTGTCACAGGGATATGCGAAAGTGAACCGATCACGATCGCAGGGGCCCGCGTTGGCGATGCGTTGATATTGACTAAGCCGATTGGCAGTGGCGTTTTGATGGCCGCTGAAATGGGTGGACAAGCCCAAGGCGCGGATATCGCCAGCGCCCTCAATTTGATGGCGGCAGGGCAGGCAGCAGCCGCACGAATTTTGGCCCCAGCCCATGCAATGACCGATGTGACCGGATTTGGTCTTGCGGGGCATTTAAGCGGTATGTGCGAAGCTTCGGGTGTTGATGCTGAACTGGATTTAGAGGCCGTTTCGCTGATGGATGGAGCATTAGAGCTGGCGACGTCGGGTATAAAATCGACCCTATTTCAGGATAATCGGGCTGGAACAGGCCCTCTCTTTGGCGGGACAGGGCCGAAGGCAGATTTGTTGTTCGACCCGCAAACTGCGGGTGGGTTATTGGCTGCCGTCGCGGTGGGTCAAGCGCCGGACATTTTGAAACAATTGAAGGCTGCGGGTTATCCGGCGGCGCAGATTGGGCAATTTGTCGAAGGCAACGGCGCGATCAGATTGCAGAAATAGACTGTGTAATATCCGCGGCGACCTTGTCTTGCCCCGCGTTGTCGAGAGAAATGGCTTGCACTGTTGCGAGTGTTTGATGGCTCTGAAGTTTGCGCGACTTAGCATATGCCGCATCGTAGTGTTGTTCTATCAATGCTGTTGCCAGTCCCCGATAATCGCCGGCGTTCAACAGTGTCAGCCAGCCGTCTAGAACCGCATTGCCACGGATATGGCGTAACGGTGTTAGACGCGCTGCAAGCTCTAGAGGGTCGCGGATCATATCCGCATAAGCAGTTTCCAAATAGGCGGCACGCGCGGCGATGGGTGCCTCAATCAGAATGCGCGGAGCTGCGATCATTTTCGCCCAAATCTGAGGAGGCAAATTCAACCTCCCAATCTTGGCACTTTCGGCCTCGACGATCACTGGTCGGGCTGGGTCCAAACCATTCAAGGCCACAGCCAAGCTTGTATCGAACGCCTTTTGAGATGGTTGGCCGTCGGGCATAGCACCCAGGATTGATCCACGATGACCGGCCAATCCTTCAAGGTCGATCACTTGCGCGCCATTGGCCTTTAGCCGCGCCAGAATAGCGGTTTTCGCGGTGCCGGTATTGCCATCAAGCAAGATGAACTGATGGGGCAATGCGGTGTCATAAAGTGCCGTTTTGACTAAGTTCCGCCATTGCATGTAACCGCCTGCGACGGTGTCTGCCCGCCAGCCAATTTGTTGCAGGATAAGTGCGAATGATCCGGATCGTTGACCACCACGCCAGCAATAGACCAGTGGTTTCCAGCTCCCGTCGAATCCCGCTAGTGAACCGGCGACATGATCGGCCACGTTGCGCGCGACAAGTGTTGCGCCTATTTTTCGGGCGTCAAACGGGCTGACTTGTTTGTAGGTCGTGCCGACCTTGGCCCGTTCCTCGTTGGACAGCGCGGGCAAGTTGATCGCCCCTGGCACATGGTCCAGCGCAAATTCCGCTGGTGACCGCACATCTATCACGGTGTCATAGCCGTGGTCTAACATGGCGCGGATGCTGGCAAATGTTTCGGGCATGGCCAAACGTATCGCAGCTATGGCGCAGGCCTACAATGATCAAACGGTGGCGTCGAAAATCCGGTTTGCATGCTCTGACAGATAAATCTGTAACCAAGGTGTATAATGGTCAGGGTCAACCGCCACTTGAGTTTTGAGATCGGCGATATGGGCCCACGCGGTGTCTGCAACCTCTTCGGGATTCAAATCCATGGCCACGTCCCGCGTAGTATGCGCAACAAACAGGTCGACGACTTCATGTTCAATCATGCCACCGCCAACGTCCGCGCGATATTCGATCGTGCCGCGTGGGAGCAAGTTTAAGCCCGTCATCCCAAGTTCTTCTCGCAAGCGGCGGGTGGCGCAATCAACGGCAGGTTCATCCCATTGCGGATGTGTGCAACAGGTGTTCGCCCATAGTCCAGGTGTATGGTATTTGGTTAATGCGCGTTGCTGCAACAGGATAGCATCTTCGCAAATGACAAAAACTGACACAGCTTTGTGCCGCAGCCCAGCAGTGTGGGCATGCAGTTTTTCGACGGGGGTTAGCGTGCCGTCAACCCAAGCTGGGATCATGATGGACAAGACATGTCTCCTTTGACTGTGGCGATAAAACTGATCGGACCCAGTTTCAAGCGGGTTGAGGGCAATTTGGCGTAGGCATTGTTGTGATTTTGCTTGTAACGGCCTATTTGAAAACAAACCAAGGGGACCGTCATGACAGCTGATTTTGCATCCGAAAAAGCCCAAGCCGCCGCGTGGTTCGAAAACCTGCGCGATCAGATTATATCTGCATTCGAGGCATTAGAAGACAGCCAAGCCGTCGGTCCATTTGCGGATCAACCTGCGGGGCGGTTCACCCAATCGACGACGACGCGCACAGCCGATGACGGTAGTAACGCTGGCGGCGGTTTGATGTCAGTCATGCGTGATGGCCGCGTATTTGAAAAGGTCGGCGTGAACACTTCAACGGTATTTGGGGAGCTAGGCACAGCGGCGCAAAAGGCGATGGCTGCGCGTGGCGTTCCTGGGATGGAAAACGATCCTCGGTTCTGGGCATCTGGAATTTCGTTGGTTGCGCATATGCAAAACCCCCACGCGCCCGCTGTGCACATGAACACGCGCATGTTCTGGACACCCCATGCATGGTGGTTTGGCGGTGGATCAGATTTGAACCCCTGTCTCGAATATGCTGAAGACACGGCACATTTTCACGACACCCAAAAGACCTACCTCAATCCGCATGGCGCGGAGCTATACCCCAAGCTTAAAGAGTGGGCGGATACGTATTTTTACATTCCGCACCGCAATCGGGCGCGTGGCGTCGGCGGCATTTTCATGGATGATCGAAATTCAGGAGATTGGGCCGCTGATTTCGCATTAACACAAGACATCGGGCGCGCGTTCTTGCCCGCCTACCTGCCGTTGGTGGAAAAACGGCGTAACACTGACTGGGACGAGGCTGACAAAGACGCGCAGCTTGTTCATCGCGGCCTCTATGCCGAATACAATCTGGTTTATGACCGTGGGACCAAATTTGGTCTGACGACGGGCCATGATGCGGACGCCGTGTTGATGAGCCTGCCACCCTTGGCGAAATGGCGATAATATAAAGGGGCGCTGCCCCCGGCCTGTCGGCCTCCCCCGAGGTATTTTTGGCCAGAAGAAATTTAGGCCTGCGTGACGGGGACGCGTCCGTTTTCGGTGAGTGTCCAGCAGTCACGACCTTCGAGAACGACAGGGATGAGCACCCGACCGCGCCCCGCGCCAGCGTCGATGTTCAGCCGGTTGCCGTAATGGGTTGGGGCGTCGATGGCTGTATGCCCATGCACGACCAATTTCCCGAAATCGTGGTCCGTTTCCAGAAACTCGTCGCGGATCCACATCATGTCGTCAGCTGTTTGATCGGCGAGCACGACGTTCGGGCGCAGACCGGCGTGCACGAAAATATGGTCTTCAGTTTCGTGGTAAAGCTGGCGTGTGTTGAGGAATGTCAGGTGGCCGGCAGGCACGTTTTCTTGGGCTTGCGCGACGATGTCGGCCTTGCTGATGTCACCAACGTCGGTGCTGAAATGGGTCAGGCAGTTAAAGCCCCCTTCGGGGTGATCGAGTACGGGAGTGCCCGCGATCCCATAAGACGCGAGCGTTGTGTTGCCGCCCAGCCGCGGGTTTACCCATGAGAGATTTGAGGTGATGGCGGGGTCGTGTTCGACGCCTTTGGTGACGAAATCATAAAACATGCGGTCGTGGTTGCCCTTGAGGCAGGTCCAGTTCCGGCCCGCCGCGAGCCCGTCGATCAGGTGATCGATCACAGCGCGACTATTGGCGCCCCGATCCGTGTAGTCGCCCATGAAAATGATCTGCGCATCTTCGCCGCCGTCGGCCTTAATAAGATCGAGGGAGTGGTGCAGCATTTCGATCTGCCCGTGAATGTCACCTATTGCATAGATCATCTGTCGGAGCCTCCGGCGGGGATATTTGTAAACCAAAGAGTGGTTGGTTTAGCGATACTGGGGCATAGGCGGGGGCGCAACCGTGGTAGCGCAAACGGCCCCCCAGCGATGTGCAAGGGGGCCGTTTGATTTGGTATAAGGCGTGTTTATACGTCGAAGGTCAGTGGTTTGACTTGTTCGAACAGGCCGGTTTTTTGCAGGTCATCGATGGCCGCAGTTGAAACCGCTTCGTCAACATAAAGCAGCGCGATTGCTTCGCCATTGGCAGCGGAGCGGCCGAGGGTAAAGTTCGCGATGTTCACGCCGTGCCCACCCATGGTTTGACCCAATGTACCGATGATGCCAGGCACATCTTCGTTTGTTGTGTAAAGCATGTGTGCGCCCACTTCGGCGTCGACGTTGATGCCTTTGATCTGGATGAAACGTGGCTTGCCGTCAGAGAACACTGTGCCCGCAACAGAACGTTCGCGCTTACCTGTCACAACGGTCACTTTGACGTAGCCATCGAAGGTGCCGGACTGGTCCTGTTTCGTGGTCGAGATTTGGATGCCGCGTTCTTTGGCGATCACGGGAGCGGACACCATGTTGGTGTCGGGGTTCGCCTTTTTCATGATGCCCGCAATGGTGGATGCGGTCAGCGCCTTGAGGTTCATGTCGGACACGGACCCGTCGAACAGAATGTTGATCGCGGTAATCGGCTCGTCGGTCATTTGCCCGATGAAGTTGCCGAGGTGGCCGGACAGCTTGATCCATGGGCCCATGATTTTCGCCTCTTCGGCGGTCACGGATGGCATGTTCAGCGCGTTGGTCACGGCACCCGTCAGCAGATAGTCGGACATTTGTTCGGCGACCTGCAGGGCCACGTTTTCTTGGGCCTCTGTTGTGGCAGCGCCAAGGTGTGGTGTCACAACGACGTTCGGCAGGTTGAACAGCGGGCTGTCGGTTGCAGGCTCAACGGCGAACACGTCGAACGCAGCGCCAGCGACATGGCCGGATTTGAGGGCAGCGGCGAGTGCTTCTTCGTCGACCAAACCGCCACGCGCACAGTTGATGATGCGCACGCCTGGTTTCAGTTTCGCGATGTTTTCAGCGGAAAGGATGTTGGCCGTGCTGTCGGTAAACGGCACGTGCAGCGTGATGAAATCGGCGTTGGCGAACAGTTCGTCCAGCTCGACCTTTTGCACGCCCATTTCAGCGGCTTTTTCTTCGCCGAGGTAGGGGTCGTAAGCCATGACTTTCATTTTCAAGCCGCGCGCACGGTCGCAGACGATGCCACCGATGTTGCCTGCGCCGATGACGCCAAGGGTCTTGCCTGTCAGCTCGACACCCATGAATTTGGATTTTTCCCATTTGCCGGCATGTGTGGATTCGGAGGCTTCTGGGATCTGGCGCGCCACGGCGAACATCATCGCAATCGCGTGTTCGGCGGTTGTGATCATGTTGCCGAATGGCGTGTTCATCACGATGATACCGGCCTTGGATGCGGCGTCTTTATCGATGTTATCGGTGCCGATACCGGCGCGGCCGATGACCTTCAGGTTGGTCGCCGCTTCGATGATTTTCGCGGTCGCCTTAGACGCAGAACGGATCGCAAGACCGTCGTAGTTCGGGATCGCGGCCAGCAGCGCGTCTTTGTCTTTGCCAAGGTCAGGCTGGAAGTCCACGTCAATGCCGCGGTCTTTGAAAATCTGCACAGCTGCGGCAGACAGTTTATCGGAAATCAGAACTTTGGGGGCCGTCATGGCACTCTCCTATGTCGTAAAAATGGGAAATCGTAGGATGCGTTTTAACGCATGCTAGTTGTTCAATTCGGCCTCAAACGCCCAAGCAAGCCAGGGCAACATTGCCTCGATGTCGGAGGTTTCGACCGTCGCACCACACCAGATCCGCAGACCAGCAGGTGCATCACGATATGCACCGATATCAAGCGCGATGTTTTCATCGGCCAGACGTTTTGCAACGGCTTTGGCAAATGCCGCGCCATCCGTGATCCGGTTGTCAGTAAACTTCAAGCAGACGGACGTGTTCGACCGTGTTGCCTTGTCCACGGCTAGATTGTCGATCCAATCATTGGCCGCGCAGAAATTCCAGACCGCACGAGCGTTCGCATTGGCGCGGTGCTGCAACGCATCCAAACCGCCGATGGATTTCGCCCATTTCAGCGCGACAAGGTAGTCCTCAACCGCCAGCATCGACGGTGTGTTGATAGTTTCACCGCGGAAGATGCCTTCGATCAATTTGCCGCCTTTGGTCATGCGGAAAATCTTCGGCAGGGGCCATGCAGGGGTGTAGTTTTCCAAACGCTCAACGGCGCGTGGGGACAGGATCAACATGCCGTGTGCTGCTTCGCCGCCCATGACTTTTTGCCAAGAGAATGTGGTTGCATCCAATTTGTCCCATGGCAGGTCTTGCGCGAACGCGGCAGATGTCGCGTCGCACAATGTCAGGCCAGCGCGGTCGGATGGGATCATGTTCCCGTCAACCATGCGCACACCAGATGTCGTGCCGTTCCATGTGAAGCAAACGTCGTTGTCGTAATTCAGCGACGCCATGTCCACGATGTGGCCATAGTCGGCGGTGTGTGTAGAGGCTTCGATCTTCAGCTGCTTGACCACATCGGTGACCCAGCCTGCGCCGAACGATTCCCATGCAACCATTTGCGCTGGGCGTTCACCCAAAAGCGACCACATGGCCATTTCAAAGGCACCCGTGTCGGACGCAGGCACAATGCCGATCCGGTAGTCATCAGGGATGCCCAAAATTTCGCGGGTCAGGTCAATTGCTTCGGCCAGCTTGGCTTTACCAACGGCAGCGCGATGTGAACGGCCCAAGGGGGCATCGGACAGATCGGACAATTTCCATGTAGGGGGTTTGGCGCATGGGCCAGAAGAAAAACGTGCATTCGTCGGCCGTTTGGCCGGTTTGGTCATAACCATCACTGGTATCCTCGCAGATATATGCCCTTCGTTGGGGAAGGGTGTCCCACTGCCCGATCTAGTCGGATGCGGGGTCTTTCACAACAGTGGAAATGCAGCTAAACCGCCAGTCAAGCCGCTTTTTGCGACGCCAATGACGCCAATAGGAAACAACAAGGATAGCGCCAATGTTTATGGTCACGATGATCTGCAACCCATCTGAAGGGGCGCTAGACCCAACACTGGTTGAGAATTTGCGCTCTGCCTGGGGTGGATCGGATGCGACATGGTTGGCCATTGGCGAGGCCGTCGAATTCGAAGTTCTGACCAAGCCAGAGAATTTCGAATCTGTTTGGTCAGATCTACAAAACGTTGGCGTCGATCTAGTTGTTTTGCCCACCGTGAACCGCGTCAAGCAGATGCTGTTGGCTGATATGGACAGCACGATGATCCGTCAGGAATGCATTGACGAGCTGGCCGATGAGGCCGGTGTCGGCGCCCATGTTGCGGGGATTACAGCGCGTGCGATGAACGGCGAATTGGACTTTGAGGCGGCGCTGATTGAACGCGTCGGCCTGCTGAAAGGGTTGGACGAAGCGGTTATCGACCAAGTGCTAAACAGCCGCATTACCTTCATGCCTGGAGGCGGCGATCTGCTGCGGACGATGAAAAATGCGGGCGCTTATTCGGCGCTTGTGTCGGGTGGGTTCACGGCCTTTACGGCACGCGTAGCAGCCACACTAGGGTTTGATGAAAACCGAGCCAACACCCTGATTGTTGCGGATGGCAAACTGACCGGCGATGTGGGTCGTCCGATTTTGGGACGCGAGGCAAAGGTGCAAGCCTTGGACGAAATTACGACCCGTCTTGGTATCAGCGATGCTGATGTGATGGCAGTTGGTGACGGCGCAAATGATCTTGGGATGCTCACCCGCGCGGGCGTTGGCGTAGCGCTGCACGCCAAGCCAGCGGTTCAGGCGCAATGCGATGTGCGCGTGAACCACGGTGATTTGTCAGCGCTGCTGTTTGTGCAGGGCTACAGCCGCGCCGACTTCATCACTTAAGCCTCTGTCGGGCCGCCGGCGTCTTTCCAGTCGCCGATGCCGCCGACGTTGGTGACATTGGCATAGCCCATGTCGTGCAGGGTTTTGCCTGCAAGTGCAGCCTGTCCACCGGCGCCGCAGATCAGATAAATCTCTGCGTCTTTCTGAAAGCAATCCTTGTGGAACGGCATGTCGGGATCGGCTGCAAATTCGATGAACCCACGGGCGACACGTTCCGCCCCTCTGATTGTGCCGGATGCTGCAATGTCGCCACTGTCGCGGACGTCAATCCAGACGCCTTTGCCCGTGGCATGTTTGGCAACAGCCTCTGCGCTTGGGATACGGGTGATGATGGCATTGGCTTCGGCCAAATAGTCTTTTGCGGATTTCATTTTCTTTTTCCTATTTGTCGGAGTTGAGATGGTTAATCAGATTGGTCGTGGTCTAAGCAACCAGCCGATACCCACCCGATTCAGTGACCAGCAATCTTGCATTCGATGGATCAGGTTCGATTTTCTGACGCAAACGATAGATATGCGTTTCGAGCGTATGGGTCGTGACCCCCGCGTTATATCCCCAGACCTCGTGCAACAGGGTGTCACGCGGCACAACGCCGTCCGTGGACCGATACAGAAACTTCAGAATATTCGTTTCCTTCTCGGTCAAACGCACCTTGCGGTCGTCTTCGGTGATCAACAGTTTTTGCGCCGGACGGAACGAATATGGTCCCATCTGGAACACCGCGTCTTCTGATTGTTCATGCGTCCGCAATTGGCTGCGGATACGCGCCAGAAGCACGGGAAACTTGAACGGCTTGGACACATAATCATTGGCCCCCGCATCCAGCCCATAAATCGTGTCGGCGTCGCTGTCTTGTGCGGTCAGCATGACGATGGGGCATTTCACGCCTTGCTTGCGCATCAGGCGGCATAATTCGCGGCCGTCGGTGTCGGGCAGGCCCACGTCAAGGATCATCAGATCGTAAAGACCTTCCTTGGCTTTCACCATCGCGCTTGCGCCGTCATCAGCTTCGAAGACGTCGAAATCCTCTGTCATCATCAGCTGCTCGCCCAAGGCTTCGCGTAGATCATCATCGTCATCGACCAGAAGTATTCTTTTGAGTTGTCCCATGACAGTCTCCTTTGTTACTGAGTAGTAAATGTGTCTCAGACACGGGCTCGGCAACGTTTCTGAACACAAAATCACACGGACGTGTGAACAATCGTCCAAATGTTTCAATTTGGGCAAGATCGGCGTAGCGTTTGAAACATATAAGGATAGATTTCCAATGAGCTTTGCCCCCGATGTCACCGAACGGCTGGCCCGCGCCCGCGCGGATTTGCGCATGGGCGTGCCCGTTGTCGTCGGGCAAAGCGTGGTGCTGGCGGCGGAAACCATCGACGCTGTCCGATTGGCGGAATTGCTGACCATGGGCGGTGATCCGGTTCTGACGATTACGGGCTGGCGTGCAGATACGCTAAAGGTCCGTGCCTATGACGGCGACATCGCGCGCATTGCTTTGCCGGGCTATGCAGATGTGCGCTGGATCAAATCGGTGGCCGATCCCGCGGGCGATTTGAATTCCCCTATGAAAGGTCCGTTTCTAACGCTGCGCGACGGGGCATGTGATAGCCACCGCGCCGCCGTAGCCCTGATGAAGGCGGCGCGTTTGTTGCCTGCCGCAGTTGTTCTGCCGCTTGAGGATGCAGATACCTTCACCGCGCAAAATGCGCTGACCCAAGTTCCCGTCGATGCGCCGCTTGATCCCAGCCTAAGCCCCATGCGTCAGATCATTTCTGCGCGATTGCCATTGGAAGTGTCAGAGGCAGGGCGGCTTTATGTGTTCCGCCCTGATGATGGGGCAGAGGAACATTACGCGGTCGAGATCGGCCAACCGTCGCGCGACGCCCCAGTGTTGTCGCGGCTGCATTCCGCGTGTTTTACCGGCGACCTTTTGGGGTCGCTCAAATGCGATTGTGGGCCGCAGCTCCGCGGTGCCTTGGGGCAAATGGGGGCCGAAGGCGCGGGCGTGTTATTGTATCTAAACCAAGAAGGCCGCGGCATTGGTTTGGCCAATAAAATGCGCGCCTATTCTTTGCAGGATCAAGGGTTCGATACTGTCGACGCCAATCACCGGCTTGGGTTCGAAGATGACGAGCGAGATTTCCGCATTGGCGCGGAGATTTTGAAACGCCTTGGGTTTAATGCGGTGCGTCTGATGACCAACAATCCGGCCAAGGTCGCGCGGATGGAAGGTGCGGGCGTAGCTGTGACCGAACGTGTCGCGATGATGGTCGGTGAGAACCCGCATAACCACAATTACCTTGCGACCAAGGCCGCGAAGTCTGGGCATTTGTTATAATGCCTCCGGCGGGAGTATTTCGGAAAATGCGAGGCTGCTATGAGGCCTGATGATCTGATTGTTATGCCGACACATGTGCGGTTTGCTGGACGACGATTTGCGCGGACCATCGGGCGCGGTGGGCTGACAGATCGTAAGGTCGAGGGCGATATGGCGACGCCGCGCGGCACCCACCGCATTGTTGGCATGCTTTACCGGCCTGACCGGATGGTTAAACCAGCGCCTTGGGCAGAGCCGATTGGACCGATGGATTTGTGGTCTGATGACGTTAATGATCCGGACTATAACCAATGGGTGCGCGCGCCGCATCCGTTCAGCCACGAGGCGCTGCGTCGTGCTGACCCGATGTATGACCTTGTGCTGATCACCGATTGGAATTGGCCTGATGCCGTGGCAGGGCGTGGGTCAGCGATTTTCATTCATGCATGGCGCGGTAAAGGTCGTCCGACTGCTGGTTGCGTTGCCTTTCGGCCCGATCATCTGGCGTGGATTGCAGCGCGCATTCACATCGGATCACGGGTTGTTATCGCATAACAACTGGACCTTTGGCATCAATACAGTGCAAACCGAAAGGCGAACACGATTAAACACCAAGGCCGCTTTATGACACCTGATGAAATTGCACTGCTTCCTTACCGCCCCTGTGTGGGCATTATGTTGGTCAATACACGTGGTCACGTGTTCGTCGGCCAGAGGTTGGACCGCGACACCGATGCATGGCAAATGCCCCAAGGTGGAGTCGACAAGGGCGAGAAAACCCAAGATGCGGCGATCCGCGAATTGTGGGAAGAAACCGGCGTGACGCAGAACCTTGTGACGATTGAGGCCGAAAGCCACGGGTTGATCCCATATGATTTGCCCGTCGACTTGGTGCCCAATATTTGGGGCGGCAAATACCGTGGTCAGGAACAGAAATGGTTCTTGATGCGGTTCCACGGGTCTGATGATCAGATCAATATTGCGACCGAACATCCTGAATTTTCCCATTGGAAATGGTTGCCCAAAGAGGATCTTGTTGCAAATATTGTGCCGTTTAAACGGGCTGTTTACGAGAAAGTGTTAAATGAGTTTGAGGTGAAGTTATGAAAACGGCAGCTTTGACAATCGCCCTGACGATGTTTGCAGGGCAGGTATCTGCGTTGTCTTGTATTATGGCGGACCCCAAGCGAAGCTTTCAAGATGCGGCGGATTCAGACGACACCTATTACGTGCTTTATGGAACCCTTGATTTTGATCCAGCACTTTTGCCGCAAGGCGTGGGCAACAATGATCGCGGCCCCGCTGTTCCTATTCCCGCAATCTTCAAAGGGCACAGTTTGTCGCCTGCCGGATTCGCCAGCTACTACTCTGGAAAGATGACACTGCTGCCAACCTGTGCGGGGCCATGGTGCGGTAGCCATGCACCAAATGTTGCATCACTGATGTTTGCCAAGGTGGCGGATGGGGCAATCACGATTGAAGCTTCGCCATGTGGCGGTAACATCTTCCCCGAGCCTTCCGAAGCCGTCTTGGATGATATGACTGCTTGCATGAACGGCAGCTGTAATTAGCGCAGGCGTTCCAGCAGCGACAAAGACGCAAAGCCATCGGCAGGCAATCCTACGGCGCGTTGGTATGCCCGAATGGCGCGTCGCGTCGCGGGGCCAACCTTGCCGTCTATGCCTCCAGTATTGTAACCCGCTGCTGTCAATCGTTGTTGTAATTCGCGCCGCTCTGCGCGGAACAGTTCGCGTTCCCCGGCGGGCCAGGGCGTGTGCAACCGATCCATGCCGCGTAGCCTGTCAGATAACCTGCCGACGCCAATCATATATGCTTCGGCATTGTTGTAGCGGCTGATCACGTCGAAATTGCGGAATACCAGAAACGCGGGCCCGCGCCCGCCGGTTGGGGTGATAAGGGACGCGATGCCATAGTTCGGCACGACCTGCCCGTTTGTGCCGCGGACACCAAGCTGCCCCCATTGCGCGGGCGACATTTTCACCGACCGATTGCTCCGCCCGTAATCAAACCCGCGGGGTAGACGCATCTCGACGCCCCATGGTTGCCCTTTGCGCCACCCGAACCGTTTGAGATAGGCCGCAGTGGATGCGAGCGCATCGCTAGGATCATCCGACCAAATATCGCGCCGTCTGTCGCCCGTGAAATCCACGGCATAGGCGTCGAAGGTCGAGGGGATGAATTGCGTATGCCCCATGGCTCCCGCCCAACTGCCGGTCATTTGTGATGGCGCGATGTCCCTGCGTTGCAGAATTTTCAACGCTGCGATCAGCTGCTTTTCAAAGAAGCGGCCCCTTCGTCCATCGAATGCCAACGTGGCCAGCGTGCTTATCAACGGGGTGTCGCCACGCCGCTTGCCATAGTTGCTTTCCATACCCCAAAAGGCGACGACGACATGGGGCTCAATTCCGTAGCTTGCTTCGATCCGCGCCAATAGCCGCGCATGTTTGCGCAGCATTGCACGGCCACCTCGGACACGCAGATCAGAAGCAGCGGTGGCCATATATTCGGACATGGGTTTGACGAATTCAGATTGGTTCCGGTCGCGCCGGATGGTGTCGGGTAGATACTGCACTCCCGCGAAGGCGGCGTTGAATGTCCGGTCTGTGATGCCTGCACGCAACGCGCGGCTGCGGAAATTGGCGACCCATGTGGCAAAGCCGTTCGACTGCACTTGGACCAATTCGGGTGGGGCCGTGCCCATGGCTAAGGGGTTAAAACCAACGGCCAATGCGAGCGAGATGGACTTAAGTAACAAAATGGGACACCAAATAACTGAACCTATGTTTGCAGCTTATCTGATGATGCAGTCGCGAAAAGAGCCGATCATTTCGGGCGCGGATTCTCGCCTGCGCGCTTGGCATCATAGGCCTGAAATCCCGCAATCGCGTCGCGCAACATTGGAATGCGGCGGGGGCGGAAACTATCTTCTGTCACGGTCATACTTTGAATCCGATCAAGCCGGAACGCGCGGGGGGCTTGGCGCAGATGGCACTGTGCGATCAGGCAATGACTTTCTTGGAAATAGGTGATCGACAGCGGGTCGATTTTACGCTGCGTTGCCGCACCCGTTTTATCGACATAAGCGATTTCGACAGTCGTCTCGTCCCAAGTGGCTTGACGCAGGGCACGCAAATCGATCAGCGGCTTTGGCACAGGATCGAACCGTTTGACCGTCAGCACAGCGTGTTTCAACCGGTGCGCTTGCTTGGCGGGCAGGCGGGCTTGTAGTTTTGTCAACGCATTTGTCGCGGCCTTCGCCAGATCGGGGCTGCCGATGGCTTGCACGTCGCGCAGGCCCAAAACCAACGCCTCTATCTCTTCGTCATCGAACATCATGGGCGGCAGGGCCGCGTCCTCTTCGAGTATATAACCAAAGCCGGCGGTCCCATCGATGATGGCCCCCATACCACGCAGACTATCGATGTCGCGATACAACGTGCGCAGTGACACGCCGGTATCATCAGCCAGTTGTTGGGCCGTGACGGGTGGCGCGTGGCGACGAAGGGATTGCATAAGTTGCATAAGACGGTTTGAGCGGGACATAATTTTAGTTACCAGATCATTACTGACATAAAGTGACAGTAAACTGCATTAGGTTGGGTGTCAGCAAAAAGGATAAACCCAATGATCGAACTGATGACTTACGGCCCCTCGTTTGGCCAAGCCACGGCCAGCCCATTTTGTGTAAAGGCGATGATGCTGCTGAATATGGCAGGCGAAAAATGGACGCCCGTTGTCCTAACCGACCCGCGCAAAATGCCCATGGCGAAGCTGCCCGTGATCCGTGCGGATGGAGAATTGATCGCCAACAGCGATAATATCCGCGCATGGTTAGAGGCGCGTGGCACCGACTTTGATGAGGGTCTGACCGCGCAGGAACGCGCTCAATCCCGCGCCATGATCCGGATGGCCGAAGAGCATCTGTATTTCCATGTCGTCTATGATCGTTGGGCCGATGATTCCGTTTGGCCAATTATCCGCGACACCTATTTTGCGGACATCCCGCGCCCGATCCGCGGCATCATCACGAACTCGATCCGCAGACCAACTGTGCGCAGCCTGTATCAGATGGGCATCGCGCGGTTCACACCAGAGGAACGTTTGGCCCGTGCGCAATTGGATCTAACCGCGATCCGCGACAGCCTGACAGGGCCGTTCCTTTTTGGTGATAGACCGACCGCCGCTGATGCCAGTATTGCGCCGCAGCTAGGTGGGATCATGGCGACGCCAGTTCCAACCCTCTTAGGGGATGCGTTGCGGGCTGATGCCGTGCTTGCAGATTATGTCATCCGCGTGAACGAGGCCCTGCTGTGACCCCTGAAAATCAGGCTGCATTTGACGCATTGCCAACGGGCGCACAAAATCTGCGGCGGCTTATCGTTTCTGTAGCAGCAGACCTGCCCCAAATCGGCGAAGTACAAGAGGTATTGTGCTGGGGCCAGCCCGCCTATGTGACATCGAAACATGCTGGTGCGTCGCTACGCATTGGCGCGCCAGAGACTAGCGGCTTCGCGCTTTATACCCATTGCCAAGCGTCGTTAATCGCGGATTTCAGCACGGCGTTTCCCGACATGGATCGGGTCGAAGGCACACGTGCAATCCACTTTGATGATCCATCGCAGATCGACCCAGCGCGCCCCGGCATGTTGATCAAATCAATTCTGACCTATCACCTTTAACGGCGGGTGCGTTTGACCTTGCGCGCCGTTTTCGCGGCCTTCTTTTTCGACGACCCGACCTTGCGGCGCGGTGGCTTGCCACGCCCGCGTGATTGGCCTTGTGGCATAGCGCGGTCGTTCAATGTGATCAGCTCTGCGGTCAAACCGCCGGTCAACGGTGTGGCTTCTGACAGTTTGACGACCACTGGTTGCCCCAGCCCGATCATGATGCCGGAATTGGACCCCATCAACGTTTGGCTTTCTGCATCAAAGTCAAAATATTCCGTGCCAAGCGTGCGGATCGGCACCAGCGCATCGGCACCGGTTTCGTCGAGTTTTACAAAGACGCCGAATTTGGCGATGCCGGAAATGCGACCGGGCATTTCGACGCCCATCCGCTCTGACAAAAACGACGCAAGATAGCGGTCGGTCGTATCGCGTTCCGCCACCATCGACCGGCGTTCGGTGTCCGAAATCTTCTTGGCCGTGTTAGCCAAATGTTCCACATCCCAAGGCGACAACCCGTCCTTGCCCCAGCCATGGGACGCGACCAATGCGCGGTGCACGATCAAGTCTGCGTAACGGCGGATCGGGGACGTGAAATGTGCATAGGCCTTCAACGCCAGCCCAAAGTGGCCAAAGTTTTCGGGGTTATAATACGCCTGTGTCATGGACCGCAGGGTCGAGATATTCACCTGCTCTGCGTGTTCAGTATCACGGGCCTGTGCCAGCAATCGGTTCAAATGTGCGGTTTGCAGCACTTGGCCCTTGGCCAGTTGCAAGCCCGACGCATTGGCAACCTCGCGCAAGGCGTCCAACTTCTCTGGGCTTGGCTCTTCGTGCACGCGGAATAAAAGCGATGCTTTCTTTTCGATCAGCGTTTCGGCGGCCGCGACATTGGCAAGCACCATGAACTCTTCGATCAATCGATGCGCGTCCAAACGGTCCTTGAAATTCACGGCAGATACTTTGCCATCGTCATCCAACACGATTTGGCGTTCGGGTAGGTCCAGCTCCAATGGTTGGCGCACTGCCCGTGCCTTTTTCAACGCAGCATATGCGGCGTAAAGTGGGCGGATCACCTTATCGAGCAGGGGCGCGACCTTGTCGTTTGGCGCGCCATCCACGGCGGCCTGCACCTCTTCGTAATTCAACGACGCGGCAGATTTCATCAAGGCACGGTGGAATTCATGCGCGACCTTATTGCCATCCGCGTCGATGCGCATGGCGACGGCCAAACAGGCGCGCTCGACCCCTTCGTGCAAGGAACATAGATCGCCGGACAGACGGTCGGGCAACATGGGCACAACGCGGTCAGGGAAATAGGTGGAATTGCCGCGCTTACGCGCTTCGCGGTCCAATTCCGAATTGGGCGTCACGTAATGGGCGACATCGGCAATAGCGACCCAAATGGTCATGTCGCCGTTGTCATGGGTTTCGACATAACAGGCATCATCGTGGTCACGCGCGTCCCATGGATCAATTGTGACCAATGGCATGTCGCGCAGATCAGTGCGCTTGCCCAGCGCGGTTGGTTTGGCAGCGTCGGCTTCGGCGACAACCTCGTCAGGAAAGTGATCAGGAATACCATGCTGATGTATCGCAATCAGGGACACGGCGCGTGCTTGGGTCGGATCACCCAACCGCGCGACAATGCGCGCCTTTGGCAGACCCATGCGGCCTTTGGGGCCAGCCTGCTCGGCTTCCACCAACTCGCCGTCCTTGGCCCCACCAACTGCGCCCGCCGCAACGGTCCACTGCTTATCGGATCCTTTATCAATCGGCAGTACACGGCCACCTTCGGACCCAGCACGAAAAATTCCCAAGATGCGCAATGGATTTTCGCCAATCCGCCGGATCATGCGGGCGGTGTGGCTGAAGTGTTCTGTTGGATCGACGGTCAAGCGGCCAAGCAAACGGTCGCCCTTGCCCAAAGCCGGATCACCCTGACGCATCAGCATCATGATCACAGGCTCGGCCCCGGTGCCTGCCCATTCCAACGGGCGTGCAAACAAATCGCCATCATCATCGGTGCCGGTAATCTCCAACACGGACACAGGCGGCAGCTCTTCGGCATCTCGATAGCTCGACTTGCGCTTGGTCAGACGGCCCTCGTCCTCCAACTCGCGCAGCACGCGTTTCAGATCAATGCGCTGAGCGCCCTTGATCCCGAATGCTTTGGCAATATCGCGCTTGGCGGCTTTGGTCGGATGCTCTGAAATCCACTGCAGAATTTCGGCTTTTGATGGGATCTGTTTCATAGCCAATGCCCTAGCACGCACTGGCTATGGGGTTAAGCGAAATAGTCAGCCAGAATGCGTCCATATATCGCCTTAAGCTGCCCGATCTGATCCACAGCAACACGCTCGTCAACTTGGTGCATCGTGCGACCTACCAAACCAAATTCGACAACGGGACAATGGTTCTTTACAAAACGCGCGTCAGACGTGCCGCCCGATGTAGACAGATCCGGTTGCACACCCGTTTCAGCAAAAACCGCCGCGCCAATGAGGTCGGACAATTCACCTGGCGGCGTGATAAAACTTTCGCCGGAAATCTTGATTTTCATATCCACGGTCACGCCCGTCTCTTCCATGATTTTATCTGCTTCGGCTTTCAGCCAAGCTGATACGGATGCGCCGGAATGTTGGTCATTGAACCGAATATTCACAGCTGCGGTCATTTGAGCAGGGATCACGTTTGTGGCTGGGTTGCCGGTGTCGATCGTGACTACAGCCAATGACGACGGATCAAAGTGGTCCGTGCCCTGATCCATTTCGTGCGACGCCAAGCGGTCCAGCAATTTTGCCCCTGCATGAAGCGGGTTGTTGGCGCGGTGCGGATAGGCGGAATGGCCTTGCACGCCGGTCAAGGTGATCCACGCGGTCAGCGACCCGCGGCGCCCGATTTTCATGGCTTCGCCCATCACGTCAGGGCAGGTGGGTTCGCCGACCAGACATACGGTCATCGCCTCGCCCTGTGCGTCCATCCAGTCGAGCAGGGCGACGGTGCCGTCCAGAGCCACGTCCTCTTCGTCGCCGGTGATCGCCAAGACAACCGCGCCGTCCGGCGGTGTGTTTTGCACGAAATCAATCGCGGCTGCGGCAAAGGCTGCAACGCCGGATTTCATGTCCGTTGTACCGCGCCCATACATAAACCCGTCTTTGATCTCGGCCCCAAAGGGGGGCATGGTCCAAGCGGCCTCGTCCCCTAATGGCACCACGTCGGTATGGCCGTTAAACCCAAACGTGCGGTTCGCCCCCTTACGGCCCCAGCGCGCGTAAAGGTTGGATATCCCATTGCGGTCCACCCGTGTGCAGTCAAAGCCCGCGTCGGTCAAAACCTGATCTAAAAGAACTAAAGCACCACCTTCAGCAGGTGTGACGGTTTCACAGCGCACGAGGGCGGCAGTAAGGGCGACGGGATCGGTATTCACGGGCATCGAAAGTTCCTTGTTTTACACGGTTTGGCTAGCGTGAAGGCCACGTCTGTGCAAGTCGCAGTTGTGGCATCCGTGTCACAGGTTGCAGTGCTAACATTAGAAGTGCTTCATAAATCCCTTCTTTTAAACGAAAAAATTGGAGTAACCTAATGTTAATAAATGACCCGAGGCAGGGCAAAACCCAATAATGGGTGTTGGTACGAGCAGTGTGCCACAACATATAGATGACGGATGAAAATCCGCGTTTGGGAATACCCTTGTTAACGGGCCTGTAATGGCGCGAGCCAAGAGACATGGTTGCAGCATCCGAGCTGAACTATAATACAGGTGCATCTGCAACGCAGATGGCACAGACGATTTTTGGCGACGGTGTTACCGTGCTTGGCGCGACCTATTCTGGGTCGAGCTATTCGTCTGCGACCTATTCTGGCGGCGATTCCATTGCGCCGGGTGTAACCCCCGGGGATACGGGCGTCATTCTATCGACCGGGGCGGCGACATGGTTCACCAATTCCAACGGTCAATCAAATCAATCGACGTCAACAGGCTATAACTCAGGCGGTGCAAATGGTCAGGCTGACTTTAACGCGATTGCTGGTGCACAGACTTATGATGCCTCTTATCTGGATGTGACGTTCATTCCGACAGGCGATGTCATGACGATGCAATTCGTTTTCTCGTCCGACGAATTTCCCGAATATTCGAACTCGCTTTATAACGATGTTGTGGGTGTTTGGATCAACGGAACTCATGTCCCCTTGTCAGTCACAGGTGATGCGACTGCTGTTGGGGGGGTGAACCAAGTTGATAACGTCAATCTTTATAACGATAACACTTCCGATCAGTTCAACACTGAAATGGACGGTTTTACCGTTACGATGACGCTGACAATTCCGGTGATGTCAGGCGTTCCGAATGCCATTCGCATCGGAATCGCAGACACGTCTGACAGTAGCTACGATTCAAACCTATTGATTGCTGGCGATAGTCTTCAAACGACTTTGGTGGCAATAGACGATTCCCTGACGATGGGGGTGACTGGCACAAAGAATATCGATGTGCTTGGCAATGATGTGAACGCGACAACTGGGTCGTTGCAGATCACGCATGTGAACGGTGTCGCGATTTCGGTTGGTGGCAGTGTGACGCTGCAAACGGGTCAAACTGTGACGCTGCTTGCGGATGGCACGCTTGATATTGCCGGCGACGCAGATGAAGAAACCGTTTCATTCACGTATGAGGTCGAAGCAGTTGATGAGAGCGGCAATACGCTTCAGACAGATGTGGGATTTGTCACAGTTGATGTTGTGCCTTGTTTTGTTGCGGGCACCTTGATCAGCACGCCCGAAGGTGACGTCGCAGTTGAAAACCTGAAAGAAGGCGACATGGTTTTGACCATGGACAATGGTCCGAAAGAATTGCGGTGGGTCGGTCAACGTGAAGTGCCCGCCGTTGGCGCGATGGCACCGGTGCGCATTGCCGCGGATGCTTTTGGCGACCACGATACGATTTTGGTGTCACCGCAACACCGCGTTTTGGTCCACGACTATCTGACCAACATGTTATTCGGCGAAGACGAAGTGCTGGTCGCGGCCAAGGATCTGATCAACGGCACGTCGGTCCAGCAGGTCGAAGGCGGCAGCGTGACCTATGTCCATATCCTGTTTGACGAACATCAGGTTGTCTGGTCCGGCGGGCTCGCAACGGAAAGTTTCTTGCCGGGACCACAGACGCATAAGTTATTTGAGAAAGACATCGTTGATGAAATCTGCGCGCTTTTCCCAGAGCTGAACCGCATAACCGGCGAGGGCTATAGCCCTGCCGCGCGACGCACATTACGTGGGTATGAGGCCCGACTGCTTTTGGCGGATGCCGCATGAGCTGGATCGGTCTGCGCGACGAATTTGGTGGGGTGTTTAGCCCAGCAGGGTTGGAACGCCCTAATTTCGCGCAGGCTGATTTACAGACCATCATGCCGCGCGGCACATTGATGATGGAATTTGCATCCGATCCGCGCGGTGGGCGGCAAATGCTGCTGAATTTTGGGTCATCCCATCCTTGGGCGTCCGGTCTGACATTGACGTTGGACAATCACGGCGTGCTGCGATTGACGCGATGGCAGGGCAACGAGCGCCGAGACTTTGATCTGCTCACAGATGTTGTGACAGTAAAAGCAAGCGTGACTGTCACTTACACATGGGATGCCCCCGCGCGCCGCGGTGTTCTGGCGCTCGAAGTGGGTGACAGCGCCCCAGCGTTTATGGAACTTGTCGCACCATTGCCGATGTCGCTGAATGATGTGCAGCGGATGATGACGGATACCCATCATTGTTCTGTCAATTCTGGAGCTTCCTTTGTTGCGATTGCTGATGAAATCATGCCGATTGGCGTTTTGCCGACCTTGGGTGCAGATACAATGGTGGATACGCCAACAGGTCCCGTCGCGGTTAGTGCGTTGCGTGCTGGACAAATGGTTGTCACCGCGCTGGGCGATGTTGCACAGGTCCGCTGGTGTGGGTCTGCACTGTTGCCAGCGCGCGGCCGCTTTGCCCCGCTGACGTTGCGTGCACCCTATCACGGGCTGCGCCAAGATATGATCGTTTCGGGCAACCAGCGACTGCAAGCATCGGGGACGGAGGTTGAATACTTGTTCGGCACTGACACAGTTGCAATGCGTGCAGGTCATTTGTCCGAAGGGGAAAATACCCGCGAGGCGGCTTGTGGTTTGACCTATCGGTATTGGCAGGTGCTTTTGGACTGCGCAGCGCCCATGCGTGTTGCTGGATTGGTGTTTGAAGGATTGGATGTCACGAGTTTGCGGGCTGATCCAAGCTTGCGCAAACACAGCGTGCTTTCGACGTTGCCGCCTGAATTGATGCCACGGCTGGCCAGTGATCTTGTGCCATTGTTACATGACTATGAGACAATGACACTACGTCATCTTCTATCAGCCTAAGCTTGATCGAAAAACGGCGTCATCTGCGCGACGATCACGCTATTTTCATCCAAGGCACGCTGCATCAGCTCTTTTTCTTCGTTAGGAATATCATGGCCTTCTGCAAGGCGTTCATCCAACGTGCCGTAACCGCTGACATCCAGTGGGGACAGATTCGCTTGCTTTAGGATAGCAACCGTTTCGCGGACCGCTTCTGCCTCGTCGACACCGGATGCATAACACATCAATGCAGCGCCAGTAGCGTCTTTGGGCAGGCCATCATCGGTGCTGCGACCGACTTCGACAAGCAAGGTGAATACCTTTTGGCGGCTTGGCTTTTTGGTCATTTTGGCACCTTTTTTGACGCGATTAGGGGTTGATTACTTGTCAATATCCGTCATTTGACACAATGTACGGCGCACGACAAGAATGGGTGGGACAATGAACGGCATAATTCGGGCGCTTATTGCGATCACGATATGGATTGGCGCAGGCCCAACCTGTACGTGAATTGACGATCTCCACAGTCACGCGCCCCCCGTTTTCTATGGTGATCGACGGCGTTGATACCGGGTTTAGCATCGACCTGCTCGAGGCCGTTGCCGACGAGCTACGCCTATCGATGACCTATGACCGTAAGGATGGCTTTGGCGAAATGCTTGGCGCGGTCCAAGACGGCAATGTTGATGCGGCTATCGCCAACATCTCTATCACTGCTGATCGTGAGCGGATGATGGATTTCTCGCAGCCGATTTTTGAAAGCGGCGTGCAGGTCATGATGCCGACCCAAGACATGGGCAGCACGGCCATGCTTAAGGCGTTGTTCACGCGCCAAATCGGGCTTGCCATTCTTGGCGCATTGGCGCTGCTGTTTGGCGGCGGCATGCTGATGTGGGTGTTTGAACGGCACAAGCAACCTTATTTCGACCGCAAGGCCCGCGATGCGGCCTTCCCTGCATTCTGGTGGGCGCTGAACCTTGTCGTGAACGGCGGGTTCGAAGAGCGCATGCCGCAAAGCCGTGGCGGACGTTTCTCTGCGACGATTCTTGTGGTGTCCAGCCTGTTCATCGTGTCGATCTTTGTGGCGCAAATCACGGCGGCTCTGACGATCAACGCGATCCAAAGCAATATTGAAAACATCAACGATCTTGATGGCCGTCCTGTTGGTACAATTGCAGGATCCACGTCAGAGAATTACCTTGATCAGCGCGGGATCGGGCATGGCGGTTATGATGATCTGGAATCCTTGCTTGTTGCGTTTGAAGCGGGTGAACTGGACGCCGTCGTCTTTGACGGCCCGATCTTGGCCTATTACGTGCGCACGCGCGGCAAGGGGAAAGCCCAGCTGCTAGAACGCGTCTACCGCCCTGAGAACTATGGCATGGTATTCCCGACGGGCAGCACCCTGCGCGAAGATGTGGATCAGGCCATGTTGCGCCTGCGCGAAAACGGCACTTATGAAGAGCTGTTGATCAAGTGGTTCGGCGTGGCCTATTCGCGGCGCTAAGCCTGTGGCGGGTCATCGACCCAACGTGATTTCGCGGCCCATAGCGCCGAGATAATCAGCACGCCTTGCATCGGAATGAAATAGATCGCGAACAGCGCGATATAGACCCAGGCGCCTTTGGTGTCGGCCAGCCCGCCCACGATCATCGGGGCGGACAAGCCAGCAAGTGTAAAAAACAATACCGCATCCGCCGCGACCAAACCCCATGCGCCAAACCAGCTGGGATTGGTCCCCGCCGCAATTCTGCGACGGGCAATGGTGCGGCTCAGGATCATCAGTCGCGCAGCAGCTCGTTGATGCCAGTCTTGGAACGTGTCTTTGCATCCACGCGTTTCACGATCACGGCGCAATACAGGTTGATGCCGTTCTTGGATGGCATGGAACCCGCGACAACAACGGAGTAGGGCGGTACTTCGCCATAGAAGACTTCGCCGGATTCACGGTCGACGATCTTGGTCGACTGGCCGATGTAAACGCCCATGCCCAAAACGGACCCTTCACGAATGATGCAGCCTTCGACAACTTCGGAACGTGCACCGATGAAGCAGTTGTCTTCGATGATTGTTGGACCCGCTTGCATTGGTTCCAGAACGCCACCGATGCCTACGCCGCCGGACAGGTGCACGTTTTTGCCGATCTGTGCGCAGGACCCAACAGTGGCCCAGCCGTCAACCATCGTGCCTTCGTCGACGTAGGCGCCCAAGTTCACGAAAGATGGCATCAGGACAACACCTGGCGCGATGTATGCAGAGCGGCGCACGATAGAGCCAGGCACAGCGCGGAAGCCCGCATCGCGCCACTGGTTGTCGCCCCAGCCTGCGAATTTGGAAGGAACTTTGTCCCACCAAGACGTGTCGCCGTTGCCGCCGGAAATCTGTTCCATGTCGTTCAGACGGAAAGACAACAGAACCGCCTTTTTTGCCCATTGGTTCACATGCCAGTCGCCGTTCTCAAGACGCTCTGCCACGCGCAGCTTACCGGAATCGAGCGCGTTCATCGTGTCGGTGATCGCCTCGCGGACCTCGCCCTGCGTGTCGATGGTGATGGTATCGCGCGCATCCCATGCGGCTTCGATGGCGGTTTCTAGTGCTGCGTTGGACATGTGGCAGGCTCCTTTGGTGTGACGTGTTACGCGACGCTATACTTTGGCGCGGACGTGCGCGCAATGTTTGCATCTTGGGCGATTTGCGGCAAATGTAACGAAAACAGGCAATAGGAAGAGTTCCCAATGAAAGACACCCGCAAACATCCGTTCCGCCACAGCGGTGAAGACCGCGCTGAGGCGTTGCACGTGCCAGACACGCCGCAGACACGCGCACCGGAATATCGACTGGCCTTTGCCGACGAGGATTTCCTGTGCCGTGATGAGTTGCGCCCTGTCCGTTGGCAGCTGGAATTACTGAAACCGGAGCTATTGATGGACGAGGCCGGTGTGGACAGCACCGTTGTGATGTTTGGCGGCGCACGGATCCCTGAACCAGCAAAAAAGGATTCCGCACGGACCAAAACGCTAGCCGACCTCTCTAAATTTTACGACGAGGCGCGGCGCTTTGCCGAACTGATGACAAAGCGATCGATGGAAACTGGCGGGCGTGAAGACGTTGTTGTGACAGGCGGCGGTCCGGGCGTGATGGAGGCGGGCAACCGCGGTGCGATTGATGCAGGTGGCCGGTCTGTTGGTTTGAACATCGTGCTACCGCATGAGCAAGCGCCCAACGAATATGTGACGCCTGAATTGTGTTTTAACTTCCACTATTTCGCGACACGCAAAATGCATTTCCTGATGCGTGCCAAGGCGATCACCGTGTTCCCAGGTGGGTTCGGCACATTGGACGAAACATTTGAGGCCCTCACATTGATCCAGACCGGACGTATGCAGCGCGTGCCGTTCTTGTTGTTTGGCGAGGACTTCTGGCGTGGCATCATCAACTGGGAAAACCTTGCTGACGCGGGCACGATTTCCGCCGAAGACCTTGACCTGTTCAAATTCGTCGAAACCGCCGAAGAGGCGATTGAAGCTTTGGACAATTGGGAAGGCAAAGGCGAGAAACGCGGCGCGCTGCCGGATCGTTAATCGGGGTTAGGAACTTCTAAAAATTGCATTGGCGGCAGATCGGGCTCGCGCACGGCTTGGATTGCCGCCTTTGCCAAAAAATTACCGGCCTCACCGACTGCTTCTGACACTGTTAGAATATCGGCGCGGAGAATTTTTAATATTGCTGTGCGTTCTTTGGACACGACATCAATTTCGTGCCCTACTTTTTTGCCAAGCGCCTCTGCCGCTGCAACGCTCGCCATAGCCGACCCCAACGAGGGTGCGATAATCGCGTCTGTTTCGGGATTTTTGCGCAGATAATCCTCTAGAAACGGTGCCAAGGTGACTGGCGGGTCATCGCTGGTGATGCCTTCAATTCGTTTCATAGTTTGGTTGTTTTGGACCGCACCGTCTTGAAACCCTTCAAGCATATGCTGGCTATAATTCTGTTGGAGCGGAGGGCAGATCATTGCAATGGCTTTGCGTTCGCGCGCCGCAAGTTTGGCGCTGGCGATACGACCAAAAGCGGCATTGTCAAAATCGCAATAGGGATGCTTGTCGGCCCAATTACTGCGACCATGCGTGGCAAAGGGAAACTTGCGTTCCATGAGATAAGACACCCGAGGGTCGTCTGGTTCAATCTGGTTCAATATGATCGCGTCCGCAGATCCGGTTTCCACGATATAGCGCACTGGTTTAAGAAGGTCGTCTTGCGGTGAATATGGGGTCACGTTCAGGTGGAAACGCGTGTTGTCTAAGCCTGCCGCGATGGAAGAAATCATGCGCGCAGTATGATTTTCATGTTCAGTTGAAATGACAAGGCTGATCACATTCGTGCGCCCAGTGCGTAGCCGGACGCCGGCACGGTTAGGCACATAACCGATGTCGGCGGCAATTTTGCGCACCAGCTCTTTCGTCTTTGCCCCGATATCGGGTGCATCATTGAGAGCACGGGAAACCGTCGGAACGGCCAGTCCGCTCATCAAGGCAATGGTTTTCAAGGTGGGCTTGCCGTCTTTGGGCATCGCTTCCTTAGCTGAAACTACGGTCTTGTTGCGCGCCATCGTGTCATTTCCTACGACAATGTTCATTATCTGCACAGCTGCGATGATCTACATGTCTCACGCAGCAAGACTATGTCGCAATGAACTGCGCTACAACAATTCAGATCGTGCTATGGCGACGACCGCACCAAACGCCCAAGACCTATTGTTCCAGCTCGGCGGCGATTTGCGCCCGAGACTTGCGTTCGCGCTGTGTCTCGGATTTCAGCTGACCACAAGCGGCCATGATGTCTTCGCCACGGGGACGACGCACTGGCGATGAATAGCCCGCGTTATGTACAATGTCGGCAAAGGCGCGGATGCGGTTGTTCGACGACCGCTTATACGGCGCGCCCGGCCATTCGTTGAATGGGATCAGGTTGATTTTCGCAGGCACACCTTCGATCAATTTCATCAGGCGATGGGCGTCTTCGTCGGTGTCATTCACACCTTCAAGCATGACGTATTCGAATGTGATCCGTTCCGAATTGCTGACCTTTGGATAGGCGCGCAGGGCGTCCATCAGGTCGGAAATCGGCCAGCGTTTGTTGATTGGCACGAGCTTGTCGCGGACCTCGTCGGTGGTGGCGTGAAACGAAATAGCGAGCTGACAGCCGATTTCCTGCGCGGTGCGCGCAATCTCTGGGACGACACCGGATGTCGACAGGGTAATGCGGCGGCGCGATAGTTGGATGCCATCAGGGTCCATCGCGATCTTCATCGCGTCGCGCACGTTCTCAAAGTTATAAAGCGGCTCACCCATGCCCATCAAAACGATGTTGGACAGCAAACGCCCTTCGACGTTTTTCGCGCCTTGTTCAGGCCATTCGCCTAGGTCGTCGCGGGCCACCAAAACCTGTCCGATAATCTCTGCACTTGTCAGATTGCGTACCAGTTTCTGGGTGCCTGTGTGGCAGAACGAACAGGTCAACGTGCACCCGACTTGGGACGAAATGCACAGGGTGCCACGGTCGGTTTCAGGGATATACACCACCTCGACCTCATGCCCGCCTGCGATGCGCACAAGGTATTTTCGGGTGCCGTCTTCGGACACTTGACGGGTCACGACCTCTGGCACGGCGACCACAAAGTTTTCGGCCAGCATGGCGCGGTAATCTTTGGCGAGGTTCGTCATCAGCGCAAAATCACGTACGCCCCAATGGTAAATCCACTGCCAAATCTGGCCGACGCGCATTTTGGCTTGCTTTTCAGGTGTGCCCACGGCGATTAGCGCCTCGCGCATTGCATCACGCGTCATGCCCACAAGGTTCGGCACACCGCCCGTTTCCTTGCGCGGAACGGTCAGCATATCAGGGGTGATTGGGGCAGCGGGGGTCATGGCGGACACCTTTCAAGTGGCTAAGCCGCCCATATAGGCAATTGGCGCAGCTTACACAAGAAACCCGACGATTGCCGCGCTGATGCAGGACAGCGTGACGATTGGGGCCCAAAGCCTGCGTTCTTTGGCCGACGGGGTGGCGATGTTCATGATGGATGATAACGCCTTGATACCTACGACGCTCCAGATGGCCCACGCGGGCACGGCCCAGTTGATCAAACCCGCATGGGAAAGCACCACGGCGATGAGGGACGACAGGACGCATCCCTGTACCACGGCCGCGACGCGCATTGGTTTAGGCAACGTGCCATGCCAACGCCCGCCGTTCGCCCGCTCACCCCAAGGCGCGCCCAATGCGAGCGCGATTTGGAACCCGACCGCGATAGTCATTAGGGCTGTGAACAACAGGGCGCTGGCGGTAACCATTTACAGATCAAACGTCGCAAACACGGGCGCATGGTCAGATGGCTTTTCCCAGCCCCGCACATGGCGCACAATACGGCTGGAATGGGCCGATGCGGCGATGTCGGATGTGGCCCAGACGTGATCCAAACGACGGCCTTTGTCGGCCTCGTCCCAATCTTTGGCGCGATAGGACCACCAGCTGTATAGCTTGCCTTCGGGGATGTCGGCGCGGGTCACATCGACCCAATCGCCAGCGGCTTGCACCTCGGCCAAGGCCGCGACCTCGACGGGCGTATGGCTAACGACCTTGAGCAGTTTCTTGTGGTCCCAAACGTCGTCTTCGCGTGGCGCAATGTTCAGGTCACCGACAAGGATGGATTTGGTCGGTTTGTCGGCCAAAAACGCATCGCGCAGTTCCGATAGGTAATCCATCTTCTGGCCGAATTTCTCGTTCACCTCGCGGTCGGCCACATCACCACCAGCGGGCATATAGTGGTTGTGGATCGTAACCCCATTGGCCAAGCGCCCTGCGATATGGCGGGCATGGCCGAGCGATGCATAATCTTCGGCACCCGCTTCTTCGATCGGCAGTTTCGATAGGATCGCAACCCCGTTATATCCCTTTTGTCCGCGCGCAACCATGTGGGCGTAGCCCAGCGATTGAAACTGTTCGAGGGGGATTTTGTCGACTGGGCTTTTGCATTCTTGCAAGCACAACACGTCGGGTGCCTCGTCGCGCATGAGCGTTGCGACAAGGTCCTCGCGCAAACGGACAGAGTTGATGTTCCAAGTGGCCAGCGTAAATGTCATCGGTTTTCCTTTAGGTCAGTGCAGCGGCAGGGCGGGCGAAACCAACCTCGATGCCGCGCCAGTTTGTCATGCGTTTGGTCATGCGCGCAATGGTGGCGGGGTGGTTCGGATCCAGCACGCCGAGCTTTACAAGGATCGCGGCAATCGCGGCCTCTGACCCACGGGTGGAGCCGTCTACGATTTTCAGCGCGACACCCATTTTGAGTTCGGGGATGATCGCGATGAACACCGCCTCTGCGCCGGTCTTGATCGCAACCTTACCGCCCATGGCGCGCATCAATTCGGTGCAGGCGCGGGTCTCTCCTGCGACCAACTCAGGGTAGGTCATCATCGCGTTGCGCAATTTCACCATCGACTGCTGGCGCAAATTTCCGCCGTCGGTCGCAGCGGCAAAGGCGGCCATGGACCGCGCCAAACCCGTCACCGTGCAGGCATAGTTCGGGGCAGAGCAGCCGTCGATGCCGTAACCAGGGCTGGTTTCGCCTGTCGTCTCCTCAAACGCGGCCTTGCCTGCCATTTGCACGGGGTGATCGACCTTTTCGTAATCCGCACCGCCGCCAAGATGTTTGTTCAGCGTCAAGAAACCTGCGTGTTTGCCCGAACAATTGTTATGCACTTGGCAAGGTTCTGCATGATCACGGATCAGACCAACCTTGGCTGGTTGATCGGCGGGCCATTGGGGGCCACAGCGGAAATCAGCGTCGGTCAGCCCCAGATCATCCAGCCACGCATTCACACGAGTTGTATGGATCGCGGCCCCTTGGTGGGATGCGCAGGACAGGGCGAGCTGTTCGGTCGTCAGGTGCGCACCCGCGCCGGATTCCAACAGTGGCAGGGCTTGGATCATTTTGCACGACGAGCGCGGGAAAATCATCGCGGCAGGGTCGCCCCACGCATGCACGATGTCACCGTTTTGGTCACAAACAACCGCATGTCCTTGGTGCACGCTTTCCAACATCTCGCCACGCCAGATTTCGACCATATCAACGGGGGCTGTCATATTTAGGCTCCTTTATCGGCGAGAATTTGACCGCATGAAATTGAGGGCTTCCCCAACCAAGCGGTTTTTTGCTACACCTATGGCTATCGAGTTGAAACAGATCCCGCTAGTCGAAAAGGTGCCATAAGATGCACCAAGGCATTTCGGGACATCCAGAGGCAAGCACAGCTTGGAGGCTGTAACTATGATTTTGAATATTTCGCGCATGGTTTGCGTGGCTGCGGCCTGTATGGTCGGTGGGTCCGCGTTCGCAAAAGAAAGCAATAATCGCGTTGCTGCCAATACGGATTGGTCCGTATTTACAGAAGATAACCCCAAGGAATGCTGGGCCGTATCCGCGCCAAAGGAAACCGTGAACACCAGAGACGGCGAAACCGTTGTCGTGCGTCGCGGCGAAATCCTGTTGATGGTGTTTTACCGTCCAGGCGCATCCGTTAAAGGACAGGTTGCGTTCACAGGCGGCTATCCATTCGCATCGGGTTCCACGGCTGAAATGAACGTCAGCGGCACGAAATTCCAACTGTTTACCGAAGGTGAATGGGCGTGGCCTGCAACTCCGCAGGATGATGCAAAGATTGTGGCTGCGATGAAACGCGGCGCTGATGCGACGCTGACCGCGCGGTCTGGTCGTGGCACCCAAACGGCTGATAAATTCAGCCTGCTTGGTTTCACCGCCGCCGAAGAAGATGCTGCCAAGCGTTGCGCTGGCTAATATTTAGGATCAGATCAGGATTGTCTTGATCTGGTCCGCCACCGCTTGGCCCAACGTTTCATGGGCCGCTTCATCAAAATGCACACCATCGATTGGGCTGCTGGCGATATGCGCGCCTGCGTTCAGGAAATGCACGCCGCGTTTTTGCGCATTGGCCGCATAAAGCGCGGGCAGGGCGTTGGACGTTTCTTCTGCCCCGACGAAATCCGGCGCGAATGTGCCAGATGAAATCGCCACGGGCGGGCAGATCAACAGCACCTGAAACCCGCCGTGCCGGTCTTGAATCTCGACCTCCAACGCCATTTTGACCAATGCATCCGCATGGCTCGCAATCTGTGCTGCGGTTTTCCCGTGGTGGCCTTGCAGGTCGTTGGATCCAAGCATGATCGTCAACAGATCAATCGGCCCGTGACTTGCCAGCGCAATGCGCAAACCCAATTGCCCGTCCATATGCGCGCCCATAAACGGGTCGCCATGTCCTGCGGCCAAGCGACCGGGCAGACCTTCTTCGATCAGGTCAACTCCGCTGGTCTCTGCCATGACCACGGGCCAGCGCCGTGCCAACCGAGGGTGAGGGTCGCGTGATCCCATGGGCGGCGTCCCGTGGGTGTTGCTATCGCCGTATGTCAGTACTGTATATGTCATAACCAGACGCTAAACCTGCAATTTACAGGGGTAAAGCCCTTCCCCTTTGCCCGACTTACCCACATATAAGGGGCTGACCGCAAAAAGGAGACACACATGCTTGGTTTAGGCGACACACCGACGGCCCCAAATGATCTGATCATCGACGGCACTGATGGCACGTTTATGCAAGATGTGGTCGAGGCATCCAAAACCGTGCCAGTGATCGTGGATTTCTGGGCGCCGTGGTGCGGCCCATGTAAAACCCTGACCCCCGCATTAGAGGCCGCCGTGACCAAAGCGGGCGGGCGCGTGAAGCTTGTGAAAATCGACGTGGATGCGAACCCTGCGGTTGCGGGCCAGTTGCAGGTGCAATCGATCCCGACGGTCTATGCCTTTGTCGACGGCCAACCCAAGGATGGGTTCCAAGGCGCTTTGCCCCCATCCGAAATTGACGCCTTTATCGAAAAAATTGCGGCCATGGGGCCAGAGCCTGACAATGGTCTCGATGATGCCGTTGAAGCGGCAGAGGCGATGCTGGCCGAAGGCGAATATGCCGATGCGATCGAAACCTTCTCTGCGATTTTGACGGAAGACGAGATGCATGCCGAAGCAGCCGGTGGTCTTGTGCGTGCGCATATCGCCATGGGTGATCTGGATCAGGCAGAGGCCGTTCTAAACGGCGCACCCGCAGAGATTTCGACAGCCGCCCCATTGGAAGCGGCATTCGCCCAGCTGACGCTGGCACGCAAGGCGGCAGGTGCCGGTCCAGTGGACGATCTGCGCGCCTTGGTTGAGGCTGATCCAGACAACCACCAAGCCCGCATTGATTTGGCCAACGCGTTGATGGCGAATGGCGATGCAGAGGCGGCGGTTGCTGAACTGCTTGAAAGCTTCCGCCGTGATCAGGCATGGAATGATGGGGCTGCGCGGGCCGAGCTGTTCACGATTTTCGATGCGCTCGAGGCCAAAGACCCGGTTGTGCTGAACGGTCGTCGCAAGCTTTCATCGATCATATTTGCCTAAGCGTTGAAACAACCTACCTGGTGGGAATGACAAAAAACTTTGACCTTCCCGACACGATCCCCGTGTTCCCGCTGCCTGGTGCGCTGCTTTTGCCGCGTGCGCGCTTGCCGTTGCACTTGTTCGAACCACGCTATCTGCAGATGTTCGATGATGCGCTGAAAACCGATGCGCGTTTGATCGGTATGGTGCAGCCCTATGATGGTGCTGACGGTGAACGCAAACTGCATAGCATCGGCTGCGCTGGCCGGATCAGTTCGTTTTCTGAAACCGAAGACGGGCGGTATATGATCACGCTGGCGGGAATGTCGCGGTTCCGGATCAAGAACGAAGTCGACGGGTTCACGCCTTACAAACGCTGTCGTGTCGATTGGAACGGGTTTGATCGGGATTTGGGCGCGGTGGAAACCGATGATAGCTTTAATAGGCCATCATTTATGGCATCGCTTGAACGTTATTTCACGGAATATGGTTTGCAGACCGATTGGGAAAGTCTGCAGGACGCCGAAGATGAATTGTTAATCAATTCCCTGTCGATGCTTTGCCCGTTTGAAGTCGAAGACAAACAAGCCTTGCTCGAGGCCCCATCGTTGACGACACGTCGCGAAACGCTCACAACGCTGATGGAATTCGCGCTGCGTGGCGGCCATGAAAAGGAAATGATGCAATGAGCAACATCAGTTTTGATCCCAAAATGCTAGAGGCGTTGATCTGCCCTCAGACCCGAGGCACATTGGTTTATGATGCTGAAAAACAAGAGCTAATTTCCAAGAACGCGAACCTTGCGTTCCCCATTCGCAACGGCATTCCTGTGATGTTGTTGGATGAAGCGCGCGCGCTGGACTGATTTCCACTACGATCCAACTTTAAGCGCGAAATGTAGAGTCCGCGTTAGCCTTGCATCAACCTCGGCAACTCGCCTGTCAGCCCAGCTGCTTCACGAATGAACCCGCGGCGCAAAGACGGGGTCGCGTTTATCGCGGCCATGCCGAGGTCACGCGCAGCACGCAGTAGCGGGTTATCGTTGGAAAACAGCCGGTTGAATGTGTCCGTTGCCAAGGCCAGCGTGGTCGTATCAAACCGCCGCCATTCTTGATAGCGGGCAAGGGGCTGTGCCCCACCGATATCCTCGCCGCGTGCGCGGGCTTCTGTCAGGACTTGGGCCAATGCAGCCACATCCCGCAGACCCGCATTCAGCCCTTGGCCCGCGATTGGGTGCACTCCGTGTGCGGCGTCGCCGATTAGGGCGGTGCGCTCTGCGATAAATCTCTGCGCGAGGGTCAGGCCCAGCGGATAGGTGAACCGCGCACCCGTGAGGTTGATCTGACCTAAGAAGCTACCAAAGGCAGGGCGCAATGCGTCAATGAAGGCGTCATCATTTAGCGTCATCAGCTCTGCCGCGCGTGTGGTTGTTTCCGACCAAACAATGGATGACCTGTTCCCTGTCAGCGGTAAAATCGCAAGAGGACCACTGGGCATGAAGAACTGATGTGCAATGCCGTCATGGGGTTTCACATGTTCAACTGCGCAGACAACGGCGGTTTGATCATAACCCCAACCGATCCGTTTGATCCCCGCCCGTTCCGCCGTGCCACTGCTGCGTCCGTCGGACCCGATCAAGAGGTGACCGGCAACCGTGTCACCATTGTCGAGCGTCACGGAAACACCATCGGCGGAAGTCGATTGCGCAACAACCCGCGCCCCGTCAATCTGTGTGATCAAGTCGTGGTTATCCATCGCGGCCAAGAATGCGCCGCGCAGGTGCCTATCTTCGACAAGAAAGCCCATGGGCCCTTCTTCGATTTCGGCATGGTCGAAATGCATCATCCATGGGGCGGCACCCTCGCCGGCGCGTCCATCGGTGACCTTAATTTCGCGCATGGGTTGGGCGTTATCTGCGACGGCGTTCCAAATGCCGATGCCTTGTAGCAACCGCTTGGAGGTCAGCGCCAAGGCATAGGACCGCCCGTCAAAATCGCGCAGTGATCGCACGGCCGTTGGCAAGGCGTCGATGATTGTCACCGAAAACCCTGCGTTCGCCGCGGCCAATGCCAAGGCCGGTCCGTTCAGCCCGCCACCCACAATGATCAAATCGTTTTTCATACTGCTCAATATGGGCAGCCGCGTGGGATTGTCCATGCGCTGCGGTGTCGCTAGCGTGGACAAAACGAGAGGGGACGAGCATGCAAGACTGGCTTTGGATGACGGCGGCGGATTTGGGGCGTGGAATTGGTTCCGGCGAAATTGATCCGATTGAGCTGACCGAAACCTATTTGGCGGCGATTGATGCGCATGAATTGTCCCACCGGATTTACACTGTCGTCACTCATGATCGCGCACGAGAAGAGGCCAAAGCGGCGAGCGCCCGTGCCGCAAATGGTCAGCGGCTAGGCCCGCTGGATGGGGTTCCGGTGTCTTGGAAAGACCTTGTCGATAGTGCGGGCATCGTGACCCAAGCGGGCACGCGTCTGATGGACGGGCGTGTGCCGGACGCGGATGCAGAGGTGTTACGCAATGCGACCGCGCAGGGGCTTGTTTGTCTAGGAAAAACCCATCTGTCAGAGATCGCGTTCAGCGGTTTAGGGTATAACCCGATGATGGAAACGCCGCCCAGCGTGAACGACCCCGATGCGGTGCCGGGCGGGTCGAGTTCGGGCGCTGCCGCCTCTGTCGCCTTTGGCTTGGCTGCGGCTGCTGTGGGGTCGGACACGGGGGGATCTGTGCGCATTCCGTCGGCGTGGAACGATCTTGTTGGGCTTAAGACAACACATGGCCGCGTGTCGCTGAATGGCGTCGTGCCGTTGTGTTTGACGTTTGATACCATTGGCCCGTTGTGTCGATCGGTCGAGGATGCGGGGCTGATGTTGGCAGCATTGGAAGGCGCGAAGCCTGCTGATTTGGCGCAATCTGATTTGAAGGGGCGCAGGTTTGCTGTGCTCAAGACCATTGCGATGGATGACTTACGCGATGCTCCCGCTGCCGCATTCGCTAAGGCCGTTGAGCAGATCAAGGGTGCCGGTGGCATCGTTGAACAGATCGAACTCCCCGATTTGCATGATGCGTTTGACATGGCTGGACCGCTTTATTGCGCCGATGCTTACGGGTGGTGGAAAGACCGTGTTGAGGCCGCACCAGAGAAGATGTTCGACCAGATTTTGGAACGGATCAGGGCAGGGCAGGGGGTCTTGGCCGCCGATTACATGGCCCACTGGATCAGATTGCGCGAAATTCGCGACATCTATGCCAAGGCCGTGGCGGGTTATGACGCGGTGATCATGCCCAGCTCCCCGACGTTGCCACCGAATTTGGAACGGCTGAACACCGATCCCGAATATTACCGGATTGAGAACTTGTTGGCCTTGCGCAACACACGGGTCGGCAATTTGATGGGGGGGGCGTCGTTGACCCTGCCGACGGGCACGCCATCGTGTGGGATAATGTTGAACGGGTCACCAGGGTCAGAGGAAAAACTACTGCGCTTGGGGGCGGCTGTCGCCAAGGCACTGACCTAAATGCCACATTTTCAGGACGCATAGCCGCAACATCTGCTTCATTTTCTGGACAGTTGCACCTTCATTAGGCTAGTTTGGTCAAAAGCGGGGCGAAAATGATCCCGCATGTTGAGGCAGTTATGAATTTTCCCGAGCGGTTTTCGAACCTACCGGTTGCGACGTGGCCCCGTTTGCGCGCCCTTTTGGACGTGCCGACACAGGCGGCGGAGACAATCAATATGACGATTGGCGAACCGCGCCATGCGTTCCCTGCTTTTGTGGGCGATATTCTTGCGGCCAATTTGGCGGGCTTCGCGAATTATCCGAACAACAACGGCACTGATGAATTGCTGACGGCGATCAGCGGCTATCTGGATCGTCGTTACGGTGTGACCGTTGCAGACAACGAGATTATCAACCTCAATGGCACGCGCGAGGGGCTGTATAACGCCGTCATGGCGCTTTGCCCTGAAACCAAGAATGGGCAGCAACCGGCGATCCTAACGCCAAATCCGTTTTACCAAGTTTACGCGGTTGCGTCGCTGTCGGTGAATGCCGACCCGATCTATGTGCCCGCGACACCAGCGTCTGGAAACCTGCCGGATTTCGCGGGCTTGTCCCCTGAATTGCTGGACCGCACCGCAATTGCCTATGTCTGCTCGCCCGCCAACCCGCAGGGCGCAGTGGCCGACCGCGCCTATTGGGAAACCATCATTGGTTTGGCCGAAAAACATGATTTCCAGATTTTTGCCGATGAATGTTACGCCGAGATTTATCGGGACACGCCACCTGTTGGCGCGTTGCAGGTGGCCCGCGATATGGGGGCTGACCCAGAACGTGTCGTGATTTTCCATTCCCTGTCCAAACGCTCGAACCTCCCCGGGTTGCGGTCAGGGTTCTGCGCGGGTGGCCCGCAAAGCATTGCGCGTATCCGTAGCTTGCGTGCTTTTGCGGGCGCACCTGTTGCGGGTCCGATCCAAGCCGTATCGGCAGCGGCATGGGCCGATGATGAGCACGTGATCGAGAGCCGCGCGCTTTATCAACAGAAATACAAAATAGCAGATGAGATTTTCGGCGATATCACTGGTTACGAAGGCCCCGAAGCTGGGTTCTTTCTGTGGTTGCCCGTCGCCGACGGCGAAGCGGCGGCAGTCAAGCTGTGGCGAGACACCGGCGTGCGCACATTGCCGGGCGCATATTTGAGCCAAGACGTGGACGGGCAAAACCCGGGCGCACAATTTATTCGGGTGGCCATGGTCGCCCCAACACAAGAAATGCAGCGTGGTCTTCAATTGATCCGCGACTGTTTATACGACTGAGGAAGAGTAGCATGGCATCTTACCAATCACGTGGCCGCGACCCATTGTTGGACAGCAATACGCAAGCCGCAATTGAAAAACGCGGCAAGGAATTGTTTGGCATCGCCTTGATCATTTTTGGCGTTTTGATGGCCATGATGGTTGGCAGCTATACTGCCGATGATCCTAGCTGGATTTCCGCGACTGATGCGCCAGTGCAAAACTGGTTGGGCCGCTTTGGCGCGTCCACGGCAGCGCCGCTGATCATGGTGGCGGGTATCGGCATCTATGCGATGCCGTTGATTTTGTTGACATGGGGCGTGCGCTTTGCCGGACATTGGGGCGAGGAACGCGCGGCTGGTCGTTTGATTTTTGCACCAATCGCCGTGGCGATGGCGTCGATCTATGCCGTGACCTTGTCGCCGGCTGCGACATGGCCGCCGAACTTTGGCATGGGCGGTATGTTTGGTGACACTGTGCTAGCAATTGTGCTGACGGTTCTGCCGTTTGGTGCGGGCTTTGCAGTCAAATTGTTCAGCTTTGTGACCTTCATTGCGCTGTTGGCTTTGATGTCATTTGTGCTTGGTTTCACCCGCCCCGAATTGCGGGTCGCTGGCCGTTGGTTGTTGCTTGGCGTGATCATGACCTATGCCGCGATTTTGCGTATGTTGGGCAAGACCGCCGCCGTGTCGGCCAAGGCCGCCCAAGGTGGCATGGCCACTGTTGCCGCGAAGCGCGAACAACAGCGTTTGTCCCGCGAAGCTATCGCACAGCAAGCCGCCGAGGAAGAAGAAGCCCGCCGCCTGATCCCGCAACCAGAACTCAAAGCCCGCGCCGCTGCAGTCGTGCGCGCGAACCCTGCGATGCCCGTGCGCCCTGCGGCGATGCCTGACGCATCAGGCCGTAAAATGCCACCGATGACGTCGCCTGCTTTTGCCGCGACCGCTCCTGCGGCTGCGCCAGAACCGGTGGCTCCTCCAGTACAACAATCTGGTGGGTTCTTGTCCGGGCTTCTGAAACGCAATGACCCAATGCCGGAACCTGAATTGGTCGCGCAGGCGCCTGTCGCCGATGCCGTAGCACCAACAGGTGATCGGGTGAAGGCCCGCATCACCGACGCCATTCGCAATCGCAAAGCCCCCGAAGCCCCCGTCATCATCGGCGGCATGCGGGTGGAGCCATCGTTGACCGCGGGCAAGCGGCCAGAGCCGCTGTTGCTTGATGTGCGCAATCCAATCGCCCCTGTCGACGATGCGGCCGCCGTGATCGATGACGAGATTGAAAGCAATTTGTTTTCAGCTCCGGAACCCGTTGTCGCCCCTGTTGCACAACCAGTTGCAGCCCCAGTGGCACGCGTTGTGGTCCCGACACCGGAACCAAAGAAGGTTGTGCAGCACACACCAA